>NZ_CP156628.1:0-610112 GCF_039852015.1 Robbsia sp. KACC 23696 | reverse complement strand
CGATCTACGGCGTAATCCGGCTATGCGGAGGTTACAGCCCTGCTGTGCGCAAGCGATCGTTGCGGGCATTGACTCTCAGTGAACGTGAAGAGATTTCGCGCGGCGTGTCAGCCGGGCTTTCCATTCGGGCCATAGCGCGTGAGTTGCATCGTGCGCCATCCACCATTTCGCGTGAGATTGCGCGTAACGGTGGAACGGGCCACTATCGGGCTCTGGACGCCGATGAGAGAGCCTTGAAGGTTAGCTTGCGTCCCAAAGATTGCCTGCTGGAGCGCAACCCGCGCTTGCGCTACGCTGTTGAACGGAAGCTCTCTCGCGAATGGTCTCCGGAACAAGTAAGCGGCTGGCTTAAGCTCCGATATACCGATGACGAGTCGATGCGCGTGTCACACGAAACGATCTATCGCAGCCTGTTTGTGCAGGCGCGCGGCGTTCTAAAGAAAGAGTTGCAGTATCATTTGCGCACGCAACGCAAGATGCGTCATTCGCGCTTCTCCAGCACCAAGGGCGCGCGCAACAAGATAGCTGGGGCTGTTTCGATTCATGAGCGCCCGCCCGAAGCGGCCGACCGCGCCGTGCCTGGGCACTGGGAGGGCGATCTTGTCAGCGGCGCGAACAATACTCACGTCGCCACGCTGGTCGAGCGGCGCTCAAGGTTCACCATCCTCGTCAAGGTTAAAGGCAAGGACACGGTGAGCGTTGTGGCGGGCCTTAAACGCGAGGTAAAGCGGTTGCCGCAGCATCTACGCAAGACGCTCACCTGGGACCGTGGCATGGAATTGGCAAACCACAAAGACTTCACGATCGCCACGGATGTGAAGGTCTACTTCTGTGACCCACGAAGTCCCTGGCAACGCGGCACCAACGAAAATACGAACCGACTTCTGCGACAGTATCTGCTCCATGGTACGCAGCTTGATCAATACTCGCAGGCGCAACTGAACAAAATCGCAGCGCGCCTCAATGAACGGCCGAGAAAGACCTTGGGCTTCATGTCTCCGGCCGATAAACTACGCGAGGCTGTTGCGACGACCCATTGAACCCACCGTCGCTTTTGAGAGAATCTCCACGTCCAGTTTCGCACTTGCCAACTCTTTGCGAAGCCGACTGACCTCCGCTTCCAGCTCCGAGACGCCCGGCTTGGCGCGACTAGTTGGCACCGGCGTGCTAGCCGCTGACGCAGCACCTTCACGCTGCTGCTTGCGTGCCCAGTTGCCGATCGTCGCCACCGGCACGCCAAGACGACGTGCTGCCTCGTTGTGCCCAACAGAATTTGCCAGCCTTGCCGCTTCCACTCGGAATTCCTCCGTGTAGCGACGATTCGGTACGTTTTTTTCGCCCATCTCGACCTCCGTTCAACAGATTATCTAACATCTCTGCCGTACGTCGTTTCGAGGCATGGTCATGTGCTGATTTCTCGCAACCTGAGTTCCTTGACCAATCGATCCTGCAAGGTCAAGTTTGCGCGTTCTACTCGGCCTTTTGCCTGGCTACTATTCGCGCACCATGTGTCGATATTAAGCTCGAAGCAAGCACGACCAAACTGCGTTATGCCTTTGCCAAAGCTCTTTTCCTCATTGCTATTGCCATTGATGCGAAACACCGAAAATTTATCACTGTACAGCGCCATCGGTTTGCCATGGTTGTCCAGGTATTGGCGCAACGCCTCGAAATAGCTAAACGTCGACTCTGTCTGCGTGAAGTGCAAGGTCATCAATCGGCTTGTCGCATCATCGATAAATACGAGTAATACGCACGACGCCGCGCGTTCCTCAAACCACCGATGATCGCTGCCATCAATTTGGATTAACTCGCCCACACACGCGCGTCGATTGCGCGGCTGATGAATCTTCGGTGGACGGAGCTTGCGAGGAACCCAGAAGCCGGCAGCAGTCATTAACCGACGAACGGTAGCCACCGACAGATCAAAGCCGTGCGCCTCGCGTAGCTTCTCACAAGCGAAGGTCGGGCCGAAGTCAAGATAGCGTTTGGCAACCAAACCCAAAACACGTTCCGCCAGGCCCGGTGGCAATTGATGATTACTCGCGTGGGCACGCTTGCGAGAGATTAAACCCGCCGGACCTTCATCGCGATAACGTCGACACAGACGTTCCACCTGGCGCACGCTGAGCTTGAGTTGCTCAGCCGCTCGCCATGGCATCAACAAGCCGTCTATGACGGCTTGGATGATCTTGATTCGTCCAAGTTCGCGCATGCTCATGGTAATAGATCCAGAGTTATCCATGGCGCGCTCGCAACTAAGGTCGGTGGACGCTTAGCTTGCGCCCAAAACGAGCTCAGTGCGACATTTCAATTGATCGCAAGCACGACATTACTATTGAACGCTAACAAAAATTTCGGTTGATAATTAATCTTATGTTAAATAGGTTCGGTCGGTAAATCTGCACACGCACTGATGCTGTGAAATGCCCGTCAACCGCGCTATCACTTACCGTCCAGACGGCTGGATACCTTAGAATCGGAGCATTCGGCCCAATTGCGAACTGCAACGCGGCTGCCCCTGACTTGGATGCATTTGCGTGGTTCACGAACTCACCGAAACCATATTGCTGATTTTCGCGGCGCTGTTTCCGATCATCAACCCGCCGGCATCGGCTTTCATCATCCTGAGCCTGCTGCCGCACGCGAGTAAAGCCGAACGTGAGGACGTCGCGCGTCGCGTCGCGGTGAACAGCTTCTTCATTTTGCTGGCATCGCTGTCCATCGGCGCATACGTCCTGTCTTTTTTAGGCATTTCGATCCCGGTATTGCGTGTCGCCGGCGGCTTGATCATTGCCATGGCCGGTTGGAACCTGTTGCAATCGCCTGAGGTCCAGGACGATGGCGACATTGATCCCGAGATCGCCGATGCCGTTGTCACGAGTCCTGCGTCGGCGAGTAAGTCGACCGCTTCGGCAGCGCAAGAGCATATTGCCGACGTCCCAGCGCCTGCCGTGGCGCGTCGACTCTCGCGGCGACGCACCGAACTTCAGTCCAAGGCGTTCTATCCCCTGACTATGCCCATCACGGTGGGTCCCGGATCCATTTCGGTTGCCATCGCATTGGGTACCGGTACGCCGCGGAGCGGTTTGGCGCCAGTGCATTTCATCGGTGTCGCCATCGCCTTGGCACTGCTGAGCCTGACCATTTACCTATGCGTTCGCTTCGCCGCACATATCGAGCGCTTGCTCGGGCCGACAGGAACCCAGGTCGCCATGCGTCTGTTCGCATTCGCGATTTTCTGTATCGGCGTACAACTGTTGTGGCTCGGACTCGCCGATCTGTTCAATTCGCTTCATATCCACGGATAGCGACAGATCACTGTGCAGGGCCCTGCTGCGCCCGTTTTTTTCATTACTTCAAAGGTGAAAAATCGGTCGGCTTCATCATCCGCGATTCCAGATTCAGGATCGCGCCGAGCTCCTTGTTCAAGCGGGAAAATTCAAGCCAACGAGGATCGGAAGCCATCTTCCCTCGCCGCTCGGCGCGATCGTCGAGACTGGTGTAGGCCCATATATGCACAACCTGATTCACCGTGCCGAACTCGGTTGTGAAGAAGCCGACAAGTTGACCGAGGTGTTCCTGTTGCACTGCCAACGCTTCGCGCTTATAGAGCGCCAACCAATCGGCGAGTTTGACGGGAGCGATGGTGTAGGTACGCAGTTCGTAATACATGGTGGTCTTTCCTTGTAGTGAAGCAGTAAAAAAGGCGATGCATCAGTTGGTTTTTGTGCCGACTACGCCTACTGTTTGGCCTGATGCATGATGCGCCGCCAGAAACGCAAAGGTCATGGCGGGCCCTAAGGTGATGCCACCCGACGGATAAAATCCCTCCATCATGCTCGACATGTCGTTGCCGCAGGCGTATAGCCCGTCGATGGCTGCGCCGTCGCGGTCAAGCACTTGCGCGTTGAGATTCGTCTGCAGACCGGCAAACGTGCCAAGGCTTCCGGCAACCACGCGTACGGCGTAGAACGGCGCGGTTTGTAATGGCGCCATACAGGGATTGGGAAGCGTATTTGTCACGTCACCCTGCATCTTGTTGTACGGCGTTTCACCTTTTTGGAAGGCCTCGTCTCTACCGTTCTGTGCCTGCGCATTGTAGGTATCGATCGTTTTCGCGAGCGCTACGGGATCGATGTCGCACGCCTCTGCCAGAGCCTGAATGGTGGCTCCGGATTTGAGATAACCGTTTCGGATAAATCGTCGCAGTGGCAGCGGACGAGGCTTTACCGCGCCCAATCCATAACGACGAATGAAACGGTGATCGACGATCAGCCAGGCTTGGACGCTTTCTTTCGGCGGCAAGGCCTCGATCAGGTCGCCCATGAAGTCGTAGTACGAATTCGCTTCGTTGGTAAATCGTTTGCCGCCGCGCGTTAGGGCGATCAAGCCAGGCTTCCCGCGCTCCAGCAAATGGGGGAAATGTCTTACCTCACCATTCGCGCCCGGGACAAGGGACACCGGCGCCATTGCTGCTGCCGACGCCAGGGCGCTATTGACCACGCCACCAACCGCTTCGCCAAGCCGCAGTCCGTCTCCGGTATTGCCACGCGATGCAGCGGACCAATGTTCCTTCCCGGACGGCGCATGCGGTAACAGCGCTTTCTTCCGATCGGTGTCGTGCGGAAAGCCGCCACATGCCAGGACGACACCGCGTCGGGCGTGGATGTGCACGTCCCCTGCTCCGTCGCTGCCTACAACGGCGCCGATGATGCGCTGCTTGCCGATGGCGCCGCCTCGCTCTCGACCTAGAGATACGTGCGCGTTTGCCTCTCCGCAGCGTGCGCTTGCACCCTCGCGCATTTCGCTGGCCGGCACGTCGGCCGTCAGCAAGCGACGCGCCGGCGACGCCCGCCCGTCGCAGCGCCCGGGGTGTTACCGTGCATGTCGGGCATCATATTGCCATCGACGAACTGCAGCGCTGTATGCGCGCGAAAGAACGCCACCATCTGCGGCGCGTATTCCAGATAGGCAAGCGCCCGCGCTGCATCGAAGTGCTCGCCTAATTCCGCGCGAAGATAGTCCAGCGGTATGTCGATGTCCTCCACGATGCCGGCGGCTTGCGCGAGAGGATTGCGTGGTATCCACATCCAGCCACCAGACCAGGCTGTCGTGCCGCCGAACTGGCCTTCCTTTTCGATAACGATGACTTTCATGCCTAGCTTCGCTGCCGTTACGGCTGCGGCGAGTCCGCCGGCCCCCGATCCAATGACGAGCAGATCGCACGCTAGCGATGTCGGCGCCGCCCCTGCCCCCGCCTGATCCGCCGTACCGGTGCGCTTAGCGCTGGCGCTCGCGGGATGCATCGCTAATGTCAGGGTGGACGTGGAGTCGCGCATCCGATAAATCATCTCGAAGGTCGTCCCTGGTACGAAAGCGCACGCAGGGGCTGCTGGTTGCATGAGGCTTTTTAAGATATTCATCATTTCGGCCCGTCATCGCCATAGGGAATTGGCGTATCGCCTCCGCTTGCCGAAGGAGGCATGCGATAATCGCAGTCATTCGCGCTTCAACGGAACGGCAAGGTGAAGAAGTCCCTGCATATTCACAAACGTGACCTCATATCCGGGCTGCAAAAAGGGCTCGGCTTGCTACAGCTTTTTTCCGCATCGGTTCCCCGCATGACCGTTCCGCAAGCCGCCTTGCTTGCCGATATGAGTCAGAGCGCGGCTCGGCGGTTTCTGCTGACCTTGGTTCATGACGGCTATGCCGAGACCGACGGCCGAAACTATTGGTTGACGGCAAAGACGCTCGGTATCGCGCAAGCCTATGCAGACTCGGCGAAGTTTCCGAAAGTCGTCCGTCCGGTTGCCGATCATGTCAGCCGCGTAACGCAGGAACATGCATCTGTGGCGGTCCGAGATGGCAACCATATGGTCTTCGTCGCGCGAAGCCGCAATAGCCACGTGTCGTCCGCGACCATTCGAGTGGGCGCGCGCGTACCGATGTATTGCACCGCCAGTGGGCGCCTTCTGCTAGCCACCCTCACGCAAACTAAACTCGATCAATACTTCGCCGAAGAGGCGTTGACGGCCGTGACGCCTTACACCAAGACAGGCATCGACGAAGTGACAGCCGAAGTGCGACGCGCCGGGGTGCAAGGTTATTCCATCGTCAATGAAGAGTTGGAGATCGGCATGCGCGTGATGGGCGTGCCGTTGAAGAATCGCGATTTCAAATTCGCCGGCGCGCTCTGTCTTACCACGCATGTATCGCACGTCAGCGAAGCCGACATGATTAGCCGCTATCTCCCAGTCTTGTACGAAGCACAAGCATTGCTGCAACCAATCCTAGAGGCCGAGGTCGTCGATTGGGCGGTACGTTGAAGTGCCCGACGGACGGTGTCGTGCACGCGTTCATTCGCGACCGACGGTCCAGCGATAGCTCCACAGGCCGGTAAGGCAAGCCACGAAACAGCATCCCGCGAGCAGCACCGCCCCACTCGCCTCCTACCGCAAACCCTTGGATCGCTCGTAGCAATACCAACAACGCAGGCGCCCACAAGCCGATTTGCTGAAACGTTGGCAGCATGGCCGCCGCCGTGCCGTAAAGGAAGAAATCGTACCAGTCGATAATCGCGCCGATTGAACTGGCGAGCGCGGCACGGCGCGCGTAAGCATCGTTGCCGGACGCGCGGGATCGTTGCTCATCGGCGCTGAGTCCGGAGCGTGGGCCGTCTATTTCCATGCGCTGATTCCGCAGCGGAAGCATGGCGCTGCGTTCTGCATTGGTCTGACTTGTCATCCTCGTCTCCTGATGCCGGGCAAGGTCCCGGCGTTTTCTGCTTATTGGATTCCGCTGATGCGTCCGTTATGCACCCGGCCGACGGCGTATCGTTATTGTTGTCTTCGGCGTCCTCAAGCAAGCACGCGTGAGCGCGAAGTGACCTGCTCCGGCGGGGTGAGCGTCGTCGTGTCCGTCGTCGCCTTCTGTCGCGCGGCGAATTTTGCGATACGCCAGCCGAAAACCAATGCGGGTCCTAGCGTCGTTCCAGGGCCCGGATAGGTGCCGCGGAAAATGGAGGCGAGGTCGTTGCCGCAGGCGAAAAGTCCGTCGATGATCCGGCCGTCCACATCCAGGATCTGACCATCGGCATTACCCGTCAGCCCGGCGCTGCACGCCAGATCGGCGGGGCGAACGGTGACTGCGAAGTACGGCCCAGCACCAATGGGACGGATGCACGGATTGGGCTTTTGCGCGGCATCGCCGTTGAAGCGATTCATTGGACTGCTGCCGCGATGAAACGCCGGATCGCGTCCTGCCGCCGCCTCTCGATTGTATTCATCGACAGTCTTTTGTAGTCCGTTCGCATCCACGCCGAGCTTTCCGGCCAGTTCGGCGAGCGAATCCGCTTCGATCAGATAGCCGGCCTTTTTGAAATAGGCGATGCGGGCTCGACTCCGCCCGCGCATGACAAGGCCCAAGCCGTAGTCGCGCAGGAAGGCGGCATCGACGATCAGGTGAGCGGGTACGCTCTGGCCGTCGCCTTGATCGCGCAACATGCCCATCACGAAGTCATGATACGAATCGGACTCATTGACAAAGCGCTTTCCGCGGCTATTGACGGCAATTAGACCCGGCTTCGCGCGGTCGAGCAGAATATGCGGCCAGAGCCCTTTTTCGCCATCCGGCTCGCCGATAACGGAACAGGGCATCCACAGCGCCGGGCTATCTTTCCCGTCATCGAGCATGGCGTGCGCTTTCAGCGCACTGCTGATGCCGTCGCCAGTATGCGTTTCTGGCGCCAAGGACAAGGTCGCGGCCTTGGGGAACAGTTGTTTTCGTAATGCCGTATTGCGTGTGATGCCACCGGTCGCGAGGACCACCCCTTCGCGCGCACGAATCCGTTTGTGACCGCCTTCCCTCTGCGCGACGATGGCGCCGGTCACCTTTCCGTCCTCCACCACCAGCTCCACAAGGGGCGTCTCGAAGCGGATATCGACCTTCGTTTTTCGCAGGCTATAAAGCAGTCGCGCCGCCAGCGCATTTCCCATGACGAGCTGGGTCCCGCGCGCATGACTGAGGCGATCGATCATATAGCGACCGACCACTTCCATCGTTCGGACCAAATTTTTCGTGGAGGCAAAAGGCGATAACAAGGCATCGAGATCCGCACGCGGCACCATCATGCCACCGAGGCCCATGAACTCCTTGCGCGGTGGCCTCACCCGTTTGAAATCTTCGCCGAGCAGTCGCCCGTCGAACGCGAGCGGGGCGAGCGCGCGTCCGCCGAATGCCGCGCCCGGTCCGTTCACGTAGTCGGGATGCGCCGCGGCCGCGACGAATTTGACATCGGTGATGCGTTCCAGCTCGTCTATTGCCTGTGGGCCGCTTTGCAGGAAGGCTTCGCGCGCCTCGTCGAAGCCACGATCGCCCACGACGGCGTGCAAAAAAGTGCGCGCGGCTTCTACCGTGTCGGGCACGCCGGCCCGTTCGCTCTGGCGGGTTCCCGGAACCCACGTCGTGCCACCGGACGTGGACGTGATGCCGCCCACGCTATCGGTCTTCTCGCACAGCATGACGCTCAATCCCTCGTGCTGCGCGATCAGCGCGGCCGTCATCCCACCCGCTCCCGCGCCGAAGACCAGCAGATCGACCGATTCATCCCATATGTCTTGCTTCAGCGATTCCATCGTCATGCTCCTTTATGCCGGCCGATGCAGCGCGCCGTTACTTTCGCATAGCATCTGCCTGCGCATTTTTAAGAATATTAATCGTAAGTGGAATACAATTCAAAAAAATGGACCGATGCCGTATGACATCGTTTACCCCCGCTCATGCGCGCTCTCACGTCGCGTGACGGCGCGTTTTCGATTTCCAGTGTCTTGGAATGTTGCCGAATTGATGCGTATTACTAACAAGAAATGTGGTTGTAGACGGACGGACGCAGGCATCTTGAGTATCGGCTTTCGGCCGCTGGTCATCTATGGCGCAGGACGCGAATCGGGTTCCAGCGCCGGCCCTAGCCTCGCCTGCCGCGCCGCCGCGACACACACCGCCTACACCATTCCCTTTACCGGTACGACCGGACTGATATTCGCCGACGACGTTGCCGCCGCATACGAGGCGGCCCTGCTGCATCCCATCGACGGTGCGCACGTCTTTACGCTGGCCGGGCACATCGCGTCTATCGAAACCGTGATCGAGACGCTATCTCAGATCGTTCCCGATGCAACCATCGACGCCGCTGGTACGCCATTACCGATCGCGTCGCATTTTCCGGTCGACGAGGCTTTCCAGACCTTGTTCCCCAACTTGCAGGAAACCCGCTTGATCGATGGCTTGAAACAGACCATCGATTTTTATCGGCATACATGATGCGAACCGCAATGCCGCACGTCTGTATCATCGCCACTAATGACGATTAAGGCAGCGGCGCATTGCGATTCCGCTTACGAAGTGAGCGGCTTCGATTCGAGCAGGAAATCGACCATCAGATCTTGCAGCGCGGCGAACATATCCAGGCCAACGCTCCCCTTGCAACCGCGCGCACGCGCCGCTTCGATCCACGGCGACACATGTGGGGAGGTAATCGCACAGGCAACAAAGGTGTCTGACGATAACTTGTCTATCTCTACCGGGAAGGGATCTTCCGGTTTCATGCCCATCGGCGTCGCATTGACGACCAAGCGGAAGCCGCTGGGGTCGGCGCTGCCGACGCCGACATTGTCGGGAAAACGCTGTCTCAGCCGGTCGATCAGCGCATCGCGCCGCGTGACATCCGCATCGTGGATGGCGAGAAACGACACGCCGGCCTCCAGCAAAGCCAAGGCGATGGCCGTGCCGGCGCCCCCCGCCCCAACGAGCAACGCACGCTTGGCGCGGGGATCGCCCCCTTGTTTGACGATGCCGCCCACCATCCCCATGCCGTCGACCATATCGCCGTGCCAGGAGCCGTCGGCATTTCGACGCAGGATATTGACCGCACCGAGGAAGTCGGCGCGTTCCGTCGCGCTGGCGCAGTGCGGATAAGTCGCAAATTTATGCGGGATCGTGACGATGATGCCATCGACGTTGCGACACAGACCGAATGCGCCGATAAAGGCGTTCACATCCTGCGGGGTGACGTGAATCGGCACGACGACGGCATCCTGGCCGCGGGCGTTGAGCGCATCGGTCACACTGCCCGGCGACTTCACCTGCTTTATTGGATCGCCAATGATGGCAAGGACGCGTGTGGCGCCGCTTAAGTTCAGATGCGCTCCCATCTCTCTTCTCCGTATTGTGGACGCGTCGTCAGCGCACCGCGGCGACATGCGCGCGGCGCCCTGCGTACCGATGCGATCATTCGGCATGCGCCTGCGCTTCGCAATCAGGGATCGGCGCATTTGCGCCGATTATCGAAGGAAGATTGCGATTATCGCAAGAAATGGGGGTTTGTACCGATTAGCGGCGAATGCCGTGTGTCCAGCCTGGCACGTTCACGTAGTAGCGGATTGCCTTGCCGGCGCCGTCGCTCCAGATTTGTCCCAGGGCCAGCATCTCGACGAGGTCACGTGTGGCGGTGGCTTTCGACACACCGGTAATTTTTTGATACTTCTCGGCGTTCAAGCCACCGGAAAAGCCGGCGTCTCCGTCGTCGAGAAGGCGTTGTAATACTTTATGTTGACGCGCATTGAGGGTGGCCACGGGATAACGTTCCCAAAAGCGTCGTTTCTCGATCGCTTGATCGATTGCCTGGCTCGCGGTATCGAAAGCGGCCGTACATTGCGATGCAAACCACCGCACCCACAGCGTGACATCGACACCGCCCCGCTGTGCCTGATTCAAAAAATCGTAGTACGACGCGCGCACGTCGAGCAACTGACGCGACAAGCTATAAAGGCGCAGTGCCGGGCGTAGGTGCTGCGCCAAAGCCATGTCCGCGATCGCCCGGCCAATACGGCCGTTACCGTCTTCGAAGGGGTGGATGCTCTCGAACCAAAGATGGGCGATGGCTGCACGCGCCAAGCCGTTGATCGGCGGCCAGGAAGGCCCAACCGCCGATGGTGCGGTCGCGTTGAACCACGCCAGGAAGTGTTGCATCTGCGCGGGGACGGCTTTCGACGGCGGCGCCTCGTAGTGCACGATCTCCTGTCCCGGACTGCCACTGACAATCTGCATCGGGTCGTGATGATCCCGGTATCGGCCCACGGCGATACGATGAATGCCCGAGGTTCCCCCCGGAAATAGCGCCGATTGCCAGCGGCACAGCCGGTCCTCATCCAGCGGGAGGTCACAGGCGCTTGTGGCGTCGCTGATTACGTCGACCAAACCGTCTACGTGTCGGTCCGCGGGACCGCTTGCGTGCAGTCCAAGTCGACGCATGACGGACGAACGGACAATGTCGATTGATAGGCGTTCGCCTTCGATAGCGGCCGTCGACAGTACGTCGTTTGACACCGCCTCCAACACTTCCGGACTGGTGTGCTGCAAGTCGATCGCGAACGCTTTACCCTCGACAAGCCCATGCATGCGATAGGCGGCAGCGAACGTCGCATCGCAATGGCGCGCGTCGTAATCGAGGTGGGGCCAGCGGGGATGGCGCCAGATCCAAGCGGAATAGGCATTCATGCACCGCATTCTACACGATACGGCTCATTTTTTGAGTCGTATCGTGTAATTTGCGGCTCATCGCTTGGGCGGCAATCCGGGACGCGCCGTCTCAGCGCTTACGCTTTGCGCAGGCGGAGCCGGCCATCGGTATCCACCTGGGCGGATAAACCGCGATAATCGACGACCGACAGATGCGATCCGATGTTCATCGGGTGGTGGTGATCATGCGTCGCGGTGAGGACCACAAGGTCGCTTCCGGCTGCTTCCCCGGCACGAATGCCGGCGGGCGCGTCTTCCCACACGAGACAATCCGCGGCGGCAAACCCCAAACGCTGGGCGCCATGGAGGAAAGGGTCCGGTGCCGGCTTGCCGTGACGGATCTGCTCGGCCGTCACGAGTACCGGTGGCACCGCGATCCCTGCCGCTCCCAAGCGTGCCCGCGCAAGCGCATCGCTGGCTGACGTGACGATCGCCCATCTGGCCGGCGGCAGACTCGCCAAAAAGGGAAGAATCCCCGGTAGCGCGGTGACGCCCTCTAGATCCTCGACTTCGGCAGCCGTGACCCAAGCCGCCTCTTTCTCGACATCGGTGCCGGCGGGGGCGAAACGCTTGACGGTATCGATCGCGCGGACGCCGTGCAGGTGCGGAATCACCGTGTCGGGATCCAAGCCCATCCTGTGGCACCACGTCGTCCAAATGCGATTCGCCGACGGGATGCTGTTGAGAAGCGTACCGTCCATATCGAAGAGAAAGGCGTCGTAGGCGCGGTGCAAAGTCGGGTGCAGAGAGTCGATGTCAGGCATGCGGTACCGTGGCAAGGGGAAGAATCCCTCAGTTTACCGTGTATCGACGCCTCACTCCCCGCCGCAACACAAAGGGTCGAGCGAACGATGAAGCATCGCCGCCCATACGGGATGCGGCGACACGCTGGCGCGGCCTTTTCAGCGGCGACGACGAATTGTCTCCACCGCGCACCGGTTTTGCTATCCTAGGGCCTCTTTCATCTTGGCTCCGTGCCCTATACGTCATGCGTCTGCTGCTCGCTTTGCTGCTCCCCTGGTTGCAGTTTTTTACGATCGGACGTCCCATCGCAGGGTTGATCTGCCTCGTTCTCCAGATCACCGTGATTGGTTGGATCCCGGCGGCAATTTGGTCGGTCTATGCATTGAGCCAATATAAGACGGATGAGAAAATCCGTAACGCGATGATTGGCCGCTGATATCGTCCGACCGGCGCCGCAGGTCGGCGCCACGGCGTATTTTTTTGTCGATCGAACGAGATGGAGCCTATGTCAGCAACGCGCACGACTACGACCACCAGCAGGAAGCCCGCGCAAACCACCAGCAGGAAGCCCGCGCAAAAAAGCGCGCCCGCGGCCGCCCGCACGCGGTGTGTCTGGGCCGGCAACGATCCGCAGATGCAGGCCTATCACGACACGGAGTGGGGCAAGCCGTTACGAGACAGTCGCGCGTTATGGGAGTTGCTGATGTTGGAAGGGTTCCAGGCCGGCCTCGCCTGGATTACCGTATTGCATAAGCGTGATGCGTTTCGTAGCGAATTCGCCGGCTTCGATCCGAAGAAAGTCGCTCGCTTCGGCGAAGCCGATATCGCGCGAATGTTGGAAAATCCCGGCATCATCCGCTCTCGCGCCAAGATCGCCGCGACGATTCGCGGTGCGCAGATCTTTTGCGAGATGGCGCAAAACGGCGAGGACTTCGCCGACTTCATCTGGTCCTTCTCGGACGGAAAGGTATTGCGCGGCGATGGGGTGACGCGCCATATCACCACGCCGCTTTCCGAGACGATGTCGAAGGCGCTGAAGAAACGCGGATTCAAGTTTGTCGGGCCGACGATCGTCTATGCCTTCATGCAAGCCTGCGGCATCGTCGACGACCACGAACAGCACTGCTTCTGCCGCTGAAGTGCCGCGTCGTCGCGGCAATCCTCCCACGCAGCGAGGCGTTCCCGATAGGCAACGTCATCGCCCGTGTCAGCGGATGGCATTATGCCGGCCCTACATTCAAGCCCTTCATTCAGGCAGCCACTGCGCGATACTCATCGTCAGCGCCGTGGTGACGACGCCCATGACCGTCGATAAGGCCACGCTGCCGGTCACCTCGGTTTCTGCGGTGCGGTAGCGAACCGCAAAAAGATAGACGTTCGCGCCGATCGGCAGCGATGCAACCACCGCCATCACCTTGAACGGCACGCCATTCAGCCCGAGTAGCAGGCCGATGACGATAAAGACCGCCGGGTGCACGAGGTTCTTCATCACGCTCAACATGAAGGCCGCTTTGATTCCCGACGCAATCGAACTCGATGCCAGCGTGACGCCCACCAGCACGAGCGCCATCGGTGAAAATGCACTGCCGAGTATCCGCATCGGCTCGTCGATCATCTTGGGCAGCGACCAACCAGTCAAACCGAACGCGATGCCGCAGAGAATCGGCAGGGGGATCGGGTGCAGGATCGACCCCTTCATCGCCTTGCCCACGGTGCGGAGCAAATGATGCCATCGCGCGACACCGCTTGGCGGCAGTGCCCCCGCCGCGACGGCCGCGGCCGACTGTTCATTGACGACGACGAATTCGAGTACGATCGTCACCATCGTCAACATGATAAAGGAGTGCACCGAAATCAAGGCAAACAAGGTCACGAGGCCGGCATCGCCGAACGCGATATTGACCAGCGGTACGCCGATCATCAAGGTATTCGAAAACGTGCTGGCGAGACCCATCACCGCGCCGCGTCGGTTACGCCCCTGTCTCAGAAACACGGCGAAGAACACTACCCACATCGCACTGAGGTAGATCGCAACCGGCCGAAAATCGAGTTGCGCGATATGCACCTTGCTCATCGTCCGGAACAGCAGGGCCGGAGCCAGCACGCAAAAGACGATATTGGAGAAGTCGCCGAGCGACGTCGCCTTGACCCACCCTACCCGTCCGGCCAGATAACCGACGGCGATCAACAGCACAATAGGCGATAAAGCGTGGAAGACAGCAAGCATGACGATAGGCGCGAGGCGCAATGAACTCCCGAGCCGAATCGAAGCAAGGAATCAGGGAAAGCGAGGAAAGGCCAAGAGTATCGCAAAAACGGTCGGCCGACCACGCGCCGAAATACCGGGCGAGGATCCTACCCCGCCTTGCGGCGCCGCCGCGACGCCAGCGCGCGCACGATGCACAGACCGCCGATCATGACCGTCAGCGATAGCACCGTCGTGACGGTACCAAGGGCATAGATCGCCGGCGTCGTGACCGATGTCGTCAGCCCCTGCAATTCGAGCGGCAGCGTATTGAGATCCCCGATCGCCTGCGACGTGCGCGCGATTTCATCCCACGACAGCGTGAAACCGAACATCCCCACGCCGATGACCGCGGGGCCGATGATCGGCAGCACCACGTGCCGGAAACTTTGCCACGGCGTGGCGCCCAGATCTCGGGCGGCTTCCTCGTACGCCGGATTGAATCGATTGAATACCGCGAACATCACGAGCAGCCCGAAGGGCAAAGTCCACGTTAGATGGGCGCCCAAGGCCGATGTGTAAAGCCCCATCGTCGTCGTGAAATTGTCCGCGAAGTTTTGAAAACCCCAGGCGGTGGCGATGGCCTTCACAGCGAGATCGATCAGCCGGAACATTAGGCCGATACCGAGCGAGACGATGATCGACGGCATGATCAGGCTTGAGATCGACAAATAGAACACCGCACCCGAACCGCGAAACGCCTTACGGAAGGCCAGGCCCGCGCAGACGGAACAGAACACCGTCAGGACGGTGACGATCAAGGCAAGCCGCATCGAGCGACCGAACGCGCCCCAGACGTCCACGCCCCCTAAGCCGTCAGCCAGCGAGGCGAACCAATGCAGCGACACGCCGCGCATCGGGAAGGTCAAGCCGCCCTGCGGTCCCTGAAACGACAGGATGAAGATCGTGATGACCGGGCCGTAGAGAAACAGCACGAATAGCGCGAAAAGCGCTGCCAGCCAATAAAAACTGCCGGGCCGTCGTTCGCGTACCCGCTTGACGCTGGGTTTCATCTCACAACTCCTTGCGAATATCGACGGTACGGGTCAGTCCCCAGACCATCATCAACACGACGATCAACAGCACGATCGCGTTCGCCGCCGCCAAGGGAAATTGCAGATCGCCGGTCTGTACCTGAATCATCTTGCCGACCGACGCCACTTGCTGCCCGCCCATGACGCCGACGGTGAGAAAGTCGCCCATCGCGATGGTGACGACGAAGATCGACCCGATCACGATGCCGGTGCGCGAGAGCGGGAGCACCACATGCCGCACGACCTGCCAGGGCGACGCCCCGCCGTCGCGCGCCGCTTCCAGCAGTCCGCGATCGATGCGCATCATCGCATTAAAGATCGGCACGATCATGAAGAAGGTATAGAGGTGCACGAACGCCAGGACCACCGAGAACCGCGAGTACAGCAACCATTCCACCGGCTGATCGACGACATGGAGCCCGAGCAACGCATCGTTCACCAGTCCATTGCGGCCCAGCAGCGGGATCCAGGAGATCATCCGAATCACGTTCGACGTCCAGAACGGAATCGTGCAGAGCAGAAACAGCACCGTCTGCATTGCCACGGTGCGGACATGGAAGGCGAGAAAATACGCAATCGTAAAGCCCAGCAGCAACGTGATCAGCCAGGTGATGGCGGTCAACGATATCGTGGACCAATACGTGCGGAACGTGACGCATAGACCGCCGGAGCCGGAGAAGCAGCCGTCGAAGACCATGGCGTAGTTCTTCAGCGTGAAGCCCGGGATCACTTGGTATTCGTTGTAGTTCCAGAAACTGACGACCAGCGTGATGATCAGCGGCACCAGGAAGAACACGACAAAGACCAAGGTCAGCGGCGTCACCTGCAACCAGGCCGGCGCACCGAAACGCCGACGCCCTCGTGCGCCGCCATTGGCGTCGAGCGTGTGACGGCCCTCGCCCCCGGCACCTGGGGCGTGCGTGCGGTTCGGTGCGACTTCGCTCATGCCGAAATGAACTCGTTCCACTTCTGCACCAGATAGATGTTCTGGTCCATCACGGCGTTCCAGCAGGCCACGGCGCTCATCCGCTGGTCATAGCTGCCACCATCGCGCACGGTCCCGGCCTTTTCCAGCAACTGGCCGTCCGGTGCATGAATATCCTGCGCGGCCGGCTTGCCTTCCATCCAGTAATCCCACTCATATGCTTGCATGAATTTGCGTGCGGTATCGGTGACACCTGGGTAATAACCCTGACGCATCAGATAGGCGCCGGCCCAGCCGTCCTGAAACCAGTTGATGAATTCATAGGCCGCATCGAGCTTGCGTCCTTGCAACGTCTTCGGCAGACCGAAGCCGGACGCCCAGCCGCGATAGCCTTCCTTCAGCGGCTGGAACGTGCAGGCGATGCCCATCGTGCGTACCTTGGTGACGGCCGGCGACCACATCGACTGAATCACCACTTCACCGGATGCCATCAGATTCACGCTTTCGTTGAAGTCCTTCCAGAAGGCACGGAACTGCCCTGCGCGTTTCGCTTCGATCAGGATCTTGATCGTCTGGTCGATTTCAGGCTTTGTCATATTGCCCTTGTCGACGTATTTGAAATGCCCTTGCGCTTCGATCGCCATCGCGGCGTCCATGATGCCGATGGACGGAATGTTCAGCAGCGCCGCGCGCCCCTTGAACTCTGGATTCAGCAATTCCGCCCAACTCGTGATCGGTCGCTTGATCAGATCCGGGCGGATGCCGAGCGTATCGGCGTTATAGGTTGTCGGAATCAGCGTCATCCACTCCGTGGGCGTCTTGGAAAACGCCGTGCTGCGCTGACCGTCCAGATACATGACTTTCTTCGGCGCCGTGCCCTGGTCGCCTACCGTTTTGCCGGCCACTTGGCCGCGCGTCAACAAGCTCGCGATATGATCGGCGTTTTTGATCTTCTTCGCGTCCATCCCCTGCAACACGCCTGCCGGAACGATTTTCGGCAGGGAAAAGTATTCGGTGTCGCAGATATCGAAGGAGTTCGGTTGCGTGATGATGCGCTTGGTCACGTCATCGGACGTCAGCGAGATGTATTGAATCGTGATGCCGGTATCCTGCTGGAACTTCTTCGCGATATCGGCGCTCTGATTGACCGCCGTACCGACGTAGCGCAATGTGACCTTTTCCTGCGCATGCACGTATGGAAAACCGATGATGCCCGCCCCGGCCGCGGCGCCTTTGAGGAAGGTCCGGCGCGAGAGGCCGCCTGCTCGGCTGTGTCCGGCGTGTGTTACATCCGGGTCGCGTGCCGCCCCCGTGCTGGGCTGCTCCGAAATCGCACTCACGATGGACGATTCGAGGGGCGGCGAGTGGCGTTGCGTCATTACGGTCTCCAAACGAGTTGATCAGGAAGCAGAGCGAAACCACGAAAAACAATTTTGGCGCGGCGCCGTATCAGGCAGTGGCAGTTTCCAGCGGATGAGCATGCTCGGGCTGCCACCAGGCGGTCACGGGGGCGCCGATCGCGAAGGTCGACGCATCGAAGGCGTCGTCCGGCAACAGCGCCACGAGCTCGGCGTCGGCGTCCCGTTCGCCGCGCGACGGATTGGACTGCGCACCCGACGGCGCCAAGGTCATGCGCAAATGCGTGCCCTGATATTCGATATCGCGAATCGCACAATCGAGGCTGGCGCCAGATGCTGCCGCACTGAAGCCGGATGCGCCGGTGCCCACGGGCGTGATACGCAGATGGTCGGCGCGTACCGTCCAATGCCGACCACCTGACGCCACGACATTGTGCCCGCCCAAAAATCGCGCGACGAATGCCGTGCGAGGGCGATTGAACACCTGCTGCGCGGTGCCCGACTGTTCGATGACCCCGTGATTCATCACGACGACCAGATCCGCAAGCGCCAGCGCTTCTTCTTGCGAGTGCGTGACGTGTACGAAGGTAATGCCCAACTCCTTCTGCCAGCGCTTCAACTCGGTACGCATCTGGACGCGCAGGAAAGGGTCGAGCGCCGAGAGCGGCTCGTCGAGCAGCAACACGCGCGGCTCGTTCAACAGTGCGCGCGCCAGTGCGACACGCTGTTGCTGACCGCCGGACAGCTGTGCCGGCAGTCGATGCGCATACGCGCTCATGGAGACGAGGTCGAGCAGTTCCGCCGCGCGTTTGCGACGGGCTGTTTTGTCGATGCCGCGCATCTTCAGGCTGAAGGCCACGTTGTCCAAGGCGCTCAGATGGGGGAACAAGGCATAGCTTTGAAACACCATCGCCGTCCCGCGCGCGGTCGGCGGGGCATCGGTGACGTTGCGATTGCCGATCAGAATATCGCCCTCACTGACCGCTTCATGGCCGGCAATCATGCGCAAAGTAGAGGTCTTGCCACAGCCGGACGGGCCGAGCAGGCAGCAATATTGGCCACCCGGAATCTTCAGATCGATCGCTTTCACGGCGAGCGCGTCGCCGTATTGTTTCGTGACGCTGACCAACTCGATATCGGCCGGTGCGGCATGTTGCATCGATCGCTCCCTAAAAAGCGCCTGCCTGGACGATGCGCGACGCGCGCACCGAAGTTTCGACATGCAAACGCAAGACATATGCCATCAGCGATAGCGATCGATGCGCTAGCCGCCCGCGCAATCGTGTAAGGTCCCGTGAATACAGGGCTTCCTCACCTTCGACGACAGATCGTCAACGATCTCGCACGCAAATTGCTGACGATTCGTGGCATGGCTCGTGCACGGCATGATTCTGGAATATCAGCACGGTCGTGGTGCGGCGATGCGCTTCTTTGGGGCGTCGCGCACTAGGAACGCACGGTGTCGCTTTGCCCACTTTTATCATTTGCAGAAAAACTATGACGCTAGCGCCGCCCCATCTTGCAAGCGCCCTTTCCGAGGCGGACGCATCCGTCACGTCGGCATGGACCACACCGTTGCGGACGCCCGATCGTTTTGCTTATCACGGGATCCATGACGGCCCCTCGGTGCAATGGCCGGGTGGCAAATCGCTGGCGGTCTACCTTGGTTTCAATATCGAGCATTTCGCGTTCGGCAGCGGAATGGGCGCGGCGTTGGGGCCGGTGTCTCCGGAGCCAGATGTCCTGAACTACAGCTGGCGCGAGTATGGCAACCGCGTGGGGGCCTGGCGTTGCCTGGATCTCTTCGACGATCTGGCTTTGCCTTCGGGCGTGCTGCTCAATACGGCGCTATACGATCACTGCCCCGAGCTGATCGCCGCTTTCGTCGCGCGTGGCGACGAGTTGATCGGCCATGGTCACACCAACGCCATGCGGCAGAGCGATCTGGATCGGGAGACCGAGCGCGCCTTGCTGGCGCATTGCCGGAAGCGGATCGCCACGGAAAGCGGCGTGACACCCGCGGGTTGGCTTTCGCCATGGATCTCGGAGTCGTTCGCGACGCCGGATCTGTTGCACGAGACAGGCTATCGCTATACGCTCAACTGGTGTCACGACGATCGACCGACGTCGATGCATACCGCGTCCGGACCGCTGTGGTCCATCCCTTATCCGCAAGAGTTGAACGATATCCCGATGATCGTCGGCCGCAAGATGGATGGCCGCCACTTCGCCGACATGATCATCGACCAGTTCGACGAAATGCGCGAACAGGCGGCCCGTGCACGCCAGCCTCAAGGTCTGGTCATGGGCATCGCGCTACATCCTTATCTTGTCGGACAACCCTATCGGCTCCGACATTTGCGTCGGGCGCTGCGTCATATCGCAGCGGCGCGTCACGACGGGGACGTCTGGATCACGACACCGGGCGCGATCGCCCGGCATATGGACAGCGTTACCGCATAGCGATACGCGATCGCCGGCCGTTGCAGGATAAAGCAGCGGCCGGCGCCGACGGTGCTTCGTGTTTTCTTGGTACCCGTTCACTACATTTACGTACAGCTCTGGCAAGACGATGGATCGTGCTACCTCTTCCCGCCGCGCCGCGGCCTCTCCAGCAGATGCCACCGAGTCGACCGATGCCGGCTCGGACCACGCCATCTATCAGGCGATCTATGACGGCGTGATGCATCACCGTCTGTTGCCCGGCACGAAGCTCCCGGAACCGGAACTCTGTGAATTGTTCGGCGTGGGACGGGCCGTCGTACGTCGCGTGCTCGAACGACTGGCGCACGAGGGTATCGTCACGATCCGACCTAATAAGGGCGCATCGATCAGCGCGCCGACGCCCGAGGAGACGCGCGAGATCTTCGAGGCGCGTCGAGCCATCGAACGCGTTCTCGTCGAACTGGCCGTGGAACGGGCGACATCGCGCGATCTGAAAATGCTGCGCCAGCAGTTGGCGCGCGAGCATGACGCCATGCATCGCTTCGATCAACCTGCGTGGGCGCGCCTCGCCAGCGATTTTCATTTGCAAGTGGGGGCGCTGGCGGGCAATCCGATATTGCTCCGCTATCTGAAGGAATTGATCTCGCGTTGTTCGCTGATCGTTGGTTTATACGAGGCGCCGGGCAATGCGCCGTGCGAGCACGACGAACACACTGCCATCGTGCAGTGCCTGGCGGACAAGGACGCGACCGGTGCGATCGCACTGATGTCCGCGCATCTCAGCGAGATCGAACGACGGATCGACCTCAACGGTCCGCAAGGCGAAAAGACCCTTGCGCAAATGCTCGGCCTGGCCTGACCCCTCTTCCACGAGAACGCCCATGACAACGCTTGTTCCGTTCGACACCCTCACCGCCCATCAACGCTACAAGTTGATGGCAAGCCTCATCGTGCCGCGTCCGATCGCGTTGGTCACCACCTTGAGCGCCGGGGGCATCGTCAATGCCGCACCGTTTTCGATGTTCAATATGCTAGGCGAGGACCCACCGATTCTGATGGTGAGCATCAATGCGCACGACAGTGGTGCCTTGAAGGACACGGCCGTCAATATCGCGCGTGAGAAGGAATTCGTCGTGCATATCAGCGACGAGGCGATGGCGGAGAAGATGCATCGATGTGGCGACCGTCTCCCATCGGATCAGAGCGAACTGCTGCATGCGGGGCTGACGCCGGCCGCGTCCGCGCGCATTCGCACGCCGCGGATCGTCGAGGCGCCGGTGGCGTTCGAGTGCACGTTATGGCAGACCTTGGAGACGGCGAGTCGCCATATTTTTATCGGTGAAGTGCAGTGCCTGCACGCACGCGAAGGCTTGATCGACGACGAAAAATGGCATGTGCGGCTGGACGACTTTCAGCCGGTGGGACGTTTCGGTGCGTCGCTCTATACGTCGACGCGCGACAGATTCACGCTGGGTTAAGGCATATCCACCGTCACAGCGAGGCGCCGCCGCACATGACGATTTGCTGACCGGTGATCGCGGCAGCCGCCTCGCTGAGCAGAAATGCAGTCAAAGCAGCGACCTCGTCCGGTTGCACATAGCGCCCCAGCGGCGGCATTTTCGGCGGCGTACCGGTCCGGCCGGCGCCCGTCAGAAAGGGCGTATCGGTGGCGCCGGGCGCGACGACATTGACGGTCACGCCATGCGTGATTGCCTCGGCAGCCCAGGAGCGCGCCATGCCGACCAAGGCGGATTTGGTAGCGGCATATTGGCTACGTCCCGCGGCCCCATTTGCCGTACGGCTGCCGATCAGCACGACACGTCCGCCCTGCGTCATTTTGGGGATCAGCGCGTCGGCGAGATCGGCCGCTGCCGCGACGTGCACTTCCCACATGGCAGCCAACGCCGCCGGGTCGAGCGCGCCGGCCGGCGCCGTACGCATCAGGCCCGCCGCGTGTACCAATGCATCCGCCGCGGGTAAGTCCGCCGCTACGACGCGCCGCTGCACCGGATCGGCCAAATCGACCGACACGATCCGCAGCATGCCAGGTGTCGCACGGTCTTGAAGCGCCTCGACGCGGGTCGAACGGCACAGTCCCGTGACCTGCCAGCCATCGGCCAACAGGCGCTGCGCGATCGCCAGGCCGATGCCCGACGAGACGCCGCTGACCACGGCATGGCCGACTTCGTCGGGGGAAGCATCGGTTATCACAGAATTCTCCAAGGTGTCGTCACAGTGATGGCGTCCGAACCCGTCTTGCCGCGGCGAGCCGGCATCAGCCGGCCAACTGCGGCGGCATCGCCATCCGGCTTTCCTGCCCCACGAGTTCGACGGCGACGCCCGGGGTCCGACTGAATGGCGCCAGGGCCGTCGGCGTGGCCGCCGAATCGGTGAGCAATGTCCACTGCCGCTCCATTGGCGTCCAGTGCTGTTGGCTGGCCCGCCCGAGTTTGTCGGCCGTGACCAGCACGAAGACGTGCGCCGCCTGCCGCGTCACGCATTCCTTTAAATAGGCCTGCTCGGCACTCGCTTCGCAAAGCCCGCGTTGCGCCACCACCCCGTCGGCGCCCAGAAAGGCCTTGTCGACGGTGATGCGGCTCAACGCCAGTTGCGCGAGCGGCCCGAGCGTACTCATGCTCGACGGGCGGATGTCGCCGCCGATCAGCGTCAGCCGGCAGTCGCTTGCCGCCAAGGCGGACACGACCAACAGATTATTCGTGACGACGTGCAGCCCGGTACGCGTCGCCAGGTGCCGGGCGAGCGCCGCCGTCGTCGTTCCCCCGTCAAGGAACACCGTATCGCCGCTGCCGACATGGGCGGCAGCGGCCCGCCCGATCCAGTCTTTCTGATCGCGCCCGCTATCCGCCCGTTCCGCCAGTGTCGCTTCCGGTTCATGCGTCTCGACGACCGCCGCGCCGCCATAGGTGCGCAAAATCAGGCGATCTTCGGCGAGCGCACGGAGATCGCGGCGAACTGTCGCCTCCGACATGCCGAAATGCGAACACAAGGTGCCGACATCGGTCATGCCGCCCAGGACTGCTTCCAACATCGCCTCACGGCGCTTTGCAACTTTCATATTTTCGTTCACGCCTCCGCCTATGCGTCGAGCACGCCGACGCGCTCGCGCGCGTAGCGTCACGCGCACGAGCGCCGGATCGACGCTGCCCTAGGGCGTATGGTAACGCGGCGGCGCCCGGTTTAGCCCTGAATCCAGGATTCGCGGACGTTGACGTATTTGATCCGTTGCCGGAAGAAGGTATAGGCGATATCAAGCGAGCCGTCGGGTGCTTCGATGATCGAGGGATAGGAGTATTCGCGATTGCGCTGTCCCTTCGAATCGTTGGTCAGGCAAAAACCATCGCCGAGTTCCAGATGCCGCGTACGCCAGGTCGCGCCGTTGTCGGTGGAGATGGCCAGCGACATCGGTGCGCGTGGCGCCCCCCAGAACGCCGTGCCGCGGGAAGACGCCGACTGATCGCGCAACGGGGCATTCGGGTCTTCCTCGCTGTCTTCGATATCGTCGTACAGCGATTTGCGACGCCCGGTCGCATTCGATGCATCGCTATGGTTGTACACCAGCGCCAGATGGCCGTTGCGCAAGGTGACGAATTGCACAGACGCGTTATTGTTCGGCAGCGTCGTCTGGACCGGTGCGCTCCAATCGCGCCCGTTCGTCGAACGGCTCGCATAGATGTTATCGGCCCATCGGCTGCGATACAGCGCTAATAGGCTGCCGTCGGCCAGCTTCTGCACATTCATATGCACGCAGCCGGTGCTGTCGGGCACTTCGTGCATCGTCCAGGTCTCCCCCGCATCGCGCGAGACCATGACGGCGCTGACGTCGTCGTTACCGCTCCAACGCTCGCCCGGCACGCTGCGGCACAGGAAGATCGGGCATACCCAGCTGCCGTCATCGAGCACCACCAGCGGCTGGCGCACGAAGGTGCCCTCGCGATCGAACAAGGTCTCGATCGGGCCCCAACTGGCGCCATGGTCGTGCGAGATCCGCCGGCGAACGATCGACGTATTTTGATGGCCCGACTTCTGCGCCGTGTAGACCAGCCAAAGCGCGCCCTCGGGCGTCGTGAACAAAAGCGGGTTCTGCTCCGAGCGCGTCGGATCGTCGGACAGTTTGACGGCTTCACGCCAATGCGTCTCGCCGGCGGCCAGACGCGACGCATAGATCGACACGTCCGGAATACCTTCCTGCGTGCCGCCGAACCAGACGCACATCAGATCGCCGTTCGCCAGGCGGTGCAGGTTCGCCGCATGATTCTGCACACAGGGGCTGGGCAGGAAAGCTTCGCATCGACCTGAGTCGGCGTAGTTCGCCGTCAGCGCGGCACCGTCCCAGCACGGTGCGCCAGTGAGCGTCTGCACGGCGGCATCGGTTGTCGCCGGCAGCGTCGTGTCGCTGGCCGCCGGGGCTTCGTCATGTAACAAGGCAACACCCATTTTCTGCTCCTTCATTCGTTCAATGCGCGTCACGGCGTGTCAGGTGCGTCGCGGCCGATGCGCCGGACGCGGCGTTGTCCATCATCGCTGCGGTCGAGGCGCGGCTCCCCGAGGGGAACAGCAAACGCTCGACGACGATGACGATGGCCGGGACGGCCAAGGCGATATACATATTGTCGATACCGAAGGGGTTACCCAGCAGGTACCAGACGGTGGTCGCGATCGTCGCGGCGATCATGCCGATGCAGGCACCGCGCGCACTGTTGTAGAACGGCAGGTAGATACCGATCAGCGCGACAACCGATACGGTCAGGCGCAGGGCACGGGTGAAGAACGACAAGGCGAGAATCTGCGGCACGAACAGGACGAAGACCAGGGGAATGATGCCGACCACCACCGAAATCCAACGCGACATCTTGAATTCCTGTTCCGGCGTCGGGTTATAGCGCGGCACGTAGAAGTCCTTGACCACCAGCGAGGAAATCGACAAGGCGACGGTACTGACGCTGACGAAGTTCGAGGCAACCAGCGACGTGGTGACGATGGCCGCCAGCAACGGCGACATATGTTCCAGGAACGTCGGCAGTGCGTACAGGCTCTTGATGCCAGGGAACAGGAACTTGGCGGCCACGCCGAGGAAGCCCAGCGACAACGCGATCGGGATACATAACACGGCGCACAGCAAAGCCGAGTTGCGTGCGGAGACGGCGCTACGGGTGGCTGAAATCGCTTGCAAGATAAACTGCGTGGAGAAGATCGCGCCGGCGGTACCGATCACCCAGGCGCCGATGGTTCCGACCTTCAACGAGCCCTGCCACGTGAAGTAATGCTCAGGCATGGCGGCACGCATCGGTGCGATGCCACCGGTCATCTTCCAGGCCACCACGACCAGAATCGAGATCCCGATGAGCTTGAAGGCGCTGTGCACGACCGTCATATAGGCGACGCTCTTCAAACCGCCCCAGGCAAAGTAGATCGTGCTGACGATTGCCGTGATGATCGCGGCGGTGGGCAGATTCGTCTTCAGGACCGTCGAGATGGCCGCCGCGCCGCTGACGTAGTTGCCCACGTTCACCAGGAACAGCGCATAGATCATGATCGCGGACACGATCGTCTTGGCCGTCTTGCCGTACTTGTTGGCGATGAAGCCGGAGATCGTAAATTCGCCGGAATTATAGAAGCGTCGCGCCATGAAAAGGCCGAACAGCAGAAAGCCGATCGAGGCGGCAATCGTCGACCACGACGCGGCAATCCCGACATTGAACGCTTCCTGCGATGTGCCCACCGTCGACTTGGCGCCGATGAATTCCGACATCATCAGGAATGACACCAACAGCACCGGCATCGAGCGCCCCGCCACCATGAATTGCGACGCGGTTTTACTGCGCAATCGGACGCTGACGATACTCGTCACGACGATATACACGGCCACCATGCCGAGAATCAGCGAGGTGGTGCCCAGGTTCGACGTATCCATGCCTGTCTCCTTTATGCGAGACCCTCGGTCGCGCGCGAACGGCGCCGTGGGTTCAGTTTGCCCGGCAGGCCGTTATCGGCTCGACCGGGTCGCGTTTGTTGTTATTGCCGGGTCTTCAGGAAAGCGTGCTGAGCTGCGGCTGTCCTTGTTCTGTTTTCTGCTTCGCCGAGCGCCGCGTCGCGAGCTCCTGCGCTTGTCGCAATGCTTCCAACATGCTGCCCTCGTCCGCTATGCCGGTCCCGGCAATATCGAACGCGGTGCCGTGATCGACCGACGTCCGGATGACCGGCAGCCCGACCGTGACATTGACGCCGTTTTCCAAACCCATGACCTTGACCGGCCCATGACCCTGATCGTGATACATCGCGATCACCAGATCGAAGTCGCCGCGGCCGGCACGGAAGAACAAGGTATCGGCCGGCAACGGCCCTTCCACTTGCCATCCGCGCGCGCGCAATACTTCGATGGCCGGGATGATCTTTTCTTCTTCCTCGCCATAACCGAACAGGCCGTTTTCGCCGGCATGGGGGTTGATGCCGCAGACGCCGATTCGGGGATTTTCGATGCCGGCGCGCACCAGCGTTTCGTGCCCGCGTTCGATCGTCCGTTGCACCAGGCCCGGTTCGATCTTGCGGATCGCGTCGAGCAAACCGATATGCGTGGTGACGTGAATCACCCGCAGTTTCGGCGCCACCAGCATCATCGACACTTCGTCGATGCCGGTCAGGTGGGCCAGCATCTCCGTATGACCCGGGAAAATGTGGCCGCCGGCATGCAGCGCTTCCTTGTTCAGCGGGGCGGTGCAGATCGCATCCAGTTCACCGGCCGAGGTCAATTCGACCGTTTTGGCGATGTACTGGTATGCCGCGTCGCCCGCGACGGCCGACAATTTGCCATACGGCATATCGGCGGGAATCAAGCCCAGGTCGATGCAATCGACAACGCCTTGCTTGAAACCGGCTTCGGCGGGACTGGCGATGGTACGTACGTCCAGCGCCAGCCCGGTGCGCCGTGCGGCGTCGCGCAGGCGGCCCGCATCGCCGATCACTAGCGGACGGCATTGTTCGTAGACGCTCGCATGCGCGAGGCTTTTCATGATGACTTCGGGGCCGACGCCTGCCGCATCCCCCATCGTGATACCGATAACCGGACGGTAGGTCATGACGGTTACTCCTTTTTACGCGTGTTTCGTGTGGTTCGACGCCGGACCGAGGGCCCGGCGGAAGAAATAAGGCGAAATCTCTGAATCGGATTCCCGACGTTTCGATGCGTGATGCGTTTTTTCTCGATTAAGTGCGTGCCGCAAGCGTTTTCAAATGGCGCCACACCACAGCCAGCGTGTCTTTGTCGCCGAAAGCGCCCGCTTTCGTCACGATCGGCAACCATCGGGCGTGCCCGTCGGATCCGGTCAGCACTTCCGCCAACGAGAGCGGCACACCGGGAGCGATTTCGGTATCGAGCATAAAGCAGGCGATCGATGCGGCCGACAACAACGCCCGTGCCGTTTCCCCGCCCGTCGCGAACACCGCCGACGCTTCGCCGACTGCCGTCGCGAGGCAGGCGCCGAATGCTTGCGCCAGCCGATACCCTTCACCGACACGCGAACGATCGCGCTGCGCGAGCGATACCACCACATCGCGGCCGGCCTGCAAGGCCGTCGTCACTTCCGACACGCCGAGCGGTTCCTGCAAGGAAGCCGCTTCGGGCGCGTCGCTCAACAAATCGGCGACATCGATTTCGATATGCTGCAAGGTCTCGCCGACGACCTCGCTTAAGGCGGCGATTTGCGCATGGGAGACGCTGGACATGCTGCCGACGACAAACAAGGCGCCTCGCTGCAGGTGCGTTCGGGTCGATGGCGTGTGCGCGATCGACGCATCGCGCCGCACGTCGAATGCCCCGATATCGGACAGCGCGCGCGTCAGCGATCGCGCGAGGCCGGCCGAGCCGACCCAGAACACGTCCGACTGCGTGACGCTCGCATCGGCAATGGCATCGAGATCGGCCTTGCTGAGCGCATCACACACGAGTGCCTGGGCGCCGCTATCGCGAGCGGCCTGTATCGCCTCGCGCCAGTGCGTCGACGCAGCGTCCACACCGGCACCTGCCGCGTGTTGCGGCACTGGCTGATGGCGAACCGTCAGTCCGGCCACTTGCAACATCGCGACCAGATCCGCCGTTCCCGACAATTGCTCGTTGCGCCAAACTTCCGTTTCTTCGACGGGAATGCCATGGAGTAACTGACGGCCTCCCACGGTTGTTCGACCGGCTTCCGGCAACGCCGGTGCGACAACCGCCAGTCCGACGAGCCGGGCCAGCGCGGCGACCTCCGCGGCAAGATGCCCACGCAAGGTCGAGTCCACTTTTTTAAAAATCCGCGCCCTGCCGGCCGAAGTCGGCTCGCCGCCTTGCGCTTGGTGGGAGTGGTGCACGTGCTGGGCGCGATGTGCATAGACCGCGTCGCGATGCACGTCGGCCGCCTCGGCCGCCGTCATCCGACGCGAATCCAGATCGATCGCGAGGACATCGTGCGTGGAAGTATCCGATTGCGGACCGGCGTTCGACGCGATAATAAGCGGCGTCAGCGCGACCATGGCCCGTGCGCCATGGCGAACCGCGGTGGCGGCACAGTCCGCCGCGCCGGACAGATCGTCGGCCAGGATCAACAGCGACGGCACGGACGCTTCCCGCGCCACGCCCCTAGCCACGACGCGATCCGCGTGCGACGTGTCGCTGCCGACGGATGTGCCCGTCTTGGCACACGTTGTCCGATCCGCGGCGTCGAGCAAGGCACTCATGGCAGCAAGCGGCGATAGATCGCGCGCATGTCGTCGAGCGTTAACGTCTTGGGATTGTTGCCGAGCAAGCGCGTGACTTTCGATGCCGCCGCCGCCAGCGCGTCCACATGCTCGTCCCGGACGCCAAAGGCGGTCAGGTCTTGGGGAATGGCCAGCGCGGCGGTCCACGAGACGATCTGCTGCATCAGATTGGTCGCCGCCTTCGCATCGCTATCCGACGTGGCGGCCAGGTTCAGTGCCCGCGCCACTTCGGCCAGTCGCGGTTCGATCGCATCCAGATTGAAGGCCATCACGTGCGGCAACAGCATCGCGTTGGCGACACCGTGGGTGACATCGAACATGCCGCCGAGCGGATAAGCCAGCGCATGGACGGCGGCCGTGCCGGCCGCGGTCAGCGCCATTCCGCCATACGTGGAACCCAGCAGCATCGCTTCCCGGGCAGCCAGATCGCTGCCGTTTTCGTAGGCCTGCACGAGGTTGGCACCGATCAAGCGCATCGACGCCATCGCGTACATATCGCTGACCGGATTCGCCTTCGTCGAGATATACGATTCCAAGGCATGGACGAAGGCATCCATTCCGGTGGCGGCCGTGATCGGCTTTGGCACGCTGACGGTCAACGTCGCGTCCAATAGCACCAGGTAGGGCATCAGATGCCGACTGACGATGCCAACCTTCAAGGACTCGTCGGGCAGCGTGACGATGGCGTTCGGCGTGACTTCCGAGCCGGTGCCAGAGGTCGTGGGCACGGCGATCAGTGGCACGCCCGGCAAGGCGATCTTGTCGACGCCGAGCCAGTCGCGCAGCGGCGTGGTCGCCGTCGCATCGGTCTGCTCGCCATTGGTCAGCCGCACGGCAAACAATTTGGCCGCATCGAGCACGCTGCCGCCGCCCACCGCGAGAATCGCGTCGGGCTGCGTCGGCGCGATCTGCTCGAGGAATACCGTCTCGATATTGTCGATGGTCGGTTCAGGCATGACGCCGCGCACGACCGTGGTTTGAATATCGTCGCCCTGCAACATCGTCACGAGACGCTCGGTGACACCGAGGCGATCCATCGACGGCTGGGTGATGAGCGCGATGCGGCGCACCGGGCGATTTAAGAGCGGCAGATAATCGAGCAATCGGTCGAGACTGCCACAGCCATGCACCAGATGCGGCGCGGTGACGACATGGCGGATGATCGGCGTGCTCGCTGGCGTGGTGGCGGCCTGACTCATGCTGCGCCCCCCGTCTTCGTCGACACGTCGGCATCGACCTTCCAGTCGCGGTACACCGACAAGGCGATGGCGAGTTTTTCGCGCGTCTGCGGATCCAGCGGCAAGGCCGGCGCGCGCGCGGGACCGGACGGCATGCCGAGCAGATTGGCTGCGGTTTTCAGCACGACCGGCATCGTCGCCCAGGCGAAAGCATCGCGCAGCGGACGCAGCGCTTCCTGCGCACGGCGGGCCGCCGGAATATTGCCGGCCTGAAACTGTTGCCAGATCGCCATCACGACATCGGGCACGGCGTTCGTCGTTGCCGCCACGGCGCCGTCGCCGCCGGCGATCAAGGTCCAGAGAATCATCGAATCCGTGCCTGTCAGCACCGCGAAATCGTCACGCCGCAAGCCGATCAACTGCACCAGGCGATCGAAGTCGCCACCGCTGTCCTTGATCCCGCGAATCGTCGGCAACTCCGAGAGCCGTCGTACCGAATCGATCGATAATTGCACGCCGGTCTTGGCGGGGATCGTGTACAGCATCAGCGGCAAGGTGCAGGCCTGCGCGATCTTCGTATAATGCGAGACCAGTTCCGGCTGTGTTGCGCCATTGAAATACGGCGTGATCACCGATGCGGCATCGACGCCGACGTCCTGCATCTGCTGCGTCAAGGCGATCACTTCACGCGTGGCGTACGCGCCGGTTCCGGCGATCACCGGCACGCGACCGCGCGCCTGTTCGACCGCGATCGCGGCGATACGCAGCTTTTCGCGCTCGTTCAAGGAGATAAATTCGCCGTTGGTGCCGAGCACGAACAGGCCATGCACGCCTTTTTCGATCAAGCGGTCCACCAGTTCCCGCAATGCGTCCTCATCGACATTTTCGTCGGCCGTCATCGGCGTGATCAGCGCCGGGACGATGCCGCGTGGCATGAACGGCTTCTTCGCGGGCTGCGCGGCGCTGCCGCCACTGGAAGCGTTGGACGCTGCGGATTGCAGGGACGGCGTAGGGGCGATGGACTGCATTATTGTTCTCCTGTCGCGTCCAAACGATGCAGTCGCTTGCGTTGGGACGCTGCACGCTGTTCAGATCGATCAAAATAAAGCGGGAATTTGCTCGTTTCGATCATTCTAAACATTTTGGGACAGCGCACCGATCGGTAAAAACCCTAAATCGTGATGCTTCGATCATTTCGATAGGGTGAAGTTGATCGATTCAATGACGTTTTGACTGAATCGATCATATCCTGATCGCCGGCAATGATCGTTTTTGGAAGGCGCGCGTGGCGAATGGCCGCCAAAAGGCGGTCAAAACACCCTTTTCGATTTTCCTTGCACTATGATGGCTTGCCGTCATTCCTGGACCTTGTTCACCGGAATTCGCGCGCATGCGGTCTTCGCGCATGCCTGTTCGTTTCGGTGAAGCCCCTCGCATGAATATCCGTTTTCTGGAAACCTTTGTCTGGCTTGCAAAGCTGCAGAACTTCCGCGTTACCGCGGAGAAGTTGCATACCACCCAGGCTTCCATCTCCAGTCGAATCGCCGCGCTCGAAGAAAACTTCGACGTGCGCCTGTTCGATCGGAACTCCCGCGCGGCCACGCTTACGCCCGCCGGTCGCCGAATGTTGGCGTATGCGGAACGCATCGTCCGCCTGCATGAGGAAATGCGCCGCGAGGCCGACGATGCGGACGCCAAAGGCGGCCTGCTGCGCATCGGCGTGATCGAATCGATCGTCCACAGTTTCTTCCCGGCGCTGATGGCGGCGATCCGCAGCCGCTATCCTCGGCTCGAGATCGAAGTCACCAGCGATACGACGATTCATCTGGCGCGGCTGCTGCACGCTGATACGGTGGATCTGATTCTGCAGACCGACCGCCTGCCCCCGCCCGAGTTCACCAGTCTGCCTTTGCTGGAGTTGCCCGTGCGTTGGGTCGCCAGTCCGTCGCTCGCATTCCCGGAGCGCACGCTGACACTGTCCGATCTGGCCGCCTATCCGATCGTCAGTTTCGCGCGCCACTCCGGCCCGCACGCGACGATGGAACAGCTCTTCGCCAGCGCCGTGGAGCGGCCGGCTCGGATCAACTGCATCACCTCGGTGGCGGCGATGATCCGCCTGGTGGCCGATGGATTTGGCATCACGGCGCTGCCGCCGGCCATTATTCAACGTGAAATCCGCGATGGCCTGCTCGTCGTCCTCGACGTCGATGCGCCATTCCCCGCGCTGCCGCTGATTGCCGCCTACCGCACGCAAAGCCACCCGATCGCCGAGCGTATCGCCGAGCTCAGCCGGGAAATCGCCGCACAATTTCATTATTGAACGGGGTGCCGCGCTGTCTGGCGTGCAGGGGCGTGAGGCTTTGCCCGTTGTCGGTGATAAGTAAATCTTTTTGTTCCGAATTTTTTTTCTAGTTGGACCCGATTTCCGTCCACCGCAACACTGGCGCCTTGGCCCCATTGCACCTGCTGCATCCCGTGGATACCGGAGATTCAAATGAATACCATCCTACCGCCCGATACCACCCCCCACGCGGGACGCTCCGAGGGCACGAGCACGCACAAGCCGCGTGTCGGCCGTGGCCGCCTTGCCGGCGCCAGCATGATCGGTACCTCGCTCGAATGGTATGACTTCACCGTCTACAACACCTTGTCGGCGCTTGTCTTCAACAAGCTGTTTTTCCCGTCCGTCGACCCGCTCGCGGGCACCATCCTGGCATTCTCGACCTATGCCGTCGGCTATGTGTCACGACCGCTCGGTGGCTTCTTTTTCGGCAACCTCGGCGACAAGATCGGTCGTCGCGCGGTGCTGATGCTGACATTGGTACTGATGGGTCTGTGCACCGCCCTGATGGGCGTCTTGCCGACCTATGCGTCGATCGGCATCGCCAGCCCGATCCTGCTCGTCGCGCTGCGCTTCGTGCAAGGGATCGCCCTCGGCGGGGAATGGGCCGGCGCCGTCCTGCTAGCCGTGGAACACGGTGATCAGAAAAAACGCGGGCTCAATGCGTCCTGGACGCAAATGGGACCGTCGTTCGGCACGTTGCTGGGAACCGGCCTGATCGCGCTGTTGAACCTTTCGCTGTCGTCGGACGAATTCCTCGCTTGGGGCTGGCGCGTGCCCTTCCTGGCCAGCTTGCTGCTCGTCGGATTCGGCTTCTGGATTCGTCGCGGCGTCTCCGAGACGCCCGCTTTCGAAAAGCTCAGCGAGGCACACGCCGTCGTCAAAGTGCCGGTAGCCGAGGTGCTGACGCACTACTGGCGCCGCCTGATCGTCGCCGGCGCGGCCCGGGTCGGATCGGACGTGTTGTATGCCTTGATGGTCGTGTTCACGCTGACCTATGTGACCACGGTATTGAATCTGCCGCGCAGCGTGGCGCTTACGGCGGTGCTGCTGGGCACGGCGATCAACGCGGCCATCGTGCCATTCTTCGGCGCGCTGTCGGATCGTTTCGGTCGGCGGCCGGTGTATCTCTGCGGCGCAATCGGCGCCGTCATCTGGGCCTATGTTTTCTTCGTGCTGCTGGACACCGCGCATCCGGTCATGATCGCGCTGGCGGTGATCGGCGGCTTGACCTTGCACGCCGTGATGTACGGACCGCAGGCCTCGTTCGTGACCGAGCAGTTTCCCACCCGCGTGCGTTATGCCGGCTCGTCGTTGACCTATACGCTCTCGGGCATCGTCGGTGGGGGTTTTGCGCCGCTGATCATCATCAGCCTCTATAAGCACTATCACTCGACGATCGCCGTATCGCTCTATATCACCGCTGCGCTGGCCATCACGATCATCGCACTGCTGTGCGCCCGTGAAACCGCCGGCAAACCGCTGGAACAGTAAGGAGAGGTCATGAGCACCCTGCAATTCGCCGTTCGCGCCGTCGGCGCAACCCAGTCGGCAACGGATGTCGCCGCCCTCGACGTCGAAATCGATCAACTGGTCATCGCCGGGTGGGCCGGCCGCGACGCCGCCGCCATCCAAGCCCACATCGCCGAGCTGGCGGCAATCGGTGTCGCGCCGCCGTCGTCGACGCCGTGTTTCTACCGCGTGGCCGATACGCTGCTGACCCAATCGCCTGTCGTGCAACTGCTCGGCGGCACGTCCAGCGGTGAAATCGAATGCGTCTTGATCGATTCGCCGGAAGGGACCCTAGTCGCAATCGGCTCCGATCATACGGACCGCGAAGTCGAGGCCTACGGGGTGGCGGTGTCGAAGCAGGTCTGCGCCAAGCCGGTGTCGCGCGAGGCCTGGCGGTATGCGGATGTCGCCCCGCACTGGGATCAGCTCCACATGCAATCGTGGGTCGTCAAGGCCGACGGTCAACGCATCGACTACCAATCCGGCACCGTCGCCGGGCTCTTGCCGCCGCCGTCGCTGTGGTCCCTGTACGCGCAGACCGGGTCGCGCGACGCATCGGCCCCCTCGGCGGATGCGGCCCTGCCGGCTCGCAGCGCGATGTACAGCGGCACGCTGGCGGTGCACGGCGCGATGGCCGCAATGACCGACGGCGATACCTTCATTCTCGAGTTGACCGACCCGGTGCTCGACCGCCAGCTGACGCATCGCTACACCGTGGCGATGCTGCCGATCGTTTCCTGATCGGCCCGCGCTCCGCGGGAATACAACGCGGAGCGCGCTACCTATCTCGCCGTCACCCTACCGCAATGGCGCAGCGCGCTCGTTCGATCACCGCACCGCTTCGGTCGTTGGCCACATCCGAATCGTAAAAGCCAGCGCTGCGGCAGCGGTCGACAATGCCACCACGGCCGGCCAACCGCCCGACGCGAGCAGCAAACTTCCCGATACCGAACCCAGCGCCATCCCGAGGAAGGCGGTCACGAACAGGGCCGCGTTCAATCGACTACGCGCCGCCGGCTCCAGTCCATAGACGATGGTTTGGTGCGACACCAACGTGGCTTGCACGCCCAGATCGAATCCAACCGCACTGACGGCCAGCAAGATCAGCTGTCCCGGCACCGACAATAACGGCATCAAGAACATCGCGGCGAAGGACAGCGTCGCGATCACGCTCCCCACGCGGGTGCCAAAGTTGGCGCCACGTCGGTCGGCGATTCGCCCGGCGATCGGTGCCGCCAGCGCCCCCGCCGCACCAGCCAGGCCGAACAATCCGGCGCCGGCGCTGCCGATGCCGTACGGCGCTGCGTGCAGCATCACGGCCAAGGTCGACCAGAATGCGCTGAACCCCAATTGCAACGCGCCTTGGGCAAGCGCCGCACGGCGCAGCGCCGGGTGACGACGCCAGAGGCTGCCGAGGGAGGCCAGCAATTGCAGATAGCCCAATTGCGTCGTTGGGGCGAGCCGCGGCAGCTGGCGCCAGGCGAATACCGTAAACAGCGCGATGCTGACGGCGGCCAGCGCGAACATCGCCCGCCAGCCGGCGCTCGCCGCCATCATGCCGCTGACCACGCGCGACAACAGGATGCCGAGCAACAAACCCGTCATCACGGTGCCGACGACACGTCCGCGATGCGCTTCCGGCGCCAGTGCCGCGGAGGCGGGCACGATGTCCTGCGCGAGGGTGGCCGACAATCCGACCACCAAGCTGGCGAGCAGCAGCATATGAATGCCGGGAGCGATCGCGGCCCCCGCCAGCGCGAGCGTCAGCACGATCGCTTTCGACAGAATGATCGTTCGCCGATCGTAGCGATCCCCCAAGGGCGCCAGTAGCAGCAGGCCCAACGCGTAACCGAGTTGCGTCAGCATCGGCATCAGCCCGACCATGCGCGCGTCGGCATGCAAGTCGGCGCCAAGAATGCCCAGCATCGGCTGATTGTAGTAAAGCGATGCAACCGCGAGACCACAGCCGGTGGCCAGGAACAGGATCAACGCCGATGACAGCGGCGGATGCGGGTTTGCAGGGATGGCAGACATGCGTGAAATTCCGGATTAGTGACCAGCTGAGAAAACGTGCTCGCAGTGTCGCAATCTTTATCACGCTTGCGTAGTGGTCGCGGCAACAGAATTGTTATACGCTTCACGTATAACCAGATCGGGCATTGCATGACATGACTTCCCCACCGGTACTCGCCGCCGACCGCATCGAGATGATGCAGACCTTCGTCCGGATCGTCGAGGCTGGGAGTCTCTCCGCCGCCGCGATGCAAATGGGCACGACGCAGCCCACGGTCAGCCGGCGTTTGCAGTGGCTCGAAAAAACCTTTGGCGTGCGTTTGCTGCAGCGCACGACGCATGCGATGAAGCTCACCGACGACGGCGAACGCTGCTACGACCGGGCCAAACAACTGCTGGCGGATTGGGCGGCATTCGAAGCCGACGTGCGTGGCGCCGACGCCGAACCGGCCGGGCTATTGCGCATCGTGGCGCCGCACGCATTCGGCCAGCAGCGATTCATTCCCGCCCTCTCGCGCTACATGATGCGTTATCCCAAAGTGCAGGTGGAATGGTTGCTGCATGACCGCGGCCCCGACTTTGTCGCCGACGGCGTCGATTGCGCCATCCAGATCGGCGAGCTGCACGACCCCTCGCTCGTCGCCATTTTGGTGGCGCATGTGCCCCGCATCGTCGTGGCCGCGCCTGCGCTGCTGGGTCGCCAGCGCATACCGCAGGAGCCGGAGCAATTAGCGAGCTTGCCCTGGCTTGCCTTGAAACAGTTTTATCGCAGCAACCTGACGCTGACGCACGACGAAACCGGCGCGAGCCAGCAGATCACCTTTCGGCCTCGGATGCTGACGGACAGCCTGTACGCGATACGCGCGGCCGCCTTGGAAGGTCTGGGCGTTTGTGCATCGTCGTCGTGGATCGTCGGCGACGATCTGGAGGCCGGCGCGCTGGTGCAACTGGCGCCGCACTGGCGTGCCGCCCCGTTGCCGGTCTACCTGGTTTATCCTTACGCACGTTTTTACCCGGCCAAGCTGCGACGCTTCACCGAGATGATGCGCGAGTCGATCGCGCAACACGTCGTCGATCCGGACCGGACCGGCCTGTATTCGCCGTTGGCGATGCCGCCGGCGCTCGCATCGATGTCGCCCTTCTCACCCTGATCGCCGGTCCCCTTCGCAACCTGCCGCGTGCACCGCCCCGACGCGCAACACGCCGCCCCGGCGACCCGACGCCCCCTCAGCCTTCGACCTTTTCGCTAATCCGTAAGCCGTATAAAAGACATGACGTCCATCGCATCACCCGACAACACGCCGTCACCGGCGCCCGAATCCAGCAGTCCCGGCAGTGCCCCGCCGCCATCTGCTCGCTGGCCCTTCTCCACCGTGGTCGCCGGTTTCATCACGGTGCTGGTCGGCGTCGTCAGCTCCGGGGCGATCGTCCTGCAAGCAGCGAATGCGGCGGGCGCCGACGCTCGCACCTTCGGCGGCTGGATGGGCGTCCTCGGGCTCGCCATGGGCTTGAGCAGTTGCGTGTTGTCATGGCGCTATCGTGCACCCGTCGTCACCGCGTGGTCGACGCCCGGCGCGGCCTTGCTGGCGGTGAGCCTTCCCGGTCACAGCATGGGCGAGGCGATCGGTGCATTCCTGTTTTCCTCGTTTCTGATCACGCTATGCGGCATGACCGGCTGGTTCGAACGCATCATGAATCGCATTCCGCTGCCCCTGGCCAGTGCGATGCTCGCGGGCATTCTGGTGCACTTCGGCATTTCGGTGTTTTCAGTGCTCCCCTCGCAGCCGCTGCTCGTCGGCGCGATGTTGCTCGTCTATCTGCTATGCAAACGCGCCTTGCCGCGATATGCGATCCTGGCGACGCTGCTGGTCGGCACCGCCATCGCTTGGCAGCAACACACCTTGCGCCTCGATCTTCCCGGCCTGACTTTCGGCGTGGCGCACCCGGTGTTCGTCATGCCGCAGTGGCACTGGGCGACGATCGTCGGTATCGGGCTGCCCTTGTTCATCGTGACGATGGCCTCGCAGAACGTGCCCGGCGTATCCGCATTGCGCGCGGCGGGTTATCGCGATGTCCCCGTCTCTCCCGCGATTACCTGGACCGGTATTCTCGGGCTCGTGCTCGCCCCGTTCGGCTGCTTTGCGGTCAATCTCGCCGCGATCAGCGCCGCCATCTGTCAGAGCGCCGAGGCGCACCCGGACCCGGCTCAGCGGTACAAGGCCAGTTTCGCCGCAGGGGTCTTCTATTTGGTGGTGGGTTTGTTCGGTGCCACGGTCGCGACGATCTTTGCCGTATTCCCGCCCGCCTTGATCGCCGCGCTGGCCGGTATTGCGCTGTTCAGCACGATCGGTAGTGCCCTTGCCGGTGCAATGCAATCCGACGTCGCGCGCGAACCAGCCTTATTGACGTTCCTCGTGACGGCATCGGGCGTGACCATCGGCGGCATCGGCTCTGCCTTATGGGGTGTCGCGGCCGGCGGGCTCGCGTGGTGGATCCTCGTCAAACGTCCGCGGACCGCCTAAGACGACCCGTCAGATCGGGAATACCGTCGTCGACAGGATTTCGCGCAATACCATGAAGGTCCTTATCTGCCGGACGCCCGGCAGATACAGCAATTGGTCGGCATGCAGCTTGTTGAAGCTGTCGTTGTCGCGCGTGCGCAGCACCATGAAATAGTCGAATTCGCCGGTGACCACATGGCATTCCATGCAGCCGGGCACTTTGCCTGCGGCTTTTTCGAACTGCATGAACGACTCCGGCGTCGAGCGATCCAGCATGACCCCGATGATCACCATCATCCCCGCATCCAGTTTCTTCGGATCCAGCAGCGCCACCGTCGCGCGAATCAGCCCCGCTTCCTTTAACCGCTCCACGCGGCGCAAGCACGCAGGCGCGCTGAGATTCACCTTTGCCGCCAGCGCCACGTTCGAGATCGACGCATCGGTTTGCAGCTGTTTCAAAATCTGCCGATCGACGCGGTCCATCTGCACCGCATTCGACGACGCATCGGTCGGTAGAGACATTTTTTTCATTGCGTGAAATCCCTTTTTTTCACAATGTATCCACGATTCGGTTAAGAAAAATCCCGCTAAAGTAGGTATAGCCTATTTTATTCGCACGCAAATTTCGTGAGAACTTCGATAGCATTTTGCTCTGTTGTGCATCCCATCACGGTCCGTGTCGATGCGCCGACACGGGTTGCAGAACACCCCCCTTATCGAGGAACCCGCCATGAACTTGCACCGCTTTCCCAAATACCCACTGACCTTTGGTCCCACGCCGATCCAACCGCTGAAACGTCTGAGCGCGCACTTGGGCGGCAAAGTCGCGCTGTATGCCAAGCGCGAAGACTGCAACAGCGGGCTCGCTTTCGGCGGGAACAAGACGCGGAAACTCGAATATTTGATTCCGGAAGCGATTGAGCAGGGATGCGACACGCTGGTGTCCATCGGCGGCATTCAATCCAATCAGACCCGACAGGTTGCGGCCGTCGCCGCGCACCTTGGCATGAAGTGCGTTCTGGTACAGGAAAACTGGGTGAATTACTCGGACGCCGTCTATGACCGAGTCGGCAATATCCAGATGTCGCGGATCATGGGCGCCGACGTCCGACTGGTCGCCGACGGGTTCGATATCGGGATTCGCAAGAGCTGGGAGGACGCGATGGAAAGCGTCCGCGCGGCAGGCGGCAAGCCGTTTCCGATTCCGGCAGGGTGTTCCGAACATCCATTAGGCGGACTCGGATTCGTTTCATTCGCCGAGGAAGTGCGGCAGCAAGAAGCCGAGTTGGGATTCACGTTCGACTACATCGTCGTCTGTGCCGTCACCGGCAGCACGCAGGCCGGCATGATCGTCGGTTTCGCCGCCGACGGCCGCGCGCGACGCGTGATCGGCATCGATGCCTCGGCGAAGCCGGAACGCACGCGCGAACAGGTGCTTCGCATCGCCAAGAACACCGCCGCGCTGGTCGAACTGAACCAAGACATCACCGCCGACGATGTCATTCTGGATACCCGCTTCGGCGGACCGGAATATGGCCTGCCGAATGAAGGGACGCTGGAAGCGATTCGCCTTTGCGCGACGCTGGAGGGGGTGCTGACCGACCCGGTATATGAAGGGAAGTCGATGGACGGGATGATCCAGATGGTTCGCAATGGCGAATTCCCGGAGGGCTCGAAAGTGCTGTACGCCCACCTCGGCGGCGTCCCGGCACTGAACGGATACAGCTTCCTGTTCCGCAACGGCTAGGAAGACAGGAAACCCGATTTGCCCGCTCGGCCGACCTGCTTAGCGGGCCGCTCCGTTCTTCGGCGCGAGATCGTCGCCGATGATGCGTACCGGTTCTTCGTCGCCGCGCAGGATCTTGCCGATCGCGATCGCTTCGAAGGTTTTACGATACTTGCCGAGGATGTGATCGCGGCCACCCAGGACGCTTAACGCATCCGCGTGTCGGTTCAGGAAGTCGTCGGTCACCAGCACGCGATAATCCCGCCCCTGGAACAGGAAGGAAAACTGGAAGGCGGGTACGGTCGCTTGACCGTTGCCTAACAGGAAGACCGGCTCCTCGATGGGCACGGCGGCGGGCGGTGCATTCTGCGTCGACGTGCCGGGCGTTTGTCGCGCCAACAAGCGCGCGACAGTATCGATCAACAAGGGCAGCCGATAGGGCTTGTCGAAAACCGCATCGAACAAATCCTGACGCTTGCGCGCCTGATCGCTCTGAACCGCGCTCGCCAGGATTACGGGGATCGTGGAATACAACGGATCCGCTTTCAGCGATTCGGCCAACTCCTGGCCCGACATCACCGGCATCATGAAGTCCGTGATGACGAGCGCCGGCAATACCGCTTTGATCAGATCGAGCGCAGCCCTGCCGTTCGATGCGGCATAGACTTCATAACCTTCGTCCTCCAGCACGAACGCCAGCGACTCGACGATCAACGATTCATCGTCGACGATAACGAGGCGGGCCTTGTGCGGACGATGCGCGAGAGAGTCGACCATCACGTTCCAGCGTCGTCAGGGCTGCTGAAGTGTGTCTCGTACCGCTGCCCCGTTTCAAGCGTAGGCAAATCCAGCAGGCCGTCGACGAACAGCCCCCGTTCATTGAAGAACAGCTTCCGTGCCGATGAATCGAACACGCTGTCTCGTACCTTCACCGGAATCATCGAGCGCGCGATCCCTTCCGGCGTTTCGCGCTGACGAATCAACAGAAGGTTGTCCATCGCCGACGACAAGGTCGGCGACGCTGCGCCATACCCGGCGCCTGACACCACGCGCGACTCCAACGTTGCCACCGTCGTCACGCCGAGCGCGCGCAGTTCATTACTGAGCGCGGACAGGAACTCCGGCAGACGGCCGGCATTCCCCGCCGCCCGCTCGAAACCGCCGAAACCGTCGATCGCGACGCGGGCGACACCCAAGCGCTTCACCGCGTTCAGCAATTGATGCGCCAAGGCGTCCAGCAGGTTTTCCGTCAGCGGATTCCACAGTATATGGACCGCGCCGGAATCGATCAGCGCATCCAGGTCGATGCCGAACGCCCGCCCTTTCAAGGCAAGGCGCGCCTGGGTTTCGTAAAATCCGAAATACAGCGCCGGCGATTCGGGCGAGGCGGCCGTCAGGAAATTAAGACAGCAAGTGGTCTTGCCGCTTCCCGACGGGCCGAGCAATAGCGTCACCGACGCTTTCGGCAGACCGCCCCCGATCAAGGGATCGAGACCGGTGACACCGCTGGGAACCCGCGTGGATTCAGGCGACTCAATGTTGCTCGGACGGGACAACACCGCTTCCAGGCGCGGATAGACCGACAGCCCGTTCGACGCGATGCTGTACTGGTGCATGCCGTTGATCGAATCGCTACCGCGCGACTTGGTGACCTTCAACTGACGGACGGTTCGCGAGCCGACTTCCTCGCTTTGCAATTGGATCACGCCATCGACCATGGTGTGTTCCGGGCTCGCGTCGTCGATTCGCGCACTCGTGAGAAACAGGACGGTGCAATGGGTGAAAGCAGCATGACCCTGCAACTCGGCAACGAAAGACTTCACGTCGAGATCCGTGTCGCCGCGATCGCGGGCATTCAACAGCCCATCCATCACCAGCATCGAGCACTGCTGACGCGACAACTCCTTGCGCAATACCGCCACCAGCGCCGACAACCCTTCATCGCGCAGCGTCTGAAACAGGCTGATATAGACCAGTTGCGTGCCGATCACCGAGGCATCGAAGAAATCGAGCGTCGACAAGGACTGGAACAGTCGGTCGTGCGATTCCGCGAGGAGCGTCACATAAAGGATCTTGTGCCCTGCGCGCGCCTGCCCGAATGCGACTTGGTTGGCCAGGATCGTTTTACCGGCTCCGGGCATGCCCTGAATAATGTAGGACGATCCGGCGATCAAGCCTCCGCACAGGATGGTGTCCAGGCCGGGCACGTCGCTCAGCACGCGCTGCAGTTGTTTTCCCATTTCAATCTTTAGTGACCCGCCTGATGAACTTGCTCTCGACGACGTCGCGTGTGTGGACACAGCCGGTACGCCGCCGCCGGTAATATGATAACCGATGCCGCGAGGATCCTGCGCCGGCAGAGATTGCCTATCGACGGATGGGGTTCGATCCAAAAAAAACGCCGCACACCCCTGACAGGGCATGCGGCGCTAAAAAATGGGGCCGGAAAGCGCCCCAGAGCGTTGAATCAGTCCTTGTTCACCGGCGACAGCGATTTCTCCGAGGCCTCACGCGGCGTTTCCGGCAGCGTCTTGCGCACCTTTGCCACCATGTCCGGCGTGACGGGCGGCGCATTATTGCCCCAGCCGGAGCGGACGAAGGTCAGCAGATCGGCAATATCCTGGTCGTTCAAGCGCTGCGCGAAGGCGGGCATCGCGTAGTGCGTCGGCGCCGACGTGGTCCACGGCATTTCCGCGCCACCCAGGACGATATGGATCAATGACGTCGGATCCTGCGTGTTCACCGTCGAACTCAAGGCCAGGGCGGGGAAGGTTTCCTTCCAGCCCAGGCCCGTGGTGCGGTGGCAGGCCGCACAGTTGTTCAGGAACTGGATCGCGCCGTTGCTGCTCGCTTTCCCGCTATGGAACATCTGTTCGGTGGCATCGTTGTAGGCCAACGGCGCCTGGTCCGCACGCACCGGCTTCAGGGTCTTCAGGTACTGCGCGATCGCCGTCAGATCGGCATCGGTCATGTACTGCGTACTGTTCTCGACCACCTCCGCCATACCGCCGAACGCAGCCGAATGACTGTTGCGACCGCCCTTCAAGAAGGCGACGATGTCCGCCTCGCTCCATTTACCGAGTCCGTCGTTGACGTCGCCGCGCAGGTTCTTGGCCAGGTAACCGTCGATCACGGCGCCGGACAGGAAGGTCGAACCGTCATCGCTCAGCGCCGATTCCTCCATCGTCACCTTGCGCGGCGTATGGCATGCCGAGCAATGCGCCAGTCCTTCGACCAGGTATCGGCCGCGCGTCACCGCATCGGCGTCGCCCGTCATACTGTCGTCGCTCACGACCGCCGGCGCATACAGGCTGCGCCAGATCGACAACGGCCAGCGCATCGACATCGGCCAGGCGATATCCGTTGCCTTGTTCGCTTGCGCCACCGGCTGCACGCCGTTCATGAAATACGCGTACAGCGCCTTGATATCGGACGGCTTGACCTTGGCGTACGACGGGTAAGGCATCGCCGGATACAAGGTGTCGCCGTTCTTCGCCACGCCGTGACGTACGGCCTTGTCGAAGTCCTCGAGCGTATAGTCGCCAATACCGTGCGTCTTGTCCGGCGTGATGTTCGACGAGTAGATCGTACCGATCGGCGTTGCCATCGGCAGGCCGCCAGCAAACGGCTTCCCGCCCTTGGCCGTATGGCAGGCGATACAATCGCCAGCCCGCGCCAGATACGCGCCTTGCTTGATCAGTTGTGCCTGATCGGCGCTTTGCGTGGGCTGGCTCGTTTGGGCTAGCACGGACGGGGCCAACGCGCCCAATCCGGCAACGGTCGCCAACGTGACCGCCAACGACGACAGGACGCCCGATGTCCGCGCCATCCGGACCGAAGCCGTGGCGCGCGCAATATTTTTAGTCATCATCGTCTCCTTATGCCTGCACCAGCGGACCCGGGCTTTTCAGATACTGCTCGCGGATGGCCTTTGCCGACCAATACGCCAGCGCAGTGACCAGCCCCGTGGGGTTATAGCCCATGTTTTGCGGGAACAAACAGGCGCCCGTAACGAACACGTTCGGCACGTCCCAGCTTTGGCAGAAACGATTGACCGCGCTTTCCTTCGGGTTCGTGCCCATGATCGCGCCGCCGGTCAAATGGGTACTTTGATAGACGCGGGTATCCCAGCTCGATCCCTTCTTACGGATAGCGCGGTAAATGCCTTCGTTCGGAATGGCCTTCGCGACCTTTTCCATCTCGTCGCCCATATGCGCGAGCATCGCGTACTCGTTGTCGTGCCAGTCGAAGGTCATGCGCAGCAAAGGCATGCCGTACTTGTCCTTGTACGTGGGATCCAGGTCGAGGTAGCGGTCCTTGTAGCCCATGACCGAGCCGGAGATACCGATCGTCATATACCGTTGGTAGGCATCCTGAACGCCCTTCTTCCACTCGGTGCCCCAGGACGGCGTGCCCGGCACCGTCGGTGCCTGACCGATCGGACGACCACCGGTGCTCAAGCTACGGATGCTGGCGCCCCCGACGAAGCCCAGCGGGCCGTGGTCGAACTGGTCGCCGTTCAGATCGTCCATGCCCACCGCGCCGGCACCCGTGCCCGCGAACCGGTTCAATGCCGTGCCCTTCGGCAACATGACATTGACGCCACCGTTCATCTGATAGGCGAAGTTGCGCCCGACGGTCCCCTCGCCGGTCACCGGGTCGTATTGCTTGCCGATACCGGACAGCAGCATCAGGCGCACGTTGTGGGTCTGGAACGCGGTCAGGATCACCATATCCGCGGGCTGCTCGACTTCCCGGCCTTGCGAATCGATGTAGGTGACGCCGGTGGCGTGCTTGCCGTCGGCGTCGAGATTGACCTTCAGCACGTGCGATTCCGTGCGCAGTTCGAAATTCTTGCGCTTGAGCAGTACCGGAAGGATCGTCGTCTGCGGCGATGCCTTCGAGTACATATAGCAGCCGTAGTTCTCGCAGAAGCCGCAATAGTTGCAGGGGCCGATACGGACGCCATAGGGGTTCGTATAAGGCTCAGAAGCGTTGGCCGCCGGTGCCATGTACGGATGAAACCCGGTTTCCCTGGCCGCTTTCTCGAACAAGGAGCCGCTGTACTGCTTTTTGAGCGGGGCCGTCGGGAATTCTTCGGTCCGTGCGGCTTCGAGCGGATTGCCGCCGTCGGCGCCAGTTGTCTTCCCGTTGATGTTGCCGGCCTTACCCGATACGGCCATCAGTTTTTCGACGAAGTTGTAGTGGGGCTCGAGCTCGGCATAGGTCACGCCGTGATCCAGCAACTGCATATCGTCCGGGATGAATTTCTTGCCATACCGCTCGGTGTAGCGGGTTTTCATCTCCAGCTCTTCCGGGAGATTCCGATACATCATGCCGTTCCAATGGAAACCGGCTCCGCCCACGCCCGTGCCCAACAGGAACGACCCATGCTGCCGGTACGGCACCGCCGTCAGCTGCATATTGTGGCGAATCGTGCAGGTCTCGCCGGCCAGCGATTGGAACAGCTTGCCGCGCGTGGAATAGGCCAGTTCGTCGATGACCTTCGGATAGGCCGCATCGGTTGGCGTGTCGCGAAATTCGCCGCGCTCAAGCGCCAGAACGTTCAGGCCGGCATCAGTCATTTCCATGCCCATGATGGCGCCCGTCCAGCCGAAGCCGATCAGCACGACATCTACTTTGTCTTTTTTAATCGCCATCTCAACCCTTCCTTCCCGAAATCGACACCGGTCCATACGGATACTTCACATTCGGCTGGTCGATCCAGTCCATGAAGTCCGCACGGGCACCCGGGAAGCCCACCATCTTCCAACCGCCCATATCCTTGTTGCCGCCGTAGATGGGGTCGGCAAGATAGCCTTCCTTCGTGCTTTTCAGCAAAAAGCCGAAGAACGTTTTAGCCGGCACTTTGTCGAAATGCGCCTTGCCCGCCTCGATCTCCTTCAGGACCTGTAATTGCAGGTCCTTCGCCAGTTCCACGAAGCTCTTGCCGTGCGCGCTGTTCGCATAGGTTTCGGATTCGGCAATGCCCAGGCGGAAGATTTGCCGCGGCGTCAGGTTGAGCTGATACCCCATTTCAGGGGGTTGGTCCGGATGGAAAGGCCCCTGCATGTACCACAGCTGACCATGGCCATAGGGCGTGTCCATCTGCTTGTCGAGGAACACCGGCACGTCGGATTCGAGCGCACCCGCGCCATATTCGTCCGACGGAATCAAATGGTCGACTGCAGCTTGAAGGAAGCGGTATTCACCGGGGGTGAAATAGCGTGGCTCGTACGACGCATTCGACGCCGCAGCTGTCGCGCCGCCGTTATCGGCGGTCTTCGTTTCGTGCGGTGGCGTGCAAGCGGTTGTGGACACCGCGACACCGGTAGCAAGACTCGATGCGGGAACGATTGCCAGAACCTGGCGCAAGAACCGTCTGCGCGGCTCTTTTTCTTCTGACATGCTAGCTCTCCGAATTCGCGAAGGTCATGGGGTGAACCTTTCAGCGGACCGGATTATAGGGAAATTCGCGACAGATTGTCGCGGCAATTGTTTCCCGAAACGCTGCGATGGCCGAAGTGTTGCGCTGGAATATCACCGCGGACGGCCGTATTGCGATCTGTCACCTGCCGGATTAGCGACCGGGAGGCGTTGTCTTTTCCAAGGGACGATCCGCCCTCTTCAGCAAGATTGCTTGCTAGCTTTTTGAAAGATAAATCATTTTTTCTCTATCGCATCTTTGTGTGAAAGAACCCTGATACGCGCCGACCAGCGCCGTGATGCGCACCGTATTGGCGATTTCCCTAACATATTAGTGGTATTCCCTAGATTGACCTCGGCTTACAATCGAGCCCCCCCTCCAATCGCCGTTGCAATTTGTGAAGCGACGCCCGCTCTCGGGATCGACCGAAATCAGACACTGGCGACCTCGCTTCTCACCGCGTCAGAGCGTCGAATTATTGTTGCCTAGACAATCAAAATCCGTATAATTGTCTTGCTTACAAAAGACGCCTTTTCGGCGCGAAAGCTTACACGCGTCATCGCGGACCAGCCGCCCGCGCTGCAGTCTGTCCAGGAACCTCCCGATGCGTATCGCTAGCGGCAAGGCCGCGTCCACCGCCTCGCCCGCGGGTTCCCCCACCGGGGCCTCCTCGCCACAGGCGCCGCTCTGGCTGTTGGTCCTGATCACGATCAGCGGCACCTTGGCGATGCATATCTTCGTGCCCGCGCTCCCGGACGCGGCGCATGCATTTGGCGTTGGACCGGCAGCCATGCAGGCGACGATCAGCGTCTACATAATCGGTCTCGCGCTCGGGCAATTGCTCTACGGTCCGGTGTCCGACAGCGTCGGTCGTCGTCCCTTGCTGTTGTTTGGTTTGGCGCTGTATGGCCTGGCCAGCGCGGTGGCGATGTGCGCGCAAAGCGTGCATGTGTTGGTCGTCGCGCGTCTGTTTCAGGCATTGGGCGGGTGCGCCGGTTTGGCATTGGGTCGCGCGATCGTGCGCGATACCTCCGCCAGCGACGAGGCGGTGCGCGCCCTGGCCTTGATGAATCTGATGATGATGATCGGGCCCGGCTTTGCGCCACTGGCCGGATGGGCATTGGTCAGTATCGGCGGCTGGCGCTTGGTCTTCGCCGTTTTGACGGCCTTGGGCGCGGCGACGCTGATTCTGACCTGGCGGATGATCCCGGAGACCGCAAGTCCCACCGGCCGGCTCAGTATGCGCAAGCTGATGCGCGACTACGGCAGCTTGTTGCGAGCGCCCGCCTTCCTCGGTTATGCGATTGGCGGTGGCTGCGCGACCACCTCGATCTATGGCTATATCGCTGCCGCACCGTTCATCGTGACGCGGGTCTTGCACCGGCCCTTGGGAGAAGTTGGCGTCTATCTCGGGCTGTTGATCGTCGGCATGTCGCTCGGCAATGCGACCACTCGGCGCCTGATCCGCAGCGTCGCGTTGACGCGGCTCTTAATGGCCGGGAATGTCTTCAGCCTCGCGGCTAGCGTTGTGCTTCTCGGGATTGTGTTGAGCGGCCATCTGGATGTCTGCTGGGCCGTCGCCTGCACTTCGATCTATGCCTTTGGTGCTGGACTATCCAGTCCAGCCGCGCTCAGCAAGGCTTTGGCCGTCGATAATCGCTTGATCGGCTCGGCGGCGGGGCTGTACGGCTTTACGCAAATGGCGGTGGGCGCATTGTGCACGATGCTGACGGGATTGGCCGGACGCCCGGAGTTGGGCGCTGCCTTGGTACTGACCGCCACGGCGGTCGCAGCGCAAATTGGCTTTTCCAGCGCGCTGCGGTATGAACGGCGTAATGCCGTTTGAGGTTACGGCGCGCCACAACGCCGAGGGAACGACTGCACAGCGCCCGATGCATGAAGCGGCGAGGCGCGCGTCGGAACAACATCAGGCAAGTGCTAATCCGACGTTATTGACGCTAGCGTCGCTAGCGAGGTCGTCGAGGTCAAGATTCGATCTTCAGCGCTTCGGTCGCCTGATGCAAGCCGGCGAGTTGATTGCCCTGCTGCTCCGAGGCGGACACGATGGCGTCCATCGACGTCGCCATTTCCTTCACGGCGGTCACGACCTCACTGATCGTCGCGCCCGCATCTTCCACTAGCGCGACGCCGTGCTCGACTTGCTTGTTCGAGCGGTCGATCAACGCGCGAATCTCCCGTGCCGAATCGGCGCTTCGCTGTGCCAGGTTGCGGACTTCACCCGCCACCACCGCAAAACCCTTCCCAGCCTCACCCGCTCGCGCCGCCTCCACCGCAGCGTTCAACGCCAACAGATTCGTCTGGAACGCGAGGCCATCGATCACCTTGACGATATCCCCGACGGCTTTCGAACCGTCGTGGATCTCGCGCATCGTCGAGACCATTTCATGGACCGCATCGCCGCCATGCTGTGCCATCGCCGCCGTGCGCTGCGCCAGATCGTTTGCCGAACTTGCAAACGAGGCATTGTCCCGCAATGCCGTCGAAAGGCCGCCCACGGCGTTTCGCAACATCTGGGTCGCGTCGATGCGGGCCGTGATGTCGGTCGCGTACTTGACGACTTTCACCAGATCCCCGTTCATATCGCGAATCGGGTTATAGCTCGCCTGGATCCATACCGAACGCCCGTGCTTGCCGAAGCGTTGATAGATGCCGCTATCGTGCCGACCTTCCGCGAGTTTTTTCCAGAAGGTCTGGTAGTCGCTACTTTTGCGATACGTCGGATCGACGAACATACTGTGGTGACGCCCGATCACCTCGTTCGACTTGAAACCAAAGGCTTCGAGGAAGTTTGCGTTGGCTGCCAGCACCGTCCCGTCGAGGGCAAACTCGATCACGGCCTGCGCCCGTCCAATGGCGTCGACCTGTCCCCGATGATCGGCATGTCGCAATTCATCGGCCGTGACATCGGTTGCATACTTGATGACGCGGCGCACCTTACCGTCGGTATCGATGATCGGGTTGTAGGTGGCCTGAATCCACACTTCACTGCCGTCTTGGCGCAGACGCTTGAACACCCCCCGATGAAACTGCCCGGTGGACAACTTGTTCCAGAACGCGCGGTATTCACTGCTGGCGTGCAACGGCGCTTCCACGAAAATGCGATGGTGCTGGCCGACGACCTCGTCCAGACGGTAACCCATCAAATCCAGGAAAATAGCATTCGCCGAGAGGATGGTGCCGTCCGCTTTGAATTCGATAACGGCATTCGTCCGATCCAGTGCTTCCATGCGACCATGGACGGTGGCGCGCTGCCCCCGGAAATGGTTCAACCGACCGAGTCGGGCCATTAGCTTCTTCATCTCTTCACCTAGCAAAGTGGCGCGGCGCCATGCAAGGCGCCAGACCGCAGCGACGGGTCCGTTTCGATGCGCAACACCGTTCACAGCCCGTTTTACCGAAGCCGAACAATTGCAGCGGCAATTAAACGATTCTTTTATTTATCATGTGGGATAATAAGGCAAGCGGACGCGGCTTAGCGGAAATCCGGATAGGGCGGGGTTCTAAATCACTTGTTTGACGGTTTTTCACCACGACTTACGTAAAAAAGGGACAGTCGTTACGTAACGACTGTCCCTTCGGTGTGATCCGGACCGGAAGCTTTATCCGGCCCGCTATTGGCCGCTCAAGTGCCTTCGGCGATGTATTTCGTGACGAGATAGGCTTCCATCGCTTCCTGCCCGCCCTCGGAGCCATAGCCCGAATCCTTGACGCCACCGAACGGCGTTTCCGGCATGCTCAGACCGTGTTGATTGATCGAGATCATGCCGCTCTCGATGTCGTTGCCCACACGCGCCACCGTGGCGGCAGAGCGCGAATACGCATACGCGGCAAGCCCGAACGGCAAGCGATTCGCTTCGACTATTGCCTCCTGATACGAGTCGAAAGCGATGATGGGCGCGAGCGGGCCGAACGGCTCCTCGTGCATCAACGCCGCGTTCGCCGGGACATTGCGCAAGACTGTCGGGGCAAAGAAATAGCCCTTGTCGCCAACCCGTTCACCGCCAGTCACGACCTCCGCGCCCTTCTCGCGCGCATCGGCCACCAGCCGCTCCATCGCAGCCAGCCGACGATCATTTGCGAGTGCCCCCATTTTCGACGTTTCGTCCAGGCCATTACCCACTTTCAAAGCGCGGGAGGCGGCGGCAAACGCATCGGTAAACTGCTGAACGACACTGCGCTCGACCAGAAAACGCGTCGGCGAGATACAGACTTGTCCGGCATTGCGGTACTTGGCCCCTGCCAGCAATTGCGCCGCGCGATCGATATCGGCGTCGGCAAACACCAGAACCGGTGCGTGACCGCCCAGTTCCATCGTCACGCGCTTCATATGCTGCCCTGCCAAAGCGGCCAGCTGTTTCCCCACCGGCGTCGACCCGGTGAACGAGATTTTCCGGATGACCGGATGCGCGATCAGATAGTTGGATACCTCGGACGGCACACCGAAGACCAGATTCAACACGCCTGCCGGCACGCCGGCATCGGCGTAGGCGCGCACCAATTCCGCACAGCTCGCCGGCGTTTCCTCCGGCCCTTTCAGGACGATCGAACAACCGGCCGCTAGCGCGGCCGACACCTTGCGCACCGCTTGATTGATCGGGAAATTCCACGGCGTGAAAGCGGCAACCGGACCGACCGGCTCTCGGAGCACGACGTTGCGCACCTGCGGGCTACGCGACGGGATGATGCGGCCGTAGGTCCGCCGCGCTTCCTCGGCAAACCATTCGATCGTGTCGGCGGCGCTCAGCGTCTCCACCCGCGCTTCCGCCAGGGGTTTGCCTTGCTCCATCGTCATGATCGCGGCGATCGATTCCGCACGCTCGCGCAACAGGGCGGCCGCCTTGCGCATGATCTTGCTGCGCTCGAGTGCCGGCACCTTGCGCCAAGTCTTGAATCCCTGATCCGCCGCCCGCACCGCCTCGGCCAACTCTTTTTCCGATGCCAGTGCCAGGCGGCCGATTTCCGCCTCCGTGGCCGGATTGATCACCGCCGTATCGCGTGCACCCCGTTGCCATTCGCCGTTGATATACAGCTTCACTTCGGGATACGCCGGGTATTGAATATCGCTCATTGCTCAAGTCTCCAAAAGTCCAGGATCTGCATTGCGCCGCATGACCAGCACCCGCCATTGGACGCTCAGTGTACCTTCGATGCCGATGCGCCGCAGGCGCCGCCCAGCCCGAAATCGTCGTCGTCTTCGCGCCGATAAGTGACGCGTTCGCAACACTTCGGGCAAGACCAATGCATCAAGTTGTAAGACAAATTATAACGCTCAACGGAAGCATGCCACGATAGACGGGCATCGCCGCGTCGGCGACGGGATGAGCGGGAATAAATCAAACGAGTGTTTAAAATCTGCCTACAGCTCTTAATCTGCTGCTATCTTGCAATTCATTGACCGCCGAATGCGTACGCCCGTATAGTTGGCGCACTATGCCGAAACCTTCCCACCGCACAAAATTGTTGAACGAGGGGCTGCGCGTAATGCACGAGCGCGGCTTTAACGGCGCGAGCGTGCGTGACATCGTTCAGGCCGCGGGCGTGCCCCAAGGCTCTTTCACCAATCATTTCCAATCGAAGGAAGCCTTTGCCATGGAGGTCGTCGACCTCCACTTCGAGCAGGCGCAAGCGCTGATCGGCCGCACATTGGACAATATGGCACTCGATGCAATCGGCCGGCTTCACGCGTATTTCGACGCGGTGTTGACCGATTTGACCGAACAGGGCGTGCAACACGGTAGCTTGCTCGGCAATCTCGCTCTGGAGACCGCCGAGCACAGCGAGGCGCTGCGGATGCAGATCGGCCGCATCCTGGCGCACGTCGAACTGCGTCTCTCCTCCTGTATTGCCGAAGCGATCGAGGCTGGCGCGATCCATCCGCCCGCGACGGAAGCGCCGCCCAGTCCCGCGGCCTTTGCCGTTCCGGCCGCACTGGCGCGCTATGTGCAAGCCACGTTGCAGGGCGCGGTGTTGATCGCCAAGACGATGCGGGATCCGGCACCGGTCGTCCTCGCGCGCAATATGCTGTTTGCTACCGCACTGCGTTAGGCCCGATGCGCACCTCGCGCGTTGCTCACGCTTTCGCGTGATTTTGTCGTCGGCGCGGACAAAAAAACCGTTGCCTGGTCGTTTTCGAGATGAATTTCCGGGATAATGGCGCTCCGTATTCCTTCATGCCACGGCCTGGTTCGTCGGCGCCCTGATCGTTCGCACCGCCCTGCTGCTTCGCTGGTTTGCTGAAGCAGGGTCGCTCCCGAATGCGCTCACCGGCGGCGTCGATACCGCCAGACGCCGCTCCGATGCTCATGCGCGCCATACCCCGGGAATTGCTCGCCCCGTTGATCGTCGCTTTCGCGATGTTCATGGAATCGATGGATGCCAATGTGATCGCCACGTCGCTGCCCGCCATGGCGCGCGACTTCCACAGCGATCCGGTCGTCTTGCAAATCGGGATCATCGCCTATGTCGTCGGGCTCGGGATCTTCATTCCGATCTGCGGCTGGGTGGCGGATCGCTTCGGTGCCCTACGCGTGTTTCAGACCGCGATCGGTGTCTTCGTCGCCGGCTCCCTGCTGTGCGCGGCCTCGATGTCCTTGCCCTACTTCGTCGTCGCGCGTTTCGTGCAAGGCATCGGCGGTGCCATGATGGTGCCGGTCGGACGCATCATCATCTTTCGTGCCGTACCCCGCAGCGAATTTGTCCGGGCGATGAATTACCTCAGTATTCCTGCCTTGCTCGGTCCGGCTGCCGGCCCCGTGCTGGGTGGCTTCATCACGACCTATTTGCACTGGCGATTGATTTTCGGGATCAACGTGCCGGTCGGCATTGCCGGTATCTGGCTAGCCCAGCGCTTTATCAAAAACTCGCGCGAGCCGCATCCGGGGCCTTTGGATTGGGTCGGCTTCGCCTTGTCGGCCGGCGGCGGCGCGACGTTTTTGCTCGGTCTTTCGGTTCTGGGTGGCGGCTTAGTCTCCGCCGGCACCGCATGGTTACTGATCTTTATCGGGGCGGCGCTGGGCGGACTCTATGTCCTCTACGCCTTCAACGTCGAGAAGCCGCTACTGCACCTGCGATTCCTGTTGATCCCCACGTTCCAGGCGAGCGTTGCCGGCGGATCGCTCTTTCGGATGGGGCTGGGCGCGCTGCCGATTTTACTGCCGTTGTCACTGCAGACCGGCCTCGGCATGTCGGCGTTTCAGTCCGGGATGATTACCTGTGCGTCGGCATTCGGCTCTTTTCTGGTGAAATCGCTTGCCCCGGCCGCGCTGAGTCGTTGGGGATTTCGTACGGTACTGATGTATAACGCCGCGTTCTCGGCGGCGGCGATCGCCGTCTGTGGCGCGTTTATTCCCGGCACGCCGGTATGGGCCATCTGGGTGATCGTGCTGTTCAGCGGCTTCTTCCCCTCACTGCAGTTCACGAGCCTGAACTCGCTCGCCTATTCCGATATTGCGACCCGTGATATCGGTCGTGCCACCAGCCTTGCGAGTTTCGTCCAGCAGATGTCATTGGGCTTGGGCGTTGCCCTTGCCGCCGTCGTGCTGCATCTGACCCGCTATGTGCAAGGCCATGAGACGCTGACGTGGAGTGATTTCTGGCCGGCCTTCATCGTGATCGGTTGCTTCTCCCTAGGATCGATTCCGATCACGCGCCGCATGCCCGCGGACGCTGGCGCCGAAATCGCCCGGGGAAGCAAGCGCCAATAAGCGTTTAAGTCGCGTCGGCAACGACATCCAGCAACCGGGGATCCGCGCCTGGCCAGGCGCGTCGCAGCCCCCGTTCATCGATGCCGAGCATGCTTCTCAGTTCAGGCAAGGCCACCGGCTCGCTGAACAGGAAGCCCTGTAGCTCGGTACAGCCTTCGATGGCGAGCAAGCGCCGTTGCGCATCGGTCTCCACGCCCTCGCCGACGGCCGCAATCCCGAGATCGGAACAGAGTCGCGTGACGGCGCGCACGATCGTATTGGCCTTGCTGTTCTCGCCCAGCGACCGCACGAAGAGCTGATCGATCTTGATGCGGGAAAACGGCAAGGTCTGCAACAGACTCAGCGCCGAATAACCGGTGCCGAAATCATCCATGACCACGCCGACGCCCAACTCGCGCAACGCGCTCAGGATCGTGACCGCGTTCGACGTATGCGTGATCAACGCGGTTTCGGTCAATTCGATTTCCAGGCGCCTGGGCGGCAACCTGGTACGGGCCAACACGCCCTGGACGAATTCGGCGAAATGACTGTCCTGCAATTGCACCGGTGAAACGTTCACGCACACGCGAATATCGTCAGGCCAATACATCGCATCTTCGCAGGCCCGCTCCAGCACCCAGCTGCCGAGCCGCTGCATCAAGCCGATTTCCTCGGCAACCGGGATGAATTCCGACGGGGTGATCGCACCGGACGGATAGGCATCCCATCTCAAAAGTGCCTCGCACGCGTTCAGTCGACCGCTGACGGCGTCCACCAGGGGCTGGTAGGACAGCGTGAAATGGCCTTCATTAACCGCGTGCTGCAAATGCCGCTCCAACTCGCGGCGGACTGCGAGCGGGTCCTGCATACCCGGCCGATAGACCCGAAAGCAGTTACGCCCATGGCGCTTGGCTTGGTACAACGCGATGTCGGCGAATCGCAGCACGGCGTCGGGGTCGTGGAGCATCAGACCCGCTTTGCTATCCAGTGCGAAGCGCCCGACCTGCGACGTGACGAGGGCCGTACTATCGGCCAAGTCGATCGGCCCATCCGCTTGCGGCTGCAGCGCGTCGCTGATGACGATGCCGATACTCACGCCCACCTGCAATCGATGATCGCCGATGTGAAACGGTGACATCAACGCATCCAGACAGCGCTGTGCCAAATCCGTGGTGTGTGCTTCGTTTTCGTGACAGTCGGCACCGAAGCGCGGCGCCTGAATGATCGCGAACTCATCGCCACCGAGGCGCGTCAGCACGTCGTTGTCGTCGAGCAGCGCCCGCAGGCGCTCCGACACCGCCTTCAGCAAGCAATCGCCGACGTGATGCCCGTAGGAGTCGTTGACCGGCTTGAAATTATCCAGATCCAGATAGAGCAAGGAAAACCGCGGTGCCACCGCACGCACCTCCGCGCCGAGCGCCGACATGGGCGGCGGCGCCAGCGCGTGCATATGGGCGTAGAATCGCGTGCGGTTCGGCAGGCCGGTCAGCGTGTCGTGATGGGCAAGGTAGGAAATATGGTCCTGCGCCGCCCGCTGCGCGGTGACATCCTCGATCGTGCAGAGCCAGCCTCCACTCGACGGCATCGCGCCCGGTGCTGTCGGCATCGTTCTCAGCGCAATCAGCAAATGTCGGCCGCGATAGCGCCATTCCAACGGCACGACGGCTGCGGTTTTAGGGGCGCCGATCCGCGCGACGTCCTCGCGCGACGTGTGCGCGCCATTCCGAGCCAAGGCCAGCAAGCGACGGGACATCAGCCGCAATCGACGCGGGCCACGCGTCGGCGCCGAGCCGACCTGTAGCGCCGCGCCGAAACCGCCCAATCCGTTGCTCGGACCTTGCGCGAGCGGAAATTCAGCGGTGTCGCCCCGGTCCAATTCGCGCAGCACGCGCAAGGCACGCGTGCCCTGTCGGACATCGCCGTCCGGGAGGTTCAGTAGCCCGGGGAATCGCGCATTACACAATACAATGCGGCCGGCCGGATCGATCAGGCAGACCCCTTGCTGAATCTGCGACAAGGCGAGATCAAGATTGCGTCGCGCGAGTTCGACCGACGCGTCGGCATCTCTTTGCTCCGTCCTGTCGCGCGTGACCTTGGCATAGCCGCACAGAAGGCCGTCATCGTCATAAATGGCATCGATGACGACATGTGCCCAGAATCGACTGCCGTCCTTGCGCAGACGCCAGCCCTCGGCTTCGAACTTACCCGTCTCTCTCGCGATATTGAGTCCGCGTTCAGGCAGACGGGTTGCCCGGTCTTCCATGGTGTAAAAACAGGAGAAATGTCGGCCAACGATTTCGTCGGCGAGATAGCCTTTTGTCCGCTGCGCCCCGGCGTTCCAATTGCTGACGATGCCGTCGACATCCAGCATATAGATCGCGCAGTCGGAAACGCTGCGAACCAACAGTCTGAAATGTCGCTCCTGGCGGCGCATCAGGTCGTCCAGCGCTTCGTCTCGCGGGCTGGACGACAGCCGACGATCATTTTGCATCGTCGCCCGGCTCCGGCAGCAAAGCGCGCAGCGCCGCGATTCGGGCAGCGGTCGATCCAGTGGTACCGCTGCCCTGACCGTTTGACGGCACGCGCGACGCCGATATCGGCATCGCCGCATGCGACGCAGGACGCGGGCGCACAGGTGGCAAAGGCGCACGGGCAAGCTGAAGGCTACGCGCCATGCGCTTCGCAGCCTCGATGAAGCGTTGCGCGGCGGCAGGCGGACATTCGCGCGCCGCCGTTTCTTCGAAGAGCGTCAGCCAACGCTGGAAGTGCGTTGCATCGATCGGGAGCGGCGCGTGTCGCTGCATCGGACTGCCCGTATAGGCGCCGGTGGACAGCAAGACCGACGCCCAGAATTGCCCGATCCGTGCCAAGTGCGTCGGCCAGTCGTCGACATGGCGATCGAAGACCGGCCCCAAGATTGCATCTTCGCGCGCGCGGGTGTAAAACGCGTCGACAAGGCAGCCGATCATCGCTTCGTCGATGTCCGGGGAAACATCGGGCGCGTCCGTCGGTGTGAGCACGGCATCGCTTGCAGGCGTGGACTGCGTCCCGTCGATGCCGGCAGCCGGCTGCAAAGCGGGTTGCGAGACGGGCGGCAAAGCGGTGATCGAATCCGCTACGGACGGGGACGCGGTGTGTCGTTTCATCGTTACTCGACCGCCGGCGAGTCACTCGGCAGTCTGGTCGAAGGGCAAGGTATCGTGACACCCAAGTCGAACAAAAACACGCACCCGAGGGATGCCCGACTCGCGCATTGGTGCCATCACGCATCAATATCGCGCCATCTTGCCAGAAAAACGACTGTTATGACATCGTACACAGTCATATTGCAGGCAAAAAAAAACCCGCTCACGAGGAGCGGGCTGAATCCATATCGGTTGAGACATGGAGGAGACGAGTTAAGTATAAACCCGTAAGGGTTCAGACTGCAAACATTGCCTCACTTTTTTCAGATTTCGTGTTGCAAAAGTCTCACGTCTGTCGCGATCAGCCGTGCGGTGGGCCGCCGCGATGGTCGCCGCCATCGCCATGGCCGCCCTGTTGCGGCGGGCGCCCACCTTGACCGCCACCGCCGTGCGGGCCTTCGGGCGGATGTCCGCCACCGCCCGGAGGGGGACCGCGATGCTCTTCCGGACGCGGACCGGGTTGCGGTCCGCCATGCTGTTCGAGTCGCACGCCCTGCGGCGGACCGCCATGGAATTCCTGCGGACGTGGCTGAGGACCGCCATGCCATTCGGGTCCGCGCCCTGGCGGCGGGCCGCCATGCCACTCCGGACCGCGTCCCGGCGGCGGCCCACCGTGCCATTCCGGCCGCGGCGGCGCGATGTGCTCCCACCGATCACGCTGACCATACCAAGGCTGAGCGCGATAGTGATCGCCCCAATACGAGCCGAATGAGAATCCGATAATCGGCAGACCAATCTGCGGCCCATAGGACATCAACGGCACCGGATTACCTTGATAGGCGTAATTGAGCCGACCGCCATAGACCCAGCCGCGCAGGCCCGGCAGAGAGACATCGCACCAGGTGTACCCTTCCACGCATCCCATAACCTGCAGCGGCGTGCCGCCCTGCAGTTGCGCGACGGCCGGATAGTCTTGCGATGGGCCCGCGCGAATGATCGCAGGCGCATTGGTGAAGGCAGGTGCCGATTGCGCGTGCGCGAATGGCGCCGCGAGGGCGAGCGCCGCGATGCCGCCGAATCTGGCCAGCGTGCCCGGTTGCCTCGACTTCACCCGCAAGGCCTGCAATACGCGGAGGACATTGACGGTTTTATTGTGCGACATGATTTCTCCTGCTGTCTCCAGCGCTCTGCTGCCAAGCCCAGTGGCCGGCATTGGAATCCTTTGCGTATTGCCGGATCCCGATGCCTGTCATTAAATCGGAAGGGGCCGTAGGAATCTGTTGTGAATTGTGTCTACACGTTACGCGGGGCGCGCGGGTTCCTCTTGCGCTTGCAATTGGATACATCAACCGGGCGGCGCATTCTCGGCGAGGCCGCTTTCGCGAACACACCCGGGACTTCGTGCGTCTTCGCCTGACAGGGGGCAACTTCGTGACTTGTCGATGCAAGCGGTATGCGCCTCCGTATAGTCAACGCTTCCCTACTATCCGAAGCTAAGACATGCGCCATTTGGAGACATCACGCCACACCCGCACGCTACCTATGCGCCGCTATTTAAGTGCCATGACCCTCGGCTTCGCGGCGCTGCTGTCGATAAGCGCGTGCGGCGGCGGCGACAGTCCCGCGCCGCCGGCAGGCGCGGCGCTCCCGCCATCGATGCATATAGAAAATCAGCCTCCTGTGACATCCGGTCCGACCGCACTTCGCGGACTGCCCAATAGAGATGGGAGCTGCTTCCTCAACGCCGCCTTGCAAGTGGTCGCAAACAGGACCGCATTGAGAGATGACGTCGAACGTCTGCATCCGACGGGACAATTCGCCGAATTCTTCGACGCCTATGACAATCCTGCCATTACCGGTACCGACTTCGATCTTCGCCGGGACGCTGTCGTGCACTATCTGCGCACCGTCGCTAACCAGGCCGCGTACACCCTCGGCAGCGACAACTATATTCCCGCGACTGGCGCCGCGGACAGTGCACAGGCCATGTCGGTGATGTTGGGGCGGAGCACCTTTGCCGCGGACTATCCGCCCCATTCGCCGTATATCGAAATGGACCTCTTCGAAGCCGAGAACGCACAACGTCCTGGTGATTCCGACAACGACGCCATGCTCAGGGCGGCGCAGATGCATTTCGAAGCCGGAAAGCGCGTCTTCGGTCACGCTAACCTGATCGATTATCCGACCATGATGCGCATTGCAGCAAACGCCCATGCGACGGTCACCGGTTTCAGTTACTACGCGAACGGGCATTTCATCGCCTACGTCCGAAAGGACGATCAGTGGTGGATGATCGACGACCATGTCACGCGGAAGGCCACCGAGATTGAAATACGGGCCGTCCCCTATGCACTGGACCTTCATATGTTTACCACCACCGGTAAAGGTAGCGGCATTTCGACGTTTGCCCTCGAGTAAACGCGCGCGGAACAGCCCTCGGTTTCGCGATGGCGGCCGTCGCCGGCTTTATTTTTCGACGATGACGCGCCACGGGTCGCGCGCAATCACTGTCATCGGCAGATGCGCTTGCTGGAATTCCGCATACACGCCCGGCGGCATCAACGCCAACGCGTGCGTATCGTGATTCCAGCTTGCGGTGAACGCCGCGTCGGTAGGCTCCCATTGGGCGGGTGCCTGCGCTACGCCAAAGGCAAGCTCGTCAGGATCGCGCACCATGATCATCGTATGCCCGATATAGAACGGGAAGGTGTGATCCAGCTTATGCACCGAATAGAACGGCGTGTCGGCGGGTAGTCCTGCCAGGACCGACTTCACAGTCGGCGCCAGCAAGGCACCGGAACGGAAGCGGCCAAACACTTCGTGCCCGGTACCGGCCACCGTCACCAGCACGCACCAACCGGCCACAAAAGACAGCACGGACGCTGTCATCGAACGCCGCGATAGACGCCAGGCGGCCAACAGTCCGACAAGCCCGCAGGCCAGCGCCAGCCACGCCCAGTTCGTATAGGCGACATACAGCGCGTTAGGCGTGTCGTCCGATCCCATTCGCCGCAGAAACACGGCTGCCGCCACGATTCCCGCCGACAACAGCACGGCATACCCCGCGAGATGCCAGCGCCAGCCGCGCGGCGACAGGTCCGGCAACACGCGCCCCAGCAACAAGGCGAGCGCCGGCACGACCGGCAATACATAGGACGGCAGTTTCGAATGCGACGCGCTGAAGAAGACAAAGATGAACGCCGCCCAGACCACCAGCATCAATGTCGGCGAAAAACGATTTGCCTCACGCGGCGCGCGTAGCAGACCTCGCAACGACCCAGGCAACAGCGACAGCCACGGCAGCATCCCCACCAGCAATACCGGAACGAAGTAATACAGCGGTCCGGGGCGGTTCTGATCCGGCGTCAAATAGCGATCGAACTGCTGGACGATGAAGAAGAAGTGAAAAAACTCGGGATTGTCTCGCTGCACCAGCGCGAACCACGGCGCGCAGAGGAGCAGGAAAACGAGCAGGCCCGACGGCAGATGAATGCGCAGGAACACGCGCCAATCGCGCGCCACGACCATATAGACGATCAGCACCGTGCCAGGGATCAGGATCCCGATCAAGCCCTTCGACAGCATCGCCATGGCCATGCCGGCCCACGACAGCCACATCCAGCCGCGTCGGCCCGCGCGTGTCATCGTGTCGCGCTGCGCCAGCAGCAATGCGCACAAGGTAACAGTCATCCAGAATGACAGTCCCATATCGAGCGCATTGAAGTGCCCCATCAGATTCCAGTACGGTGCCGCGGCCATGACCAGGGCCGCACTCCAACCGGCCAGCGCCCCGAAAAGACGCGCTCCCGTGAAGCCGACGACGAAGATCCCCACAAAGCCCGTCAGTGCCGTATACAACCGCGCTTGCCACTCGCCCACGCCGAACGCCGCAAACGTCAGCGCATTCGCCCAGGTCTGCAACGGCGGCTTCTCGAAATACTTATAGCCGTTGTACCGGGGCGTGATCCAGTCCCCGGTCACGAACATCTCCCGCGCCATCTCCGCATACCGCCCTTCGTCGGTCGGGATCAGATGCCGCATGCCCAGCGGGATGAACCAGATCAGCGCGAACGCGATCAACAGCAGCAGCACGGTGCCGCGCGATAGCGGCGGACGAAGAGACGGATTGGCTTGCATATCACTTGAATATCGAAACTCGGGCGCAGCGCTCGATCGATGACGATTCGACGCCCACGCACCTGGGACCCCTGCGGCGCATGATACCCCACCCGCACAGGCGCACCGCGCCGCATCTGCCCCGCGACGACGTGCCGGCGTCCGGCCCGACGAGGCCGATAAATGCCATCCTGGAAAATAAGCCAAGGCAGCGATTTTATTCATACGATGATTACATTATCGCCCGCGCCTTCCTTGCAAAATCCATAACACGGCTATGTTTAATGAAACATATCGTGAAAAATTGTGTTCTATTCGCGAACCATTCTGCGCGGAAATAAGAATAAGTCTTATTGGTAAACAACCGATTGTCTCGAATTTGGATACGGAATGGTACTGCGCGAAATCACCATTCGTATATATGATTCATCATACGTAAGTGATTATCAGGTGACATAACATTCGGTAACATCAGGCGACATGTACCTGCATCGACAACAATTCTTGGTGCGACGACAAATATCGCCTGGTCTATTCGGAAAATGTGGCGCCAACCCCGCACCTGTTATAGAAAATAAGCCTGTCGACAATTTACAAATCGGATTTGAATCGTATAATAGATCCATAACAGACAGTTGGGTTCTGAGATCATGGATAAGCGCCAACAAATACTCGATACCGCCACGATACTTTTCGGTCGCCACGGATTTCATGCGGTCGGCGTGGACTGGATCATCGCCAAATCAAACGTGTCGAAAATGACGATGTACCGATATTTCCCGTCCAAGGGAGATTTGGTCGTCGAAGTGCTTCGATTCCAGAAAAAGGTTCTCGCGGACCAGCTCAACGCGGACATCGCAGCTGCGGCGAGCCCGATGGAAGCGCTCGAACGCGTTTTCAACTGGCATACGCGCTGGTTCGGCAGCGAAGCCTTCTCGGGCAGCCTGTTCGCGCATGCCGCGTCCGAGTTCGCCGATAAGGGCACGCAAATTCATACGGTTACCGTCTCTCAGAAGCAAGAGCTGACGGCGACGATCGAGAAGATCATTGCGGAAATCGCCGGTGACGAGCGCGCCAGCGCGCTGGCCCCGATCGTCGTGATGATGCTCGACGGGGCGACGCTCCAAGCGCAACTCACCGGCCGTGTCGGCGCGGCAAGCGATGCCTGGAACGCAGTGAAGTCCCTGCTGCAGGTCGAGGCAATGACGGTTAGCGCTTGATTTTCAACTCGCGCCGCGTTGAATCTGTTTTCGGACAGGGAATACCTGAAAGTACAACAACTCTCTGCCCGGTCCGGAGCGCGCGACAGAGCGACCGTAGTAAGCAAACGTTTGTACAAGACAAAACGGCACAGTTCCCTACCGGGTTTGCGCCGTTTTTGTTTTATGAACGGGTTTATTACGGAATTTTACGACCGCACAGAGCGGTCTAGCGTAGACGCAAGTCGCGGCTCGTCATGCGGCCGGACGCAGCACAAAAAATCTGATGTAAGCGGCGATCAATAGGAGGCGATGTCTCAGCAGAGACATCGTCCTGCCGGATTAGGCGTGGATATTGTCGGTAATATCTGCCTTGAGCATTCCGCGAATGCCGCGGATCGCCTGCCGGATACGCGATTCATTTTCGATCAGCGCGAAACGGACATAGTCATCGCCATAATCGCCAAATCCCACCCCCGGCGACACACAAACCTTGGCCTTTTCGAGTAGCAAGGTGGCGAAGGCAAGCGAACCCATTGCACGGTAGGCGTCTGGAATACGTGCCCAGACATACATCGAGGCCTTCGGTTTCTCCACCGGCCAGCCTGCCTCGCAGAGGCCCTTCACCAACACATCGCGGCGACGCTGATACTGCGCGGCGATATCCTTGACGCACTGTTGGTCACCCTCGAGCGCGGCAATCGCGGCAACCTGCAGCGGCGTGAACGTGCCGTAATCGTGATAGCTCTTGATACGGGCAAGCGCCGCGACAAGTTCCGGGTTACCGACCATGAAACCAATCCGCCAGCCGGCCATGTTATAGCTTTTCGACAGCGTGAAAAACTCGACGGCGATATCCTTGGCGCCAGGCACCTGCATGATCGACGGCGCCTTCCAGCCATCGAAAACGATGTCCGCGTAAGCCAGATCATGCACGACAAAGATGTCGTGCTTACGGGCCAGGGCAATCACGCGCTCGAAGAAATCCAGTTCCACGCACTGCGCAGTCGGGTTCGACGGGAAGCCCAAAATCATCATCTTCGGCTTGGGATAGCTGCCGCGAATCGCTTTTTCCAGTTCCTCGAAAAAGTCGATCCCGGGCGCCATCGGCACGGAACGGATATCCGCGCCGGCGATGACCGCACCGTAGATGTGAATCGGATAGCTGGGATCCGGGACCAGGACCGTATCGCCCCGATCCAGCGTCGCCAGCATCAAATGCGCCAGCCCTTCCTTCGAACCGATCGTCACGATCGCTTCACTGTCGGAATCGATCTCCACGTCATATCGATCGTGATACCAATGCGCGATCGCTCGGCGCAGTCGCGGTATCCCTTTCGACGACGAATAGCCATGCGTATCCGGGCGCCGTGCCACTTCCGCCAATTTCTCGACGATATGGGGAGGCGTGGGTCCGTCCGGATTGCCCATGCTGAGGTCGATGATATCTTCCCCGCGCCGACGCGCCGCGAGTTTCAACTCCGCCGTAATGTTGAACACATACGGAGGGAGACGATCGATACGCGCGAAGCGTCGCTTGCCGACATTCGACATTTTTTGGTCCTTTACGTAAGCGCCCGGAACCGTCCGAGCGACGTGCTGGCCCGCCGTGGCGTTCTCACGCGTTCACACCGCGGACCGCCAACGTAAATAGTACCGAACACTGGCGGTGCAATGCAAGAAATTCTTCATCGACGATTAAGCGATCATGAGATTCAGCCTAAACAATCGCTTCTAAGTGCTTGCCTGTTCGCCATTTTGATCGGCACACGGCCCTAGTCGGCACGGTACAACGTCGAATCGGTAAAATGTTCCATATCTAGGACCTTTCCGACGACGATCAATGCGGTACGTTGCAGCGATGTCGATGCGGCACGATCGACGATATCCGCCAACGTGCCGCGGACGATATGTTGGTCGGGCCAACTGGCGCGGTACACGATCGCCACCGGGCAGTCCGAACCATAGTGCGGCGTGAGGATCGGGACGATCTCGGCAAGATGTCGGACGCCCAGATGGATTGCCAGCGTGGCCCGATGTTGTGCAAGCTCGGCGAGCGACTCTCCCTCCGGCATCGCCGTCTTTCGCGCATAACGCGTCAAGATCACCGTTTGCGAGATCCCGGGTAGCGTCAATTCGGCGCCAAGCGCGGCGGCACTTGCCGCGGTAGCCGTCACACCGGGAATGATTTCCCAGGTGACGCCGAGCGCGTCAAGGCGCCGGATCTGCTCCCCGATCGCGCCATAGAGCGATGGATCGCCCGAATGCACACGCGCCACATCCTCGCCGCGAGCATCGGCCGCCGTCAGGATCGCCACGATCTCGTCGAGCGTCAGCGACGCGCTGTCAATGACGGTGTGGGCAGTGTGGCCGTCCAGCACCGCTTCCGGCACCAGGGATCCGGCGTAAAGAATGACCGGGCAGGCGCGTATCAGACGCTGTCCCTTCACCGTCACCAGCTCGGGGTCGCCGGGGCCGGCGCCAATGAAATAGATTGTCATGCGGTGTCGATTACGTTGAACGGGGTGGGAGCGCGTGCAATACGGCCTCGGCCGAATCGAAAACACGCACGGGCCGACGATACTGGTCTGCGAAGTGGTCGGCCGCCTGCGTGCCGATCTCGGACGTATCGCGTGGTGAAGCAGACGATGCGGCGTTTTCACCCGGCGACGGCCCGCCGCTATCGGAGACGTTTTCCCATGGCGCCGGCGGACGGCGGCGCATGATGATCGGCAGCCCAAGCTCACGGGCCGCTTGCAGCTTGGCATCGGTCGCGCTACCGCCACTGTTCTTGCTGACGATCACGTCGATGCCGAGCGACGCGATCAACGCGCGTTCGGATGTCAGCGTGAACGGACCGCGCGCGGGCAGCACCGTGATGCGTGGCGGCAACGCCGCGCTCCCCACCAACTTGCCATAATCGGTGTCGACCGAAAAGTCGTCGAGGACGGCCGCGCGATCGCTCGCTTGCTTGGGCGTCTGTGCATCGCCGCGCCCCTCAGCGTGCCGCGCCGCCGTCCCGGGCAGACAGCGCACGAACCAATGCTGTCCGTACGAGGCGGCATCGGTATGCGCCAAGGGCTCGCGTCCCAAGGTCCATAGCGGCCGACGAAAAGCACTGACCGCCTCGCGCGTCTGCGGCCAGTCGTCGACATCGATCCAGCGATCCGCCGACGTCGCGGTCCATGCCGGTCTTTCCAAGCGCCAATAGGGTAAGCGACAGTGCGTGGCGGCAGCCAATGCATTCGCGCTGATCCGGGCCGCATACGGATGGGTGGCATCGATCAGCAGGCCATATGCCCCGGACAGCAGTGTCTGCGTCAAGCCGTCCACGCCACCGAAACCGCCCTCGCGGACACTGCAAGACAGGTCCAGCGGCCGACCGCCCAAGCCGGCAATGCTGTAGCAATCGTCGCGCCCCAGTTGTCGGGCAATCGCCAGCGCGTCCCCCGTCCCGCCTAGCAACAAGATCCGCAGTGCCGTATCGCGCGAGAAGACGATACGGGGCGACGTTGCGTGGGATGGATCAAGGGGTCGCATGCGCCGCCTCGCTTGCCTGACCGACTACCTGCCCGCGGCGATCGATCGCCACGACATCGAGCGCGAGACGGCCATCGCCGATGACGTCGCGGACATGGGCGAGTGCCTTGATGCAGACGATATCGCCGAGTGCCACGCCGGCTTCCTGCGCAAGAGCCAACGCCTCCAGGCTGGTATTCGCCTGCAAGATGGCCTGCCCGAGACGTCCGCGACGCTCCGCCGCATCGACGACGCCAGACAGTGTGTCATCGGCCCACGACGCGTCATCGACACACCATTGCGCAAGCCGGCCCAGATCGACCGACGATTGTTTGCTATGCAGGTCCAGATGCCCGGCCGCGAGCTTGCTGAACTTACCGAATCCCCCAACCAGGCTCAGACGATGCAAGGGCTGGGCGGGAATCGATTGCATTCCGGCCTTATCCGGAAACGGCAGTGTCACTGCGGCCGCATGACCGGTACGCCGCACATGCTTCAGCACGGCGCCGGCAAAATCGCCCATTTCCACCAACGCCATGTCGGGCAAACCGTAACGTGCGCGCGCGAGCGCCTCGCTGGTATTGCCGGTGCAGGCGGCCAGATGGACTTGACCGTTTGCCCGCGCGACATCGATGCCTTGATGGATCGACGCGATATACGCGGAACAGGAAAACGGGCGCACGATACCCGTCGTGCCGAGTATCGACAGACCGCCGACGATTCCCAGGCGAGGATTCATCGTCTTCAAGGCCAGTTCCGCCCCGCCCTCCACGCCCACGGATACGACAAAACCGCCGCAATAGCCGTGTTCCTTCGCGATGCTTTGCAGATGGCTGCGGATCATCGTTCGCGGTACCGGATTGATCGCCGGCTCGCCGATCGGCAAGGCCAGACCCGCGCGCGTGACGGTACCCACTCCCGGGCCGGCTTCGAACGACACCCCCGGCTCCGTGCGCAGACGAAGCGCGACAAACACCACGGCGCCGTGCGTCACATCGGGATCGTCGCCCGCGTCCTTGACGACGCCGGCCTGCGCCTGCCGGGGTCCGTCGGGCGTGTCGGACAGAAGGCGGCAATACGCGATCGGCATCGTCACATGCTGCCCTTTCGGCAGCACGATCTCGATGCTGTCCGGGGCATCATGGGCATTGCCACCGCTCAACAGCAACCGTGCCGCGGCGCTCGTCGCCGCCGTCGCGCAACTCCCCGTGGTCAGGCCGGTGCGCAAGGCCTGCGCGCCGGCGGCGCTGCCATCCCGGGTCGGAATCTCCTCCAACTCCTTACGCATCGGCACGGTCCTTCGGCACGTTCGCGGACGATCGCGCCGGGGTGTCGGTGGCAGCGCGGCCTTTCGTGACCACCCACATCGTTAATGGCAGGGCACCACGCCACACGTCGAAGCCGCCCAGCGGTGCCGCGTGCGACACCGCTAATTTCACCAACGTCCCCCCGTGGCGGCCGTGCCAGTCCATCAGCAAGGCTTCGCTTTGCAGCGTCACCGCATTTGCAACGAGCCGTCCTCCGGGACGCAAGGCATCCCAGCATCGGGGCAGCACATCCGGCACGGTCAGTCCGCCACCGATGAAAATCGCGTCAGGCGCGGGCAGATTCGCCAAGGCCTCAGGCGCCGCGCCACGGATCAGCGCCAAGGTGGGCACGCCGAAGCGATCGCGATTCTCGACGATCAAACCTTGCCGCGTCGCGTTCGCCTCGATCGCGATGGCGTGGCAGCGTCGGTGCGCGCGCATCCATTCGATACCAATCGAGCCGCTGCCCGCCCCGACGTCCCATAGCACCTCACCCGGACGCGGGGCCAGATGCGCCAACGTCACCGCGCGCTGTTCGCGCTTGGTCAACTGGCCATCATGCGCGAATAACGCGTCGGGCAAGCCTGGCGTCACGCCCCACTCCTGCGGCGCATCGACGCACGTCCCCTCGATACGGCTGTGTTCCGCACGCACACAGTGCACGCCAATGACGTTCAGGGGATCGACGTGGGCGCTATCGTCGTCCTGCCACGCATCGGCGCGAACCGAGAACTGGTGCTCGCGCGGACCGCCCAGGCAGGAGCAGATCGTCATCATGCTCGCGCCGAAGCCCCGCGAGGTCAACAGCCTGGCCACGGCAGCCGGCGTCGTGGCATCGGCGCTCAGCACGATCACCCGTTCGTCGGCGTACAACACCGCATGCAAGGCACTGAGCGGACGCCCGACCAAGGACAAGGTCGTCACGCCGTCGAGCGGCCAGCCAAGACGCGCGGCAGCCAGGGCGATCGACGAGACCGCAGGCCATATCGTGTAGCTCGCCGGTTCGAAAGCACGCGAAATCGCAGCGCCCACGCCGAACCACATCGGATCGCCGGACGCGAGGGCGACCACGCGCTGCCCTTGCAGCGCATGCAAGGGCGCTAGCGAGAACGGGCTCGGCCAGAGTCGACCGCGGGCGCGCAGACGCGCCGGCAGCAGCGCGAGGTGCCGCGCGCCGCCGACGATATGCTCGGCCGCCCACAGGGCTTGACGCGGCGCCCGGTCGAGTCCGGCATAGCCGCTCTCGCCGATGCCCACCACCGTCAACCACGCCGTTGGCGCGGACCTATCCATTGCTAGCTTGTCGTCACACGTGTTCATCGCTGCCATTGTAATGCGCATCAGCGCTGTCGCGGCCGTCCTATGTCGTTCGACCAGCCGATCGGCGCGGGGGGCGCGGGCAACGGCGCCGGCGGGCGACGCCGCGCCCCCCACGCCCCTGCCCGCGTCCCCCGCTCTCACCGCCCGTCGAACCGCTTCGCGGGGGCGGTGCGGAATGCGGAAGGCGGCCAGTCCGCTGCGTATAATAGGGGCCGCTGCCGTCCCGTCCGCCCCGTTAAGTCTGGTATCTGGGCGCCAAGGCCCCGTATTTCTGATGTGATGCCGCTTGTCTTGTGTCCTACCCTAAACCCGCAAGTCGCCCTTGCTCCCCCCTCCGCCGCGCCGCCGTTGCCGCCGCGGGCGGACGCATGCCCGGGAATGATGCGGATTGCGCCGGCGCTGGATGGCGGTATCTGCCGTATTCGCTTACCGGGGGGCATGCTGAGCGCCGCGCAGGCCCGCAGCATTGCGCACGCCAGCCGGACGTTCGGTAACGGCATCATCGAATTGACGAATCGCGCCAATCTGCAGTTGCGGGGCATCGGCGGCCCCGGTGTCGCCGGTCCTGGCCTCACCGATGCGCCCGCGGATTTGATCGCCTTACTGATGGCCGCCGGACTCGGGCCATCTTCGTCGATGCGCTCGCCGCAGGAATCCCACGCAGCGGCCAGCGGCACGCCTGCGCCGCATCACGCCGCGCAACACGCAGACATCGACGCGGTTCGAAACATCCTGATCAGTCCGAGCGCCGGTATCGATCCGTCGATGCGGGTGGATACGCGCCCCTTGCTCACGGAAGCGTTAGCGCGACTGACGCGGCGCATGACGCATGGCATGCTGACGCAGCGTACGCCGTTATCCGCTAAATTCGCGATCCAGATCGACGGCGGCGAAGCGCTGACGGTGCTGGGACATCACCACGACATCTGGTTCAGTGCCGTGGATACGCGCGACGACGCTATTCCCGGCGCAGGCGAAGCCCACGACGTCGAGGCGGACGCGGTGTGGTGCGCCTTTGGACTCGCATCGTCGATTCCATCCGAGAACACGCGCGAAACCGACGGATTGCCACGTTCGCCGTCCGAGGCGCATGCCGATGTCGCGATCGGTTTGCTCCGCGCGCGCGATGTGCCGCTCGCGATCGATGCGCTCGTCACGCATTTCCTCGCGTGCCGCGCCGCCGGCACGGCGCGCGACGGCGAAGGTCGCACGGCGGCCCGATTACGTGACGTGCTGGCAGCGTCCGATCTCACCGCGCGATACGCCTTTGCCGAGACGGCCCTTTCCGTCGTCGGGCTGACACCCTGGCGTCCCGACTGGCTGACGCAGTGGCGTCGCCCGCGGCCAAACGCGGAATCGGCGCGCCATATCGGACAGATTGCGCAAGCGCGTGCAATACCGGGCACCGGCTGCATGGCGACACAAACCGATCGCGTCGCCTTGGGGCTACACAGCGCACTCGGGCGCGTAAGCCCGACGCAACTCGATTCGCTTGCCGCGCTGTGCCAACGCTTCGGCGATGGTACCGTTCGCGTGACCCCTTGGCACGGCGTCATCGTCCCGAACCTGATGGTGGAGGATGCGGGATCGACGCAGCAGGCAGCGGACGCGGCACGCGACGCCGGTTGGATCGTCGATGCCGACGCACCGATCACGCGCCTGCATGCTTGTGCCGGCAGCACGGGATGCGCGAAATCCCACGCCGACACCAAGGCGGACGCGCTGAAGATGGCCGCGCGGCTCGCGGCACTGCCAGTGGACCGACGGGCGAGCATCGCGGTGCATCTCAGCGGATGCGAGCGGCGCTGCGCGTCTGCCGTCACGCGTGAATTTACCTTGATCGCCCAGCATCCTGGCCACTACGACCTGTATGGTTGGAACACCCAGCGCCACGAAAATGCCTTACTGTGCGGCGGCGTCGATATCGACACTGCCGCCGACCGTATTTTGAAAGAGACTGCCTGACCATGATCGATTACCAGCGCAACGGCGACGAAATCTATCGTCAATCGTTCGCGACGATACGCGCCGAAGCCGACCTCGACGCGATTCCTGCAGACCTGCAAAAACTGGCCGTCCGTGTCATCCACGCCTGCGGGATGGTCGACGCCGCAGCGGATCTGCGCTTCTCCCCGGGTGCCGGCGCCGCCGGGCGGCAGGCACTCGCCCAAGGCGCGCCGATCCTTTGCGACGCCCAGATGGTGGCGCATGGCGTCACGCGCACGCGCCTGCCGGCCAACAACGCGGTCATCTGCACCTTGCAGGACCCGCGCGTCGCGACGCTCGCGCAGGAAATGGGCAATACCCGGTCCGCGGCGGCGCTGGAACTGTGGCGCGACCATCTGGCTGGAAGCGTCGTCGCCATCGGCAATGCGCCAACCGCGCTGTTCCATTTGCTGGACATGATCGACGCCGGCGCGCCGCGGCCGGCACTGATACTGGGGTTTCCGGTCGGTTTCATCGGTGCGGCGGAATCGAAGGCGATGCTGGCAGCCGATAGCCGCGGCATTCCTTTCGTCGCCCTGCAAGGACGGCGCGGCGGCAGCGCAATGGCTGCCGCCGCCGTCAATGCCCTTGCAACGGAGCGTGAGTGAATGACGACCGACGTTTCAAACACGTCCCCGCGACGTGGCACGCTAATCGGCTTGGGCGTGGGGCCTGGCGATCCGGAACTGATCACCGTCAAGGCATTGCGTCTGCTGCGTGCCGCGCCGGTCGTGGCGTATTTCGTGGCGAAGGGCAAGACCGGTAACGCCTTCGGCATCATCGCTTCGCACCTGGACGCCGAGCAGACACGTCTGCCGCTGGTCTACCCGGTCACGACCGAAGCCTTGCCGCCGCCGTTGCGCTATGAGGACGTCATCGCCGCTTTCTACGACGAATCCGCCATGCTGCTCCGCGCCCATCTGGACGCGGGCCGCGATGTCGCGGTGATTTGCGAAGGCGACCCGTTTTTTTACGGCTCCTATATGTATCTGCATGATCGACTCTGCGCCGACTATGCCACCGAGGTCGTGCCCGGCGTGTGCTCGATGCTCGGTGGCGCAGCCATGCTGGGCGTCCCGCTCGTCTATCGCAATCAGACGCTTACAGTGCTGTCCGGCGTGCTGCCGGCTGACGAGCTCGAGACGCGACTGGAAAGCGCCGATGCGGCCGTGATCATGAAACTGGGCCGCAACTTCGACAAGGTGCGCGGCGTTTTGCGCAAACTGGGACTCGACAAACGCGCGCGCTATATCGAACGCGCGACCATGGCGCAGCAACGTATTGTGCCGATCGACGACGTCGATCCGATGGCATCCCCGTATTTTTCCTTGCTGATCGTGCCGGGGGTGAAATGGCAGGCGTGACGCAACTACCCGACGCGCCCGCGGATACCGCACCGGCAATCGTCGTCATGGGACCGAGTGCGCTAGCCAGCGCCCGCCGGATCCAGCAGGCGCTGCCGGGCGCCGTCTTGCATCTGCTGCGCAAGCGCTTCACGTCGACGCACGCCCCCGACATCGACGGCGCGGCAGTGTATATCGATGCACTCGGCCCGCATTTGCGCCGCTGCTACACCGAAGGCACGCCATTGATCGCGCTCTGTGCGGCCGGCATCGTTATTCGTTGTCTGGCGCCGGTCATCGGCGCCAGCGCTAAGACCGACGAACCGGCGGTGTTGGCGGTAGCGGAAGACGGCAGCGCGGTCGTCCCCTTGCTGGGCGGATTGCGCGGCGCGAACGATCTCGCGCGCCGGGTCGCCGACGTGTTCGCCTGCGAGCCGGCGATCACGACCAGCGGCGAACTGCGATTCGGTCGCTGCTTGCTGAGTCCGCCGGACGGCTATGCTCTGGCCGATATCGATGCAGGCAAACGCTTCGTTTCGGATCTGCTTGCTGGCGCACCGGTACAGGTCGACGGGGCGGCGCCCTGGCTCGATGACCTCGGCTTACCCAAGACCGGCGAGATCGCCGAGGCAACGGCACCGTTCGATCCGGCGTCGCCGCCGCGTCGAACGATCCGCATCGGCATCGAACGCACGGCCCCCGACGACACGCTGCTGATTCATCCTCGCAGCGTGATCGTCAATGTGCGGCGCGTCGACGATACGCTCGCGGAACGCATCGACACGCTGCTCCGCGAAGCCGATATCGCACGCGCGGCGTTGGCGGTCCTGTGCTGTTCCTTGTCCTTGATGGGCGACGACCGAATCGACGAAGCCGCCGACGAGCTGGGCGTACCGGTCCGCTATATAGAGACGGCACCGATGCCGCACACGGACGAAGGTGGCGGCCTGAGCCTCGACGTACAGGCATCGCCGGTCACCGTTGCCGAGATCGGCATCGCGCGCGGCACGCTCTCGGTGATCGGCCTGGGACCGGGGGACAAATCGATGCTGGCGCCTGCGGCGGCGGAAGCGCTGCGGCAGGCCAGCGATATTCTCGGCTATACCACCTATGTCGAGATGGCCGGTCCGTTCGCCGCGTGGCAGCGGGTGCACGGCACCGATAATCGCGAGGAAATGGCACGCGCGCGGCACGCCTTGCGACTCGCAGCCGCGGGCCATCGCGTGGCGATCGTCTCGTCCGGCGATCCTGGCGTTTTCGCGATGGCCGCCGCGGTCATGGAAGCGCTCGATATCGACGACGCGGGCCGCCGCCCCGCTTCCGCGGATCGCCGCGCGGACCCGCCGCTCTCGCAAGCGGAGCTGTCACGTGTGCGCGTCCAGATCATTCCCGGCATTACCGCGGCGTTTGCCACCGCGGCCGCGGCAGGCGCGCCCCTCGGGCACGATTGCTGTCTGATATCGCTGTCCGACAACCTCAAGCCGTGGGACATCATCGAAACCCGGCTGCAACTCGCCGCGCAGGCCGATATGGCGATCGCGTTCTACAATCCGATCTCCCGCGCACGGCCCTGGCAACTCGACCGGGCGCTCGATGTCCTGCGGACGATACGCCGTCCCGAGACGCCGGTGGTGTTGGGACGGGATATCGGGCGACCTGGCGGACGAATCCGGCATCACACTCTGGGCAGCGTCCAAGCCAGCGATGTCGATATGCGCACGATGGTCATCATCGGCGCCTCGACCACCCGACGCATCACGCTGGGCAGCGCGCCCGGTACATCGAACGATCCTGCGGACATGCAGACGCAAACGCAGGCCGACGGCGCGTGCCGGCAAATGGTCTATACGCCACGCTGGTATCCTGCCGCTGGACAGGACCAATAGGAGAGCAGTTTGAATCGACGTCGTTTCTTGATCGACAGTTCCGCCGCGTCGGGCCTGATGGCCGGCGTGGGTGCGCTACCGATGCTTGCCCTGGCAGACGGCAGCGCGAACGCCGCCGCGCCCGAGACCGCCCCCATCACGCGCGCGCAAAGCGTCCGCGTCTTGGCAGAGGGTGCGCCCAACAGCCTCGATCCGCACGGTGACGGTTTCAATCGCGAGTCGCTCGGCGCGTTCACGAATGTCTACGACACGTTGATCCAGTTCGATCGCACGGCCGTGGCGGGTAGCGCGGGATTCTACCACTACGACTACCGCCATTTCACCGGCGCGCTGGCGCAGACTTTCACCCCGCTCGACGGCGGCAAGTCCTGGCGCTTCCATCTGCGGGACGGCGCCACGTTTCACAGTGGCCGACCGGTCGATGCCCACGCGGTGAAATGGTCGCTAGACCGTGCCGTGACGCTGCCCGGATCGAAGCAGCAGTTATCGACGGGATCGATGACGGATCCATCGCAATTCGTGGTGGAAGATCCGCTGACGCTGCGCATCGACCTGCCGCGCGCCGACCGCTACCTGCTGCCAAATCTGGCATTGACCTATGGCGCCGTGCTCGATGCCGGCACGATTCAGGCGCATGCGACGCAGGACGATCCCTGGGCGCGCGATTGGCTGCGGGCACAAGGCGCCGGCGGTGGCGCATTTAAAGTGGCGGCATGGACGCCGGGCCAGCGCATCGCCTATACCCGTTTCGACGCCTGGCGCAGTGGCCGCGACGGCGCACTGCCGTATGTCCGTCAGGCCATTGCACAAGCGATGCCGGACGCGGCGAACCGCGTCGCCGCCTTGTCGCGTGGCGATGCCGATATCGTCCTGCAACTTCGGCCGAACGATTTCGACGCCGCCGGCAAGCTTGCCGGCGTGCGCCCCTTGTCGATCCCGCTGACCAATGCTTTCCGGTTCCTGTCGTTCAATGTGCGCGCCAAGCCGTTCGACGATCCGCGCGTACGTCAGGCGATTGCCTATGCGCTGCCATATCAGGCGATGTTCGATGGCGTCGCACGCGGTCACGGCGCCAAGCTCTTTGGCGCCAAGCCCTTCGATATCGGCAGCGACAACGCGGAAGCGCCAGTGGCCTCCTTCCCTCAGCCCTATCCCTACGACACGCGTATCGCGCGCGCGCAAATGTTGCTGCGCGACGCGGGGCTACCGAACGGCTTCGCGACCACGCTGTCGTACAGTAGCGCCGACGTCAGCACGGCCGAGCCGACCGCGCTGCTGATCCAGCAAGCGCTGCAAGCCATCGGCATCCGCATCCAGTTGGAGAAAGTGCCCGGCACGCAATGGGCCGAACGCGAGACGCAAAAAACGCTGCCGCTCTTCATCGATTGGTCGTCGGCCTGGTTCAACGAGCCGGACTATTTCTATCGGATCTTTTTCGAGGGCGACTGGCGCTGGAACTTCTCGTCGTATGACGATCCCGCCTTGAAAAAGTTGACCGATACCGCACGCTGGCTATCGGCAGCCGGCGAGCAGGCGCAGTACGAGCAATTGATGCGCAAAGCGGCCGCGCGCGTGATGCGCAATGTTCCGCTGATCCCGCTGTGGACGCCTTCGTTCGATGTTGCGATGCGTCGGGACTTGACCGGCTTCACGTACTACGTCCATGGTCAGGTGGATTTCCGCACCTTGGCGCGGACCGCGTCGCGCGAAGGCGCGGCATCGGGTTCATGACACCTGACGTCGCGGCGGTCGGCAGACGATGGGGCCGGTGGGCGGTGTCGCGGCTCGCGTCGGCCATCGTCGTGATCGGTGTCGCCGCCATCGCGACGTTCTTGCTTGCGCGCATGCTGCCCGGGGACCCCGTCGCGCATCTCGCGAGCGGCATGGGCGCCAACGCCGCCGGTTTGACTGCGTTGCGACATCGGCTCGGACTCGATCTGCCGCTGCCGGTGCAGCTCGCGCATTACCTGCGAGGCTTGCTGGAGGGAAACTGGGGGCAATCGTTTGCCACCGGCGAGCCGGTGCTGCGCGCGTTGCGCGAGCGCTTGCCGGCCTCGCTGGAGTTGACGCTTGCGGGCCTGATCTTAAGCACCGCGATCGGCATTCCGTTGGGCATCGCGGCGGCATGTCGACGCCGTGGTGTGATCGCGTTGCTGTACCGATGGTTGACGGCCGCGGGGATCGGTCTGCCCAGCTTCGTGATCGGCCTTTTGCTGATCCATGTTTTCTATTTTCGATTGGGATGGGCACCGGAGCCGTCAGGGCGTGCGGATGCCTTTGCAATCGCGCCACCGACGCATACCGGCTTCCTGTTGATCGATGCCTGGCTTGCCCATGACGGCGTTGCGTGGCGCGATGCCTTTGCGCATCTGCTGCTGCCTGCAGCGACGATGGCGCTGTTCGGCTTGGCGCCGCTGGCGCGCATGACGCACTCCGCAATGAGTCAGGCGCTGGACAGCGCCCCGGTTCGCACGGCACGGAGTCTCGGACTGCCGCGCTTTCGCGTCTTGCGAGACTACGCCCTGGCGCAGGCGGCCGCCTCGATCGTGACCGCCTTTGGCATGGTCGCATCCTATCTCCTGGCGGCAAATGTCGCGGTCGAGCGTGTGTTCGCCTGGCCGGGCATCGGCAGCTATGCGCTGGATGCCTTGAGCGCGTCGGATTACCCGGCGCTGCAAGGCTTCGTGTTGATGGTCGCGATCGTCTTTGCCGTGTGGAACCTGTTGATCGATGCACTCACCGCGGCATTGGATCCGCGTGTCGCGGAGTGGGAACAATGAGCGCGACGCGAGACCCGAAACAGGCTGACGAGGCGGATGCGTACGGTCTGCGTGCGCCACCGTCCGATCGCTCCGGCATGGTCGGTTCTTTGCGTGTTTCGCTTTTGTCACGACAGGGGTGGCCCGTTCTTGCACTGCTCGGCATCGCCTTGATCGGCTTTCTCGGCCCGTTGTTGCTGACCGCGTGTGGCATCGATCCAAACCGCGCGGACGTGCTCGCGGCCTTGCAAGCACCCTCACTGCGTCATTGGTTCGGTACCGACGACATCGGGCGTGACCTGTTCGCGCGCGTCGTCGCGGCCACCCGCCTCGATCTGACGATGGCGCTCAGCGCCGTGCTGTTATCGGCGCTTGGCGGTAGCATCATCGGCGGTGTGTCGGCGTGGATGGGTGGACGCCTCGACCGTCTTTTACAGCGCGTTGTCGACGTGGCGATGGCATTTCCCTTGTTTGTCGTTGCGTTGACGTTGGCGGCGGTGTTCGGCAATGGCGCCGGCAGCGTGATTCTGGCGACGGCGCTGATCAATCTGCCGTTCTTCGCGCGGCTCGCCCGAACCGAAGTGGCGCAGCGACGCGCGCTGCCTTATATCGATGCGGCACGCCTGGATGGTTGGTCATCGTCGCGGATTTTGGTTCGTATTCTGCTGCCGAATAGTCTGCCCTCCTTGATCGCGCATGCCACCACCAATATCGGCTGGGCGATGTTGAACGGCGCCAGCCTGTCCTTCGTCGGCATGGGAGTCAGGCCGCCCGCCGCCGAGTGGGGCACGCTGATCGCCGATGGCGCCAGCGCGTTTGTCGGAGGCCAGTGGTGGCTTGTCGTGTTTCCCGCACTTGCGTTGTTCGGCACCGTCTTGATCGTCAACGGTGCCGGGCAGGCCTTGCGCATGCGCTTTGTGCCAGGAGCGTCGCAATGACCGGTGCGCCACGCGTTCTTGCGCCGGAACTCTCGCCGCTCTTGCGAGTGGACGGCCTGACGTTGGACGCGACATCGCCGCGCGCTGACACCACGACGCGGACGCGTTGCGTGGTCGAAGGGGTGTCGTTCACGATCCAGCCCGGGGAACGCGTTGCGCTGGTGGGCGCCAGTGGTTCCGGCAAGACGCTCACCGCACTGGCGATTGCCGGCTTGCTGCCGGAAGACATCGCGCATCGGGCGGGGATGATTTCTCTTGCGAACCAAGCGATCGGGCCAAGCGTGCACGCCGTCCCCGCGCGAGGCGCTCGCCCCTCTGTTCGCACCGATTCCGCTGTGCTGCACGGCGCGTCGCACGACCGTAGCAGAGAGACGTTGCGCACCGCGATGATCTTTCAGGATGCGCGCGCCGCGCTGCAGCCGATCAGACGTATCGGCAAGCAGATCGATGATGTGTTGCGCTACACGCCACGCGTCGGCGAAGTTGGCGTTTCGCGACAGCCGCCAAACCGTCGACAACGCGACGCTGCCGCGCGCGCGTTGCTGAACGAGGTCGGACTGCCCGATGCCGAACGTGTGCTGCGAGGCTATCCGGCGCAGTTATCCGGCGGCATGTGTCAGCGCGTGATGATCGCCCTGGCGCTTGCGCGCGCGCCGGAACTGCTGCTCGCGGACGAGCCGACCACGGGGCTCGACGCAGCGAAGCAGCAACGCGTGATGCACTTGCTCGACCAAGCGACAAAAACGCGAAACACGGCCCTCTTGCTGATCACGCACGACCTGCCCCTGGCAGTGGCGCATTGCGATCGTATCGTCGTGATGCGCGCGGGCCGTTGCGTCGAAGTGATCGACGCCGCGAGCATCGGCGACAAGGCGCGACATCGCTATACGCGGACGTTGTGGGCGGCGCATCGTTTGTCCGGATTCGTATCATTGGATTCCGCAATGGCTGCTCTCGATGGTGGGGGTAAAGCAAGTGAACCGGAAACGGTTGCTGCCGTGGGTGCCGACGCGAGCGGTGCGATGTCAGCGCTTCAGTTGGAGGCCGTCAGCAAATCTTATGCGGCCCTGTTCCGTCAACGCACGGACGTGCTTCGCAATATCGATCTGACGGTGCAGCCGGGAAAGATCATTGGTATTAGCGGCCCGTCGGGCGGCGGAAAAACGACCCTTGGGCGTATCGTTGCGCGACTCGCCCAGCAAGATAGCGGACGCGTGATCTGGCGAGACATCGATCTGTCCGCCGTGCATCCTGCAGCCGCCGCGAGCGCGACATGGCGACATGAAGTGCAATATCTGCACCAAGACGCGCGCGCCAGCCTGGATCCACTGCGCACGGTGGGTGAGATTCTGGCCGGCGCGCACTGGCCGCCGCGGCCGCGCGGCATTGATGCACGCAGCCATCTGGACAGGCGCGACAGCCTGGATAGCCGGTTACGAGAAGTGGGCTTGCCGATTGCGCTAGCGGATCGCCTTCCGCATCAGCTCTCGGGCGGCGAAGCGGCACGCGTCGCATTGGCACGGGCTTTGACGCGCAAACCCCGATTGCTCGTATTGGACGAGCCCACGGCCGCGCTCGATACCTTGTCCCGCGCACGGATTCTGCGCCTGATCCATCGCCTGGCCCGATCGCACGGGCTTACTGTCCTCTGTATCTCTCACGATCTCGAAGCGCTCGACATGCTATGCGACCGCGTTCTCACGCTGGAAGCAGGATGCCTAAGGATCTCCTAGCCATTCTTAGCGCCGCGCGCGCAATGGCTGCCGAAGCCACACGCCGATAGCCCCCCTCCTTGTCACGCAACTGACACCGCGCCCCTTGAGTCTGTGGTCTGAGACGACGCTACGGTGTTGTTCGTTTCGCATCGCATCGAGCGCGCCGCGGCGATGCCACGCATTCTGGTCGTCGTCGATGGCCGCGTCGTTGCCGATGGTGGTCACGCGGCGCTGCTAAGGGATAGCGCGGACTATCGACTGCTATGGGAGCAAGGCAAGCGTTAGATGCCGTATCCGTTTCCCCACGCGACTGTCGACGCATCCTTTAGCCGAAGTCAGCCCGCGTGTGGAGACCATGAATATAAAAGCCGTTCCCCCGTTGTCAGCCGGTACCGATCTCGCAAGCTATACCAAACTCTTTGTGATGGCGTTTGCGATCGTCAGCCTGGCCTGCCTATCGGCCCCGTTGCGCCACGGTTGCTACCTATTTCACGCTATTCATTTCCTTGCCGCTGGCGGTCTGGACCTATCGCTGCTGACGTTTGCCGGCCTGTCGGTCGCCAAGGATCTGCCCGCCTTCCGTCGATTGGGATGGCGCATCGTCTTGGTATCGCTGGTCGCGAACGCCGGTACCTTTCTGGGTGCGGCCGCTATCGCGCAGTGCTTCCGGATTGCTTGATGCGTCACTGTGCACCTTCATCTTCGCGTCGTATTCCCGTACAGTGTTCTAATTTCTCGAACACGAATTAAATTGGCGACGGGGTTTCCTGCATTTTGGCCGCTTGACACTGTAAGCCGCGAGTAATGCCCGATATCGGGGCCTACCGACGTGCCATGGCGGTTCCGCGCGTCATTGCCGCAGAACCGCTAAAAATAACGATCAACCGCCAAAGTCAGCCCGCGCGTGGAGCCTATGAGTACAAAAGCCTTTTCCAGCATGCCCGATCGCGTCGATCTGGGCGGATATGCGAAGCTGTATCTGTTCGCGCTCGTGATTGTCGTTCTGGCTTGCCTGATCGGGGCCATCACGTTCAATGTCGGACCGGGCCAGGTCGTGTTGCTGCCGATGGTCTGGGCCATCCTGATGGGCGGCGCATTAGGTCTCTCGGCGCGCTTTCTGCCGGCGGTGTTTCGGCTCGATCGCGCGATGCAATTCAAGGCATCGGCCATTCTGCAGGCCGGGCTGCTCATTTTCATCGCAAAGCTCGGCCTGCTCGTCGGCGGTTCCTTGCCCGCCATCGCCAAAGCGGGATGGTCCTTGGCATTCCAGGAGTTCGGCCACTTCGTCGGCACCATCTTATTGGGAATGCCGCTGGCCCTGCTGTTGGGCATCAAACGCGAAGCGATCGGCGCGACCTTCTCCGTGGGCCGCGAGCCGAGTTTGGCGATCATCGGCGAGCGCTATGGGATGAATTCACCGGAAGGCCGCGGCGTGCTTGCCGAGTACCTGACCGGCACGATCTTCGGCGCCGTCTTTATCGCGATCTTCGCCGGCTTCGTCGCCAGCCTGCATATTTTCAATCCGCTCGCGCTGGCAATGGGTGCGGGCGTCGGTTCAGGCAGCCTGATGGCTGCGGCAGCCGGTGCCATCGCGGCACTGCAGACGCCCGAGGTCGCCAAGCAAGTCGCCACCTTCGCCGCCGCCAGCAATCTGATCACCACGACGATCGGCACCTACTTCACGCTGTTCATCTCGCTGCCGCTGGCGGTCTGGGGCTATCGCGTCCTCGAGCCGGTGCTCGGGCGATTGACACGCGCGGGTGCCGCAGCCGCGGCAAATGCCGCCGCCTCGGACGCAGAGCAAGCCAACGACGCGCATACCATCGATGAAAGTGGCGAATTGAGCGCCGCAGCACGTTGGGTATCGTGGATTGCGATTTCGGTGTTGACGTTGCTCTGCAACCAGATGCTGTACAAGACGTCCGTCGCCGATGCCTTGCCTGGCGCGTTGATCATCCTGTTATGCGTCGCGATCGGACACTATCTGACGCTTGCATTGCGGAACAAGATCCCGGCTGTGTGCGTGGTATCGCTTATCGCGATGTTCCTGACGTCGCCGTGGTGTCCCTATGCGGCCAGCGTGGCGGCGATGACCGGCAAGATCAGCTTCCTGGCAGCCGTGCCGGCGATGTTGACGTTTGCCGGACTGTCCGTCGCGAAAGACGTGCCGGCCTTCCGTCGTCTGGGATGGCGCATCGTGCTGGTGTCGATGGTCGCCAATGCCGGCACCTTCCTGGGTGCCGCCGCCATCGCGCAGTTCTTCCATCACGGTTGATCGCGGCACGTTAGCCGCACCCAAGCCCCCGCGCGAGTGACTCGCGCGGGGGCTTTGCGCTTATCGCGCCAGATACCGCTGTACCAACGTGACGAAATAGCTGGCACCCACCGGCAGCAGCGCATCGTTGAAGTCATAGCTGGCGTTATGCAACAGGCAAGGGCCGCCGCCATGGCCGGTGTCGCGATGATCGCCGGTGCCGTTACCCAGGAAGGCATAGCAACCGGGCTTGGCCTTCAGCATGAAGGAGAAGTCTTCCGCCGCCATCGTCGGGTCGATATCGGCGTTGACGGCCTCGTCGCCGACCACCGCGCGCATCGCTTCCACGGCAAACGCCGTCTGCGTGGCATCGTTGATCGTCGGCGGATACTCGCGATCGAACTGGACCGTGGCCTCGCATTCGAACGCAGCAGCGACATTCTCGGCGATGAGACGCACTCGACGCTCGATCAAATCGAGCATCGCTTCCGAAAACGTCCGAACCGTACCGCCCACCCAGGCGTCGGTCGGCACGACGTTGTTGACCTCGCCGGCGTGCATCTGCGTGACGGACAGAACGGCCGCTTCGATCGGATTCTTGTTCCGCGCGATCACCCCTTGCAAGGCGCTGACCAATTGCGCGGTGGCAAACACCGGATCGCGGCCGGTGTGCGGCATGGCGGCATGGCATCCGGCGCCTCGCAGCGTAATACGGAAAGTGCTGGTCGATGCCATGATCGGACCGGGCCGCACCCCGAAATGTCCGGTCGGGATTCCCGGCCAGTTATGCACGCCGAAGACGCTGTCCACGGGGAAACGCGTAAACAAGCCGTCGTCGATCATCGCCTGCGCGCCGGCACCGGCTTCTTCCGCCGGCTGAAAGAAGAACTGGACCGTCCCGTCGAAATCGCCATGCGCTGCCAGATACTGCGCCGCGCCCAACAACATCGTCGTGTGTCCGTCGTGGCCACAGGCATGCATCGCGTTCTGATGCGTGGAGCGATGCGCGAAGCTATTGACTTCCTGCATCGGCAAGGCATCCATATCGGCTCGCAGACCGATCGATTTTGTCCCGGTGCCACGCGTGAGCGTGCCGACCAGGCCGGTGCGCCCGACGCCGCGCGTTACCGCGATACCATACGATTCGAGCTGGGTCGCGACCAGTTCGGCAGTACGATGCACTTCATATCCCACTTCGGGATGCGCGTGGATATCGTGTCGGATACGTTGCAAGGCGTCAGCCTGGGCGAGGATTTCGGGCAAAAGCTTCATTGCAGGGGCTCTTTTTGATACGCAGTGTGATTTCGGTAGCGCGGGACGCTACGGGTCTTCGACTATTTTAGCCGAGAGATCCCCCTATAACGGCCTCACGAATAAAAACAGCACCGCCCGGACGCACGAGAAATCGTACGCCGGGCGGTGTGACATGCCAGGTTGCCATCGGTGCGGACATCAACGAAGGCGGACGGTAATGAGCCGGGCCAACGATCCCCCTTCGCCGCGCCGTACCGCTAACGCAGCGGGGCGCGCATTGCCACGGACGGATTCAGGCTCACAGATAACCGAATGCCGTGGCTGGCGCGGCAGCGGTTTCGACCCAGACGCTCTTCGTCTGCGTGTATTCGTACAGCGCTTCGACGCCGCTCGACCGTCCATATCCGCTCAAGCCATAACCGCCGAATGGCGATGCGACGTTGATCGTCTTATAGCCATTGATCCAAAACGTGCCCGCATTGACCTGGGCCGCGACGCGATGCCCACGCCCGATATCATTGGTCCACACGGCGCCCGCCAAGCCGAACTCGGTGTCGTTGGCGATGGCGATCGCTTCCTCTTCGGTATCGAAAGGAATCGCTGCCACGACCGGCCCGAACACTTCCGTCCGCGCAATCGCCATCTCGTTGGTCACGTTGGCCAATACGGTCGGCGAGACAAAATAGCCGCCCTCACCGCGCTCGGCGGAGCCGGCCGCCAGCGTCGCACCCTCGGCCACACCGGCGGCGATCATGTTCATGACGTGATCGTACTGCTTGCGATTATTGATCGGGCCGACCTCGGTGGCGTCATCGAGCGGCGCGCCCACTTTGATCTTGCGGGCGCCGCCGGCCACCATGTCGACAAACTGGTCGTAGACCGCGCGTTGCACCAACAAGCGCGACCCGGCGACACAACTCTGACCCGCGCCCGCGAAGATAGCGGCCTGGGCCGTCAACGCCGCGCGTTTTAAGTCGGCATCGGCGAAAATGATATTGGCCGACTTGCCGCCCAACTCCAGAACGCAGGGCAGCACGCGCTCTGCTGCGGCTTTTGCGATCTGGATGCCGGTGGCCGGCGAACCCACGAACACCACTTTCTTGACCGTCTTGTGTGCAATCGCCGCTTGCGCGACCGTATGACCGAAACCGGCGAGCACATTGATCAGCCCCTTCGGCGCGCCCGCTTTTTCGGCGAGCATGCCGAGCACCAAGGACGTGAACGGCGTCAGCTCCGACGGTTTCAACAACACCGCGTTGCCCATGGCGATCGCCGGCGCGACCTGCCAGCCGCAGGTAAAGACCGGCGCGTTCCATGGCGTGATTTGCAGCACGACGCCGGCGGGCTCACGACGCGTGTAGTTCAGGTGCGACGTAGGCACCGGAATGACCTCGCCGTAGAACTTGTCGGTCCAGCCGCCGTAGTATTCGAACATTTCCGCGACCTTGGCGACTTCGCCACGACAGTCGCGGATCGGCTTGCCCGATCCGAGCGACTCGAGACGCGCCATCGGCTCGATGTGTTGGCGCACTTCTTGCGCGATCTCGAACATCACGCGGCCGCGGGCGGCGTGCGTCAATGCCCACCATTGTTTCTGTGCTTGGGCGGCGGCGTCGGCGGCCTGGGCGACGATGGCTGCACCGCCGTCGCGGTAGGCAAGGCTCGGCGCGCCGGTTGCGGCGTCGTGCAACTGCACGACGTCGCCGGCGCCTTCGATCAGCTCGCCGCCGACGTAGGAACCGATAGTCTTGGCCTGCGGAAAGAAATGGGCGAAGGCGGCGAGTAATTGCGTTGCGGCGGTGTCTGCCATGATGGGTTCCTGCGATGCTGAGAGAGAAGAAGCAAAATCAATGCTTTGCATCGATGTATTGAACAATACGATTAAAGTCTTCCGCGTCGCCGATAGCGGCTTCGCTGGCGGCCCAGAGGCGGCCCGCCTCTTGCGCGACAGGCGCGGTGGCGTCGATGCTTTGCAGCAGCGCCATCGCGAGGCGCATGTCTTTGCGCATCAGTTTCATCGTGAAGCCGGAGTCGAAGGTCTCCGGGAAGATCCAGGTCGGATAATTGGTCAGCGTCGCGCTGTTGCGGCCCGAGCCGCCGTTGAGCGCCTCGACGAGCTTTGTCGGATCGATATCGAGCGCTTGCGCGGCACGAACCGCCTCGCTGGCGACCAGCAGATGCGCGCCGGTCAGCAAATTATTGAGCAGCTTCGTCACATGTCCGGCTCCCACCGGGCCAACGTGAGTGCGCTTGGCGCTGATCGTCGCGAGCACCGGCTCGACGGCGTCGACATCCGCTTGGCTGCCGCCGAGCACCATGATCATCGTCGCCGTTGCCGCGCCCTTCGGGCCGCCGCTGACCGGCCCATCGACAAAACCGATGCCGGCATCGGCCAGTGCCGCCGCCACTTTTTTCGTGCTGTTCGGATCGGCGGTCGTGGTATCGACCACGATCAAGCCGCGCTTACCGGAGGCGCGCACACCACCGTCGCCCAAAACGACTTGCTCGACGATGTCCGACGTCGGCAAGGACAGAATCAGGATATCCACGGTGGCGGCGATATCGGCGATAGAGGCACAGGCTTGCACCCCTTGCTCCTGCAAGGTCGCCGCGACGCCTGCCACGTCGAAACCGAAGACGGCAAAGCCGCCCTTGACCAGGGACAACGCCATGCCCTTTCCCATATTCCCCAAGCCGACGACGCCTACTTTTTGCACGACCTTGTCCATCTCAGCACTCCACGGTGTTAGGCATTGAGCGTGATCTGCGTATGTCCGTCTCCGACACCGAACCCGCTCGATGCCCAAGTCTTTCCACGCCGCATGTCACGCCGATATCGCCATGGTCGGGCTTGTCAGCCGTATAATCCATCGACGCCAATAATGAAATTGTTCGAATAATTCGCACACTCCGAACCATGGCAGACCAACTAACCGAAAGCCGTATCGTTTATCTGTTCGAAGCCGTGCGCTGCGGCACGATCCGCGCGGCGGCGGACTGGCTGAATGTGGCACCGTCTGCCATCAGTCGGCAAATCGGGCTCCTGGAAGGAGAACTGGGAACAGTCTTGATCGAACGCCACGCGCGGGGTGTCAAGCCGACCGCGGCCGGCGAACTGGTCGTCGCCTACTTCCGCGAACAGATCGCGCACCGGGACGACCTTCTCTCGCAATTGCAGGCGCTGCAAGGCTTGCGCACCGGTTCTGTCAACGTGGTGCTGGGCGAGGGTTTCGTGTCGGACGTGCTATCGGGACCGATGCCGGTGTTTTGCAGGCAATTTCCCAATATCGAAGTCAATCTCGATATGGCCGGCACGAACGAAGTGATCCGTAAAATCTCGGAGGACGACGGCGAGATCGGGCTGGTCTACAACCCGCCGACCGACGCGAAGATCGTCAGTCGCGCCATCCGCACGCAGCCGATGATGGCGATCGTGGGGCCGAGTTTTCGCTGGCCCGATCCGGATAGGCCAATGCGTGTCCAGGAATTGGCGGCATACCCGCTTGCGGTAACCCATCCCGCTTATGGGACGCGACAGATGTTGCAAGCGGTCGAATACGCGGAAAAGATCACGTTTAAACGCGGGGTGACGACGAACTCGATCAATATCCTGAAGCAGTTCGTCAAGTCCGGCCTGGGCCTGACGGTCTTGCCGGCCTTTGCGGTGACCAGTGAGATGGATGCCGGGGAATTACGCGCCATCCCGATTGACCATCCGCTGCTGGCGAGCGGTGAAGCGCATTTGGTGACGCGTGTGGGTCGCAAGTTATCGGTGGCGTCGAATCGGATGCTGCAGACGATGAACGCGCATCTGCGAGCGTTTCGATAAAGCGACTTGATGCAACTCACACTGACCGCATCAAGCCGCCATCCACACGAATATTCTGCGCGGTAATATAGCCAGCGCCCGGTGACGCCAGGAATGCTACTGTCGCCGCGATTTCTTCCGACGTCCCGTAGCGCCCCATCGGCACCATGTCGCGGCGTTCGTCGCGTTCCGGCAAACTATCGATCCAACCCGGCAGCACGTTATTCATCCGAATATTATCGGGCGCGTATTTATCGGCGAACAGTTTCGTGAACGCTGCTAATCCCGCCCGGAAAACAGCCGATGTCGGAAACATATCGCTGGGTTCGAAAGCCCATGCGGTCGAGATATTGATGATCGCGCCACCCTTCTGCTGTTGCATGATCGGTGCGACCAGACGCGTCGGACGGACCACATTCAACAGATAGGTGTCCATCCCTCGATGCCAGTCGTCATCGCTGATATCGAGAATGGGCGCACGCGGGCCATGGCCAGCACTATTGACCAGTACGTCGATGCGACCCCAGCGCGCTACTGCCAGATCGACAAAGCGCTTCAGATCGTCGTTCGACTGATTCGATCCGGTGACACCCAGGCCGCCCAGACGTTCGGCCAAGGCCTTGCCCTTGCCCGACGACGACAGAATGCCGATCTGAAACCCCTCCGCCGCCAGTCGTTCAGCCGCGGCCGCGCCCATGCCGCTGCCGCCCGCGACGATCAAGGCGACTTTTGCCGTGGCGCCGTCGTCCTGCCCCTTCTGTTGTGTGCTCTCGTGTGCTGCCGACATCTCAGGGTTCTCCTAGTTGATCGTGTCAATGACGTCATCTTATAAAGCATCGTCCGCCCCACGCCAGCGCCAGTCGCGCGGCCTGACGTTGGCCCAGGCGACGCCGCAATGCATCCGGCGCCGCTTCGGCGTCATCGCCCAGCGGCAGAACGATATCGATCGCATCGAAACCGTCGGGCCGCGCGGGCTGTTCGTCACTGCGGCCGTCCGTCAGTACCACAAGTGTGACCGGCCGCCCTGCCGCCACACGCTTTCCCGCGGCGCCGCGACGTCCGTAAGCCTGCGCCGCCATGACCCCGCGATCGAGTGGTGTCCCGCCGCCTCCGGCAATCGGCGCAAGCCATCGCGCGCTCCATCCCCGCGGCACGGCCGGCCCGAAACGTACCTGCGCCACGCTGCCACCAAAACCGATCACCACCGCTTCGGCGTCCTGTCGGCGTAATGCGCGGAGCCATGGCATCAACAATCCCTTGGCATGCGCCAAGGCCCCCGACGCCAGCATCGATGCGGAACAGTCCAACAAGAAGACAGTGCGGGTCGCCGTCGCCGCGCCGCGCTGGATCGCGCGCAAATGCGGTAAGGAAAGAGCGGCGCCACGGGCCGCGCGCAAGGTGGCAGGCCAGGAGAGCGCTGCACGATGCCGCAAAACGTCTACGCCTTCAAGATGTCGCACACGGTCGCGCTTCCGGCCGCCGTCGCGGCGCAGATCCGCTGCCTCGGACCATCGTCGTGACATCCCGGGAAGCTTTGTTTCGCCGGGACCGGCATCGTCACGACGACTCAGGCTTTTTTTGCGTCGTACGGCCGAACGTGCTTCACGTGCGGGACCGCTGTCTGCGCCGGAGCGAGATAACCCCAGTCTTTCGACGGATCGCCATCTGGTGCAGCCGACGCCCGGCCGTCGGCCTGGCCTCGTGACATCATCTCGCCATGCCCTTTCCGCGTTTCCGCGGCGGACGGCGCATCGACGCCATTCCGTGCCGGCTGGTTGGAATCTTGCCCCTTCGCACTGCTCTGCTCGGTCGGCATCGACGCCTGCTCGCCGCCAGAAGGCGACGGGCTCGCACCGGCCTGGCGGCGATGCGACAGCACCAAGGGAGCGACCCGGTCGACATGCGCGACGGAGATCGATTCCGCCCCGTCGAGTGCCGCTTGCGCGCGCGCGGCCTTCAGCATGACGAGATCGGCGCGCACGCCATCCACTGCCGCGGCGAGGCACCATTCGGATACGCGTCGATGCACGGCATCGCTGAAGGCAAGCGCCGAGAGGCGCAGACGGGCTGCTTCGATTTTCTGGCGCAAGGCGAGCGTGCTCGCGGCGTGCGACGCGACGAACGCCTCCGGATCGAGATCAAAGGCGAGTCGGGATCGGACGATCGCCTCGCGCAACGCGACATCCCGATAATTCTCCAATACCACCGACAAGCCAAAGCGATCGCTCAACTGCGGCCGAAGTTCGCCCTCTTCCTCGTTCATCGTCCCGATCAGCATGAAGCGGGCCGCATGGCGATGCGATACGCCATCGCGCTCCACGACATTGATGCCGCTTGCGGCCGCGTCTAGCAAGGCATCGGCCAGCGCATCCGGCAACAGATTGACCTCATCGACATACAGCACGCCGCCGTGCGCCTTCGCCAACATTCCCGGTGCAAAACGCGCCGTCCCGTCGCGCAGTACCGCATCCAGGTCGAGCGAGCCGATCAGCTGCGCCTCGCTCGCCCCCAAGGGCAGCGTCACGAAAGGCGCCGGCGCCAGCAAGGCGGCCAACGCCCTCGCGCTCGTCGATTTCGCCGTGCCGCGCGGGCCGGCGATCAGCACGCCGCCAAGTCCGGCATCCACCGCTACCAATAGCAAGGCCTGTTGCAACGCATCCTGCCCCACCAAGGCGACAAAAGGAAAAGGCTGCGGCAAGGCCGGCAACGGCGTGTTTTCCGAGAGGGCTGACGCGGTCGTCGAACTCATTTGTTTATCTCATAAGGCATTGCGATGGCATCGACAGACGGAGGCGTCGCGGCACCCGGCGACGACGACATCGCCCCTTCGGCAATCGCGTCCGCAGCGAGCAGATACTGCTCGATACGGTCCCGATGGTCTCCTGGCGACTGCCATAGACCGCGCCCCATAGCTTCCAACATCCGTTCGCAGATCGCCTGTAACGCCTGCGGATTATGTTCGGTCAAGAAAGCACGCGTCTCCGCATCGTGCAGATAGGCATCGCCGATCATCGCATACTGGTGATCGGATACCACGCGCGCCGTGGCGTCATAGCCATAGACGCAATCGACGGTATCGGCAAGTTCCGCCGCGCCCTTGTAGCCATGACGTTTGACGCCGTCGATCCATTTGGGATTGACCACACGGGACCGAATCACGAAGGCGATTTCCTCGCGCAACGTCTTCACGCGCGGAACATCGATCTGACTGTGGTCGCCGACATAGACGGCCGGTTGCTGCCCTGAGAGGTGCCGTACCGCCGCCGTCATACCGCCTTGGAAAAGATGATAGTCGCTCGAATCGAGGACATCGTGTTCGCGGTTGTCCCGGTTCTGTACAACTACGTCGACGTCCTGCAAGCGCGCGGCCAGCGCGTCCTGCGCAGGGACACCGGCATCGTCCTGGCCATAGGCATGGCCCCCCCAGCGCAGGTAGGCATCGCTGAGATCGCCATCCGTTTGCCAATTACCACTGTCCAACGCTTGTTGAATACCCGCGCCATACGCCCCGGGCCGCGCACCGAAGACCCGCCAGCCGGCGCGCCGACGTGCCTCCTCGGCCGGCCTGCCCTCGGCGATCATGCGGTCGCGCTCCGCTTGCACCCGTGCGCGAATCGGATTCGTCTCGGCGTCTTCGTCGAGCTCGGCGACGGCTTGCACGGCCGCGTCGAACAGATGGATCAGATTCGCAAAGGCATCGCGGAAAAAGCCGGAGACGCGCAGCGTGACGTCGATCCGTGGTCGGTTGAATATGCTGACCGGCAATATCTCGAAATCGGTCACGCGATGCGATCCTGCCGCCCACTTCGGGCGCACGCCCATCAGCGCGAATGCCTGCGCCATGTCGTCGCCACCGGTGCGCATCGTCGCCGTGCCCCACACCGACAAGCCGACCGCGTGCGGAAAGTCCCCGTGATCTTGCAGGTGTCGCTCGACCAACTGATTTGCCGCTTTGAGGCCGAGCGCCCAAGCCGATTGCGTCGGCAGCGCTCGCGTATCCACCGAGTAGAAATTCCGCCCCGTGGGCAGCACATCGGGGCGGCCACGCGACGGCGCGCCGCTCGGGCCCGGCGGGACGAATCGCCCCGACAGCCCGCGCAGCAGTTGCCGCATCTCCTGCGTACCGCAGGCATCGAGTCTCGGCGCGATCTGCTGCGCGATACGCGACATCACCGCGCGCGCGGTCGGCCATGTCTCCAACGGATAACGATCCGGGGAAAGCGCGGTAGGCATGTCGCGCGCGGCATCACCGCTTTCTATCAAGGCCAATGCCAGGCATTCGAGCCGTTCACGCGTATCGCCGTGATGCCGCCACGGATCGTCCGCCTGCTGTAAAAGCCACGCCGGGCGCGGCCCCGTCCACGGTATTGCGGGATCGGCGCGCAAAGGATCATAGGCGCCCTGCGGCACCCCGCCCTCGCCGTCGGGCAAGTGCTGCGCGATCCGCGGCGAGGCATCGGGCGCGTCGCCGGTAAGGCAATCGGCTGCGGACGGCGCAACGTCGCAGAGACCGAGATCTTGCGCCAGCGCCTGGATCAAACCGGCTCGCGCACCCTGGCCGTCACCGGTGGGAAAACGCGCCAACGCCATCAGCGTGTCGCGCCGCTGACGTCCGACAGGCGACACGCCGAACGTATGCAACCCGTCGCGGATCTGCGCCTCCTTCAGCTCGCATAGATACGCATCGGCACGCGTCAACAGCGCGTCCTCGCCGTCGCGGTCCGCCCCAGCCTCGGCACCGGACGAATTCGTCGGCAACGGCATGCCAAGCTCCTCGTGCAAGCCGTGTTCGACGATCGTTTGCAGAATGGAGCGCCGCAACAATACCGCGCGACGCGGATCGACCATCAGTGCTTCGTAGTACTCGTCGACCTGCCTTTCCAGGTCCTGGAGCGGCCCATAGGTCTCGGCGCGCGTGAGCGGCGGCATCAGATGATCGATGATCACCGCCTGCGCGCGACGCTTCGCCTGGCTTCCTTCGCCCGGATCATTGACGATGAACGGGTACAGATGCGGCATCGGCCCGAGGATCACATCGGGCCAGCATGCCGCGGACAAGGCGACGCTCTTGCCCGGCAGCCATTCGAGATTGCCGTGCTTGCCGACATGCACCACCGCGTCGATCGCATAACTTTCGCGCAGCCAGAGATAGAAGGCCAGATAGCCGTGCGGCGGCGCGATCGTCCCGTCGTGATAGCTCGCATAGACGTCGGTGGCGTCACCGCTGGCATCCGGCGCCTGTCCCGCCAACACGCGCGACGGCTGGATACCGACGAAGACCTGACCATAGCGCTTGCCGGCGATCATGAAACGCCCTTGCCGCACGGAGGGATCCGCCTCGGGCTCACCCCACTGCGTGCGGACAGCCGTGCGCAACGCTTCCGGCAATGCATCGAACATGCGGCGATACTGCGCCATCGGGAGGCTCTGCCATGCCGCGCGCAACGGACGGGTCGTCGGATCATTCGTGACCCCTGCGAGCAGCGTCGCCATCAATGCGTCGCCATCGGCAGGAACCGTGGCGTCGAGCGTATATCCCTGCGCTTGCAACGCAGCGAGGATGCCGACCACCGACGCCGGCGTATCCAGACCGACACCATTTCCAATGCGCCCTTCCGATTGCGGATAGTTCGCCATGACGAGCGCGAGACGCTTTTCCGATGGCGGCAGCGTCCGCAGGCGGCACCAGCGCCGCGCAAGCTCGGCGACAAACGCGACGCGCTCCAGATCGGGCTGATAACGGACCACATCGACCTGCGTCAACGGACAGTGATAGTCCAGCCCCTTGAAGCTGATCGCCCGGGTGATGATGCGCCCGTCCACTTCCGGCAGGGCGACATGCATGGCGACGTCACGCGCGCGCAGCCCTTGCTCGTCGCCAAGCCAGTCGTCACGGTTCGCGCCGCTGAGGATCAGCTGCAGGACCGGGACATCGCCGAATACCGCAACGGAGGCCGACGACGCGGTGTCGTCGGCATACCAGTCGGCACTATCGGCACCATCGATCTCGTCCCGATCGATCGATGCCGCGGCAAACGCCGTCGTATTCAACACCAAGGCCACGTCCGCCTGCGCACAGACCTGCCGCAGACCATCGGCGCTCAAAGCGTCTTTCAAAGACGTGATCGCGATGGGCAGCGGATTCAAGCCACGCGACGATAAGGCATCGGACAAGGCATCGAACACCGCCGTGTTGCCGGACTGCAAATGCGCCTTATAGAACACCACGGCCACGGTCGGCGCAAAGCCGCCGTCCGCGGTGCGATGCCAACGCGCCTGCCAATCGGCAAGCGCCGCAACTGTCACGTCGGGATGGTAGAGCGCGACTGCGGGCAGCGGCGCCGGAGGCGGCGGGACGGGGAAGCGTGCGGATCGCGACAGGCCCGCACGCGCGGCCGCGTCGGCGTCTGCGTCGTCAGAGCCGACGCCTCGCGCGTCCCCGCTACGTTGCGTATCGACCAGATGGGCCAGATAACGCAGGAAGGACGCCGCATTCCCAGCGCCGCCCTCGCGCAAATAGCGCCATAACTGGCGACACACTGCGGGCGCCACCGTGCTCCGTGCGGTCAGACTCGCGTCCTCGCTCAGATCGCCGGAAAACATGACCAAGGCGGTCCCTTGCTCGCGCGCGATCGCCGTCACGCGCTCGATGCCATAAGGCCAATAGCTTTCGCCACCCAAATGATCGACAACGATCAGTCGTGCCTGACGCAGGACATCGGCTTCATAGAAATCGATAGCGCCTGGCTGGCGCAGAAACGCCAGATTCGCCAGGCGGAGGGACGGCAGACCCTCGGTCTGAAGGCGCTGACAGGCCTGCGCCAACAGGGACAAGGTGGTATCGGCGGAACTGAGCACGACGATGTCGGCCGGGGTCTGCTCGATACGGATCACGCCGGCGCTATCGTCGACGAATCCGCCTGGCGTGGTGCGCAGTAAGTGCATGCCTTAACGCGACGCGATAACGGGTCGGCGACGCTCAGACGAGCGCGCCGGACCCCGTGGGGTTGGCCGCGTGCTGCGCGCCGGCAGCCGAGGCCAGTGCCGCGTCGAAGGCCTGTTGCAATGCGGCGCCGTCGAGGTCTTCGCCGATGAGGACGAAGCGACTCTGCATCGTGCCGTCGGCGGTCGACAGGGCCGTGCGCTCGGCATCGGTCCAGCGACGGTCGAAATAGCTGTCGAAGCGGCGCCCCACGCCCTGCACGACCAGGCGCATCGCCGCACCCGGCAACGCGGCAAAACCCTTGATTCGGTAAATGGTATTCGCGGCCACCAATGCTTCGAGTGCCGCCGTCACCTGCTCCCGACGCGCTACCGGCGCGGTCACCAACACGGAATCGAATTCGTCGTGGTCGTGATCATGATGATCCGGGTCGTCCGCGCCGTGATGGTCATGCCGCAGATGGATGTTGTCCTCCGACGCCGCTTCGAGCCCAAGCAAAGCATGCAGGTCGAGTCGGCCCATCGATGCCGGCACGATTTTGACGTGCGGCGGGATCTCGCCACGGATCAGTGCTTCCACGCCCGCGCGGTCCGCCGGATCGAGGATATCGATCTTATTGAGGATCACCAGATCCGCCGCCGACAATTGGTCCTCGAACAGCTCGTGCAACGGGGATTCGTGGTCCAGATTCGGATCGGCGCGGCGCTGGGCGTCGACGGCTGCCGGATTCGCGGCAAACTGCCCGCTGGCTGCCGCAGGGCCATCCACCACGGTGATGACCGCATCCACGGTAAAGCTGTTTTTGATCGACGGCCAATTGAATGCCTGTACCAGCGGCTTGGGCAAGGCCAGGCCGCTGGTTTCGATCAATACGTGGTCGATCTGGTCGCGCCGTTCGACCAACGCCTCCATCACGGGGAAAAACGCTTCCTGCACCGTGCAGCACAGGCAGCCATTCGCCAACTCGTACAGCTCGCCCGCGCGCTCGGCGCCCACATTCCCCTCCGCATCCACCTCGCAGCCGATGCCGCATCCTTTCAGGATGTCGCCATCGATGCCGAGTTCGCCGAATTCGTTGACGATCACGGCGATCCGCTTGCCTTGCGCGTGTTGCAGGATATGGCGGAGCAAGGTGGTCTTACCGCTACCGAGGAAACCAGTAACGACGGTAACGGGAATCTTGCGCAACTGCATGCTGGCGCTCCAGAAGAAAGGCTGCAAAACACGCGCCGAAGCGGCGGCGCGTCGAAAAAAAAGAAAACGCCCACGCAGCAAAGGGCCGCGCGAGCGTGGCAATGACCGGTCAGGCATGCCGGCGGGGACGCATTGCCCCCCGCCGGCCACGCGTGCAGTCTAGGCCCGGGTCCCTGCTCCGTCAAGATTGGCCGATCGGCGGACGTGCGCGCCTGGCCAAGCGGGGCCTTTGTCCCCGGGCTCGGGACGTCCCAGACTTCCGGGCATTACCCGCGTCGATCGGCCGCCAGGAGCTTGTCAAGCACCGCGTGCAGCGCGGGCTCCGACAATTCACCGAAGTGCACATCGGCAAACCCGCCGTCGGCGTAGAAGAACAGCGTCGTCGGCACGACGCTGCTACGGTATCGCGCACCCAGTCGTGCGTCGCTATCCAGCACCACGTTCTGCAACGACAAGTGGGCACTCGCTAAATAGGCTGTTACCTGTGCCGCGTTTTCGCCCTGATTCGCGAAGACGATGTGGACGCCCGGATAGGCCTGCTGCGCCCGCGCCAGCGCCGGCATCTCGCGGCGACAAGGGCCGCACCACGTTGCCCAGAGATTGACGACGGTCGGCTGGCGCTTGCGCGCCAGCAACTGCACATTTTCGACCGGCACTGCGGTGGATGCCGCTAACGGCGCTCGGGCATCGAGCGCGGCAAAGCGCCAATCAGGCAATGCCGGACGCCCCATGGCACCGACATGCAGTGCCGCGCCCGCCCCGCACCAGATCACGCATGCCGCGCAAACGGTTGCCGCGAGCGGCGTGCGAAGCCCCTTGCGTCGCCATCCCGCGACGATCAGGACGATCAGCGCGATGGCAAGTCCTGCGCCGATCGACATCCCGCCATCGCGCAGATCGATCAATTGCACGAACCAGCTCCAGACGCCCGATCCCGACACGCTCGCATCATGCGCATTCGTGCCCGTGAACGCGCCCTCTCGCAGCGCATAGGCCGGCCAATTCTGACCGAGATAGACCAGCCTGCCGACGAAAACCCCGCCAATCGCCGCCCACCACATCGAGGGTTCGATATGCGTATGCCGCCGCCGCGCAAAGATCCAGGCCAGCGCCATGCAGATAGCTGCCACGGCAAGCCATTGCAGCATCGGCGCCGTGACTGGAATCCCGGCGACGACAAACGAGGCCTTGGGCGCGACCGCGGCAGTGATGGTCGAACCGAAGTCCGACAGCGTCGTCGCAACGGAGGCATCGGCACTGTGTGTTGTCAGGGGAAAAGCAGAATCAGGCATGAGACCACATCGGCGAGCACACTCGGTGTTGAAAAGAAGGGGTCAATCGCGCAATCGAAGGCGGCGTACAGCGGGCCCCGGCGATTATAGCGCCCGAACCGGGCCGCTCCGCCCCTATCCTGCACCAATCATATGCGATGTCAATCAACAAGTTAGGACCGGTCTAAATGCGCTTTCCGCGCGAGATAGATAGGATTGGTCATATGAAAATCCTAATCATCGATGCGGACCGTACGACAGCGTGGGCCTTGCGTGATGCACTGACGCAATCGGGGCACACGGTGGATACGTGCGACAACGCGCCGTCGGGACGGCACGAGGCGATGGAGGCGCAGCACGACCTGCTGATCATCGCCACCGAATTGCCGGGGGCCGATGGCATCGCGCTGATGCGCGAAATTCAACAGCGGCGTCCCACACCGACGCTGATGCTGAGCGCGCGCGACGATCTCGGCGAACGCTTGGACGCATTGCATGATGGCGCCGACGATGTGCTGCTGAAGCCGTTTGCGACCGCGGAAGCCGCTGCACGCGTAACGGCGATCCTGCGTCGTGGTCCGGCCCGTGCGCCGACCCGAATCGAAGTGGGCGATCTGCAATTGGATCTGGATCAACGCAAGGCCCACCGCCGGGCGCGCCCTATACTGTTGACCGCCAAGGAGTTTTCCTTGTTGTGGCTGCTCATGCGCCGCGCATCGCAGGTCTTGACGCGCACGACCATTCTCGCGCACGTCTGGGACACCACGTTCGACAGCGATGCCAACGTAGTCGATGCGGCCATTCGTCGCCTGCGGGCCAAAATCGACGATGACGCCACCCAGCCTTTGATCCACACGGTCCGAGGCATGGGATATGTCTTAGAGCCGCGGTAACACCGCGGACTTCCCCCACCCGCTTAACGGCATCGTGCCTTCACGCCCGGGATGGGCTTGCCCGACCGTAGACTACGGGTGCGCTCGATACTCTCCGCGCTATACGGGTAATTTACATCGCTGGCGTCGTGCTGGAGCGTGCCATCGCACCAGGCGATCAGCAATTCCTCCCGCGCTTGTGCACGTGTCTTACCGCTTTCGTGCGCCGGCGGCGTCCCTTCTATTACCCGGAGTGTCGAGGTGGTTGCCGCATCCGACGCATAGGCGGCGGGTAACGCAGCCAGGCCGAACACCGCCAGACCGACACATACCGACATCGCTAATCGCTTCGCTTCCATGACTTTCTCTCCCATTGACTATTGCGTGCCGTGGGATCAGGGAGCATGCTGCCCGAAAGCAGATGGCCGACTACGGTAACGCTGGCCTGACGCTCCTGATCCTGCGGTGCTGTCGCTGGCCGATGAGCCAGACTTGCTTGCAGTTTGCCTACAGGGCGGTGCGTAAACGTGATGAGAAGATGACGGGCGCGTCATCGAATGTGAGACCATCAGACATGCACCGCACACGCATAGACGCCAAGCCCCGCCAATAGGGTAGTTACCCTGCACTGACGCCTTTATATCGCCGCATGTCTTCTGAACCGCCGTGGTTTCATTCAGACCAATCGCCGCAATCGGAGGCGAATGGGAATACGGATTCTGTGCGTGCGGCCCACGGAGATGGCCGGGTAGGGGCACTGGTCGTCGGCATCGGCTGCCGCCGCGGCGTTACCACCGATGCCATCGCATCGGCAATACGAACCGCGCTGGCGCGCATACCGCAAACGGACCGCTTCAGCCGGCCCACGCTGGCGCTCCTGGCCACCATCGAGGCCAAGGCCAACGAAGTGGGCCTGCTGGCGTTTGCCGAACGGCATAACGTGCCGCTGCGCCTGTTTTCCGTTGAAGCCTTGGCCCATGCGCTGAATACGACGGTCGCGTCGGGGGCGCCCGCGCCAGACGGCGACCTGACAGCGCCCAATGCGGTGCGCCGACGCTTTGGCATCGAAAATGTTTGCGAGGCCGCCGCGCGTGCGGCCTGTCCTGCCGGCGCGGTGCTGCTTCCGAAAACCGTTTTCGGTGACGTGACCGTCGCCATCGTCGCTCCCTTCGCCCCGCTTGCCCCACTCGCCCGCTGAATCGGCGCTGCCGCGGTCTGTGGTATCGTCGGAGCCGACTCGCTCCAGTAGGGTGCGACGGTTCCGCAGGCGCACACGCCAGCCTAGCCTCGAAGCGCCGCCCTGCCGACCTGCCATTCGCTTATTGCCCGTTTTACGATACCGATGTCCGATCTCAAGCCCATGCCGTCATCCCCGCCCCTCGCAAGCCCGCTCGATGCCGGCAACAGCCCATCCGAAACCACCCCGCCTGTCGAGGCGCAGCAAGACAGTGGCGGCGATAGTGTTGCCACGGACGGCGATGCCCACTTGCGGATGGCGCAACGCCGCAAGGCCGGCTTCGACAAGAAGCAAGCTGCAGCGACCAATGAAAAAGGCCTCCTGATCGTCAACACCGGCAACGGCAAAGGCAAGAGCACCGCTGCCTTCGGCATGGGCCTGCGGATCATCGGCCATGGCATGCGGCTCGGGGTCGTGCAGTTCATCAAGGGGGCGCTGCACACGTCGGAGCGCGACTTGCTGCAGGCCTACGCGCAATGCGAGTTCGTGAGCGTCGGACATGGCTATACATGGACCACGCAGAATCGCGACGAGGACATCGCCACTGCCCGTGAAGGATGGGACATCGCGCGTCGGATGATCGAGAGCGGCGAGTATCAGATGGTCATCCTCGACGAACTGAATACCGTGTTGAAGTACGAATACCTGCCTTTGGACGAAGTGCTGTCGGTCGTGCAGTCGCGTCCGGACATGGTGCACGTCGTCATCACCGGTCGGCATGCCGCCGACGCCTTAATCGAAGCGGCCGATCTGGTCACGGAAATGCGGGTAGTGAAGCACCCGTATAAGGAACAAGGGGTAAAAGCGCAGCGCGGCGTGGAATTTTGATGGCGGTGTTCGAACAAGCGCCCGATGCGTCGGCGTCCTGCCCGGCACTGTTTATCGGGGCACCGGCGTCGAATCAGGGCAAGACCACCGTCACGGCCGCACTCGCCCGATGGCATACCCGTCAAGGACGTCGCGTGCGGGTCTTCAAGACCGGCCCGGACTTCCTCGATCCGATGATACTCGCGCGGGCATCCGGCGCACCGGTCTGGTCGCTCCATCTGTGGATGGTCGGAGAGGACGCCTGCCGGTCGATATTGGCCGATGCGGCGCGCGAGGCCGACCTGATCCTGATCGAAGGCGTGATGGGACTGTTCGACGGCCAGCCGAGCGGCGCGGACCTTGCCGAGCGCTTTGGCGTGCCGGTACTTGCGGTCATCGATGCCCAAGCGATGGCGCATACGTTTGGCGCACTGGCGTTCGGCCTCGCCCGCTATCGGCCCACGCTGCCGTTTCACGGCGTGCTGGCCAATCGCGTCGCCTCTCCCACGCACGCCGCGAGCCTGAAGTCGAGCCTTCCCGAGGGCATTCATTGGTGTGGCCATCTTCCACCCGATGCCGCGATAACACTACCGGACCGTCATCTGGGTCTCACGCAAGCACAGGAGATCGCCGATCTGGACGCGCGGCTCGACGCGGCCGCGGACGGACTGGCCTCCGCTCTGACGCAGTTGGGGATCGGCGCGCCGGCTCCCGGCCCGAGTGGCAACGCCGGCACATCGACGGGGGATAATGGCAACCAGGCGATCAACGACGCGGCGCGAGATCGGGCAATGTGCGCGATTTTGCCACCTCCGGTCGTATTCGAGGCGCCTGATGCGCGGCAGGCCAATACTGCCGCGCATCCGAGTGCGCCGCGCTTCTCTGCCTCCGTGCCGTCCGAGCCGGAGCAGCCTGTCGGCATGGGTCCGCTGTCAGGTCGCCGCATCGCTGTCGCGCGCGACACGGCCTTTTCGTTTTTGTATCCGGCCAATCTGGCCTTGCTGGCAACCCTCGGTGCTCAGGTCGTCACCTTCTCTCCGGTGGCGAACGAAGCGGTACCCGATGGCGCAGACGCGCTGATCCTGCCCGGCGGCTATCCCGAATTACATGCGGCGCAGTTGGTGGGTGCGCAGCACACCGCCGCCGCCATTCGCGCGCATATCGCAGCCGGCCGACCGACGTTGGCCGAATGTGGCGGCATGCTTTATCTGATGGCTGGCTTGACCGACATCGACGGGCGCCGCTGGCCGATGCTCGGCATCCTGCCAGGCGAGTCGGTGATGCAACCCAAGCTGGCTGCGCTCGGCATGCATCGGCTGGATACGCCCCTGGGCGAAGTACGCGGACACACCTTCCATTACTCCCGCCTGACCACGACGCTGACCGCCAGCGCCGAGACCCGACACGCCACGCGTCATTCTCGCGGGGAGCCCGTCTACCGGCTGGGCGGTATCACCGCCACCTATTTCCACGCTTACTGGCCGTCGAATGTCGACTGGCTGATCGCCACGCTGAGCTAATCGTTTCCATGACGCAAGAAAATCCCACGTCGGCGCCCGCTGACAATCATGTAGTTCTTTTGCAAAAAATTCAAAACGCGCTGAATAGCACGCCAATTGGGTCGCCATGCATTAATATCTGCAAGCTCGACGAATTCACACGTACGTTTTGCGTCGGCTGCTCAAGACCGCGAACCGAAATCAAGGCTTGGAAAACCCTGAACGACGCGGAGAAGTGTGTGATTTTACGGCGCCTGGCCTCCGAAATCGCTGAATGATCAGCCATTTCGCGCCATAACATGCGCTTCTGAGCCGAACTTCCGGCCATACGTATGACGAAGGCCTAGCGATTGAGAGGGCCTATCACTTCAATAGGCTTTCAATAGCAATTTATACGACTCAGCCGGGAAGATTTAAAGCAATTGCGTATTCAATAAAACTATTTACTACGTACGTATGTATTTATAAATGCGGACGTTTGTATAATTTAAAATCTTCGATTTAGGTCACTTTTAAACAACATGTGAGTGTTGTTTTAATCGCAATGACTATGCCTTTTATCGCGATCCGTTCAAACGCTCGTGTAAGATTCATATCCATGCACTGACGATAAAACACACGGCGGGAGATAACCGGAAATCGTCTGATGTTTGATAAAAATCGCAGAAATTCCCCGAAGTAATACAACAGATGTAAGCAATAGCGGGTGGATTTCATAATCTACGGAACTGAATAGGTTCCTCGCTGCATCTTCTTAACTCATGCCTAGTCAACATCGTAATTTTTACCAAAGTGAAGCGCGAAACGCGTCGCGCACGATGAAAACCGGGTCCGCCGTGTGCGGCGTTGTGTTTCACGGTCGTTTGAATTTTCAAGCCATGTTGCTGGCATTGATGCTTGCCATCCTGTTGATGTCCTCCGCGATGTCGGCGCATGCAGCATTGGGCGGCAACGCGGCATCGATCACGCAGGACCACGCCGCCCTCGGCGGTACCTCGACGACGACGCAGCGCGCGGCGGTTGCGAGCGTCAATGCAGTGGGCGTGAACGTCGGCAATAGCGCCACGTCCGCCGCGCAGTACGCGGTCACGACGATCAAGACCGATCTCGGCACGACGGTCAACGAGTACGCGACAACCGCCGGCGTTGTCTTCGCGATTTCGTGGTCGGGCCCGGCGGTACCGAATCTGGGTCAGTTGCTCGGTACGCATGCCGCCGACATGCGCAGCGGCGCCGCGGCAAATGCTGCAGCGGGCAATGCACACGGTCCGATGACGATGGATAACGGTGATCTGGTGGTGTTCTCGGGCGGCATGATGCAGGCCTATCACGGCCTGGCCTACCTGAAGAGCGCCCTGCCATCCGGCTTTTCTCCGACGAATCTTCGCTGACACGCGCCTTCGTCCCCTGCTTCACCCCTAGCTGAATCCCTTCAACGCTTCATGCGCGACAGGCCCCTTTGTGGGAGAGCCGGATGGGTTGCGGTCGTCTCGGCGCGCGTGCGCGACACGACTGTAACCCTCCGCGGGCGGTGTGACTGACACCGTTTCTCCCGAGTTACCAGTCGGTTGGCGCCAGTCTCGATTTCGGAAATTGATCATGACGTTTTATTCTCGGACCCGTTGGGCCCTGGCCGCCGCTTTGTCCGCTTTCATCCTGACCGCATGCGGCGGCGGTGGCGGTGGCAGCAGCAGTACCGCTTCCGGCAATGCCAACAGCAACGCCAACACTGCAACAACATCGGCCGCGGCCATTGCGACAAATGCGGTCGCGGTGACGATCGGTTCTTCGGTAGGGGGCAATGCGTTCCGCAATATTCCCACGGTCAGCGTGACGGTTTGCGTGCCGGGCACCTCGACCTGCCAAACCATCGATAACATCCTGGTGGATACCGGATCCGTCGGCCTGCGCCTGATCTCCTCGGCCACGACGGTCACGCTGCCGACCGTGTCGACGTCGAGCGGTGCGACGTTGGCCGAATGCGTGAACTTCGCATCGGGTTACGGCTGGGGCGGCATGCGTACCGCCGACGTGAAGATCGGCAGCAAGAGCGTGTCGGGTATGCGCGTGCATTTGATGCACGACAGCAGCGTCCCGTCGGCACCGAGCAGCTGCGTGAACGCGCTGACCGGATACGAAGTCGACACGGTCGCCCGATTCGGCGCGAATGGCGTGCTGGGTATCGGCCAGTTGCCGCAGGATTGCGGTAGCGGCTGCGCGACAAGCACCTCGAATCATATTTACTACGGCTGCGCGCTGGGCACCTGCACGGACGTCACCTTGCCTGTCGCCCAACAGTTGCCGCATCCGGTGACGCAATTCACGTCCGACAACAACGGCACGGTCTTGCAATTGCCGTCCGTGGCCAGCGGCGGCCAGAGCAGCGCCACCGGCTTGCTGATCTTCGGCATCGGTACCGGGACGAACAATGCGCTGGGATCGGCGACGGTATTGAAGACGAATGGCCTGACCTTCAACGGTTCGTACAACGGCAGCGCGATCACGTCGTTTATCGATAGCGGCTCGAATGGCATCTACTTCCCGAGCAGCATCACGCAATGCTCGCAAAGCGGTTTCTCCACCTTCTACTGCCCGACCGCGTCGATGACGCAATCGGCAACGCTGTCGGGATCCGATAACGCCACGTCGGCGGCGATTTCCTTCGTCGTCGACAATACGGTCACGACGTATAACGCGAACAATGCCGGCAACAACGCATTGCCGGGCCTGGCGGGCTATCCCTCGGGCATGACGGACCTCGATCTTGGCCTGCCGTTCTTCTTCGGTCGCAGCGTCTTTACCGCCATCTCCGGTGTATCCACGCCCGGCGGCACGGGACCTTTCGTCGCCTTCTAATTCGACGCGTGGCGAGATCTCGCGGGCAAGGAAGCGCCCGCGAGATTTATGACATTTAGATGCATATGAGAATCATTGCCATTTAAATGTTTTACGCGTACATTACGCGCACTCAAGCTCGCTGATTCTGTTCGGATGCACACCGCCACCACTGCTCCCCGGGTCCGCCCGGCTTCGAAAGGCTCCGCGCGCAGCCGTTTTCTGAAATGGCTCCGACGTATCCATGGGTGGCTCGGGTTGTGGGGCGCCATCGCCGGCCTGCTTTTCGGGTTGACCGGCATCTTCCAGAACCACCGTGCAGTGATGCGCATCCCCTTGCCGCCACCCACGCGCTCTAGCGTTCAGTTGACGGTACCGCCTGAAGCGCAGCAATCGCCAAAGGCGATGGCGGCGTGGTTGCGCCAGTCGTTGAAGTTGAGTCATGCGCCCGCTCGTGTCTCGCGCGAGCCGGCGCAGGCCGTTGCCTGGGGCGACGAAACGGTGCAACAGCCGGAACATTGGCAGATCCGCTTTTCCGGGCCTAACACGCTACTCGACGCCGAGTACTGGGCCGGCGCTTCCGACGTCAAAGTCACTCGCGTCGAACACAACATCATTGGCGTCATCGAGAATCTGCACCGCAGCAACGGGATGTCACCAGTCTGGATCCTGCTCGCCGATACCTTTGGCGGCGCGATGATCCTGCTGTCGATTACCGGCGTGATTCTGTGGTCGGAGTTGAATAAACGCCGTCTGATCGGCTTCACGATCTTCGCGGCCTCGACCATCGCGATCCTGTCGGCCGCCGCGTCGTCGTTTTAATCGCGGGCCACCACCCTTCACCGTGCGCCATAGCGTTATGGCGTTTTCGGCTAGAATCCCTCCTTTGTTTGCAAGTCTCCTAGAAGACGACGCCAGAAGCGCGACCCGGTCCGATGGCATCGTGACGCGGCGTCGGCCCGTGCAAGAGGCTTGCAAAGCGCTATCGGTCCGATAATTTCAATCGGACGCGCCAAGGAGACGGCATGACGACCTCGGTCACCGCGGATGCACGGCAGACGCAGCAGACGAATGATTCCGACCTGCACGATAGAAAGGCCGTGCACGCCAGCGCATCGATGGACACACGGCCTATCGAATTCGACCGCCCCGACGCTGGCAATGCCAGTTGCAGCATCGGTCAGGCGTGGGCAAAGGTGCTGCCCGAGGCATCGCCCGACGAAAAACAGGCGCTGAAACTGCGGATCAAGGCGTTGCTGGCACGCGAGAACGCAGTACTGGTCGGGCACTACTATGTTGATCCGGAACTACAGGCGCTGGCGGAAGAAACCGGCGGTTGCGTGGCGGATTCGCTCGAGATGGCGCGATTCGGCCGGGATCATCCGGCTCAGACGCTGGTCGTGGCAGGCGTTCGTTTCATGGGCGAGACCAGCAAGATTCTCAGCCCCCAGAAACGCATCCTGATGCCGGATCTGGATGCCACCTGTTCGCTGGACCTGGGTTGTCCCGCCGACGCATTCGCGGCATTCTGCGATGCCCATCCGGATCGAACCGTCGTTGTCTATGCCAACACAAGCGCAGCGGTGAAAGCGCGGGCCGACTGGATGGTGACGTCGTCGATCGGGCTCGATATCGTCCGGACACTGCATGCGCGCGGCGAGAAAATTCTGTGGGCGCCGGACCGCCATCTCGGTAGCTATATTCAGCAGCAGACCGGCGCCGATATGCTCCTGTGGCAGGGCGCCTGTCTCGTTCACGACGAGTTCAAAGGCACCGAACTGGTGGATCTGCGCGCGCAATATCCGGACGCGAAAGTGCTGGTACACCCGGAGTCGCCCGCTAGCGTGGTGGCGCAGGCCGATGTGGTCGGATCGACATCACAATTGATCGATGCCGCCGTCACGCTGGATGCCGCCACTTTTATCGTTGCGACGGATCTCGGTATTCTGCATAAGATGCAGCAGGCGGCGCCAAATAAGACTTTTATCGCGGCACCTACCGCAGGCAATAGCGCGACCTGCAAGAGCTGCGCGCATTGTCCGTGGATGGCGATGAACGGCTTGTCAAACCTGGCCGACGCGCTCGAACACGGACATGGCGAAGTGCATGTCGATCATGCCATCGCGGAAAAGGCATTGCGGCCGATCAGCCGGATGCTCGAGTTCGCCGCGGCCCGGAAGCAGCGCGTCCAAGCCAGCGGCGATTTGGAAAAAGACCAGGCGCTGTACGGCAATATCGGCGCTGCCTGATCGAGGTCGAGCAGACGCGCGCGACGCGTGTCTGCTGCAATCGGGTCGCTTGCCCGGAATCAGGCCGCGCTCCCCATCAGGATCGTCGGCAAGCCTTTCGGCCAGGTATGCGGCGCGTCGAAGCGGTAGTGCGCACCCCGGCTTTCGGCACGCTGCACGGCGCCATCGACGATCAGCGCGGCGATGGTCAGCAGATTGCGTAAATCGATGCGCCGCGTGGCAAGAAGGGTCATTTGCGTTGCCGATGCCGTGTTGGCCGCCAGTTGCTCGATGTCGCCAACGCTTCCCGCGTCGCCCATGGCCGCGCGCCATGCGGCGATCTGGCGTTGCGCCAACAGCAGACTCGCCCCGTCACGTTGAATTCCCGCGGCTTGCCACATCAAGGCACGCAAGGCCGTCCGTACGACCACGGGATCGATCGCACTTTCCAATCCCGCCGACACCGCTGCGTTCACGTTGCCGACATTGCCGTCACCCGCGCGTGTGCGCGGTTCGACCACGTCTTGCCTTGGCACATCGGACGGTGCGCCGGCGTGCGCGGCCGACGTCTGATCGATTGCCGTGGCGATGCCGTCTTCCGGCGTGCGCGCCATGGCCTGCAGCGCCGCGGCGGCATTACGGCCGATCACCACACACTCCAGCAAGGAATTGCTCGCGAGCCGATTCGCGCCATGCAGTCCCGTGCAACCCGCTTCACCGACGACAAACAGACCCGACAAATCGGTGCGGCCGGACGTATCGGTGACAACGCCGCCGCAGGTGTAATGCGCCGCTGGGACAACCGGTATCGGCTCATGCCGCATATCGATGCCGCGCGTCAGGCAATGCGCGAGAATCGTCGGGAAATGCGTTTCGAGAAAATCAGCCGACTGGTGGCTGATATCCAGATGCACATAGTCCAGCCCATGTTGCAACATCTCACGCGTAATGGCGCGAGCCACGATATCCCGAGGGGCCAGCTCGGCACGCGGATCGAGCGCCGGCATGAAACGATATCCATCGTTGGGCCGACGGAGGATGCCGCCCTCGCCCCGCACGGCTTCCGAAATGAGGAACGTCCACTCGCGCTGCGCCGCGGACGGCGACGCAACAGCCGACGTGTCCGACTCGGCGCGCGTCGTCGCAGCAAGATCCCGTTCCACCGCGGCCTCATACAAGCAGGTAGGGTGAAACTGAATGAATTCGAGATTTGCAACGCGGCAGCCGACGCGCGCGGCCATCGCGATCCCGTCGCCGGTCGCCGTCGCCGGATTTGACGTATGCGGGTAGACTTGGCCCGCGCCGCCTGTCGCCAGCACGACTGCCCGGGCGGCTAGCGTCGTGCACTGGCCGCTCTCCCGGTCCAGAACCGACACGCCGACACATCGACGCGATCCGGTTTCGCTGACCACGAGGTCGATCGCCTGGGTCTCCTCTAAAAAGCGTATCCGCCGATGCTCGCGCGCCCGAGCATGGACCGCGGTGAGCACCGCATGACCGGTGGCATCGGCCGCGTGGATTATGCGCCGATGCGAGTGACCGCCTTCCCGCGTCAAGTGATAGCCGAGCTCGGCCTCGTCGTCGGGCGTGAATGCCACGCCCTGTGCGATCAGCCAATCGATCGACTCCCGGCCGGCTGCCACGATCGCGCGGACCGCCGGTTCGTCGCACACCCCGGCGCCAGCGACCAAGGTATCGCGGACATGATCGTCGACACTATCCGTCGCGTCGAGCACCGCCGCGATCCCACCCTGCGCACGATCGCTCGCGCCCTCCATCGCGTGACGCTTGGCCAGCACGATCACTTCACATGCCGCGTCCTGCTCGACCAGCGTCAAGGCAACGGTCAGACCGGCCAGACCGGCGCCGACGACGATGATCGGCGCCGTACTCGATATCCCGTCGCCGCCGCACGATGGATCGCCCGCCGTTTGCCGAAGCGCCGCCTGCCGCGCAGTCTCTGTATTCGTCTTCATGCCTTCGTCCCTTCCGTCCCTCTGGGCCACAGCGACCGGCCTGACCCTGTGCTTTAGCGTTGCCGTCGCATTATGCCGTCATTGGCATGAACGCGTGGGAGACCGCCGCAAGTCCGTTTGCGTACGGCGATGCCCTTGTGGCAACCCGCCCATAATACGACTTCATCGCTTACACAACGCCTTCGGTACAGCGCAAGGTCCGGCCACGCGCGCCGGATGGAAATCCCTGACGTCAGACATTTGACGTGGCAAAATAGATGTCTTACAAATTTGTCCGCCTGGCGCAGGTTCATGTCCGACGATCACATGCAAGGCGCACCGGCCAGGCAAGTCCCGCCGCGTACGCCTCCCCGAGCCCCCAGCGTCCCCGCGAGTACTACGCCGCCCGAGCTGGCCGGCTCGACGCCCGCCGCAAGTAAAGCAGGCGCGGCGCTGTCTGCAACGGCCGCCGGTGACGGCCGCGCTACGCTCAGCGTCGACCCGAACAAGAGCGGGTCGTTGACGCCGGAGCAACGCAAGGGCATGGCTGCCTTGATGACCGGGCTCGGCTTGGCCTGCCTTGATGTCGCGATCGCCAATACCGCGCTGCCATCGATGGCGCGCGATCTCCACGTGACGCCGGCACAATCGGTCTGGATCATCAATGCGTATCAGTTGGCGATGGTCGCCACGATGTTGCCGCTGGCCGCCCTCGCCGACCGTTTTGGTCTGAAACGGGTGTTCCTTTGCGGAGTGGTGGTTTTCACCCTGGCATCGTTGGGCTGCGCGCTGTCGCCGTCGCTTCTGCTTCTGACACTGTCTCGTATCGCACAGGGCCTGGGCGGCAGCGCGATGATGACGGTCAATATTGCGCTGATCCGCTTTATTTATCCTGCGCATCGTTTGGGGCGCGGCGTTGGCATGAATGCCTTGGTGGCCGGCTCGAGCATGGCGATCGGACCGACGGTGGCGTCGCTGGTGCTGTCGGTCAGTAGTTGGCCCTGGTTATTCGCCTTGAATGTCCCTATCGGCATGGTCGCGATCGCGCTGGCACTGCCCTATCTGCCGAAACCGCCGCCCCGCACCACGCGCTTCGATGCCATCGCTGCCGCGATGAACGGCTTGGGTTTCGCGGCCATTCTTTTTGCATTTATCGAATTTTCGCAACAGGCATCCGTATGGATCGACCTGTCGGCGCTGGCGATCGGCGTCAGCGCTTTATGGCTCCTCGTCAAGCGGGAAGCCGGTCACCCGGCGCCGATGTTGCCGATCGACCTCTTCCGTCGCCCTGCTTTCTCGTTATCCGCGGCCACGGCGGTATGCGCCTTTTCCGTCCAAGGTCTCGCCTTCGTGTCCCTGCCGTTTTATTTTGAAACGACGCTAGGACGCGACCAGATCGCGACCGGTTTTCTGATGACACCGTGGTCGTTCTGCGTTGCGGCGATCGCCACCTTTGCCGGACGCCTCTCCGATCGCTATCCGCCCTCGGTACTATGCGGCATCGGTCTGATCTTCATGAGCGCATCCCTGATGTCGCTCGTCTGGATGCCGAGCGACGTTTCCTCGCTCGGCATCGTGATCCGTATGGCCTGCTGCGGCATTGGATTCGGCTTCTATCAGTCGCCGAATCTGAAAGCGTTTATGTCGAGCGCCCCACCCGAACGCGCCAGTAGCGCAAGCGGCGTCGTGGGGACGTCACGATTGTTCGGGCAGTCATCCGGCTCGGCCCTGGTGGCGTTGAGTTTTGGTCTCTCCGGTCATCACGGCCCACTGATGTCGATTGTCTGGGGCGCCGTGTTTGCATTGCTCGGCGGCATCGCCAGCGGGGCGCGGATGATGTCCAAACCGGATAGCCCTGCCAAACAGGCCTGAGACGGCGTCGCGCAGCCGAGCGGACGCATGGCAACGTCGTCATCGCGTCAGTGCTGCCATGCGCGTTCCATCGCCCAGCGCCTGAACCACTTGGACAACGCTGACCGCTTCATCACGCCGCTCCGCCAGCAGCGCCATTTCCACGCGGATTCGTTGTTCTCGTCGATCGAGCCAGTCGGCGGCAGCGATCTCGCCGGCCCGATATCGGTGTTCGGCTAGGCGTTCGGCTTTGTTCAGATCCACCTGCCTGCTTTCTTCGTTTGTCCGCGCGATCAAGGCGCGATTCGCCTCCGCCAGTGCATCGGCAACGTCTCGGAGCGATGTTTGCCATTGCTGCAGATAACGGGTTTCTGCCGCCTCGTAGCGCGCTTCCGCCTCGGTAATGCGATGGCGCTGGCCAGGATTTAGAAACGGCAATTTGACCATGCCGGCCAACACGGCCATCGGCGCGTTCACTAAGGATAAGAGGCTGGGGCTGCTTGCATTGAGCCCTGCCGTCAAACTGAGGCGGGGATACCAGTCCTTCCGCACGACTGCCGCTTCGGCCGCGAAAGCGGACAAGGCGGCGGCACTCGCGCGGATGTCCGGGCGGCACTGCAACTGCGCGGCACTCAACCCCGCGGGAATGTCGGGGAGAGCCGAAGGCAGTCGTGCATCGTCGTGAAAGCCGATCATTGCAGGAAGGGTGCGTGCTCGGTCCGCCATCCGCGCCAGGAGACCGCTGGGCCGCTTCGAGACGATGGCGATGGAATCGGTGACACCCGGTGCCTGCCCCATGAGCCGCGCCAACGTGTAGCCCGATTTACTGACGCGTGCTTCGAGTTGCGCCCATTCGATATCACGTTGATGGGCGTCGGCACGCGCGGTTGCCAGGTCGTCCATGGCGACGTCGCCGTTGTCATAACGCGCCGTCATGATCATGACGCGCTGTCGCGCAATATCCTGGAGCGCCCTGAGCCAGACGGCCTTCTCGTTCAAATAAGCTTGCTCCCAGTAGGCTTTTACGACCGCCAGAATCAGTTGGCGACGGGTATCGTCGCGCTCGAATCGGGCTTGCGCCTCTTGCAATCGCGCGCCGCGCTGTCTATCGCGCAAGCGTCCCCACAGGTCGAGATCCTGCGTGACGGTGAAAGCCGTCCTGAATTCCGATCGGTTGTTTCGCCATGGGTCCTCACCGGAAGCCAGTGGATCGCGGCGGTCATACCGCACATCGGCATCCGCCTGCGGCCCACGCGCCGCGCCCTCGGCACGACGCCGCGCTTCTGCCTGGCCGAGCCGTGCGCTGCTTTCCTTGAGCGCGACATTGTCGCGCAAGGCAATCGCAATGACTGCGTCGAGACGGGTATCGCCAACATCGCGCTGCCAGCTCTCCCCCGGGGTCGGCGCGTCGCACAGCATGTCCGAAGGCTGTGCCAACGTCTCGGGCGGCACAATCGTACCTCCCAGCACCGTCGGCGACTCAAACGCCGCCACGCGCGCACGCGGCTCAGTAAGTGCCGACACCGCGGCCCCCGGCGCGGCAGTGACCACCGACGCTTGCACGCCTATCAGACCAATGATCAGCGTTGCAGCGCGCAGAGCGCGACGTTTCTTTCCTTCGAGGCCTTTCGTGCGCGATGGCACGAACGGTTGAAAAACATGGCCGCGACGCTCAACCATCGGTCAAGGCCTTGATCGGGTCCATGCGCGCGGCCTGTCTCGCTGGCAATAGCCCAAAGGTAATACCGATAGCAATCGATCCAAGGCAGGCACCAATCAGCGAGGCGGACGTCGGTTGCAGCGGCAGACTAGGCGCGGCCCACGGCATGATCGATGCGACTGCCAACGAGAGCAAAACGCCGGCTACGCCGCCGAACAGACAGATAAGCAAGGCCTCCAACAGGAATTGCCGAGCGATGTCCCGCCGTTGCGCGCCGACGGCAATACGGATGCCGATCTCCGCTACGCGCTCGCGTACGGCGACAAGCATCATATTCATCACCCCTATGCCGCCGATACTCAATGCGATCGCGGCGGAGAGCAACATGACGATCCCCATCGTGCGCGCAGTCCGTTTCTGGCTCTCGATGTATTTGGTCGAAGACATCATGTGAAAATCCTTTTTACGATGCCGCGCCGCAAGCGCGACCGAAACGGCGGCCTCGGACGCATCGATCGACGGCTCCGGTCGCAGACTCATCTTCAGGTAATCGATATGGCGACGCCCGCTGAAGCGGCTCTGGACCGCCGTCACCGGCATATAAATTTCCAGCCCCATTTGGGGTAGCCCGTTATCTTCGACATCGGTCACGCCCACGACCATCACCGGCACCTTCCCCACCAGGATCCGCTCACCGAGGGCGGACCGTCCGTCTGGAAAGAGTGTCTTATAGCCGTTGCTGTCGATCACCGCCACCGCTGCCTGGCGCGTCAATGCGCCTGCGCCAAACATGCTCCCGGCGAAAAAGCGCCGCGGACTGGTGGCGAAATAATCCGCCTCGACACCGTAGACCGTCGCATCGCTCTTGATCGCGCCCCGCACGACTTGACCGGAGGCGGACGTGATGGCGGACACGCTCGCTACCTGCGGCAATCTGCGCAACGCCGCGGCGTCTTGCAAGGTCAGCGTTTCAATCAGCCCCGCCCGGGGATCGGATGGCCCGCTTCCGGGCAGTAGATATGTGGCGTCGGCGCCGTAGCTGCGAATTTCGGCCAATTGCTTGTCCCGCGCGCCGGCGCCCACTGCCAGCATCAACACCACGCTGGCTATCCCCATCATGATGCTGAGCACCATTAAACCGGTTCTTATCCGATTTCGTCGCAGGATCCGCCATGCTGCACCGAGATGTTCCCGACCGCGGCCGAGGCGTCGCAGCAACTGCCCGCGCGGTGTTTCATTCGTGGCGCTTGGATAAGGGCTCGTACTATCGACCGCGGACGACGCGCCGCCCTCCACCGTGGCGACAAATCGCGGATTCGAACAATCCGATACGATCCGACCGTCGCGCATCGTCACGATGCGCTGCGCCGCCTCGGCGACTTCCTGCGAATGGGTGACGACGATCAGTGTCCGCCCGCTCGCGTGCAGCCGCCGCAATAAGTCCAATACGGTGTCGCCACTGGCACTGTCCAAGGCGCCGGTCGGCTCGTCGGCAAGGATCACATCGGCGTCGTTCATCAGCGCGCGGGCGAGACTGACGCGCTGCTGCTGTCCGCCGGATAACGCTGCCGGCAAATGTTCCCCATGCCGCGCCAGTCCAACCGCCGCCAGAAGCGCTGTTGCACGATGGCGTCTCGCGGCCCGAACACTGCCCCGATAACTACCCGGCAGCGACACGTTATCCGCCGCGTCCAAATGGTCCAGCAGGTGATAGCGTTGAAAAATAAAGCCGAATGCATCACGCCGTAGTCGCGCCATCTGCGCCGGCGTCATGTCGAGGACATCCATTGTGGGAAACGGCGCGGACAGGTCGCCGCCCTGGTCAGCGACAGCGCGACGGCAGGGGCGTCCCTCGGCCAGGTCGGCATCGATGCGGTAGCGTCCCCCCGTCGGACGATCGAGGCCGCCGAGCAGATGCATCAACGTCGATTTCCCAGATCCCGAGGCGCCGACGATCGCGAGCCACTCCCCGGCATGAACGGTCAAATCGATGTCGTGCAATACGCACGCGGCGGGCGCGCTGTCGCTCTCGGGATAGTGTTTCGAGACGCCGGTCATGACCAGCAGAGGACGATCCGACAAAATCACGTCGCCTCGACCCCGGAAGCCGGTCGCGAACGGCCTATGTCACCATTGGCTCCGCTGGCTACGTCGGCACCAATCTCGAGGTCGGCGATGCGGGCATCCCCGACGGTGATCGCCACCTCCGCCGTCATCATCGGCCGCAGCTTCCCGTCCGCGTTGTCGACATCGAACAAAGCCCGGTAATAGATGGCTTTCGCGGTGTCCGGTTTTTGAATCGCGCCCGGATCGATGCGACGCAGCGTGCTGTGCCATTGCTGTCCGGCATCGGCCAGGATAGAAAACGACACCTTTTGACCGACCTCGATGTAGGGCACATCGGCTTCGGCGACGTGTGCCTCGATCGTCATCGTTTTTAGGTTGGCAACTTCGAGCACGACCTGCGCTGTCTGCGCGCCCACCACCATCTGGCCTTCCTTGATCAGAACATTGATGACAACGCCATCGATCGGCGATAGCAAACGCGTTTGTTCCAGATTTTTCAACGCGATACGGTATTCCATCTGCGCGGCACGCACGGCGGCCTGGCCGCCTTCGACACGGGCGCGCATCCGCGCCCATTCCGCCTTCGCCCGTTCATAATCCCGTCGCGCCATCGCGTCGTGTGCCATCAGACCCATCGCGCGGGCCTTCTGCAACCGGGCCAACTGCAAGTCGGCTTGTGCCACGTGCAAGTCCGCGTTCGCCTGCGCCACGGCCGCCGCTTTTCCGTCCACCGCGTTCTGGGCCAAATCGGGATCGATCTCGGCAAGCAACTGACCTTGCATCACCGCATCACCGGGGCTGACGTGCAACGTGCGCAATTGCCCGGTTTGCTGCGTGCCGACCTCCACCCATTGGCTCGGTTTAACCAAGCCGATGGCTCGGATCGGCCCGGCGGACCGACCCTCGGCGGCAGCGGCCGCAGTCACCGCACCCGGAGCAGACGCCTCGTTCGATCTACCGTCTTCGTCGGAATCACGCTTATTCCCGCCCCGATCGACGGCGAACACGTTGATCGACTTACCGGTCCACAGCCGATATCCGATCCCTGTCCCGCCGAGAGACACGCATAACACCGCCACCGATAGGGCAATCTGCGTGGACGAGCGCATGGCGCTAAGGCGACGCTTCCCGCTCGCAGCGGCAGGCGCTTCGGCTTCCTGGCGCGCGCCGGGCCCATCGGTCTTGGCGGCCTGCCGCTCTGCTTCCCGCTTGCCATCGTCCGGTCGCACATCATCTCCAAATGGGATTCCGGGAGCGGGGCCGCCCGGACACTCCCGTATCGTGACGACACGTGGTATCGCGCACAGCGCTACTATAGAAAAAAGCGCGGCAATCGAACATCAGACGATGCTGAATCTGCATGACGCGTCGCCATCGGTCGGCCGCATGACCCGAAGGCGCGTGTCGTTCGGCCGGAAGGCCGTATCTGAAGTAAACTAGCGGTAATTCGCTGCGCGCCAACCGTGGCAGTCGGGTCCGTAGCGTTCGGGTCGAGAAATCCGGCACGATCCGAGCGGCGCAAGGGTGCCGCAGCAGGACGTTCGCAAGCCAATGGCAAGCAATCGTCGCCACGATCGCAATCGGATCGGACGCTTTTAGAGATACTTGGTACCGGCCATCGGTCCCCAAGAACCCATTTTTAGCAATATCGCTCCCAGGGAGAGGAAGATGAGTAAACAATCCATCGGTGTCGTCGGACTGGCGGTGATGGGCCGCAACCTGGCTTTGAACATCGAAAGCCGCGGCCATGCGGTCTCGGTGTACAACCGTAGCCGGGAAAAGACCGACGAACTGATCAAGGAATTCCCGGACCGCAAGCTGGTTCCGGCCTACTCCCTGGAAGAATTCGTCGAATCGCTGGAAAAGCCGCGTCGCATCCTGCTGATGGTGAAAGCCGGCGCCGGTACCGACGCGACGATCGATTCGCTGCGCCCCTTGCTGGAACCGGGCGACATCCTGATCGACGGCGGCAACACGCATTTCACCGACACGATCCGACGCAATGAAACGCTGGCCAAGTCGGGCTTGCACTTCATCGGCACCGGCGTGTCGGGCGGCGAAGAAGGCGCATTGAAAGGTCCGTCGATCATGCCGGGCGGCCAACGGGAAGCATACGACCTGGTTGCACCGATCCTGACGGAAATTTCGGCGAAGGCGCCGAATGGCGATCCCTGCGTTGCCTATATGGGTCCGAACGGTGCCGGCCATTTTGTCAAAATGGTTCATAACGGCATCGAATATGGCGATATGCAGTTGATCGCCGAGAGCTATTGGGTACTGAAGCAGGTCGTCGGTCTGTCCAATGAAGAGCTGGGCAAGGTCTACGTCGAGTGGAATCAGGGCGAGCTCGATAGCTACCTGATCGACATCACGACGAAGATTTTCCAGAAAAAGGACGAGGAGACCGGTAATTACCTGGTCGATATGATTCTGGATCGCGCAGCCCAAAAGGGTACCGGCAAGTGGACCAGCCAAAATGCGCTGGATCTCGGCGCGCCGCTGCCGCTGATCACCGAAGCCGTATTTGCCCGGGTCTTGTCGTCGCTGAAGACGGAACGCGTGGCAGCCTCGAAGAAGCTGACTGGCCCTGAGAAGAAGCCGCTGTCCGGCGATCGCGCTGCATTTATCGAATCCGTGCGTCGCGCTTTGTATCTGAGCAAGATCATTTCCTACGCGCAAGGTTTTGCACAATTGCGTGCCGCGTCGGACGAGTACAAGTGGGATCTGGACTACGGCACGATCGCGAAAATCTTCCGCGCCGGCTGTATCATCCGCGCCCGCTTCCTGCAGAAGATCACCGACGCCTATACGAACGACGGCACGCTAGCCAATCTGCTGCTCGATCCGTACTTCAAGGACATCGCGGATCAGTACCAGCAGGCGCTGCGCGACGTCGTGTCGACGGCGATCCAGGCGGGGGTACCCGTCCCGGCGTTCTCGTCGGCGATTGCCTACTACGACGCCTATCGTTCGGAAACCGTGCCGGCAAACCTCGTGCAGGCACAACGCGACTTTTTCGGTGCCCACACGTTCGAACGCACCGACAAGCCGGGCAGTTTCCACGCCGAATGGGCGTAATCACGGTCCCCAGCGCGCCTGCGCTGTGTAAATGACCCAAATGGTCGGCATTGCCGGCCATTTTTTTTGGCGTGCCGCCTCGTGTCCACATCGCAACGCCTTTAGCGAAGGTGCCCGGGCAATGGCTCCTTTACACGGACTGCCGCAGCAAGCCCAAGCGCACCAAAATATCGAAAATGATTTGCGCATTCGTCGCCAGCACGGCGACAGCGCCCAGTCCGCCCGTAACGAGCAATACCAAGCGCTTATGGGACTTGACGTCTTTGTCCAAAGTATCGATTCGCCCCGTTAGCTTCATGTCCACTGAATCGATCCGTGCGACCAACTTCGTCTCGACGTCATCGATACGCGTGCTCAACTTTGTTTCGACATCATCGATACGTGCAGTCAACTTTGTTTCCACGTCATCGATGCGCGCAGTCAACTTTGTTTCCACGTCATCGATACGCGCAGTCAACTTTGTTTCGACATCGTCAATACGCGCACTTAACTTTGTTTCCACATTGTCGATGCGGGCACTTAACGTTGTTTCGACGTTATCGATTCGCGTCTCGAGGCGCTTGACGCTGGCACCCAGATGTTCGAGCCCCCCGAGAATGAGGCCGATATCTTTCTGCATTCCTGATAATTGCAGATACACAGAATTGCTGAACTCACTCAAAGACTGTGCCAATTGCGATGACCCATTCCGTTCAGCGAAACCTGCCGTCCTATGTAACCCCATGATCGCCCACCTTCTATTTGCACCGCCTGATCCGGTACTGATCGCAGCAATTGCGCGAGATGTCCAACCGCATCGCGCTCAAGTGCGAACACTAGCATTCCAACCGCGCCTTGACACCCGTTTTGCCGGTAAAACCCGCGCTTTGCAGCAGAATAAGCCAACCGGCATAGGGATCTGCCAAGGATTTCGTTTTATTGCCTAGGCACACACATACAAGATATTACGCCGACCGCCTCAGCACATCGGTGCAGGCTTCCGCTGCGAGCGGTCCGGATCCCGTCTTTACCCTGCTTTCCTTTCGATTGACCCTCGTTTGCACAACAGTCTTATGCTGAAAATATCATTAGCTGGCTAACGAACGGTTGCTATACTCCTGCCATGTCAAAAAACGCCGCACCGCCGCTTTCCGCTCAGCAACAAGTTCATCTCGCTGTAAGCAGTGAACTGGTGCTGTCGGCGCGCGCCTGGCGCAAAACGGCAGATAACGCGCTAAGCGGCTTCGGGCTCTCGAGTTCGGCGGCATTGCCATTGGTCATGATCGGACGCCTTGGCAACGAGGGCGTGCGTCAGGTGACGCTTGCCCATGAACTCGGCATCGAAGGACCCTCATTGGTACGTCTGCTGGACCAGCTTTGCACACAGCAACTGGCGCGCCGAGACGACGATCCTGCCGATGGACGTGCAAAAATCGTTTCGCTGACCGAAAATGGTGTCCAACTCGCGCATCAGCTCGAAGGCCATCTGGCGCAGCTGCGCGCATCGGTGCTAGAAGACTTCTCCGACGACGAACTGCATACGGCGCTACGCGTGATGCGTCGTTTTTCAAGCGCCGTCGGCGCCTCCTCCGCTTCCTGACCCCGTAACATGGCGCCGACCTGGAAAGACTGGCTTTTTTCTATCAAGACATTTATAGCGGCAATGCTCGCGCTGTATCTGGCCTTGTACTTCGAATTGCCACGTCCCTACTGGGCAATGGCTTCTGTCTACATCGTATCCAACCCATTCGTCGGCGCCACCCGCTCCAAGGGTTTGTACCGTGGACTGGGGACATTGCTCGGCGCGGCCGGAGCCGTCCTGCTCGTACCGCCGCTGGTCGAGATGCCGCTCGTGCTGTCGCTCGCGGTTGCCTGCTGGACCGGGACCTTTCTCTTCTTGGCGCTGCAGGACCGCACGGCACGCAACTACGTGTTCATGCTGGCCGGCTACACACTGCCGCTGATCGCCTTCCCCACCGTCAATGATCCGAATACGGTATTCGATGTGGCGGTAGCACGATCCGAGGAGATTTTGCTCGGCATCATGTGTGCCACGGTGGTCAATACGACCTTATTCCCGAGTCGACTCGGTCCGAGCCTGGGAGAGCGGACCGGCGCCTGGTTCAACGACTCCGTCAACTATATGCGGGAAACGTTGAAAGGACGTGTCGTCGGCAAGGATCTTTCCGCATTGCGTCAGCGGCTTGCAGCCTCCGTCAACGGTCTCGAGTTACTGTTGAGCCAACTCAGCTACGACAACACGAATCCTGGTCTGATGGAACGTGCCAAATCGTTGCGTGGGCGGATGTCACTTCTTTTGCCGATCGCTTCGGCGCTGGGCGACCCCTTGGCGGCGCTCAGAGCGCATGACGCCGCACCGCCAGCACTCGAGGCCTTGATCGTCGACTTGGTCGAATGGCTCGAAAGCAAGGATGGGACGACACGTGATGCAACGGCAGATGCGCTGCGCAATCGATTGACCGGCCTCGAACCCCACTATATTTCGCCGCCTGAGAGCGACGCGACTGGCGCGATCACGAATCGCCAAAACAGCGTGTCTGCCGGTCTCGCCCGGGATGCGGCCAGCAACGATGCCGAGGCGCAGACTGCATCCGCCGCGGAAAAGATTGGAGAGGAACCCTACCGGAATCCCGACTGGGATCGGGCATTGCTGTCGTCTTTGCTATGGCGCCTCCGCTTGTTGATCGATCTGTGGCAGGACTGCCGGACATTGCGAGAACTGATCGAAACGGAGCCGCGCCGTGGCTGGGTACCCAAACTACGACACTGGCGGCTCGGCGGGTCGGAGCGCCACGTCGATCTGACGATGTCTTTTTTGTCGGTTTTCCCCGCGGTCGGCGCCACCGTCGCAGCCTGCCTCGTCTGGATCTTCACCGGATGGGCCGATGGTGCGGGCGCGGTGACCCTGGTTGCGGTGTCCTGCAGCTTCTTCGCGGCGTTGGATTCGCCGGCCCCGCAAGTGATGGGATTCTTCATCTGGACATGTGTGGCGACGGTGCTCGCCGGCGTTTATCTGTTTGCCGTGCTGCCGAATGTGCATGATTTCCCCATGCTCGTCGTTTTATTCGCGGTGCCCTTCATCTGCGTCGGCACCTTGATTCCGCAACCGCGGTTCATGCTCGCAACCATGTTGACAGCGGTGAACACCGCCACGTTCATGAGCATCCAGAGCGCCTACGATGCAAACTTCCTGACCTTCATCAACAGCAATAGTGCCGGCTGTGCAGGTCTGTTGTTCGCCTTCCTGTTCGTGCGCGTCACGCGACCGTTCGGCGCGGAATTGGCCGCGGCGCGACTGACGCGCTCCGGCTGGGCGGATGTAGTCATCGCGGCGTCGCCGCATGCCATCGCCGCGCAGAATAATATGGCGTCGAAGATGCTTGATCGCTTGATGCAATTGCTGCCGCGCCTGAGCGCATCGGACGACCATCATCACCCTTCCATCGAGAGTTTTCGCGACCTACGCATCGGCCTGAATGCACTGGATCTGCAACAGATCCGCCGCACCCTGCGCGAGGATCTGCGCATGCCGATCGACCGCGTACTTTCCGGCATCCGTCAGTATTTTCAACAATGCATCGAGCAGCGTCGCCGCCTGCCGCCTCCGCCCGAGTTGGCCGAACGGATCGATGCCGCGCTGGCCGCCAATCCGAATGCGACCCGCCGCGCCTCCGGGGGCAATGTCGCTGCCTCGACCGATGCCGAACAGACACTCGGCGCGTTGCACGCGCTGGTGGGCTTACGTTTATCGCTGTTCCCAGCCGCCTTGGCAACGCAGGCGGCTGCTACCAATGAGAAATCCGCATGATCGGCGAATTCGATATCTACGGGGTTTTTGTCCCGGAATTGCTGGTGTGGATGCTGCTCACGTACGGCCTATTGCGCATCTGCTCAATGGTGTTCGCGCGACTTGGCGTCTATCGACGTGTATGGCACCGCTCCGTGTTCGATCTCGGGATCTACGTGATCCTGCTCGGACTCGTCGTCTATGTTTCGTATATGTTCCGAACCGGTTGATCAATTGAAACTCAAACTCGCTACCGTCGGTCGGGTGGTCCTGACCATCGTGGTTGTCGTCATCGCCGCTCTGGTCGTATGGCGCTTGGTCCGCTATTACATGTTCGCGCCCTGGACGCGTGACGGCCATGTACAGGCCGATATCGTCGAGGTGGCACCGGACGTCACGGGCCTGATCGACAGAGTCACCGTGACCGACAACCAAACGGTCCATAAGGGCCAGGTCTTGTTCGTCATCGATCAGGCACGCTTCAAGTTGGCGCTGGCCCAAGCGCAATCGACGGTCGCACAGCAGCGTGCCGCGGTGGCCGAACGCAATGCGACACTCGCGCAGATGCGTCGCGAATCGGGGCGCAACAAGTCGCTCGGCGATTTGGTATCGCGCGAGACCTATGAAGAAAGTCAATCGAAGGTTCAGGCCGGCGAAGCTGCTTTGAATGCCGCGCAGGCCGCACTGGCCGCTGCCGAAGTGGCGGTCGGCACCGCGCAGTTGAACCTCGAACGGACCGTCATCGTCAGCCCGGTCGACGGCTTCATGAACGATCGTGCCCCGCGTGCAGGCGAGTTCGTCACGGCCGGTCATGCGGTGCTGTCCGTTGTCGATGCCAACTCCTATCGGGTGGACGGCTATTTCGAAGAAACGAAGATGCCGAGCATTGCGATCGGTCAGCACGTGACGATTCACTTGATGGGTCAGAATACGTTGCTGCATGGTCATGTGACCAGTATCGCCGCCGCCATTGCCGACCGCGACCGCTCGGTGGGCTCCAACCTCCTCCCGAACGTCAACCCGTCGTTCAGCTGGGTGCGTCTGGCGCAGCGGATTCCGGTGCGTATCCAGATCGACGACGTGCCGGCAAATGTCCGCTTGATCGCGGGCCGGACCGCGACGGTATCGATCGATGCCGCCGACGTGGTACACGGCTCGCCGCTCCATCCGGCACCGGCCACATCGATCGATGCGGCGTCCAGCCCATGGTCGCCAGCCTCGGATACCGGCGTGGCGCGCGCGCAGACGGCTTCGGCCGCCTCCGATGAGGTGGTCCTCCCTCCGGGTTCGGTCAGTGGCGATATGTCGGTGCCCCCGACGCAGGGACGACCCGGTACGGCCGCAGCCAATGCGCTGGCCGGTAGCGGCGCAGGCATGGCCGGCAACGCATCGCAGGCAGGTGCGCGATGAATCCCGAAACACGTCCTGCCAAAGGGGACGGACGCGTCACTGCAGTGTCGCGTTCGGCACATTCGACGGGCCGCTGGGCTCGGCGGCTGGCGCCTGCCGCCTTGGCCGTGGCAGTGCTTGGCGGCTGCACGGTAGGACCGAATTACAAGGTTCCGCCGACTGCGCTGATCAATCAACCGCTGGCAAACCGCCCGCTGGTGGAAACCGAGCACGATATTCACGCTACGGCGACCGTCGCGCGCGCCGCAAGCGCGGACCCCGTGCCGAACGACTGGTGGAAGTTGTACGACGATCCGGTCCTGAACGGGCTGATCGAGCAGGCCTTGCAACGCAATGTCGATCTGCGCGTGGCCGCCGCCAATCTCGCCCGCGCCAGTGCGGTGTTGAACGTGGCACAGGCGCAAGGTGGCTTTGGCGGCAGTCTGGATCTAGCTGCCAAGCGCGCACAGGAATCGGCCCAGCAATACTTGCTGACCGAGAAGCTGCCGGTCACGAACGAAAGCAATTTCGGGCTCTCGGTGTCCTATCAGTTCGACCTGTTCGGCGTGCTGAAGCGCGGCGTGGAAGCCGCCGATGCCAATGTCGATGCCGTACGTGCGGCCGGCGATACCGCGCGGATCACCGTCGTGTCGCAGGTCGTGCAGGCCTATCTCGAATCATGCGATGCGACCGAGCAGGAAGATATCGCATTGAAGTCGCTGGATTTGCAAGACCAGTCGACGCAGCTCGAACGCCGCTTGCGTGATGCCGGTCGCGGCGCTCAGCCGAACGTCACGCGCTCGGTCACACAGCAGGAAACGCTGCGCGCGCAGTTGCCCCAGTTCGCCGCACAGCGACGCATCGCACATTACACGCTGGCCGCGCTGTTGGGCGTGTCACCGGACGCGTTGCCGAAGACGATCGATGCGTGCCGGGAAACGCCGCGTATTCTGACGCCGTTGCCCGTTGGAGACGGCGCGGCCTTGCTGCGCCGTCGCCCGGACGTCCGCCGTGCGGAACGCGAGTTGGCCGCGGCCACGGCCAAGATCGGCGTGGCGATCGGGGGCCTGTATCCGAACATCACCTTTGGTGCGAGCGCCGGCGTAACCGGCGTGCTGGAAGACTCCTTCCGTACCCCGACGCAGCGTTGGAGCTTCGGCCCGATGATCAGTTGGGAACTGCCGGCGAACGGCGTGCGTGGACGGATTCGCGAGGCACGTGCCGGCGCCGATGTCTCGCTGGCGGAATTCGATAAGGTCGTGCTGAATGCGCTGCGCGAAACGCAGACGCGGCTTGCAACGTATGCCGGCGATCTGGGTCGCTTACAAGCGCTGGAAGATGCCTTGACCTCCGCGCGACAATCACGCGAACAGACGCATCGCTTCTATCTGGCGGGTCGAGAATCGTTCCTGGCCGATCTGGAAGCCACGCGAACGCTGACCTCTGTCGAGTCGCAAGTGGCTGCCGTGCGCGGCAAGGTGGCGCAGGATCAGGTCGCTGTTTTCCTGGCGCTGGGCGGTGGTTGGCAAGCAGATCAGGGGATACCCCTTGCCGGGCGCGATGCGAAGGCTAACGCGGCCGCAACGGACCCTGCCACGGCAGGCGTGTCCACCGCGCCGGTAACGGCGACATCGTCTGTCGCCAGCCCGGCGCCTTGATACCTGGCCTCGAAAGAGAGGCCAGGCGTACCCGTGTCGGCCGCTAGTATCAAGCCAGCGAACGCACCGGTGCGACAGCGGCCGGGTCCGTTACCGTCGGGCGCCCGGTTTCGACATGCCCCGCCACGCGCCGCAGGAAGCGGTCCTCGTCGCGGTCGGTGACGCTGAGATCGTACCAACGATGGCTGCTCGACAGTTCCCACGGCACCACCGTATTGGCGCCGGGGTGCAGTTCGAGGCCGCGCGGGCGCGCGCCATAGGCGTTGTCGTTGATCATCAGGCGCGCGACACCGCTACCAGGGTTGTTCAAGCGCAAGATCAGGCTACCTTCGCGGCTCTCGTACTGCACCCGCAGGGCGATACGACCGAAGCCCCATCCATGTCCCTTGGTCGCAGACGCGCCCGAACCTTGCGCCAGACCGTCGAATTGTCTGACAAAGCCGTTCGGACCGTAGACGACGAAGTGATAGGCGCCGCCGGATACGCTCAGGTCGAAGGATGCGCTCAACGATTTGCCCGCTTCCACCGTATAGCTCCAGGGGCCGTCATTGCGGTTCGGCGCATACACATAGAAATGCGCCCCGACCTTACCGGTATTGGCGAACTGCAATGTCAGACGATTGTCGCGCGGCGAAACATCGTCATGCACATGGAGCTCGTACGGCAAAGCACGGGCAAAGCGCACACCGGGTTCCTGCGGATCGATCGAGCCCGGCGTTGCCGGCACCGTGGGCGCCGGTTGCGAGGCGCATTGCTGGTCCGCGATCGACATATATTGGCTGGTATCGGGCAAGGACGGCATCGACGCGTCCGGCGTGCGAAAATCGAACGCCGATGTCAAGTCACCGCACACGGCACGACGCCAAGGGGTGATGTTCGGCTCGCGCACACCAAAACGCTGCTCGATGAATCGGATCACCGACGTGTGATCGAATACTTCGGAACAGACGAAGCCCCCCTTCGTCCACGGTGAAACGATCGTCATCGGCACGCGCGGTCCCAGTCCATACGGTAATCCGTCCGCGGTATAGCTTCCACCGCGTGCCGGGTTGACGACGGTGTGAAGCTCACCCTCTGTCGTCACCGTCGACTGCCCTTGCGCGGCCGAAATCGGCGGCTGCGGCGGCACGACGTGATCGAAGAAGCCGTCGTTCTCGTCGTACATGATGAAGAGAACCGTCTTGCTCCAGACGTCCGGATTCGAGGTCAATGCATCGAGCACCTTCGACGTATATTCCGCGCCGTAGGCCGGCGTGTACTTCGGATGTTCGGAGTAGGCGGCGGGCGGCAGAAGCCAGGACACCTGCGGTAACTTGTTTGCCTGTACGTCGGCCTTGAGGTCGTCCAGCGTCCGCACGCTGTTTGCACGTTGTTGCAGCGACGAGCCTTGTGGCGCATTGATGATGTTGGCGAAGTTCTGCAGGATGTTCGTGCCGTAGTTGCCATTCAACGGATCCGCGCCGGTGAGGCCTTGCTGGTAAATTTGCCAATTGATGCCCGCCGCTTCCAAGCGTTCCGGATAGGTCGTCCACGACAGCAATTGGTATTGCGGCGGCACGTCGCCATCGACATAGTCGTTGTTGTCCAGCAGCGGACCACCATACTTGCCGGTCGGATCGACAGTACCGCTCATCAGATAAGCGCGGTTCGGATGGGTCGGACCCGGTAGCGAGCAGAAATAGGCATCGCAGACGGTGAACGCATCGGCAAGCGCGTAGTGAAACGGCAAATCCGCGCGTAGGTGATAGCCCATCGTCATATCGGTCTTATTGGCCGGCCACTGATCGTAGCGGCCGGCGTCGATGGCGGCATGCGTCGCGGCCCACGAGTGATCGAGGTCGCCCACGCACTGCGCGCTGGTCGTGTGCGTGTCCAGATGGAAAGGCAGCACCGGCTGCGAGGCATCGGCTTGCGACGGTTGATACCAGACCGGCTTACCATTCGGCAACGGAATCGGAAAGCGATCGTTATAACCGCGTACGCCGCGCAGGTGGCCCATATAGTGGTCGAAGGATCGGTTCTCCTGCATGAAGACGACGATATGTTCGATGTCCTGGATCGTGCCGGTACGCGACGCGGCAGGAATGGCCAAGGCGGTACGGATCGATTCGGGTAAGACGGAAAGGGCCGCTGCGGCACCGGCTGAGCCGGCGACGGACTGGAGAAAGCGGCGACGGCTGTTACCTGACTTCGGGGAGGTCGTCATCGTAATATCTGCCATTTTTAGAAGGAAACCGGAAAGGGGATGAAAGGTCCGGCGCGGCTGAGTGTGCCGCTGGAAAAAGTCGGATTGATGAAATAGCGCTAGCCGGCTAGCATCGCTTCGCTTTTACTTCGCCCATGCTTTCGTTTTCATTACGATATACTGCGGGTTTCGGCACGACGTAACGCGGACGACCGTGTTGCAATGTGTTTTCCGGGGACGGCCCCATTGAACTGGAAAGGAGCCGTTATGAACTGGCTGATTCTCTGTATCGCGGGATTGCTCGAAATGGGATGGGCGATCGGTCTCAAATACACCGAGGGCTTTACACGACTATGGCCGAGCGTCGGCACGATCGTCGTCGCGGCCGGCAGTTTCTATTTATTAAGTGTCGCCATGCGATCGCTGCCAGTCGGGACCGCCTATGCGATATGGGTCGGGATCGGTGCCGTAGGAACCGCTGCCCTGGGCATCGTGCTGTTCGGCGAGGCCGTGACGATTGGTCGGATTGTCAGTCTCACCCTGCTGGTGGCGGGAATCGTGGGTCTTAAGCTCGCGGCGTGATGCGCGTATCGCAGACGTTCAAGTGAGACTTGCTTCGATAAAGGACCTGGCCTCGTCTCATTGGCGAGCGCCTCTTTTCGTTATCGCGCCGGGGTTAAGCTCGCCACAGAAACAGCGTCATCATCAGCGGTGCCGCAAGGCTGAGCACGAAGCCGCTGACCACGGCGGTAGGCCAATGTATCGGTGCGCAATGTTGCTTGATGATCGGCAAAGTGGTATCCAACGCCGTCGCGGCGCTGGCGCCGATACAGGCTCGTGCAAAGCGGCGCCCGAACAGATAGAGCAGCACCACCGACATCAGCTCCCGAAACAGGTCCGTCAGCAGGGCGACCGCGCCCCATTGCGCGCCTAGATGCTGGCCGATCATCACGCCCGATAAGGTAAACCAACCAAAACCGCTCGATAGCGCCCACACCGTCGAAAACGGCAAGGACGTGAGGGCCCCTGCTATCGTTCCCCCTAACAAGGAGCCGGCGATGACCAGCAACGGCACGGCCAGGACCTGCCTGGACCACCAGCGGGCATCGATTGCGATTGCCGACAACTCCATGCCGACGATGCCCACCAGCACGAGCAGCAATATCGTGCTCAGGTCCGACGGAAGGGCAATACCCTGACGGGTGCAAAACACGTTCACCAGCACGCCGGCGGCAACCATCGCCAGTGCCATGCCACACTCTCTCGTCGGCGCCCACCAGCCGGGTGCAGCCGCATGCGCCGGCGCATCGCCGCCGTTCAAATGCATGGCGGGCGGCGTCACGGTCGATGCGGCTTGGCCCAGGTGGCGGCTTTCATCTTGCGGTGCCGTCTTGTCGCGCGTCCCGTCACGCCCGCGCCGCGAGATCGCAACAGACAATACGATCAAGGCCCAGGACGCCATCGTCGTCCATGCAGACAGCCACAGTGCCGTGCCCAGCGCTTCGCGCGCGTGAGAGGCGGAGCGCAGAACACCCCCAAATGCGAGGCCGATGGAGAACAGCAAGGCAAGCACCAGCGGTCCCAGCAAACCGCCTACTTTGCTGCGCCAATACGAAGACACAAAGCGACCAGCGATATATCCCACGAGCAACGCCAAAAGAATCGGCGCGATTGCAAACAGACCCGTCATGCCTCGGATCCGTCGGTGTCGTCCGCGGCGCGCAGCGGCGCTTCAGGCTGCCCGGTGCTATCGGCCGGCCTAGCGTCGGCTTTATCCGGCACGGCGCGATATACCCGCGCAAATCGCGCCTGTTGCACGACACCGTAATCGGCCGGCGCGTATTGCAAGAGCCAGTCGCCTGGCGCGCCCTGCAGATGATCGCCGCCAGTGCTGCGCGCGATCGTGAACGGCTGGTCCATGCGCTTGGCAAGTACCGGTACGGGGCGATTGCGATACGCGCCGTCATGTCCATGGCGGAGTGACGCATCGGCAGGCAGATACTTCGGGTCGAAGCGTGCGCGAGAGACGACCCAACGCTCACCGCTGGCGGCCTGCACCAAGGCGTCGTCGATGTCGTAAGCGTTCGGCCCTTCCAGGCTGAGCAAGGTGCCCGGGGCCTTTGCAAAGACGACACCGACGACCTCGTCCTTGACGAAAACAGTAGCCAGCGGATCGATGCGAAGATCGACATCCTGCAGTCGAATCCGAGTATTGTTCGGAGCGAGTTCCCCTGCCGGAGGGACAGCGACCTCATGGTCCACCGTCTTAACGGGGGCGGTATCGGGAGGCGTTTCAGATGCGGTCATTGCGATCGACGAAAAATTGGGATGACAGTTCGCATTCTAACCGCTGTCCCCTCTCCTACTTGACCTGGACGGCAGCAACACCGGTGCCCGAGCGGCGCAACAATACGAAGATGGGCTGCCGTCACCGAAGCAAAGCGTCGGAATGGCATTTCCAAATGGCGACGCGCATCGGCAGAAATGTTTCTGATACGGCATCGAAGGTGCTTTTTACGGTCGTTGCGTCGGCATCGCAAAGCGAATTTCAGCTCAATAAACTGGCCGCCACATTCACCGAAAGACCCAGTATCGCCAGATTGAAAAAGAAAGCCAGCACCGATTGGATCAGCGTGAAACGCCGTGTAGCGGAGTCCGCGACCGCGACATCGGATGTCTGTGCCGCGACAGCGATCGTGAAGGCGAAGTAGGCAAAATCGACATAATCAGGATGAGACTTGTCATCCGGAAAACGCAAAGGCAATTGCGATTTCGCAGGCGAAGCGATGCCCTCCCCGGATCTTGGCATGCTTGCATCGGTCCAACTATGATGCATGTAGAACAAGCGGGCGTAGTACACGGTGAACGCGGTAGGCAACAACGTCCATGCGCCGATCAAGGCAAAACCCGACAGTGCGAGATGCAAGGCTTTCTGGGCCGCATCGGCCGCCGAATGGGCCGTGCCCAGTTCGAACACGATGGCGGCAATACTGGCCAATGCGGCAACACATGTCGTCACCAACACCGTTGAAGCACTTTCGTCCTCACTGTCGAGCGCGACGCGTCGACTGGCGGACTCGGCGCGATACATCATCGTCCACAACAGGATCAGATAGAGCCATAGACCGACATTCCAACCGAACAGTGCGCGCTCGAACACATGCCACTGGGAGGGCGCTAGCGCGGCAGCAACAAGACCGACGGCCATCGCACCATAGAGGCGATGATGAAAGCGTATCAAGCTGCGAACGTAGGTCTGCATGAGGAATGCCTTGAAGGATGCAATAGAGGCGCGGATGTCCGGCACATAGCGCACCGCTCCAGCTATTTATGCGACTGCCTTACCACCCTATCACACAGCGTCGCAGCGCACTGGCGACACAGGGCAGCAGTCGGATTGAGACCAGTCACGTTTCGTCGTCGTCGCAAAGTAGGCAACATGGCCTTGATTGAGACATTCCCCAAGGCCGGATCGCAAAACGTCAGGATCCACGTCGTAATACAACGGGGTTTGTCTGTTTTCATGCTTCCAGGCGTCGCGGACGTATCCGTCGACGTCAGGCCGTTTCTTGCAGTCCTCCGCGCTCCCAGAGCGCCTTTTCAATCATGGAGCAGTCATGACTTGTCGAGTGATAGTAGCTGACGACCACCCATTCTTTCTCAGGGGCGTGGAGCATGTCTGCGCCACGATGCCAAACATCGACATCGTCGCGACTGCCACCAGCTGCGACGAATTGATGGCTTGCCTTAAAAGCCAGGAAGATGCGAACCAACCGCCCTGCGATGTCCTGGTCACGGACTTCTCGATGCCGGGCAGCCGTCAGCAAGACGGATTGCGTTTGTTGTCTACTTTACGCCGGCTGCTTCCCAGCATGCGCATCATCGTGCTGACCATGCACGACAATGCCGGCGTTCTGGGATCGATCGCACGAATGGAGGTGTCCGGACTTGTCAGCAAGGCAGATGCCTCCGGCGAGCTGATCAACGCCATCCAGACCGTCATGGAAGGCCGTTGCTATCTGTCGCGCACGATTCGTCAGACGATCGGCTGCGAGGCGATGTCACGGCTCCCCACCAAGACACGTTTGTCGCCGCGTGAAGCCGAAGTGTTGCGCCTGTTCTCGTCGGGACTGACCGGCAATGAGATTGCGGCGACACTGCATCGCAGCAAGAAAACGATCAGCCGCCAGAAAGTCAGCGCTTTCCATAAACTCGGCGTATCGAGCAATGTGGAGTTCTTCGTCTATCTACGGGAAATGCGCGGCCAGGCAGAATGGCTGTCGTCGCCGGATCGTGCGGCCGCCGAGAGTGCTTTGGCCCCGTTGTCGGCGGACACGCTGAACGTCCCGGCGACAGGCGGGATGGCCGATGCGGCCGAGACCCACGGCGACCTTCAAGAAGCAGCCCCTGCGCCCGCGCCGGTCATGCGCGACAATGCCGGCAGCTTGCCGGTATGGGGTGCCGCCACCAGCGTATTACGCTGAGGGCAGGCCGCGTCGCGTCGCTCAGCCTGGCGTGGCGAAGCGCGGCCCGATGAGATCGATACGATCGGTACAAATCGTATCGACGCCCCATTCCAGCAGCGTCGCTGCCCGGGCCGGGTCATTCACCGTGTAAGCGAGCAAGCACAAACCGGCCGCCTTGACCTCGGCAACGCGCGCCTGCGTCAACTCGGTGTGGCGGATATGAAGCGAGACGCAGGACAAGGCCTGCGTCTGCTCGCGCCAGGGATCGGACCAGCTGCCGCACAGCATCCCGCGAGGCAACTGCGGCGCCACTTCCGCGGCCGCCGCCAGTGCTTCATATGAGAAAGACGACAACAACGGCGCGGCCGGGCTGCCCTTCCAGTATCTCAGCACCTCCCGCGCTACCACCTGTCCGGTATGCCGCTCCAAGCCAGGACCGGGTTTGATCTCGACATTGGCATGCAGGCCGAGTGCCAGACATCGGTCTGCGACATCGCCGAGCGTCGGAATACGCGCGCCGGCAAAGCGGGCATCGAACCAGCTACCGGCGTCCAAGGTTTGCAAGCGATGCCACGGCAACGTCGATGCGTCGCCGCTGCCGTTGGTCGTGCGTTCGACTTGATCGTCATGCAGCAGAAACACGATATCGTCGACGCCGCAGCGCGCGTCGAATTCGATCATCTGGTGCCCGAGACGGGCCCCGGTGTCGATTGCCTCCAACGTATTCTCCGGTGCCAGCGCGCCGCCACCGCGATGCGCGGCAATCGACGGATACGGCCAGCGATGCGACGGCGTAGTCGATGCGCCAACAGCGGAGGATACCTCGGAAGAGGAAGACGGAGACGATGATTTCATGGCGAAAAGGCGTGAATGCGGCGTTGCGTTCAAGGTTCGGTCCGGCGCCCCTATCCTTCGATTCGACGCGTGCTATCGGCATCGAAGAAATGCAGGCGATGCGCCGGCAGCGTCACCGGCAACAGTTCGCCGGGTGCCGGTGTGACGTCATGCGGCAGGCGTACGGCAATATCATGACCGCCCCACCGTCCGCGCGCCAGGTTATCGGCGCCGGTGCGCTCGCACACATCCACCGGCAATGTCGCGCCGGGCGGTGCGGCCGAGGCGGCAGTCGACGACTGCCCCGTTTTATACGATAGCTCGGATGAGGCGGACGCCAAGGCCATATGTTCGGGCCGGATGCCAAGGATACACCGTCGCCCGGCAAGACTGGCATATGACATCGACCTTGCCGTCGTGTCGAAGATCAGGACCGGACCGCCATCCTGCACCTCGAATGCGCGGCCATCATCGGTAACGCGTCCCTCCATCAGATTCATCGCCGGCGAGCCGATGAAACCGGCGACGAAGACACTGGCCGGCCGATCATAGACGTCGGCCGGGGTGCCGATCTGCTCGGCACGGCCCTTATACATGACGATGACGCGCTGCGCCAGCGTCATCGCCTCGATCTGATCGTGGGTGACGTAGACGCTGGTGGTTTTCAAACGCGCGTGCAGGCGCTGCATCTCGAGCCGCATCTGCACCCTTAGCCGCGCGTCGAGATTCGACAGCGGCTCGTCGAACAGGAAGACCGCCGGCTCGCGGACGATGGCGCGGCCCATCGCCACGCGCTGCCGCTGACCGCCCGACAGTTCGCGCGGCGTGCGCGCCAGCAGGCTGTCCAGTTCGAGCGTCTGTGCCGCCGCTTGCACGCGACGGGCGATGTCGTCGCGCGATACCCCGCTGATTTTCAGCGCATATCCCATATTCTGCGCGACCGTCATATGGGGGTACAGCGCATAATTCTGAAACACCATCGCGATGCCGCGATCCTTCGGCTCGTGTCGGTTGACGACGGTGCCCCCGATCGAGATATCGCCTTCGGACACGCTTTCTAGACCGGCAATCATCCTCAGCAAGGTGGACTTGCCGCAGCCCGACGGCCCTACCAGAACGACAAATTCGCCGTCGGCGATATCGACATCGATACCATGCAAGACATATTGCTGTCCGTCGTAAGTCTTACGTACGCCTCTGAGCGTCAATGCCGCCATCTGAAATTCCCTTTGGATGTCTTTTGACTACTTCTCTGTGTCCACGAGACCGCGGACAAACCAGCGCTGCATTGCGATGACGACCAGCAGCGGCGGCAACATCGCCAGCAGCGTCGCGGTCATCACCAGATGCCATTCGGTGGCCGTGTCACCAATGCCGATCATCTGTTTGATTCCGACCACCGCCGTCTGCCATCCGTTCTGGTTGACGACCAGGATCGGCCATAGATACTGATTCCATCCATAGATGAAGGTAATGACGAACAGCGCGGCGATCGTCGTCTTCGTCAACGGCAGGACGATGTCGATGAAGCAGCGCATCGGGCCGGCACCATCGATACGCGCGGCTTCCAGCAATTCCGACGGCAAAGTCATGAAGAACTGTCGAAACAGGAAAGTGGCCGTTGCCGATGCGATCAGCGGCAACGTCAAGCCCGCATAGCTATTCATCAGATGCAATGTGGACACCACTTGCACCGTCGGGAAGATCCGCACCTCCACCGGCAGCATCAACGTGATGAAGATCAGCCAGAAAGCGGTATTGCGAAACGGAAAGCGAAAGAAAACGATCGCATAGGCGGACAGGATCGAGACGACGATCTTACCGGCCGTGATGCCCAGTGCCATCGCCAGGCTGTTCAACAGCAGATGCCCAAATGGCGCCGTGGCATTGCCGGTGCCCTGCGTCCAGACATGCGCGATGTTTTCGAATAGATGCGTGCTGGGAATCAGCGACATCGGCACCGTGAACACTTCACTTTCGTTCATCGTGGCAGCGGTGAACGCGATGTAGAGCGGAAAGGCGATCAGCACGAGCCCCACGATCAGGACCGCGTGACAGAAGAGATCAAATCCGCGCCGATGCTCGATCATACGTATTGCACCTTGCGTTCAATGAAGCGGAATTGAAAAACGGTCAAACCGATGACGATCACCATCAGTACCACCGATTGCGCACCGGCACTGCCGATATCGAGGCCGCGGAAACCGTCGGCATAGATCTTATAGATCAAGGTGCGCGTCGATTGTGCCGGTCCACCGGCGGTGGTGGCATCGATGACCGGGAAGGTATCGAAAAACGCATAGACCACGTTGACGACCAGCAGAAAGAAGGTCGTGGGCGCGAGCAAGGGAAAGACGATGCCGAAGAAGCGTCGCACCGGTCCGGCACCATCGATGGCGGCCGCCTCGATCAATGAACGAGGAATCGCCTGCAGTCCGGCATAGAAAAACAAGAAGTTATAACTGACCTGCTGCCATACCGACGCCAGTACCACCAGGAACATCGCCTGGCCGCCATTCAGCGCGTGGTTCCAGATGATCCCGTGCGATTGCAGCGCGTGCGCAATCAGGCCGATACTCGGATTGAACAGAAACATCCAGAGAATACCGGCGATCGCCGGCGCGACGGCGTACGGCCAGATCAGCAAGGAACGATAGAGCCGCCCCCCACGCACGACACGGTCCGCACAGACGGCCAGGAGCAAGCCAATGGCCAGCCCTGCCAGCGTGACCATCGCGCAAAACCACAACGTGGTCTTGAACGATGCCAGGTAGAGTGGATCGGCAAAAAGCTCGGTAAAGTTTTGCAGACCGACAAAATTACTGGATAGGCCGAATGCGTCCTGCGCCTGCGTGGATTGCCATAAAGCCTCGCCGGCCGGCCACAAAAAGAAGATCGCGGTGATGGCCAGTTGCGGCAGAATCAGCAGATAAGGCAACCAGGACGCGCCGAAGGGCGTATTCGCCGCATGCGCACGGGCGCGCGCTTTGGCGAGCGCCCCTCGCGTGGTCGGTGCGAGGGGAGAAGGCGACGGCGACGATGACGTCGATGACGCGGAAACCGAGGCCGCTTCGTTCGCTTGCGTCACGTCAGCTTCCGGATTTCTGGAACCGACGCAGCAGATCGTTGCCGCGCGCAACCGCTGAGTCCAATGCCGTTTGCGGCGTCTTCGTGCCGCCCCAGACCTGTTCCAGTTCCTCGTCGATCACGACACGGATCTGCGGCATATTGCCCAGACGCAATCCCTTGGTGAACGGCAACGGCGGCTTGTTCATCATCTGCTTGATCGCCGTCTCGCTATCCGGGTGCGTTTTGTAGAAACCCTGCGCCTTCGTCAGGTCGTAGGCGGCCTTCGTCACCGGCAGGTAACCGGTATCCTGGTGCCACCTCGCCGCCACCTCGGGCTTGGCCAGATAGGCCAGGAATTCGGCCACGCCCTTATACGTGCTCTTATCCTTGCCGCCCATCACCCACAGGCTCGCGCCACCGATGATCGCATTCTGAGGCGCACCCTTGACGCTTGGGTCGTAAGGCAAGGTGCCGCTGCCGAATTCGAACTTCGCGTACTTCTTGATATTCGCCAATGCGGCCGACGAATTGGTCGTGATGCCGCAATCGCCACTGTAGAACTTGGCGTTGGGCTCGTCCTGGCGGCCGACATAGCTGAACGCGCCTTCGTTCTGCATCTTTTTCAAGAAGGCGATATGTGCGACCTGCAGCGGCTTGTTGAATTCGAGCACCGCATCGTCGCCATCGAAACCGTTATTGCGCGAGGCAAACGGTGCGGCATGCCAGGCACTGTAGTTCTCCAATTGGATCCAGCTCTGCCAGCCGGACGCATAGCCGCAGGACAGGCCCGCCCTGCGCAGCGCCAGCGCGTCCTTCTCCACCTCCGGCCAGGTCCGTGGCGGTTGATTCGGATCCAGACCGGCCTTGCGGAACGCGTCCTTGTTGTAGAACAGGACCGGAGTGGAGCTGTTGAACGGCATCGAGACCAGATGGCCGGTTTTCGCGTCGCTGTAATAGCCGGAGATCGTCGGAATGAAAGCACCCTCGTCTAATGGCACACCGGCATTCTTGAACACGTCGTAGACCGGGACGATCGCGCTCTTCGCCCGCATCATCGTCGCCGTTCCGACTTCGTAGACCTGCAGAATCGCCGGCGCGTTGCCGCTTCGATAGGCGGCGATGCCCGCTGCCAGCGTCTGATCGTAACTGCCCTTATAGACCGGCGTGATGTGATAGTCGCTCTGCGAGGCATTGAAGTCCTTCGCAATGTCGTTCACACGATCGCCCAGCGCACCTTCCATCGCATGCCAGAACGGAATATCGGTCGCGGCATTGGCGGAAGCGCTCGCCAGCACACCCAACGTGAGTGCTGCTGCGGCGCATACCGTCTTGACCGTTCGGGCCAGAGGCGATTGTTGCATTGGGCGTTCTCCTGTCGTCTATCGGAATGAAAACGTTATCGTAGGGCGCATTTGTTGCAGCAACATTACGTCATTGAATTGACATGATTGCCTGGGGCGACAATACCCGGCATTCGTCCGCACCGCGATTAGCATTAATCCGAATGATTGATACAAGTCGCGTATTACCGGAACGGCAAGGTGTTTCCTCGAGGAGAGGTCATTGCGCTTATCCGACAGAAAGTTTCGGCGTTTTCCCCCGCTCAGGGCCCAAGGCACGGGGATCGGGCCCGGGTGGTGACGTGGTGGCGAGGCCGCGGTGCGCATCGTTTCTGGTATTTTGCGATAGGCGCGCTATACTACTGTACATTCATACAGTATCAAGGTGAGCCATGCAAAACGCCGCGCTCCAGCATCCGGAAACCATCCACCCGTCCTTATGGCGTGCCTCCCAGCTCGCCCAGGTACGGCAAACCTGCGTGGATCCGGGGGATAGCCGTCTGGCGGCCGAATTGCCCGGTGGGGGCTGGCCCGTGGGCAGTTTGACGGAATTGATGCTGCCGCAGGCAGGCATTGGCGAATTCCGAATGCTGCGGCCAGCATTGCAAAACGTCGCGGCGCGTCCCTTGATGATGCTGTGCCCGCCCCATATCCCGAATCAACAGGCCTTCCATTATTGGGGACTGCCGCTGGCGCAATGGCATTGGGTGCGCGCCGCGCGGACGGCGGATGCTTTATGGGCGGCGGAGCAGATTTTACGCACCGGGGGGTGTGGCGCCCTGCTGTTCTGGCAGGACCCTGTCAGGCCGGAGGCATTGCGGCGGCTGCATATGGCCGCGCAGGCATCGTCGTCGCTGTTCTTTCTCTTTCGCCCATTGAACGCGGCGCATCGCACCTCTCCCGCGCCGCTGCGGCTGGCTTTGCAGCCCGCGCCGGAAGGATTGTCGGTGACCTTCATCAAGCGGCGCGGCCCCACCAGCGAGCAGTCCCTCGACCTGTCCTTATCGCCGTCCCCTATTTTATTGAATCGTCATGCGTCTTTGGATCGGCGTCTTTCTGCCGCACCTGCCCCTCGAAGTGTTTCGGCCGACCTGGTCCAGTGAAACGTCCCTTAGCGGCACCGACGCGACCGGCTCGCCGATCCCGCTCGCCGTGCTCGAACAGGGCCGGGTCGTGGCGATGAGCCGCGCCGCGCGCCAGGCGGGTGTCCGCCTGGGGATGAAGCGCGGCGGCGTGCTGACGGTTGCCGCGCAAGCGGTGCTGCGTGAACGGGATCTGCTCCGCGAAGCCGATGCCTGGCAAGGTGTCGCCCTGGCGTTAATGCAATACACGCCGCAAGTCGCGCTGCTCGACTGGGCGCGTGCATCTCAGCAGGCCGGCAGTACGCCGGCGCAGAATCAGATGCAGGGGGTGACATGGGGACAGGCCGGCGCAGCGATCGACGCACCGCTCATCGTCGCCGACATCTCGGCCAGTCTGCGGCTGTTCGGCGGCATCCGTGCGCTGCGCCGACGCATTCGCGCGACGCTGACCGCCAGCGGCCTGACGGCCCGTCTCAGCCTGGCCCCCACCGGTACCGCTGCCGCATTGCTGGCGCGCGCCGGTGGCATGACCGTTTTGCATCCGATGGCAATGCCGGAGGAGGCATGCATGTCGATCGGTATCCGCCGTACGCCGCGCTCCCTCGATCGGATACTCGGCCAGTTGCCCTTGCCTTTCCTGCCGGAAGCGCAGGCGCATGTGGACAGTTTGCACGGTCTGGGCTGCCTGACGCTCGACGATCTGCGGCGCCTCCCCCGTGCCGGCATCAAACGGCGATGCGGCGAAGCGCTCGTCGAGGCGTTGGATCGCGCACTGGGCCTGGCCGAGGAAGGGTTCCAGTGGCTCACGACACCGGAACAATTCGATCAACAGCAAGCCTTGCCCGACCGCGCCGACGACACAAGCCTTATTTTTGCCGGTGCAACAACGTTGATCGGCCGGCTGACGGGTTGGCTCGCGAGCCGTCAATGGGCGGTGACGCGTTTCATGCTGCTGCTCGAACACGAGCGAGGAAGGGAAGCACGCCCACCGACGCCGATCGAAATCGCTTTGGCCGAACCCACTTGGCATGACAGTCATCTATTGCGCCTGGTGCGGGAGCGATTGGCCAAAACCAGTTTGGAGGCGCATGTCATTGCGGTACGGTTGCAGGCCACCGCTGTAGAACCGGCCAAGCCGTTGAGCAACAGCCTGTTTCCGGAGCCGGCTGGCAGCCCGGCCGATCATCGTCGCTTGATCGAGTTACTACAGGCGCGGCTCGGCATCGACAACGTTCTGCAATGCCACGACCGGGAAGACTATCGCCCGGAGAGAGCAAATCAGTGGGGACGGCGCGACCCGCGCGGCACGCCGGAAAGCGGGGGCAAAGGCCGCGCCGGGGCACCTGCCTTATCGATCGTCAAGGCCGGCAATCTCGCCGAGGCGGCGCGGGCCCGCATCGCGCAGCATACGCCGCGTCCGGTCTGGCTGCTGGACACGCCACTGCCCTTGATGACGCGCCGACATCGGCCGTTCTACGGCAGCTCGCTACGCCTGGTATCGCCAGGAGAACGCATCGAATCGGGCTGGTGGGACGATGCCGTGGTGATGCGCGATTACTTCGTCGCGCAAGCCGACGATCACACCTGCTATTGGATTTTTCGGGAGCGCCTGGGGAGAAAAGTCAAGACGCGGGCCGACGAACAGGCGGACGGACAAATCGATGAACCGGCCGAGGCGCAGGCCGATGGCCCTGACACGAACCGATCGAACGGGCGGCCGTCCGATGCACGCCCATCCGGACGTGACGCCATGCCTGACACCGCGTCCGCGGAGGAAGCGCACTGGTTCCTCCATGGTTTTTTTGGGTGAATGCCGATGGTCGACCTGATGACACCGGCACCGCCCGATGCCGTACCACCCGACACGTCTCTGCCGCTATCCGGCTGGACGCCGATGCCCGCTTATGCGGAGCTGCAATGTTTTTCGAATTTCTCTTTTTTACGAGGTGCATCTCATGCGGAAGAATTGGCGCAACGCGCGGCGCAGCTGGGGTATAGCGCGCTTGCGATCACCGACGAGTGCTCGTTGGCGGGCGTCGTGCGCGCGCATGTCGAGGCAAAGAAAGCCGACCTGCCGCTGATCGTCGGCGCCACTTTCACGCTGGTGAGCGACGACGCGCAGACGCCTTCTCTCGAATTGGTGCTGCTTGCGTGCAATCGCGAAGGCTATGGCAATCTGTCCGAACTGATCACGCTGGCCCGCACCCGTACCGGCAAAGGCCATTACCGTCTGACCCGCGAGGATCTCGCCTCACCGGCGTCCTCCCATGCCATCCTGCGCGGCATGCCGGACTGCATCGCCATCCTCGTCCCCACCTACCCGGCCTTACCTGGCGACGATATTCTGACGGGACAAGCCCAATGGATCGCGCAGACCTTTCCCGGACGCGCCTGGGTCGGTCTGACACTGCACGCCCGCGCGATGGACGACCTGCACCGCGGCACCGTGGAACGGGCGGCGGCGGCGGCAGCCATCCCAATGGTGGCTTTGGGTGGCGTGACGATGCATGTGCGCTCGCGCAAGCCTTTGCACGATGTGCTGAGCGCGATCCATGTCAGTCGCCCCGTATCCGAATGCGGCTATGCGCTCTCCCCCAATGCCGAATCGCATCTGCGCTCGCGGCTGCGCCTGGCCAATCTCTATCCTGCGCGAGCACTGGCGGAAACGGTGCGCGTCGCCAACGCCTGCACCTTCAAGCTCTCCGATCTGAAATACGAATATCCGGACGAGTTGGTGCCACCGGGCGTCACGCCCGCCGTCTATCTCCGACAGGAAACCTATATCGGCGCGCGTCGGCGTTTCCCGCTCGGCATTCCACTGAAGATCCAGGAGCAGATCGAACACGAACTGGCCCTGATCGGCGAACTGGAATACGAAGCGTATTTCCTGACGGTCTATGACCTGGTGCGTTTCGCACGCAATGAAAACATCCTGTGCCAGGGCCGGGGCTCCGCCGCGAACTCCGCCGTCTGCTATTGCCTGGGAATCACCGAGGTCGACCCCGCACGCAGCAGCATGCTCTTCGAGCGCTTCATCAGCAAGGAGCGCAACGAACCACCGGACATCGATGTCGACTTCGAGCATCAGCGCCGCGAAGAGGTGATTCAATACGTCTATCGCAAATACGGTCGACATCGCGCCGCCATTGCCGCCGCCATCTCGACCTATCGGCCACGCGGTGCCTTGCGCGATGCCGGCAAGGCACTCGGCATCGACCCCGCCCTGGTCGATCGCGTCGCGAAGACGCATCAATGGTTCGACTCCAGCAGCGAATTGCTGGAACGGTTTCGAGATTCAGGACTGGACCCGGAGGCACCCATTATTCGGCAATGGGCCCATTTCGCAACACTATTGCTGGGGTTTCCAAGACATTTGTCGCAGCATAGTGGTGGTTTCGTGATCAGTCGGGGCAAGCTGTCTCGACTGGTGCCGATTGAAAACGCGGCAATGCCGGATCGCAGCGTCATTCAATGGGATAAGGACGACCTGGAATCGCTCGGCTTGCTCAAGATCGACATCTTGGCACTGGGCATGTTGTCGGCGATCCGACGCGCGCTGGCCTTGGTGTCGGCGCGCCGCGGCGAGCCGTTCGAGATGCAGGACATCCCGGCCGAGGACAAAGCAACCTACGACATGATTTGCAAGGCCGACACGATCGGCGTCTTTCAGATCGAGTCGCGGGCACAGATGAGCATGTTGCCCCGGCTGCGCCCCGAAACATTCTACGACCTGGTCATCGAGGTGGCCATTGTGCGTCCCGGCCCGGTACAAGGGGGGATGGTGCATCCCTATTTGCGACGACGGCAGAAGCTGGAACCGGTCACTTATCCCAGTGAAGAGATGAAAACAGCACTGTCGCGTACCTTGGGCGTGCCTATTTTTCAAGAGCAGGTGATGCAGGTGGCGATGCTCGCCGCCGGCTTCAGCGCTGATGAGGCGGACAGCCTGCGACGCGCGATGGCTGCGTGGAAGCGCAAAGGCGGCCTCGAACATTATTACGAGCGCATCGTGCAGGGCATGATGGCGCGCAACTACGACCGCAAGTTCGCCGAGGCCTTGTTTGCGCAGATTCAGGGCTTTGGGGAATATGGCTTTCCGGAAAGCCATGCAGCCAGTTTCGCATTGCTGGTTTATGCCAGTTCCTGGCTCAAATGCCATGAGCCCGAAGCGTTTCTTTGCGCCATGCTGAACAGTCAGCCGATGGGGTTCTACTCCCCCTCGCAACTGGTGCAGGACGCGCATCGGCACGGCGTACGCATCCAGGCCGTCGATGTCACGATCAGCGACTGGGACAGCACCTTGGAGGCCGCCGATGCCGACAACGACGACGTCTCCTCCCCTGACGGCGATCAGCAGCATCCGCCTGTTCCATCGACCGATCGGCCGGCGGTGCGGCTCGGCTTGTCGTTGATTCGCGGTTTCAGCCAGGACAGCGCGCGCCGCATCGAGACAGCGCGCGCGGTACGCGCTTTTGCCGATGTCGCCGATCTCGCGCACCGCGCCGCCCTGGACCGGCGCGATCTGCATCTGCTCGCCGCCGCCAATGCTTTACTGCCCCTGGTGGGCAACCGACGGCAAGCGCTATGGCAGGCAATGGGCCAGCTCGGCCCCCGTCCCGCGGCCGCAATCGAGGCGCCTCGCGCCCACGGCCAGACAGCGGACCTCTTGCGTCAGGCACTCAGCGACGATGCAACGCCGGCCTTCGCGCCTCCCAGCGAAGGCGAGCATATCGTCGCCGACTATCGGACGATCGGCCTGACCCTCGGACGCCACCCGCTCGCCTTGCTGCGCCCGCAATTGCGCGAACGTAAGCTACAAGCCGCCAGCGAGCTGTTCCGTTTAAAAAACGGACGGGCCGCTCGGGGTTGCGGGATCGTAACGGTCAGGCAGCGGCCCGGCACCGCAAAAGGCGTGATGTTCATGACGCTCGAGGACGAAACCGGCTCGATCAATGTGATCGTCTGGCCCGGACTGCTTGAAAAGCAGCGCCGCGAAGCCTTGAATGCATCACTGGTCGCCGTCTACGGCACTTGGCAGTGCCAAGGCGAGGTTCGGCATCTGGTTGCACAACGCTTTGTCGACCTGACCGATCTGTTGGGCGGCCTGCCGACCGTCAGCCGCAATTTTTGTTGAGCGATGTCGCGAACAAACCTGGCTGCACGCGTCGTCTTTCATCCGCGACGTCGCCACGTCCGCTCTAACTCCGCGCATCGCACGTCGGCGTGCCTCATGCGGACACGGTGACGAACGCCTGATTCGTCCGCAAAATCGTCCCGGAACCACTGTATTGGGATGTGGGGTCGAGCTCCGGTTTTGGCGGCGCAGGGGGCGGCGGAATAAACTGCGCCGCGCCCAGCTTTTCTACCTTCCCCTCGACTTTCAGCGTGCCGCCATCACGCCATAACACCGCCTTGCCGTCGATGCGCACAAACGCCGACGTCGCAATGCTTCCCGATTGCACCGTCAACGTCATCGTGCCCGGCACGCCAGGCGGCACGCTCGTCAACAGCCCATAGGGCGGCTTCATATATTTCGCATCCGCCGTCACCGATGTTTCAACGCCCAGCACACACACCGGACTCCCGTCGATACGAACGACAGCCTGACCTGCCCCACCGTGTCCCGCATCGAGTTTCCCCAGTGGCCCCGGCATCGGCGGAATAAGCACGGCGGGCGGATCGATCGACATCGTTACCGCATCTTCGTGCACCAGCACCGCTCCTGACTGCCCCATGTGCCACCTCTCCACGCTGCGCGCTATTCTGATGCACCCAGCGTACAAGCCAGGGCGTATCAACACCAGCTGGCCGAATGGCCAGGTGTGCAGCGCGCGGCCAAGCAACACCGGCCGATGGATGGCGCCGTCTACGACGGCTGACGGCACTTAGACAACAAGTTTTCGTGTCGACCGACGCGCTTTGACGAGCCCGATCTTCTGCGCGCCACGGTGCGTCGGTTGTTCCACGAGCTTGTAGAAGAGATAGGCCAACCCTAACGCAAGTCCAAGGAATACCACCCATCCAAGGCGCGACTCGGGCGGAAGCGACGGCAGCCACAATTGCAGCACGTCATAAACGACGGGATGCACGAGATAGAGCGAATAGCTCCAGGCACCGGCGTACACCAGCCAACGTGACGGCGCCAGCGTACGCGACACAGCCAGCTCTGCACGAATCCAATAGAAAGCGAAGACACCGACGAAAAGCATCGTGTGAATCTGCGTCAGCGGCGTATGAAAATGCAGCATTTCGCTTCCCCACATTGTCAGCCAGGCGCCTCCACGCCACACCCAGATCGACACGCGCGCCTGATTTGCCGCAGCGCTGGCCGCAGCCGGCATTCCCTTCGACGCCTTGTCGCGACCCGCTGCTGCGATGCCATCGGAGCCACGTGGGGCGAGATCGCGATGGTTGCGCACGACGACACGTCGGTCGCCCCGGCGTTCCGCGAGCACACAGCCAAGCAACCAGATCGGATACAGAATCACGGCCGTGCCAAGCGGCCCCACCTCTTCCCAACTGACTGCCGGCGTAGAAAAACTCGCCCAAACCACGCTGATGCCCACGGTGGCGGTCAGGATCGGCATCCAACCCACATGGCGGCGCAGCCATCGCAATACCGGATAAACCGCATAGTAGAGTTCCTCGCACAGCAAACTCCACAACGTGCTTTGAAAGAAGATCGAGCCTTTCCCGAGCCAATGTATCTGCGCGGCACCGCGATAGGCGATCATCGTTGCGATAATGACGACGACGGGTAGCACGGTACGCGTATATCGGCGGAGATAGAAACGGGGAATGCTGAAACCGTCCACGGCTTGCGACGGATAGTGAATGCAAAACCCGGAAACCACAAAAAACGCCATCACCGCCGGCATGCCCCACACAAGCGTATTTGCCGCACGGGACGCAATGTGCAAAACACCTGAACCAGGGTCGGCGCCAAATATCGGGAAAACCCCGAGGTGTCCAATCGCCACCCACAGCGCCAGGACAAACCGCAGCGCGTCCAAAATCAGATATCGTTCTTGTCGTGCCGAGGAGGGCAAGGCCTCCAGAGTACCGATCGATCCGCTCGTCATCTCAGCCATTTCACACTCCGGGAAAAAGCCCTTCTGATATCGACACGAAAAACGACTGTTTAACACACCTGATTCATATGGACAACTTACTATCTGTAAAAAGGACGATCGAATTGCATAATACAGAACGTTTCGACACTTAGAAATGTAAAATTATTAATGAAATGACAGGCTAGTACAAAGGGAAAATGGGCACGCGTCGTTTGCATTGCGCACGCCCCATCTGCGTTGATGTGCAAGGCCTTTTGTGTTTGTCGTCGTGGCCTGTCGCGGCCCAGCAAATTCAGCAAGCCTATTCCGCCACCTTGGCCGCGCCTCGATTTGACGGTGATTGCATGATAAACGACAGGCAGCCTGTTAGTTGCATTTAAAAGCCAGCGCGACTTTTCTCGCCTACCGCTCGCTGCTCCCGCTATCGCGAAACGGTTCCCCAGACGCGCGCAAAGACCGGGACTGGCAAGCCCTGATCGCCGACTATTTCGTTTGATTACGGCGTGTTACCTTCCTGCAGACAAGCATGAATTCGACAATGCTTGTGGGGTATACTCTCGAGTCGACGCCCTGGCCTAGACATGTGTCTGCCATGATCCGCTGCCCGCGCCCTCCAGCGTCCGGGCCTCCCTTCACTCTCTTCACACGCGTGCAACGCGCTATTCAGAAATGGTTTCGATGAGTGAAGTGTGGCGCGTTACGAATTTCGGCGACCTCGCGGTATTGCTGCCCCTGGCAGTCATCCTTGCCATTTGGGTAGGTATCCGGTCGCCGGAGCGCGCCATCCGGTGGTTCGGCGCGATGGTCATGGCGATGGCGCTCACGACGCTCACCAAAATCCGTTATGCCAGCACCGGCACGACGATCGAGCCCTTCGACTTCCGCATGATTAGCGGTCATATGGTGCTCTCGTTTTCCGTCTGGCCCGTGTTGGCCTATGCGGTCGGCAGCCTGCTGGGACAGCGCACCGCTTATCTCGCAGCGGCATTGGCAGGGATAGGTTGCCTCATCATCGGCTATACCCGCTTGTTCGGCTTTCATACCCCTGCCGAAGTGGTCGTCGGTACCCTGCTCGGCAGCGCGGTGGCCATCACGACGCTGCGCCGTTGGCATTCTCCGCCCCTTTCCCTGCCGCATCCAACCGTTGCCGTCTCGCTGATGTGCGTGACGGCATGGGCCTGCTACGGCCATAAAGCACCGACCGAAGACTGGATCAACGCGACGACCTCCTGGCTTCACGCGTTCATCGGTTAACCTTTCATTTTGAAATATTTTATTTCAAAATGACTTGCGTGCCTAATATATTACTCAATACCCCAGCCGCAATGTCTTTCCTAGCCGTATTAGCGAATCCCACGCCTGGGTATCCCCCGATACGCACCTGACTCCCCTCTTTATCGATAGTGATCGATCGCAACGTCCAACTTTCATTGCGTTGTCAATAGAAAGGTGTGCGAGCAATATAGAGGAACAGCACTATCCTTTAGAATCATGCGTTTATTCTATTTTGTGTATAAAAAACATCAGACACCGTTGCCATAACAGCCATCCACATTATTGAAACAATATGATGCGTGCCGTTGGAGATGTTTCCGTTATCAACGCAATGGCGTGACGAAAGCTCCTCAAAAAAATGATCGAAAGGAAAATCGTGAACAAATCGATTCTGGCGCGCGCACTCGGCGGTGCAATTCTGGCTTTGGCCGCACAACACTCATTCGCACAATCGTCCGTGACGCTGTACGGCATTGTCGATACCAGCATCCGTTATTTGACGAATGCCAATGCGGCGAATGACAGCCAAACGGCGATGGGCGTCGGCCCGATCACCGGCAGCCGTTGGGGTTTGAAGGGTAATGAAGATCTGGGCGGCGGTTTGTCGGCCATTTTCCGCCTCGAAAACGGGTTCAACCTGTGGAACGGCGGCTTTGCCAGCGCGGGCACGGAATTCAATCGGATGGCGTATGTCGGTCTGGCCAGCAAGCAATACGGCACGCTGACCTTCGGTCGTCAAAACACGCCGCTGTTCGATCAATTGGGTAACTCGTTCGACCCGCTGACCGTCGGCAACTATGATCAGGACAGCTTCCTGCCGGTTGCTGCCGGCTATGGTCTGCGTTCGAACAACTCGGTCAAGTACAACGGCACGTTCGCCGGCGTGAACCTGGATGCGATGTACGGCTTCGGCAACACGGCAGGCAGCGCCGGTGCGAACAATATGTACGGCTTCACGCTGACCTACACGTTCGCCAAGTTGTCGATGCTGGCCGCGTATCAGCAGAACAGCGACGCCGCAAATCGTAAATTCCGCTCGGCCGTCGTCGGCGCCACCTATTCCATCACCGATGCGGTGAAGGCATACGCTGGCTATATGCACTTCCAGGACAACACGGGTATGGTCGAAGTGTTCAATGGCGCTGCAGGCTCGGCAGCTGCCACGATCGGTGCCAGCGCGGTCGGCCACGGCATCCTCAATGCAAACCGTATCGACGATGGCTTCTACGCGGGTGCAACGTACCAAGTTACCGCACCGTTGATGGTGTCCGCCGCGTACTACTACGACCACGCACGGAATGCCGAATACTCGAACGGCACGCTGGGCCGCTCGCAGCGCTACTCGGCCGTGCTAATCGCCGAATACGCCCTGTCCAAGCGCACCGAAGTGTACGGTACGGTCGACTTCCAACGCGGTACCGGCGCAGCGGCATCGATGGACTTCCCGGGCCGCAACAACCAGACCGGCGTTGCAGTCGGCCTGCGTAACGTATTCTAAAGCGTGATCTAAGGCGTCGTTTCATCCGCCTTTTTTTAACGGCGTGGCTGTTCCGGATTCCCCGATCCGAGACGGTCACGCCGTTTTTTATTTTGGCGGTGCTTCTTACGCCGCGCCCGGCATCGGGTGCATACGCGCGGCCACCCGTCAAACCGAAGCAAACGATGGCCCCTGCTTCGGTGAAGTATCGATTTAAAAGATAGAATCTCCCGATGCGTAAGACCGTGCATAACATCAGGAGCTGCCACGTGACCGATACGACACAATACGAACCGCCGAAAGTCTGGGCACCCGCTTCGTCAGGCGGCGCCTTCGCGAATATCAATCGGCCGACCGCCGGCCCGACGCACGATAAAGCGCTTCCGGTAGGACAGCATCCGTTGCAGTTGTATTCGTTGGCCACGCCGAACGGCATGAAAGTGTCGATCATGCTCGAAGAGCTGCTTGCGCTCGGCCACAAAGGCGCGGAATACGATGCATGGCTGATCCGTATTTCCGATGGTGACCAATTCTCGAGTGGCTTTGTCGACGCCAACCCCAATTCCAAGATCCCCGCCCTCGTAGATCACAGCGGCGGCACGCCAGTGCGCGTCTTCGAATCGGGCTCGATCCTGTTATACCTCGCAGAGAAATTCGGTGCGCTGTTGCCTGCGACGCAACCCGAACGTACCGAGACCATGAACTGGCTGTTCTGGCAGATGGCGTCCGCCCCCTATCTCGGTGGCGGATTCGGCCATTTCTACGTCTACGCCCCCGAGAAGTTCGAATATGCGATCAACCGCTTTTCGATGGAAGCAAAGCGGCAATTGGACGTACTGGACCGGCAATTGGCCGACCGCCGCTTCATCGCAGGCGACCAATACTCGATTGCCGATATCGCCATCTGGCCGTGGTACGGCGGTCTTGTCCTCGGCGCACTATACGATGCCGCGGAATTTCTGGCTGTGCACGAATACACGCATCTGAACCGCTGGGCCAAGGAAATCGCCGAACGCCCGGCGGTGATACGTGGCCGCAAGGTCAATCGCATTCGTGGCGATGCCTCGGAGCAAGTGCACGAGCGGCACAGCGCGTCCGATCTGGACTGAGCGTCGGCAGCGCTTCCCGTCACGCGCGGCGGGGCGCATGCTGCGCGGCATGGCATCATGAAAACCCCGCCAGCGATCAGCCGCGCCCGACGAACGGCATATTGCTGGCCATCACCGTCATATTCAAGACGTTCGTCGACAACGGTAGATTTGCAACATAGCTGACGGCGCCGGCAATATCGGCAACGTCGCACATCGGCTCCGTCGCCGTCGTGCCATTCGCCTGCAGCACGCCTTTCTGCATCCGCGCCGATAGTTCCGTCAGTGCATTGCCGATATCGATTTGGCTGGCGACGATATTGAAGGCACGCCCGTCCAACGCGATGCTTTTCGTCAAACCGAGTACCGCGTGCTTGCTCGCCGTGTAAGGCGACGAGAACGGACGCGGTGCGTGCGCCGAGATCGAGCCGTTATTGATGATCCGGCCGCCCTGCGGCGACTGTCGGCGCATCAAACGAAAGGCGGCCCGCGCGCACAGAAAGACGCCCGTCAGATTGGTATCGATGACGTCGCGCCATTTCTCGACGCTGAGTTCGTCCATCGGCACTGCCGGCGCATTGATACCGGCATTGTTGAAGACGACATCCAGGCGGCCATAGGTCTCCTCGATGGTGGCGAACAGCGCATCGACGCTTGCCTCATCCCTGACATCCGCCGTGACGGCCAACGCTTCTCCACCACTCGCATGGGCCTCGGTCACGAAGTCGTCCAAGGGCTCCGCACGCCGCCCGGCCACGACGACGGTAAAACCATCGCGCAACAGCCGCTGCGCGGCCGCGCGACCGATGCCGCTACCCGCACCGGTCACGAGCGCAATGCGCCGCGCTTCCGTGCCTTTATGCGATCGTGTCGCCTCCGTCGCGCGATCGGACTGCCCATTCTCGTTATTCATTTGTCCCACGCCTCCTTTCAACTGGTTATGCTTATGATGATAGCGCAATCAGTTTACACAAAGACTCACCGCTATCGGACAGTATCTCGAAAAGGCGGTGACGGACGCCCGTCTGACACCCCGTGCGACATTGCCGCGCCGGGGCAGGCTGCATTCAGAGCCCGATGTCCGCGAGCCAAGGGAACAACCGCTCCCGGCCCGGCCGTTGCTGGCGATGAAAGGCCATGGGGCGGTCGCATTTCAAAAATTGCCCGCGTCCCAGCGCGGTGCTGAACGCGCCGGTGCTGCGATCCCAGACCACCTCGCCACGAGACAAGGTCAACGCCGGCCAGGCACGGACGTCGCGCCCTTCGTACGGCGTATAGTCGACGGCGTGATGCAGCGCGCTGTTACGGATCGGCGTCGCCTCGAACGTATCCCAAATAACGAGATCCGCGTCGCCGCCGATCGCGACGCTGCCTTTGCGCGGATACAGTCCATACATCTTTGCCGGCCCCGTGGCCGTCACGTCGACGAAACGATGGATATCGATCCGCCCTGTCATGACGCCTTCGGAAAACAACAGCGGCAAGCGTGTTTCCACGCCCGGGATGCCGTTCGGTACGCGGTCGAACGACGCGTCGCTGCCGTGCATTTGCTTGCCGCCGTCCCCCACGTATTTGTACGGTGCATGATCGGATGAGAAAACGGTGAACAGGCCGCTATCCAGTGCCTGCCAGACCACCTCCTGGTTTGCGGCATCCCGCGGCGGTGGGCTGCAGATGCACTTCGCGCCGGCGAAAGCGTCGCCGTCACTGCCTTCCAGATCGTCCGCGGTCAGAAAGAGGTATTGCGGGCAGGTTTCCGCGAAGATCGGGGCGCCGCGATTCTGCGCCTGTCGAATCTGCTCGATCGCTTCCTTTCCTGAAACATGCACGATCAGCACGGGCGTATCGAGCATCTCCGCCAGTGATATCGCACGATGCGTGGCTTCTCGCTCCACCAACGGCACACGCGATGCACCATGAAACGACGGTGCGCGCTTGCCCCGCGCCAACAGTCGCTCGGTCAGCCAGGCGATGCAATCGGCGTTCTCTGCGTGGATCATCGTCATCGCCTTTTCCTTCCGCGCGATTTCGAGCACGTCCAGAATGTGATGATCTTCCAGCTTCAACGAGTCGTACGTCATGTAAAGCTTGAACGACGTATAGCCCTCCTCGATCAATCCCGGCAGCGTCTCGGGCAACTTCCCGGCCTCCGCATCGGCGATGATCAGATGAAAGGCGTAGTCGATGATCGACTTGCCTTCGGCACGCCGATGATAGTCATCGATGGCCTCACGCAGCGAATGACCCTTTTGCTGCGCGGCAAACGGAATCACCGTCGTCGTACCGCCGCAAGCGGCAGAACGGCTTCCTGCCTCGAAATCGTCGGCATTGATCGAACCATCGGAGCTGGGTTGGTCCAGATGGATATGCGCATCCACGCCGCCCGGCAATACCCAACGCCCCGCCGCATCGATCTCGCGTTCGCCGTCGACCAAACCCCGACCCAGGGCCGCGATCGTACCGCCGACGATTCCGATATCGGTATCGAACACATCCGCTGCCGTCGCCACGCGCGCGTTGCGAATGACCAGATCGTACATGGCTTTCACTTTTTGATCGCTCATACCACCTCCCGGAACAATCGACCCCAACCCTGCACACGCTTCGGATCCGTTCCGGCAAGCACCAGGGATTTCCAGACTACCGTGGAGATTGTGTCATAAATCGGGATACCGACCTCCTGCTCGAGGGCCTCGACCAATGGCGCGCCGCGCAGATTCGTGCAAAAAATCGAGATGGCGTCTGGCTTCGATTCGGCCACTTCATGCACCATCCGTCGGATCGTCGCGGCATCGACTTCCGAGAAAGAGAAATTGTCGCGCTTGTTCAAATGACGTTCGGCGACGCAATCCCATCCGGCGCCACGATAGGTCTCGATGACTTTTGCCTGCACATCATCGGTGTAAGGCGTCACCAGACCGAAACGCTTGACGCCGGTCTTCGTAAAGATCTCGTTCAAGGCCAGCACCGATGTACAGGCAGCAATGCCTGTACGTTCGGTAATGCGCGCGCAAAGACGCTCGTCGGCGTCGAAACCGAGCCAGCCCGACGAGGTACCGTTCCAGGCGATTACATCGAGCTTCGCATGCGACAGCAGTTCGGCCGCGGCCAGAATGGGGGCATCGTCGAACTGCGCCAACGCATTGTCCGACAGCGCGATCTCGGTCACTTTAAAGCGGCCGAAATGGGCACTGCTGTCCTCCAGACCATCGAGCATCGCCGACGTGACGGGTTCGAGCGTCGTATTGGAAGACGGCGTCAACATGCCGAGTAGGTAACGCCGATTCATATTTATCTCCAAAATCGTGTCAGGCCATTTGTTCTTCGCGCTGCAAGCGCATCGCCGCCGATGCTTCCTCGCGTATCAGCGCGTGAACGTGGCGCTTGAGGTCGTTGAACGCCGGCGATGTCATGTCGCGCGGGCGTGGCAAATCGATCGGAATCAATTCCCGGATACGTCCCGGCCGATGCGTCATCACCGCGACCTTCGTTCCCAGCAGCAACGCTTCATCGATACTGTGTGTCACGAAGACGATCGTCGAACGCGATTTCTGCCAGATCGTCACCAGCTCCTCCTGAATCTCCTCTTTCGTCTGCGCATCCAGCGCCGCGAAAGGTTCGTCCATCAGCACGACGTCCGGATTCAACAGCAAGGCGCGCGCGATCCCGACGCGTTGACTCATGCCGCCGGACAGTTCCGCCGGATAATGATTCTCGAAACCACGCAGACCGACCATCTCGATATACGGACGCGCCAGTTCACGTCGCGCTGCGGCGGACTTGCCCTTGAGCTTGTAGTGAAAGGCAATATTGTCCCAAACCGGTAGCCACGGCATCAGCGTGGGCTGCTGGAAGACCATGCCGCGTTCGGCACCGGGTCTGTTCACCTGCTTGCCGCCCACCTTGACGCTGCCGGACGTCGCCGTCTCGAAACCGGCGATCATATTCAATAAGGTCGACTTGCCGCAGCCGGACGGCCCTAGCAGACACAGGAATTCCTGCTGCGCCAGATCGAGATCGATGTGGTCCAGCGTGGTCAAGTCCGTGCCACGTTTCGGGTCAGAGAATACCTTGCTGACGTCGCTTATTTCGAGATATGCCGCAGGCGGCGCATCGACTGCACCGGCCGCGCCGCGATTCGGATCATATTGCATAAGATGCTCCGTGTATTCAGTGCTGGCGCGCCGCGCCGCGACGTTGCCAATGCAGTACGCGCGACATCAATTCGCGCATCAACAGGTCGGACAGATAGCCCAGCGCGCCGATGCTGATCATCGCGCCGATGACGAGGTCGTAACGCAGGAAGTAATACGAATCCCACAAGGCATAGCCCAGACCGCTTTTCACGGCGACCATCTCCGCCGTCACCGTCAACATCCAGGCTGACCCGATCGCAATACGCAAGCCGGCGAAGATACTCGGTAGCGAGGCTGGCAACACGACGAAACGCAACATTTGCGATTGCGACGCACCCATCATGGCGGCCGCGCGAATCAATTGCCGGTCCGTGTTCTTCACGCCATGGATCGTGTTCATCAGAATGGGAAAGAACGCGCCGAGGAAGACCAGAAAAATAGCGGGCTTGTTCGCGATGCCGAACCAGATGATGGCCAGTGGAATCCATGACACCGGCGGCACCGGACGCAGCAATTGCAAGGTCGGTTCGACGGTCCGTTCGATCCAGCGCCACCAGCCGATAGCCACGCCGAGCACGACACCGGAAATCGTGGCAATCGCGTACCCGGCCAGCACACGCCCCAGGCTGGCCAGCGCGTTGGGCCCCCAGGTGCCGCTATAGCTGCCAGACGTACCGTTGGTCCCGAAAATCCAATCGATCAGCGTCCACAACACGCGCGACGGCGCAGGCAATAAAGACTGCGGAATCGCACCCGATCGAGAAAAGGCTTCCCAGCCCGCCACGAGCACCACCGGCACGATGAAACGTGTCAGCCAGGTCGCGCCAGCCGTCATCCTCGCCTTGCCTTTTTTCGCCTTTACCGGAACCACGGCGTTCACCATGCTGGCCTCGCCGTCGGCGGCACCTGCGCCCTGTATCGTATCCATGGATTGCATCGCTCCTTCACGTACGACATCAATAGCCCAATGCGGTCTTCGGTTGACCGGTGGCCTTGCTCAGGAAGTCGTAGTCCATCTTGGCCGCGATCTGCGGCGTGACATCGCTGGATACGTAGTTCAGGTCGCGCATCATTTTGGCGATGGCTTCGGTCTTCTGGCGATACATCTTGTAATCCGGGAAGGCGTTTTTCAGCGATTCGGCGGCGACAGTCTTGTCCAGTGCCGTGTACTTGTCGATGGAAGCCAGCCAGGCGGTATTGCTCTGCTTCAGACCGTCAACCATCTTGACCACGGCATCCACCGTCTGTTGCACCTGCTCCGGATGTTCCTTGATGTAATCGCCACGCGTGACGATCAGATTGGTCAGATTGCCCGCCGCCTGGTCGTACGGAAAGTTGAAGAAATCGCCCGCGCCGGACAGACGAATTTGCGACGCGAACGGCTCGACCGCGCAAACAATGTCGATTTCACCGCGTTGCAGCGCACCGATATCGTCGGCCGGATTGGGGATATTGATGAACTGCACATCCTTGTCGGGGTTAATGCCGTGCATCAACAGCTCACCGCGCATATGAATATCCTGCGCATTGCCACGCGACGCCGCCACCTTCAATAACTTCCCCGACGCCTTGGCGGCCGCGACCTTCGCCTTCATGCCTGCCCAGTCGTTTTCCTTCAAGCCGAAGCCCTTACGCGTCAGGATGGCAGAGCCACCGTTCACTTGACCGGATACGGCGACCACATCGAAACCACGGTCCAAGGCGGTGACAAAATGGAGATAGGTGACTTGCGCGATGTCGATGCTGTGCGAGACCAGCGCCGTCAACACGTCATTCCCGGACGTGAAGTTGATCGCATCGATCTTTGCCTTACTGTATTGCGGCACCAAAGCCATCGACAGACATTGCGCGCATTTCGCAAAACCCAACTTCACGGTGTCGCCGGCCGGCGCCTGTGCGTGCGCCGAGGAAACAATGCCCAGGCCGATGACCGCCGACGCCATCGCCGCCACAAGTCGTGATTTGCACTGCGGCAATGTGAACAACGATTGCTTGAACGTCAGGTTCTTGAACATGGTCGGCGCTTGCTCCTCGTTCGGATCGAAAAATAGATGTGAATGTCCGCCGCGGATACTCGTGTCGCCCCCGCCCACCGGGCCGAACACCATGTTGCGGACATTTATGGGATGGATTGTATGCAATCCAAAAAACAATCAAGGTATTTTTCAAAAACGATTCGAGCGGGGTTTTTGAACATCGATGGCGACAAACACGGTGATTTTTGACTTATCATCGCAACAGAACCTTCCGAAGCCTCGCACGTCGTCATGGATCAGAACACCCCGCTTGACCGCTCGCCGAATGCCCCCGCCGCCGCAACAAGCGCTACGGCGACGGAACGGGCCGCGTTTACAAACGAGGAAATTTATCGGCGGATCCAGAACGCGGTTCTGGAGCACCGGCTGCCTCCCGGTACGCGATTGGTGGAGGACCGGCTGGCGGAAGTGTCGGGGGTCAGCCGCACCAAAGTGCGGGAAGTGCTGAATAAACTCGCGCACGAAGGGCTCGTGACGATGGTGCCGAACAAGGGCGCATGTATCGCCAGTCCGACCGTCGAACAAGCACGCGACGTCTTTGTGACGCGCAGGATGATCGAGCCGGAAATGGCCCGCCTGCTGACGGAAAGCATTACACCGGCACACATCAAAACGCTACGCCGCCATGTAAAGCAGGAAAGCGATGCGCGCAAACGCAACGATATGCACGCGGTCATTCGGCTGTCCGGCGAGTTTCACATTCTGATCGCCGAGATGGTTGGCAACGAAATTCTGCTACGTTTGATGCGGGAATTGGCGCCGCTGACTTGTTTGATTATCCTGCTCTACGACAAACCGAATGCACCGGCCTGTCCGCACCACGAGCACGACCATTTCATCGATGCCGTGGAGGCCCGCGATGCATCACGTGCCGCACAAGTGATGTTGACGCATTTGGAACATATCGAAGCGACGATCAGCCTCAGCACGCCGCCAGTCTCGCAGCCCGATATCGAAGCGATTTTCAGTTGACGCGCGGATGTGCAACGGGCGACGCCCTCGGCGTCGCCCGCTTCTTGATACCCCGCCCGCGCTTATTTCGCGGGGATCAAGCTCCGGTTTTCAAGACGACCTTCGTCCAGCCATCCTCTCGCGCATCGAAATGCGCATAACCGTCCGCAGCCTGTTCGAACGGTAGTTCATGCGAAACGATTTGCGATGGCGACAGTCGGCCCGACTCGATCAAATTGCAGAGCTTTCGGTTATACGCTTTGACATTGGCCTGACCAGTGGCAATTCTCTGCCCCTTCATCCACATCGGACCGAAATCGAAAGCCAGCTTCCCTTCCTTCATCAGCGGATCCGGGCTGCCAGGATCTTCGGCGACAAACACGCCAACCACGCCGATGCCGCCCGTTGCGCGGACCGATTTGACCAAGTTATTCATCGTCAAATGGGGCACTTCATGTCCTTTGCAGCTGCATTGATAGCCAACGCATTCGCAGCCGCGATCGGCCCCCTCGCCTCCGGTCATCTCCAAAACGCGATCGGCGCCATGTCCATCGCTATCGTCGACAGCAATCCCGCCGAGTTTTTCGGCCAGTGCCAGTCTGTCTTTGTGCGAATCCACCACCATGACCTTGCTCGCGCCCTTTAGATAGGCCGACATTGTAGCCATCAGGCCCACGGGACCCGCACCGTACACAACAACGGAATCACCCGGTTCGACCCCCGCGAGTTCGGTCGCGTGATACCCGGTTGGGAGGATGTCCGAGAGCATGACGTAATCGTTCTCTTTTTCAGCCGCGTTCTTTGGCAGGACCAGACAGTTGAAATCGCCAAACGGAACGCGCAATAGCTCGGCTTGGCCGCCCTCGTAGGGTCCCATGCCGGCAAATCCATAGGCAGCGCCGGCCATTCCAGGATTCGCCGTCAGGCAGAATCCTGTCAACCCGCGTTCGCAATTTTTGCAAAAACCACAACCGATATTGAACGGCAGGCAAACGCGGTCCCCTTTTTTGATCCGCTGAACACCGGGGCCGACATCGATCACCACACCGAGATTCTCATGCCCGAGGATCCGACCCGTCTCCATATTGGTTCGGCCTTCGTACATGTGGAGATCCGAGCCGCAGATATTGGTGGACGTGATTTTGACCAAGACATCGTTCGGCTGTTCGATACGGGCGTCGGGCATATTTTTGACGCTGACTTTTCGCGGCCCTTCGTAAACCAATGCTTTCATCGTCGTGCTCCCAGGTAAGTCCTAGCAACACCGCGACGTTCATGCCGCGCACGGACTTTTGGGATACATCGGATCCGGACGACTGATTCTTCAGGCGCCCCCGCGTTTCGCGATCAGCGCGTCGATATCGCTGTCGCCCGGCTGTGCCGCAACGAAGGCGGGGGCCAGGTATTGCATCGCCGCATCCGTTTGTGAAACCGGCGGCGACGGCATATGCGTGGGCCCGCTGAAATCTTGCGCACCGCCCTTCATCCCATCCCGAGCACACCCCTCCCATCCTCGCGTTGGCTTAATGCCCGAGACTGCTCGCGCGCACTTCCAAAGTTGGAGTCAACAAGACGGGGGCAACGGCCCGCCCCGCCAGGATATCGAGCAGCATGCCGACGGCCAGCCTGCCCATTTGTTGCATCGGCAGACGGACGCTGGTCAACGCCACCGGGAGCTGGGCCGCCAACGGCGTGTCGTTATATCCGATCACGGCGATATCCCGCCCCGCATGGAGCCCGCGATCGCGCATCGCGCCCATCAATCCGATCGCCAGGAAATCATTGACGGCAAAAATGGCCGTTGGATAAGGCCGCTTCGCCAACAACCGCTCGCCCAACTCCCGACCGGTCTCCGTATCGAATTTGCCGGACAGCACCCGCGCTTCCGGCACCGCGATTTCCCGACGTCGAAAAAAATCGAGAAAGCTGTCGCGCCGGTCGACGCTGGTTGCCGCATGCGTCTCGCCGGCAAGAATCGCGACCTCGCGATGCCCCATCTCGAAAAGATGCCGTGCCGCCAGTCGGCCGCCCGCGTTGTCGTCGCAGGTGACACTGGGATAGCCCGCCAATCGACGGCTCACCAGTACGAAAGGGACCTGTCTCTGTGTCAGCCAAGCCGCCAGCGGCTCGGGCGCATCGATATGGGAATCTCCGACGATCAGTCCAGCAACCTGTCGCAGCAATGCCCGTTCGGCTCTCGCGCGCTGGAGCGCCGGGTTATCGAGGGTATTCGAGACAAACGCGGCATAGCCGGCGGCGTCGGCCGCTTCGTCTATCCCCTCGTAGATCATCGCCATCACGAGATCGGACAGCCGCGTCATCAACACGGCAAACTCCTTGCTACGGCCCGCCTGCAGGCTCGTCGCCTGCACGTTCGGGCGATAACCTCGCCTTTGCGCCAATGCTCGGATACGCGTGACGACTTCCGCCGATGCCGCGCGACTGGCCTGCTCGGGTTCGCCATTCAAGACACGCGAGACGGTGGAGACATGCACCCCGAGCTCGGCGGCAATCGACTTCAATGTGGCGGGCGCGGCACGATCTGGCATGGCTATACGATAGTCGGACAGGAGACGGCGGAGCGTAAAGCCAGGGCGGGTTCACTCACACGGTTTGCGCTGCCTCCAACATCGCAAGCAGTAGCACATTGCACCCCGCATTGAGATGCGCCGGTTGCGCAGACTCGATCTCGTTATGACTGATACCGTCCTTGCACGGCACAAAGATCATGGCCGCCGGTGCGACGCGCGCGACATATACGGCATCGTGTCCTGCCCCGCTTACCGTCGGCATCGCCGGGAGACCCAGCGTCTGCGCAGCCCTTTCGACCGCTTCCACCAGTACCGGCGTGAATGCCTGGGCGGGGAAATAGACAACTTGCTCGACGTTGATCGCGACGCCATGCGCGTCTGCCGCGCTGGCACAGGCCGCACGCAATCGCGCATCCATCGCGGACAACGTGACCTCATCCGGCGCACGCAGATCGACACTAAATCGAACCTGCCCTGGAATCACATTGCGTGAATTGGGATAGTTTTCGATCCAGCCGACCGTGCCGCGTCCGTCCGGCGCAAAAGCCAACGCGACGGCATTGACCTCGGCAATCAAGCTGGCCGCGCAGAGCAAGGCATCGCGGCGCATCGGCATGGGCGTCGGGCCCGCATGCGCTTCCATGCCTTTTACCGTGACGTTGTACCACCGCTGTCCCAGCGCGCCTTGCACGACACCGATCACTTTGTCATGGGCCTCCAGCACCGGGCCTTGCTCGATATGCGCTTCGAAATAAGCGGACGGCGTCGTGGCCGGGCTCGCCAGCGCCGCACCGGGCGCCCCGGCATATCCGATTCGTTGCAAGGCCTCGGCCACGCTGATGCCATCGAGATCGCGCTGCGCCAATGCGTGTTCCAGTGTGAACGCCCCGCAATAGACGCCGGAACCCATCATGACGGGCACGAAACGCGAGCCCTCCTCGTTGGTCCAGATCGCTACCTCCAATGGACGCTCGGTGATGACGCCCGCATCGTGCAAGGCCTGCAGCACTTCTATTCCGGACAACACACCGAAGTTGCCATCGAATTTGCCACCGGTCGGCTGGGTATCGATGTGACTGCCGGTCATCACAGGCGCCAGGTCGTCGCGACGACCACGACGTCGCATGAAGATATTGCCGATCGCATCCACCCGCACCGAACAGTCCATCGCGCGGGCCCACCCCGTCACCAGATCGCGGCCCTGCCGGTCCAGATCCGTCAACGCCAGGCGGCAGTTCCCACCCGCCGGCGTTGCACCGATTTCGGCCAGCGACATCAGGCGCCGCCATAGCCGATCGCCATCGATACGCAAAGCGGAGACGTCGTGTTTCCCAGTTGCTACCTCTGTCATTGTGCTTTCTCCGTTCTCTATCGCCCGCTGGCGCATCGATATTGCGTTACCGACGATCACACGTTCGGACAGCGCGTATGCCAATCGGACCGTTGCTGGAAGTGATGGCCCATGCGGAACAAATACCCTTCCGTCAATGGACGGCCTACCAGTTGAAAACCATTCGGCAAGCCGTTGTCGGTAAAACCCATTGGCAAGGCCAGCGCGGGCAACCCCAGATAATTGATGCCCCGCATCCAATACGACAATTGACCAAAACGCGCCTCCACTTCCTCGGGCGCGCCCGCCAACGATGCCGCGATCGATGGCACTGCCCCGGGCAGGACCGGCAAAAGGATGGCCGCGCAATCCGGCATCGTCTCGGCAATGAAACGGTCGAGCAGGGGCTTTCGCAGGCGCATCGCCTGCACGTACTGCGCACTGGAATACAGCAGCCCGCGCTCGATGCGACGCCGGACCTGTTCGCCATACGCATCCGCGCGCGTTTGCAACCACGCGAGATGGGTCGCCGCCGCTTCGCTCATGCACAGCACGTTGGCCAGCGCTCCCAGTTCTCCGAAGTCAGGCAGCGGCACGCGAACGATGGTCGCACCGGCCATCTTGAAAATAGCGACGGCCCCTTCCAGCAATGCGCACACCTCCTCGGTCAGCAACGGTCCGACGCGCCAGGTCGGCACCGCGATGCGGGTGCCGGCAAGCGGCATCCGCACATCGCGTGTGTAATCGACACTTGTCGACGCGATACATGTCGGATCCTTCGGATCGGGGCCCACGACGGCAGAGAGCAGGCGTGCGCAGTCGTCCGCGCTGGGCGCGAGAAAGCCGACGCAATCGAGACTGGGCGACAGCGGCATCACCCCCTGCATGCTGACCAAATGATTCGTCGGTTTGATGCCGGTAACGCCGCACATGGCCGCGGGACCCCGTATGGAGCCGCCGGTGTCGGAACCCAACGCACCGGACACGAGGCGTTGCGCAACCGCCATTGCGCTGCCGCTGGACGATCCGCCGCTCACGTAGGGAATAAAGGGCACGTTCTCCGCGCTCGACCCATCCGGCATCGACGACCACGGATTCACGCCGTCACCCAGATGCGCGTTGACACCGGTCGGACTCATGGCAAATTCGGCCATATGCAATGCGCCGATATCGACGCCACCGGCCGCCTCGAGCCGCGTCACGACCGTGGCCGTGACCGACGGTCGATAGCCCCGCAGAATCGCACTACCGCATTCGCACGGCTCGTCATCCCGAAAAAACATGTCTTTTCGCGCGAAGGGAATGCCATGCAGCGGACCCAACGGCGCACCATCGTTGCGTGCCGCATCGCGTGCACGCGCGTCGTCGACCGCACTGCCCGCTGTCGACGTCGATCGATCACGAACACGGACAAAACCGCTGTGAGATCGATGCGCGATTGTGTCGATACAGCGCCGCGTCACCGTCTCGACGGCCAGGTTGCCCTCTCGAAAAGCCGCTGACAAGGTTGCGATATCGGACTCGACCGCAACGGCCGTCGCCGGCTGACGCGGTGTGTCACTTGCGGCGTTTCCGATAATGCCGTGCGCGGCTTCGCGCTTACCCGCATCGCTCATATGCCCTCCGCCGACGGTCCGTCGATGCTGTGCACTCTATTCGCATCGCCGCTATGTGCTCCGAGCTGTCGAAGCTGCGTGCCGAAGGCCTGCGTGGCATTCGTCCAATCGAGATGCGCGGCAGCCACCGCTCGCACCGTCGCCGAAACGGGGACCGCCAACGCCGAAACGGGTGCCAGATCCGATGCCGTAATGGATGCGCCGGACATGTTCTCTGCATACCACGCCAATGCGGTTGCGCCGATGTCAGCGGTGCTTCGGACGTCCCTCGACGACCGAACGCCGCCGACGCGCACTTCATCCCACGCACCCACGCCCCCTTCCATTACTGACGTTTTTTCGCACGTTGCGCTTTGTGCCCCACCCGACGCGACAATTGCGCCTTCGGGAAGCGGCAAGCTCGCAAGCAGACGTACAAGGGCGAGATCCGTTCCTGCGGGGCCTATCACCGAGATACCCAACGGCGCGCCGTCGCGGCCGGCAAACGGCATCGACACCTGGGGCATCCCGCACAAGGGCGTGAGCCCCATGAGATGCGTGGCACGGTTTCGGTAATGCTCGATGTCGTCGGCGTCGATGCTCCGAAGCGGCGCGATATCGGGTTGCGTCGGCAGGATCAAAATAGCATCGCGTCCAAGCAACGCCCCGATGTTCTCCTTGAAGGCCTGGCGGACTGCCGTCGCGTCGTCCGCCTGTTCCGATGTAACCGATCTCGAAAATGCGAAACGCGCCGCCACGTCCGGGCCCAGACATAAGGCATCACTTTCGATCCGTGCGCCTTGCATCCGCCATGCCTCCCACCCTTGCAACACACGATAGGCACCGTACAAGCGACTCGCATCGTCGGGCTTGGCGCTGTCACCAATCCGACATGCCGACACCGGATGTGCCTTGCCCCAAGCCGACTCGATCGCCGCGACCGCGGGCTGTAGCGCGTCGCGTACTTCGGCGGTCAATAAGGCGAATAAATCCTCGGCGATCAGGACGCGCGGAATCGCAGGGAGTGACGGCCGCGCTGTATCGTCGGGACCTAACAGCACGGTCGCCGCCTGCTCGAATGTGCGGGCATCGCGGGCAAAGAAACCGCACGTATCGAAAGTCGGCGCCAGCGGAAAACACCCTTCCAAAGAGATGCGCCCTTGCGTCGGACGAATCCCATAAATGCCGCAGTGACTGGCGGGACCGCGCACCGAACCACCGGTGTCGCTGCCCAATGCAATATCGCACTGTCCATTCGATACCGCCGATGCCGATCCGGACGACGAGCCGCCGGTGATTCGCTCCGGTGCGCCGCCATTGATCGGTGTCCCGAAATGTACATTGCTTCCCAGCGCGGAGAACGCCAGTTCATCGGTCACCGTCTTGCCGACGAAGCGCGCTCCGGCGGCGAGCAGCTCGGCGACGGGCGGCGCATGCGCCGTCTTGATACCCGAACGCACCAGCACATGCGGATTGCCTGCGCCGGTGGGATATCCGCAGACATCGAAGATATCCTTTACCGCAAAGGTCAGACCGGATAAAGGACCCCGTGCCGCATGCGGCACCTCGGCATGCGGATAGGGGAGGAACGCGCGTGTCGCGCGATCCGTCCTTTCATCGTTCATGGGTTGCGAAGCGTCTTCTTTATGAGATGCGTTCATCGTCTACTCCGGAAGGGACGCGGCGTCGGCAAGGGACGATATCGGCGGCTCGCCCGGCGCCGCGATCGGTGCAATACGGTGCCCTTTCGCATCGTAGAGAAAGCAGCGGACGCGATGGTTGGCGCCATCGGGCGACGGCACTTCGGTGGGTGCGCGCTGCGTGCATACGGGCATCGCGTGCGCACACCGCGGCGCAAACGCACAACCGGGGATATCCTGCGATAAGTCGGGCGGTGCCCCCGCTATCGCCTCCAACCGTTCGCCCTTGCGCATCCCGCCCTCCTGACGACTGCGCAACAGCGCCACGGTATAAGGGTGTCGCGGCGCACGGGTCACACTGCGCACATCGCCTTCCTCGACGATGCTGCCACCATACATCACCGCGATACGATCGGCGATTTCGACCGCCGCTCCCAAGTCGTGGGTAACGAAGACGATCGACAGACCAAGCTCGCGCTGCAGTTCGCGCAGCAGGATCAGCACCTGAATCTGCACGGTGGCGTCCAACGCGGTCGTGGGTTCGTCGGCGAGCAGGATCTGCGGGTTTCCCGCCAAGGCCAGCGCGATCATCGCTCGTTGACGCATCCCGCCCGACATTTCATGGGGATAGGCGTCCAAGCGGCGCTCAGGGCTTGGAATACGAACCGCCTGCAGCAATGCGAGGGCACGTTGCCGCGCCGCCCCGCGCGAACACGCGCTATGCGCGCGCACGGTCTCGGCAATTTGCTGGCCAACGGTATAGACCGGGTCCAAAGCGAGCAGCGGCTCCTGAAAAACCATCGCCACCTTGCCGCCACGCAATGCCGCAAGCTGTCTTGCGGAGGCGGCCATCACATCCTCACCGAAGACGCGAATGCTCCCTTCGATCTCCGTCACACGCGGAGGATGCAGGCGCATCATCGCCCGCAGCGTCACACTCTTTCCCGAGCCGGACTCGCCGATCAAGGCAAGCGCCTCGCCCTTCGCGACGTGCAACGATACATCGTTGACTGCCTTGACGACCTTCCCACGCGCATGGAAACGCACGCGCAGATGCGCCAACGCGATCGCATCGTGCACTGCTGGCGACGCATCGGTTGCGTCGGATTCAGAACGGCCCAAGGTCTGCGACGGCGTCATCATGCGTCGACCTCCGTATCTGCAAAGTGGCCGGCGCCGTCCTCGGCAACCAGAACGCTCTCGGCGTGTTGCCGCATATAAAGATGCACTGACGTCCCTGCTGCAATTTCGCGCGCGGCGCTATGACCCGAGTCCGCTTCCTGCATCAAGCACGCGGCGGCGTGTCCCGCTCGATCGAGCAGACGCGGCGCCACCCGCGCGCAGATCGGTTCGGCGAAACGACAGCGCGGATGGAACGCGCAACCGGACGGCGGGTCCACGGGATTGGGCGGGTCGCCGGCGAGTGGCGGCGTCAGCGTACGCCGGTCCGGATCCATCGATGGCACGGAAGACAGCAATGCCCGCGTATAGGGATGCTGCGGTGCTGAAAAAACCGCCTCCGCCTCACCGATCTCGACCACCTTGCCGAGATACATCACGAGCACGCGATCGCATAAATAGCGCACCACGCCGAGATCGTGGCTTATAAAGAGATAGGTCAGGGCGAAATCGGCCTTCAGGTCGCGCAGCAGGTTCAGCACTTGTGCCTCGACCGACTTGTCCAAGGCAGATACCGCTTCGTCCAGTATGACGAGCCGGGGGTTGAGCGCGAGTGCCCGCGCGATATTCACACGCTGCCGCTGGCCACCCGAAAGCTCATGCGGATAGCGGCCTGCAAACCGCGCCGGCGCCAAACCGACGCGTTGCAGCAGATCGTGCGCGCGACGCGTGGCTTCGGTCCGCGAGACCTTGTGCACGCGCGGCGAGAATGCAATCGACTCCTCGATCGTCAGCCGCGGATTCAGCGACGCATAACTGTCCTGAAAAACCATCTGCACCTGGCTGTAATACCGGCGCAGCGGCAATGCATGCGAGCCGACGGTCTCGGCATCGAACACCAGTTCACCGCCGTCTTGCCGCATCAACTGCATCAGCAGCCGCGCCGTGGTGGACTTGCCGCACCCGGACTCGCCGACCACACCGAGCGTCTCGCCTTTTCGTATATCGAAACTGACACCGTCGACCGCCTTGACGAATTGTCGCGACGATCCGGGCAACATGCCCTTCAGCGGGAAATACCGCTTCAGATTCCGTACGGTCAGCAACGGTTGCGCCGGCCCGCCAACATCGGCATGTTCGGCAAGCCCGAGGGGGGAAGCGGCGGAAGCGGACGCGCTTTTGATTTCGCTCATCGTCTTAACCCTTGATTTCCATTGCAGAACGGATCGCGTCCGCCAGCACATTGAACGAAATCGACGTGATGAAAATCATCACCCCGGGCAACGCCGCCACCAGTGGTTGCGTGTAGATGGCGGTCCGCAAGGTATTGAGCATCAGTCCCCACTCCGGATTCGGCGGCACCACGCCCAAACCGAGAAAAGACAAACCCGAAGCCAGGATCATCGACACCGAGATCAAGCTTGTGGCATAGACGAAGATCGGCCCCAATACATTGCCGAGCAGGTGCACGCGAACGATCGTGAAGGCCGAGGCACCGGAACTGCGCGCCGCTTCGATGAAATCGCTATTGCGCAATTGCGTGGTGACGCTTTCGGCCACGCGCACGATCTGCGGCGTGAAGACGATTGTCAACGACAGCAAGGAGTTGCCGATGCCCGAGCCGAGCGTCCCGGACAAGGCGACCGCCAACAAGACCGATGGGAAAGCGTAGAAAACATCCACCACTCGCATGATCGCCGTATTGACGAAGCCCCCCGCATAACCGGCGAAGATGCCGATAGTCCCGCCGAGAACGAAAGCGATTGCGACCGGCACGATCCCCATGAAAAGTGATAGCCGCGAACCGACGATCAGCCGGGTGAGCATATCGCGCCCCAATTCATCGGTACCGAGCACGTGCCCTGCACTGCCGATGGACTGGAGACGATGCAGCATCGACGTCTGGAAAGGATCTTGCGGCGCCAGGTGCGGCGCGAACAGCGCCATCAGGATCAGCAGCGCCACCACCGTCCCGGAGACCAGCGCGGTGGGATCGCGCCGCAGTTTCCGCAACGTACTGCGCCAGTAGTTTGGCGAACGTGGCGGTTCCATGGCGTGCTGATCCGGCGGTCCCGATGCATCGGGCCCCGGATGCGAGCTTACTGGACTGATCTGCGACATCGAAACAGGCACTCCCATGCTGGTAGAGGGATCCGCGTGCGATTTAGGCCGAGAAGAAAAAGCGCATCGTCGGGCAGGCCCGGCGTGCGCCTTTTATCCTGACGCGCTCAGCGTGCAATCCGCGGATCGAACAAGGTCTGCAATACGTCGACGATCAGGTTCAATACAACGAAGAACAGCGCCAAAACAAGGATCGTTCCTTGTAGCAAGGGATAGTCTCGTTGAAAAATCGCTGTATTCAGCAAAAATCCGGTGCCGGGCCACGAGAAAATCGTCTCGACCAGAATCGAGCCGCCCAATAGATAGCCGAGTTGTAATCCCATTACCGACAACGCGGTGGGGGCGGCATTCTTTACGACATGACGGAAAATTGCGCCCTGCCCTAGCCCGCGTGCCTGCAGCCCGACGATGAACTCCTGCGACAGAATCTCCGCCACCAGCGCGCGCGTGGTGCGGGCGATGATGCCCATCGGGATCATCGCCATCGCAAAGGCCGGAAGTACCATAAAGGAGAGATGCGCCCAATCCAGTGCCCAGCCGTCGACGCCGTCGGGACCGCCGCCTGTAGCAGGCAACCAGGGCAGCAGCACCGAGAAAACGATGACCAGGATGATGGCCAGCCAATAATGCGGAATGCTGACGCCGAGCACGGCAAAAAACGAGGCGATCTTGTCGAGCCAGGACTGCTTGAAATAGCCGCCGATAAAGCCGAAGGCGCATCCCAAAATGAAACCGATCAAGGTCGCCAGCACGGCAAGCCGCAGCGAATTGACCACGGCGGCAAGCACATCGCGGCTGACCGGTGCACCCGTCGAGATCGACGTCCCCAGATCGCCATGGAGCGCCCGCCAAATCCAACTGAGGAATTGGACCGGCAGCGGCCTGTCGAAACCGTATAGATGAATGAGTTGGGCGCGCAGCGCCTCCGACGCATCGGCCGGCAATACCGCCGATAGCGGATCACCCGGCGCCATATGCAACAGCGCAAAACACAGCAGGCTGACACCGAACATGATCGGTATCGCATACAGCACACGGCGGATCAAATAAACGAGCATCGCTTGTTCCACTTCTTATGCCCGACAACGACTCGCGAGAGCTGGCCATCAGGCACGACAGGGATCGGACGAAAGGGATGGATCGAATGGGCAAAGAAACGGTGACCACCGGCGCCGGTCCGTCGAAGACCGGTGCCGCACGCGCTTATTTCATCGACATGGTGGCAATGTCGATCAACCAGTTTTTGGGCTGCACCACGCCGCCGACCTTGGCGGAAATGGCGCGTGGTCCGACGTCATGTGCGACCCATAGGAAGGCCGCCTGATCGATCATATAAGCATTCAAATCGCCGAGCGCCTTATCGCGCGCCTTGGCGTCGAATGACGATCGCGCTTCGCCGACCAACTTCTCGGTGGTGTCGTCACTGTAGTAACCCCAGTTATTCGATACCGGCGGGAACGTGCTCTTGCTGGCGAAACGCACCATCCCGAAAAACGGATCCATCGAATTGAAGCTGACGTTGATCGCATTGGCACCGTGTGCCACCGGATCCTTTGCCCCCAGACGCCAGTTCGTGAACAGCGTATTCCAATCCACGGTGTCCAGCGTCACATTGAAATAGCACTGCTTCAGGTTCTCCTGAATGTACTCGTTCATCTGCTGCGGCTGCATCTGACCAGACCCGGACGGTGACACCTGCACTTTGATCTGTGCCGGCTTTGCCGCGGAGTAGCCCGCGTCCGTCATCAACTTCTTCGCTTCGGTCGGATCGTACTTGATGTTAAACGAAGGATTGCCGCGCCACGGATCGCCCGGTTCGTAGGTGCCTGTCGCTTCCGCCATATAGCCGCCCAACAGCGTTTTCAAGCCGGCACGATCGACGCAGAGATTCGCCGCTTTTCGCACGCGGATATCTCGCCAGGGCGAGCCTTCCAGATAGGAGAACTGCCAGGGCCAATTGTGCGGTTGAATATTGGCATAGACCTTGAAACCGCGCGATTTCAATTGCGGGATTGCGTCGGGTGCCGGCGCCTCGATCCAATCGACCTGCCCCGATAGCAAGGCCGCGGTCCGTGCGCTGGCCTCCGGCATCGGCAACAGAATCACCTTGTCGATCTTGGGTCGACGCTTCGGATCCCAGTACGCATCGTTCTTGACCAATTCGAGGCGCTGGCGCGGCACGAAACCGGTCACCTTGAACGGCCCGGTGCCCGCAGGACTGGCGGCAAACGTCGCCCAGGCCGCCTGGCTGCGCTTGGCCGGATCGCTCACCGAGGCGGGCACCGCCGTCAGATCCTTTTGCCACTGCGACGGCGAGGCGAAATAAAGATTCACCATCGCATACGGAAAAAAGGAATCGACGAGATTCGTCGTGAACTCGACGGTCGTGTCGTCGATCTTGCGCACCGCCTTCAATGTGGGCAGACGCGAAAGCGTCAAACCGGCCTGGCGCGGATCGTATTGCGGCGCCGACTTGTCCAGCACCTTGTTGACATTCCAGACGACGGCATCGGCGTTGAACGGCGTACCGTCATGAAATTTGACGCCACTGCGGAGCTTGAAAATCCATTTCGTCTTGTCGCCGGCATCGACGTGCCAATCCGTTGCGAGATCGGGAATCAGACCGCTGGGCGCATCCGACTTGCTCAGATCCCATTGGATCAAAGAGTCGAAGATCGTGATACCGGTGAAGCGATTGCCTTCATAGCCCTGATCGGGCTGCCCGGCCGTGTACGGGATATCGGCAGCCGTCATCGCGATACGCAAGGTCGACTCGGCATAGGCCGCACCAACTTGCATCATGCCTAATGCTGTGGCGACAGCCATCGCCAGCAGCGGCCGCTTATGCCGCGATCCGTATGCCAGCCCCACTCCTTCGGTTACGTCCTTGCCCGCCATCTTCACCACTCCCCGGAATGCGCGTTGATCGACTGGATAGCCCGCCGCGTCCTCGATGAAATCAATCGCACTCATCTATGAGGACTACGAATCGGATTTATGCGATACATGGGCGCGGTGCGTTTGACCGCTCGTCGCAATGCCCATGGACAATGCATCGTATGAAGGAAAAATTGACTTGTCCAACGCTGTCAAATGCGCGGTCGTCCGCGTGGCGCGATCGGCGCGCCGCGTGAACCGCTCACGGGAATGCAGGAATGGCGACGCGGGACGCTGATTTTTTTAATTTGACAGGCTGTAAAAGACGCCTATCAAGCCGGCGAACGGCGGGACGCCTTATGGCACAACCCTGCATTGCCCAAACGTTTGCGTAGACGCTTGGTCGTGTCAAAAATCATCCTGTAACGCCGCCGATTGTCGACTTGCTGCCATGTTTGTGAGATTGCAGCAAACAAAAAGCAGGGTGCGGCGATATGCCGCACTCTGCTTTTTGTGGCGATCCACGGCGTATTGTTGCGCCTTACCGTTTACTCGACTTCAGGGATTCGTCATAGAGGGAGGATCAGACGACATCTGCCTCCTTCGTCATGTCCGGGGTTTCCTCTGCCGCTGCGACATCGCTCATCATTGACTGCTTCACCACCCTGACGGAGATCGACTTGGCGGCCGGGACATGACTACCCTCGGCGTGATGCCACAACGGGATCAAGACATTGAGCTCGGGGTAATAGCCCATCGCGCAACCGCGAGGAATATCGAAGGCGCGCGCCGATAAGCCGGTCACCCGTCTCGTCACGCCATCATTGGCCACTGTCTCGACGTTCACGCGATCGCCCGGCACCAAGCCGCGCGCTGCAATGTCGGCTTCATGCATCAATATCACCTCGCGCGTGCCGTAGACGCCGCGAAACCGGTCATCCATGCCGTAGACCGTAGTGTTGAACTGGCTGTCCCCGCGCGTCGTCATCAACTGCAGGATCGACGGGTCCGCCAGCGCAGGCAAATCGGGATCGGCCGCCAATTGCGAGACGACGGTGAAATTTGCTTTCCCGTTCGGCGTCTTCCAACTCCTTTCCGCAACCGGCAAGGGTCGATGGAAACCACCGGGTTGCCATAAGCGTTGATTGAAGTCCGCAAAGATGGCGGGGAATGTTTCCGAGATGGCATCGCGGATTCGTGCGTAATCGCCTATCCAGCCGTCCCAATCGACCGCATTCGGCGGCAATGTGGCCTTCGCAATGCCTGCCACGATCGCCGGTTCGGACAGCAATAACGGGCTAGCCGGCTCGGCGAATCCTCGCGATCCATGAAAACATCCGGTGGAGTCTTCGATCGAGACAGCCTGTTCACCACCAGCTTGGCGATCGATCTCGATTCGTCCACGACAGGGGAGGATATACGACACCTCGCCGTGCATCAGGCAACTGCGGTTCAACTTCGTGACGATATTTACCGTCAATCGCAGCTTCTTCCATGCTGCCTCCATCCGGCCCGTATCGGGAATGGCCCGCACGAAATTGCCGCCCAACATAATGAAAGCCTTCAGCCGGCCCTCTATCGCCGCCTCGCATGCGCCCACGGTATCCAAGCCTTTATCCCGGGGCGGCTCGAAGTGGAATTGCTTCGCCAAGACATCCAACGGTGCCAGTTCAGGCTTCTCCGTAATGCCGACCGTGCGCTGTCCTTGAACGTTGGAGTGCCCGCGAACCGGGCAAATGCCGGCACCAGGCTTGCCAAAATTGCCGCGCAACAACAGCAGATTGACCAACAGCTGGATCGTATCGACACCCTTGCGATGTTGCGTCAGTCCCATCCCATAAAAGGCCATCGCCGTGCGCGCGTGCATATAAGTGTGCGCGGCCGTTTCGATTTCTGCGCGCGTAACGCCACTGCGATGCGCGATTTCCGTCCAATCCGCCCCGCGCGCCTGTTCCGAGAACGCCTCGAAGCCGTGCGTGTGCGTATCGATAAATGCGGTGTCGATAATGCGATCGGTGCCAGCGTTCCGCGCCGCATCGTCGGCCTCGATGATCACCTTGCACATGCCCAGGATCACCGCCGCATCGCCGCCGATTTTTAACTGCACATATTGGGAGCTGATGGCGGTGTCGTTGCCCGGTACCAGCATTTCCGCTGGAGACTGTGGATTGACGAAACGCATCAGCCCCGCCTCGCGCACCGGATTAAAGGCGATCAGCGGCACACCGCGCTTCCGGGCTTCTTGCAACGGGTGCAACATCCGAGGCGCGTTGGTGCCGACGTTATGACCGAAATACAGGATGCAGTCGGTTTTCTCAAAATCATCGAGACCCACCGTCCCGACTGGTACGCCGATCACGGGCGGCAGCGCGACGGAGGTCGTCTCGTGACACATATTCGAGCTGTCAGGGAGGTTGTTGGTGCCATAAAGCCGCGCCAGCAACTGGTACATATACGATGTTTCCAGCGAGGCGCGCCCGGACGCATAGAACACGGCGTCGTTCGGCGCGATCGCACGCAACTCGCGTCCGATCTCTTCAAACGCCTGCTGCCACGATACCGGCACATATTTGTCGCTTGCCGGGTCCCAGCGCAGCGGGGCCGTCAACCGGCCCTGCTCTTCCAACGCCAGATCGCCCCATTCTTCGAGCTCGGCGCAGGTGTGCTCCGCAAAAAAATCGGGCGTTGCGCGTTTGTCCGTGATTTCCCAGGCGGTGGCTTTCGCGCCGTTCTCGCAAAACTCGGCGAGGTGCGGGTCGGCGGGCTTCGCCCAGGAACAACTGACGCATTGAAAGCCATCGGGCTTGTTCTGCTTCAGCAGCAATTTGGCGCCGCGCATCAAGACGTGCTCTTGCCGAAGAATCTGCGTCACCGCCTTCATCGATCCCCAGCCGCCGGCAACGTTGTCTGCGTGCGCACTGGCGTCGGCGTCGCCACGCGCCTTGTCCGAAGGCGAGACGCGCTGCTCGCGCGATTCCGGCGCGTCGCCGTTACCGGTGCTGCCGTGAGGAGTCAATCCGTCGCCTGGAAGATCGTCTTTCAACATGAATGCCTCGGATCAGTCGGGGGTTTGCGTCGGGTTTTTCGCAGCAGCGGCCGCGGCGAACGGACAACCATTTGCGGAGAAGCGATGGCGCTGCGACGCCTCATATGCGGGCTTGCGCGAACGCATGATGCCGCCGAGCGGGCGATGCGCGCTGAGGCAGTGCCAGGGCGAAAAGCCCGAGCATTGATCGATGCTGCGCTCCACTTCGGCGGACCAGGCGTCCTGTTTCGGCACGGTGATCCGCGCGACAGCGACATATGGGCTGACCGACTCAGGCCATTCTTGCGACGCATCTTCGATTGGAAACTGCTCCCGATCGGCGGCCAATTGCACCCGTATTTCCCATTCGGCATCGTTCTGGCTGAAGAATGCAACGACGGCGGCGCGCAATCCATCCGGATTGTCTTTCAAAGAAACGGCTTGGTCGGTTAAGGACTGCAGGCCCGGCGACACAGGCGCGACCGATACCTTCCCGTAATACTCGCCATATAAAAGCGGGACCATCGTGTAGAACGTTTCGCCCAGCACGTGCGTCATCGGGTGACCGCCCATGCTTTTAATGGCGCCGCTCTCGCTACCGACCTTCTCGATTAGGGACTCTGTTCCGCGCAACACGGCGGACAAGGCCACCTTCAGACCCTCGGCCTTGTCGGTCGTCTTCGCCAGCAGTTTCAGATTGCCGAGAAAGGCCTTAGGCGTCGGCGCCGTGAACTTCGGCGCGTTCTGCATCACGAAATCCTGGCTGAACGTGCCGTCGAGCCCGGCAGCCACACCACCCTCGGTGGCTGCGTCGTCGGGCAACATGATTTTAAGCGCCAGTCCGCGCGGCGTCGAAACCCGGTCGTCGAGAATGTCGCCGGGATTCGTGGAGAAACGCATGACCACCGGATAGTGGGCGGGCTTGGCGAACAAACCTTGCGCAAGCTGCGGCGGCAAGTTGTCCAGTACCTGCACGGTGCCTTTGACGATCCCATGACTCTTGGCGTGGACCGAACGCACTGCGGTGGGATAGTCTTCCGTCGTAATGGCTTGAATGGTGTGCAGCGCTTCGATCAACTCTGCCGTCGTCTGCGCTTCGTCTTCCGGAACGACTTCCATGTCAGGTTGAAAGCGAATCGGGTGCAATGCGGTCATGGGGAACCTCTTTTTGTATTTTTAAAAAAACGTTTCGCAGTATGCGATTTTCAATGCCGACGCAATTCGTGTTCCCGGGGCAACGGTTAGGTATGAGCGACCGACCGCGCTTCGCTCCTGGCCGAACCAACAGCGGCTGTTACACAACAAACCTTGCCGACCCCGCCGTTTGCACCGATACTGTATATATGTACAGTATCGGTGCAAACGATCATGGATCGACTTAAGAAGTTGGAAATCCTCGCCGACGCCGCCAAATACGACGCCTCCTGCGCCAGCAGCGGCGCGGGCGGACGCGATTCGCGCGGCAAGGAAGGGATGGGAGTAACCACTGGTCAGGGCATCTGCCATAGCTATACGCCGGACGGCCGCTGCGTCTCGCTGCTAAAGGTGCTCCTGACCAATTTCTGCCTGTACGACTGCCAATATTGCGTTAACCGGCGAAGCAGCGACGTGCAGCGCGCGCGCTTCGCGCCGGAGGATGTCGTCCGGCTTACCCTCGATTTCTATCGGCGCAATTACATCGAGGGGCTGTTTCTGAGCTCCGGCGTGATCCGCTCGTCCGACTACACGATGGAGCAACTCGTCGAAGTCGCGCGGAGTTTGCGCGAGGACCACCAATTTCGCGGTTATATCCATTTGAAGACGATCCCTGACGCAGCGCCGGAATTGATTGACCTCGCCGGCCGCTACGCGGACCGTCTCAGCGTCAATATCGAGCTGCCTACCGCTGTATCGATCGCGCGTCTCGCACCGGAGAAAAATCTCGGGACGATCCGCAAAGCCATGGCGCGCATCCGCCATCGGCAATTGGTAACGGCGGACGACACGGCAGCTTCCGGCACGGCAGACGTCGGCACATCGCCTCATGTGGACAGCACGCCGGCATCGGTACCGGTGACGCGCGCCGTCGCCGCCTCACGGGTGAATCCTGCGGCGCGCGCTCGGCCGCCCCGCTTCGCGCCCGGCGGTCAAAGCACGCAGATGATCGTCGGCGCGGACGAGGCCGACGACCGGACGATTCTCGGGACGGCCGAGACACTGTATCAATCGTATCGCTTGCGGCGCGTCTATTACTCCGCCTTCAGCCCCATTCCCAACAGCCCCGGCAGCGTCCCGCTCGCGCCGCCGCCTTTGCGGCGGGAACATCGTCTCTACCAAGCTGATTTTCTGATACGGCAATACGGCTTTACATCGAACGAGATCATGGGCAAAGAGGCCGATCTTGCACTGGATGTCGATCCGAAAATGGCCTGGGCCCTGACGCATCGCGAGCTGTTTCCCGTCGATCTGAATCGGGCCGAGCGCGGCATGATTGCCCGTGTTCCCGGCATCGGCCTACGCAATGCGGAACGCATCGTCGCCTTGCGGCAGCAACGGCGGCTGCGCTACGACGATCTCGTCCGTCTGCGGTGTGGGCTCAAAAACGCCCGTGCGTTTATCGTTGTCGATGACTGGCGCCCTCGCAATAGCGAGCAGAGCAGTGCCGCCTTGCGACAGGCCGTTGCGGTTGCCGCCACGCAGGTCCCGGTACAAGCGTCGTTGTGGTGACACTGACGTGCGCATCGTCACAATCGAGAATGACTTCGCCAGTTGGCGATCTGCGGCACGCGATCTGATCGCGGCAAACGTCGATCCGTCGTTGGTGGAATGGCGTATGGCGACGGCACGCGGAGGCGAAACACGCAACGGAGCCGGTGCACGCGACGACAGCACGTCGCCCGCGATTGGCGCGGGGCATGGCCCATCCGACGCGCCGGACGCATCCGACACCGGGCATGATGCCGATCGTCCTCCTGCCCCGCGCGATTTGAGCGCGGCGATAAATGGCTCGCTATTCGAGGAAATCGCGGCGGTCAGCGAGACGCCAGGCGTCCGCGCTGCCCGCTTCTCCCTATCCCGAGAAGCATTGAAACAGTTGCGGGCGGCGGCGCGCCATGCCGAGCCACGACGCTGGGCCTTTCTGTACCGCGTGATCTGGCGCTACGCGCACGGCGATCATTCGGCGGTGCTTCCCGGCGACGTCGATGGCGCGCGTTTGGTACGCCTCGTCCGCGACGTGTCGCGCGAATACCATCATTGGCGCGCCTTCATGCGGTTCCAAGAAGCGCGGGGACCCGATCAGACGCCCGTATTGATGGCGTGGTTTACGCCCGAGCACGACATCCTCGAACCGCTCGTCGATTATTTCGAGAAACGCTTGGGACGGGCACATTGGATCATCGCATCACCCCGCGGGCTGGCGCGCCACGATGGACAAAGCGTCGCATTCGATTGGACTCCGCGTCTGCCGCCGCCGCAACAAGAAGACGACGCCGAAGCGTTGTGGCGGACCTACTATCGGAGCATTTTCAATCCGGCGCGAGTCAATCTCGCCCTGACCCGCCAACACCTGCCCGCGCGGTATTGGAAACATCTGCCCGAGGGCGACCTCATCCCGCAACTCGCCGCGGCGGCCTCCACGGGCCAACAGCGCCATGGGCAAGCCGGCGCCTTGCGTGGCGCACACGGCAGGATTATTCCCGTGTCGGCGGACGCGGCGCAACCGCAACGCGACACGCCACACGATCTCGACGCCTGCCGGCGCTGCGCGCTATGGGAGCATGCCACGCAAGCCGTGTCGGGCAGCGGCCCGACGCAGGCGGCCCTAATGCTGGTTGGCGAGCAGCCCGGCGATCAGGAGGATCTGGCGGGTCGGCCCTTCGTCGGGCCCGCCGGTCAATTGCTGGATCGCGCCCTGCAGCGTGCCGGTATCGCGCGCGATACCGTCTATTTGACAAACGCGGTGAAGCATTTCAAATGGACGCCGCGCGGTAAGAGACGGCTCCACAAAACCCCGGCGCAACGCGAGGTGGAGGCGTGTCATCACTGGCTCGAACAAGAGATCGCCGCGAACCAGCCGCGCGTCGTCGTGGCGCTCGGCGCCACCGCCCTGGCCTCACTGGCCGGCAGCCGTCTGTCGCTTTCGAAAATTCTGAACACGCCGTTCGAACTGGATGGCCTGTGGATCGTGCCGACTTATCATCCTTCGTATGTCTTGCGCGCGCCCGATGCGGACGTCCGCGACAAGGCCGAAAACGCTTTGACCGAAGCGCTGGCGATTGCGCTGACCTTATCTCGGTAGGTCCCGCGTTGCGCGCAGAGCAGCGCGCATTGTTTTGAAACTGTTCGTCATGCCATGAAAATGGTCGGGGCGCCACACTGCGCGCCCACGTCGATCAGATCACCGTGAAGAAATGCGTGGCATCGTTCTCCAACTGCGCGACCAGTCCATATTCCCATTCAAGATAGGCTTCCATCGCTTCGCGCGGCGCGTCGGTGCCTTCGTACGGCCGACGATAGCGATCCGTTCGCGGCGAGGCGAAGCGCGCCTGCACGGCCTGGGTCGCGTCGTACCCGGCGTTGGCCGCCGACGTTTCCACCGGCAGCCCGGCCTCACGCCACGCCTGGGTGCCGCCGTTCAATACATACACATCGGCGGAGGTCAGCGCTTGCAGATCGACCGCCGCATGGCGCGCCAAAGCGCTCGTGCCGCAGGTCAGCACATAACGCTCCGGCGCCACGCCGGCGGCATCCAGCGTTTTCAGCGCACCGGCGAGTTGCGCGCGCAGGGCGAACCATGCCCCCGGGATATGTCCCTTGACGAAGTTGGCCGACGCCGTGACGTCGAGCACGACGGTACGACCGTCGCCGCTCTCCAGATAAGTCGCCAGTTGCCGAGCGTCCACCAACGCCACTTCCGGCGCGATGATCGATTCGCTCGATACATCGCCGGTTTCCCGCCGTTGCGCACGATGCGCGGCATCGGCCGGATCGATGACGTAGACCTCCCATCCCATCTGCGCCAACCAGGATGCCGACATATCGGCGCGTACGCCATCGTCGTCCGCTAATAAAATCAGCGCACCGCGCACCGGCGCCGTGTGATCGGTTTCCTGCACCAGCTGGCCACCCGGCACGTTAATAAAGCCTGGCAGATGCCCGTCCCGATATTCCTCGGCGCTGCGCACATCCACGCGATAGACGGTGCGCACCGCAGCGCCGCCAGGCTGCGCCAGACCCGCCGCCTCATCGAGCGAAACCCGTCGAACCCCGGCCCGCTCGGCCACGGCGCGAGCATCGGCCTGCGCCGCCAAACGGACTTCCGGCCGCGATTCCGCATAGCGACGGCTCGCGCCCTTGTCCAACGTCAGACCCGCCAGCGTCCATCCGATGGTGCCATTGCGCAATCCGGCAACCGGATTCGGAATACCCGCATTGATCAACGATTGCGTCCCAATAATCGACCGGGTCCGGCCCGCGCAGTTCACGATGACCGTCGTTTCAGGATCCGGCGCGAGCTCACGTACGCGCAATACGAGTTCCGCGCCCGGCACGGAAATGCCGGACGGAATGCTCATCGTGTTGTATTCGTCGTAGCGGCGCGCGTCCAGGATCACCGGCGGCTTGTCGGAATCGATCAGGCGTCGCACCTCCTCGGCCGGCAACAGCGGCGTGTGTCGACGCGACTCTACCCATTCGCCAAAGGACTTCGACGGCACGTTGACGTCGATAAATGTTTCATATCCCTTCGCCTCCCACGCCGCCAATCCCCCCTCGAGCAGGTGCACATTCGTATAGCCCCACACCTCGAACTTCGCAGCAGCCAGCGGCGCCAGGTCTCGGTGCGCATCTTCACCATACAGTACGATCAGCACATCACGACGCGGCACCCGGCGACGTACCTCCAACTCCAGCTTGCCAAACGGAAAATTGGCGGCCCATAGCGGATGTCCCTTTGCATAAGGGTCCTCCTCGCGCAGATCGGCCAACAGGATTTCCTCGCGTGCCAGCAGGTGCGCACGAACCGCCTCGGCGTCGAGGAAGGGAAAGCGCCTGGCGGCGGTGGAGTGGAGCGAATCGGTCATGAGCAATAAGAACGAAGAATAGGGGCCGGAAGCGGCACGCGCGGCAAGGATCAGAAAAATGCGCCGGTGGGCGGCAGGCGCCCTTCCAGACGATTCTGACCGAGGAAGCGTTCCTTGTAGAGACGCGGATTATGAGAAGCAATCACCTTGATATTACGCCAATGTCGATCCAACCCCGCCCGGCGCGATACCGCGGACCCGGAGCCGAGATCGATCAGCCAACTGGCGACTTGCGGCGCGAGATCATCGACGACGATCTTCGCTTCCGCCGCCGACAAGGAGGCGGCCAGCACCGCATCGTATTCAGCGTCGGTGCCGATCGCGTCCCAGGCGCGCTGCAGCGCGGCGATGGTGCGATCGATCGTCGCCTCGATGCTCGCGGCATACGCGCGAATACGGCCGAGCTGCGCTTGCAACACGGCCTCTTCCGCCGGGTGCGCGTTTTCCCCGTGGTAAAAGTTGCGACCCCTTCCACGCAGCACCTCGACGGCATCGAAGGCGATGCGTCGCACGATGCCAGCGATGCAATTCGTCAGATACACCTGGTGAAAGGTGAACTTCCATGGTGCGGCCCCTTCGCGGTCCGGCGTGTCCGGCGGATAGGTCTGCGATGCCGGAACCGTCACCGATTCGAACGTCGCGGTACCGGAACCGGTGGCGCGTTGACCGAAGCCCTGCCAGTCGTCCTCGTTGCCGACACCCGGGCCGCGATCCAACACGTATTGGACGGTCTTCCCCTCGCGGCTCTCGATAGCCGTGCCGACAAAGGCATCGTTATAGAGATTGCCGGTGGCATAGACCTTCACGCCCGAGCCGGTATAACTGCCTCGCGCATCGTTCCATTCGAGTCGCGACAGCACCCGTGTCGGCCGCGCCCCGGCGGCAGGTGAATCCGTCACGGTAAAGCTCAAACCAACCGTTTTATGCGCGCCTGCCAAGGCCAGTACCTTGGCATGGAAAGGATGGTCCGCACGCCGCAACGCCGCTTCCACCTGAAACAAATGATTGCGGAAAGCGTGGGCGATATTGGAGTCCGCGGCCGCGATGTCACGCGCGACGGTAAAGAGGTCCGTCAGCGATGTGCCTTTACCGCCTGCTTCCACAGCGAGCCGAAGGGCCCCAAAACCTGCCGCTTTGAGTTCGGCGATTTCCTCGTGCGGCAAGCGTTGCGCGAATTCGCGCTCGGCCGCGCCGCGCGCGATACGCTCGATCAGCGGGGACAAGCCCAATGTGTCGGACAGCGACGAAGTCAGTGACGCGTTCGACGGCGACGCGGCCGACGGCTTCGCGTCGTCGGAGGAGGAGGAGGATGTCGACATATTCATTTCGAGATATTCACGCAGGCTCGGGCGTCCGTGACTGAATCAGGCGGCGCCCGCGAGTTCACGCGCGAAATAGGGGGTGGTGTCGGGCGATACGTTCGCCGCCTCGAAGCGCGGCAATCCCAAATTGTCCCGTAAGGTCTGCCCTTCATACGCGGTACGGAAGCGCCCGCGCCGCTGTAGCACCGGGATCACTTCGTCGGCAATCAGATCGAGGCCGGTCGGTTGCACGTCGATATTCAAATTGAAGCCGTCCGCACCCTTCGTATCGACCCAATGCAACATATCGTCCGCAAATCCCTCCGGTGTTCCGACGAAGATCCGATGACCGCCAGTGATATTCGAGAAGAGCAAGGCGCGGATATTCCAGCCATTCGCTTTCGCTTCTTTCAGCATCTCCTTGCGATGCCAGCGCGACGCGGTGGGCACCAGATGCTCGTTGGCCTCCGTTTCCCGATACGGAATCGGCGCGTCGAGATCGGCCAGCAGCGCGGCGTCGACGGCCAGGTGACGTGCCAGCTCCTCTCGCAAGGCCACGGAGTCCAACAGATCGTCGAGCCGACGCTTATGGCGCTGCGCCTCCTCGTCGGTGGACGCGAGGATCGGAAACAGCCCGGGCATGACAAGCAGATGATCGGGATTGCGACCGTAACGCGTCGCCAGTCCTTTCACCTCGGAATAAAAGCTCCGCGCGCCGTCGAGCACGCGCTGACCGGTGAACAAGGCATCGGCGTAACGTGCGCCGAAAGCCCGGCTGTCGGCGGATTGCCCCGCCTGGAAGATCACCGGGCGTCCTTGCGGCGTTTCCGGCACGGAAGACGCGCCGCGCGCACGGAAATGACGCCCTTCGTAATCCAGTTTCCGCAGCCGCGACGGGTCCAGATACACGGTCCGCTCCACGTCGGCCGCGACGGAACCTTCCGGCACGCTATCCCAGAATTGCGTGACGATCTGCACGAACTCCTCGGCGCGCTCGTATCGTTCGGCCTGGTCCCAGCCTTTGTCCACGCCATAGGCATGCAAAGCCGGTGGATTTTGAGATGTGATGACGTTCCACGCGGCGCGACCGCGGCTGACGTGATCGATCGATGCGATCTGGCGGGCGATCGTGTACGGATGACCGAACAGCGAGGTGGTCGTACATACCAGACCGATATGTCGCGTATGCGCCGACAGATGCGAGACGAGTACCGCCGGATCCAAGGCGCGCCAGGGGCGCGTGTAGGATTCGGAGACGAGGCCGCCGGGATTGTCGGCGAGAAATATCGCGTCGAGCAAACCGCGCTCCGCCGCTTTGGCGATGGCGACGAAATGGTCGATATCGGTGGACAGCGCCGCCTTGTCGTCAAACGTTTTCCAGGCCGCGTCATGGCGCCCCGAAGCAAGCACGTTGACGCCCAAACGGATGTGTGGCTTTGACATGATCGATTTCCGAATGTTGTCCGCTCGGCGGCGCACCTCGGCGCTTACGACGGCAGCGGTCTGTGGAATGCGGGTTCGCTTAGACGCGATAGCAATAGTCGGCGACCTTCACGTGCGAGCGGATGATTTTGCGGTCCGCCAGCCAATCTGCCGCACGCTGGAACTGCTTGTTGAAATCCGGATCGTCGGCTTCGTAGAAATGGTTGACCCGTTTCAGGCTCGTCAGGTAATCGCGCACCTCGTCCGGATATTTCCCTTCGGCCTGAAGGATCTTCTCAGAGTCGGCCGGATGCGCCGATTGCCATTGCCCCACCGTGTAGTACGCGTCGAGCACGGCACGGATCAGTGCCGAGTTCTCTTCACTGAATTTGCGCAGCGTCACCAGCGAGTTGAAATCGATCAGGAATTTCAGATCGCGCCCCTCGTTGAAGATATCCTTCGCATCGTTGCCAAAGCGCGCGATATCGACTGCCGGAGACCACATCGACCATGCGTCGATCTTGCCTTGTGCGAAAGCCGGCGCGGCATCGGGCGGGTTCAGATAGATCATATTGACCTTCGAACGATCGATCCCGTTTTGCTCCAGCGCCGCCACCAACAGAAACTCGCCCAGACCGGAACGGTTCACCGCCACGGTCTTGCCCACCAGGTCTTTGACCGAGTTGATACCGCTCGTCTTCTTGACGATGATCGCGGTCGAACGGGGCGAATAGATATTGAACGCGTTGAAGACCAAGGGCGATCCGGCCAACATCGCGGCCAGCGCCGGGGTGGTCGATCCCCAGAATCCGAAGTCCGCGCTCCCGCCCACAACAGCCTGCATTGACGGGGCGTGGTTCGGGAACGGGCCGACCCATTCCACCTTGATATCTTTTTCCGCGAGCGATTTCTTGAAGGTGTCGCTCTGCATCGCAAGCATCGACAAACTGCCATGGCCCCAGCCGATCCGCACCTTATCCGTATTGCGCGTCAGCTTTCGCGGCGCGTCGGCGGCAAACGCCGGCGTCACGCCCGATGCGATCAACCCCGACCCCACAGCCGCGGCACCCGCCAACAAACCACCCGCGGTGCGCAGCACGCGGCGCCGGCCGATAATAAAGTCCTGCATTGTCATTCATTCCTTTTTTTTATGGGATTGCGCACCTGTCGTGCGCATTGAAACCGTCAATGCAGCGCCGGCGCCACATGAACACCGAGTGCATCCAATAGCGCCTGCCGAAGCGATTGCCGACGGCCCTCTCCCGCATAGGCGGCCGGATGATAGGCGGCGGCGATCCGCCCCGCTCGCATTACGAGGATGCGGTCCGCCACGGTGATCGCCTCATCGACATCGTGCGTGACGATCAAGGCGCCCGGCTGATGGCGTGCCACCAGTTCTTTCACTAGCCCGTGCATCTTGATACGCGTCAACGCGTCCAGTGCCGCGAACGGCTCGTCGAGTAACAGCAATTTCGGATGCCGCACCAAGGCCCGTGCCAGGGCAACGCGTTGCAATTGACCACCGGAGAGATTGCGTGGCCAGTCATCGGCGCGACCTTGCAAACCGACTTCGACCAGGGCCTGCTCCGCACCGGCACGCCCGACGGTCTTCTCGTTCCCGAGCACGACGTTTTCCCACAAGCGCGCCCACGGCAGCAAACGATGCTCTTGAAAGACGACCGACGGCCGGTCCGTGGCACGGATCTGCCCGGCATCGGGACGATCGAGCCCGGCGAGCGCGCGCAATAAGGTTGTCTTGCCGCAACCGCTCTCGCCCAGCAAGGCCACAAACTCGCCCTGATGAATCCGCAGGTCCAGCGCACGAATCACGACCCGATCGCCGTAGTGTCGACGCAGTCCCGTGACCGATACCGCCAGCGGCGTATCGGCGAAGCGCTCGTCTGCGCCTATTGCCGCCACCGTCGCCGCCGTGTCCGTGGCGTGCTCGCCCTGACCGTTCGGACGCTGTCCGTGACGCACGCCTTCCACCGTCTCGCTCGAAGAAAACGAAGCCTGACTCATCGCCGTGCTCCTTTCGCAAAATTGGGATGCCATCCCAGAAGTCGGGTTTCCAACAAACGCGCAAAGGCATCCGCCACGACACCGATCACCGCATAAATGACGATCGTCAACACGATCACATCGGTCTGCAGAAACTCGCGCGCATCCATCGCCAGGAAACCGATACCCTGCTGCGTCGCCAACGTTTCCGCAATCACGAGCGCCAGCCAGGCATGGGCCAGCGCGTAACGCACGCCGGTCAGGATCGACGGCATCGCGCCGGGGAGAATGATGCGACGCACGACAGCAGACCAGCTCAGATTGCTGACCTTAGCCAATTCCATCAGCTTCGGATCGATCTGGCGGATGCCCAGCACCGTATTGATATAGATCGGAAACAAGACGGCCAGCGCCACCAGGAAGACCTTGGCGACTTCGCCCACGCCGAACCACACGATCACCAGCGGGAGCAATGCGAGGAAAGGCACGGCGCGTACCATTTGCACGGTGCGATCAAACAAGGCATAGGCCAATGGCGAGAAACCGACGGCCACGCCCAACATGAAGCCCACCGTCCCACCAATGGCGAAACCGATCGTCGCGCGCAATAGCGAGACGCCGAGATCGACGAACAATTCACCGGTCTTCGCCAAACCCCATGCGGTTTCCAACACCCGACTTGGCGCGGGCAAAGCCTGCGGCGAAAGCCAGCCGACGCGTGCTGCCGCTTCCCAGATGATCACGAGCACGACTGGCGCGGCCCAGGACAGCAGCCAGTAGAAGGACTGCCGGGAAGGGCCCTTGCGGCTTGCCACTTCCGGCGCGTAGTCGCGTAGCGACGTGGTGAGATCCGTCATCAGTATTCTCGTTTCCGAATGGATGTCGTTCGACACGCAAGGAGCCGCGCGTGCTGCGTCACCGTCTATTAAAAATGTCGCGCTAAGTACGCGTCGCGCACGAAGGCGCCCTGCCATGCCGCCACCGCAAGTCACCCGCCAGGCACACCGCCTCAATCGCGTGACCTCGTCTGTCGACAAGCGCCAGACGACCGCCGTCATTCACCCGGAAATCGGGTGAATCACCTTGTGAGATAAAAAGGGAATCGATCGAAGAAATCGACTGCGGCTGCGCTATGCACGGCAGCGCGAAAGGCTTGATTAAAACGTGCCATCGCTTCGTTAGCAAATGGTCGTTTTCGCTTTGCTAACCCGAAATTCTGCAATAGACATCACGGGATCAGCTTTCGTAGCGATAGTGAAACGCGGAAACACCCGCATTCCAGGCCGGCGACACGATGCGCCGCTGCCTGCGTTTCTAGGCCGCGTGCGTCAGCGACGCGTCGCGCGTCGGCCTCTGCGTGGCGGTGCTCGCATCCCGCCGCGCCTGCCAGCACAACATATCCGTCAACTCCAGCCCGAGCGGCCAGGGGCCGAATCCGGACGCGACATTGATATGTCCTGCGTTGCCGAGATTGATCAAGCTGCTGCCCCAGGCCTGCGCAAATTGGCGGACCGCGTCGAAAGGCATCCAGGGATCGTTTTCGCTGCCGACGGTGACCGACGTCACCGGCAAGGCGGCGCGCAGACGCGACGGATCGATGTCGAATCGTGCAGGGTTCGCCGGCGCGACCAATAAGGCCGCGGCAACGCGGTCGAGCCCTTGATCGCCGCAAGCGGCGCCGGATTCCAGCAACGCTGCCGCAATGGTCAAGCAGCCGAAGCTGTGCCCGACCAGGACGATCGGCGCATCGCTCTCCGCCGCCGCTATCGCGATCTCTGCTCTGACCCGTTCGCTCCACTCTTTTAGCGAGGGCCGCGCCCAATCGCGCTGAATGACGCGCCGCGCCGACGGCATCGTTCGTTCGAGGCAGCTTTGCCAGTGGGCGTCTTCGCTGCCGTGCAAGCCCGGTACGATCAATACGGTGACGGCGGTCTTGCCATCACGCAGTGCGTCGGTCGACGTACGTCCATCGCCGTGACGGCCACGCTGCGCGCTGTCCAACCGGCCCGGCGCGGCCCTGTCGAGAAAGGTCGAGCGGGCCGCAACGCCGGGTATACGTGGAGTGACTGAATGTGGGCTGGGCATAGTCCGCCTCCGCAACGGCTTCGAGATTTGTAAGACTGCCGCGTTTCGCGGCAGCGTGGAAGGAAGGAATAGTGATTTGCTAATGAGCAAGGGCGGGCGCTTGCGTGAATGCGCGCTGTATCGCGCGCGCCCGCTGGGTTTGACCTGACCCGCAGGTTGCGGCTTTGACGACATGGCCACAACGCCTATCCTCGCATCCGCCTCTAAGCCGGGCCCGTTAATTGCTCTGAAAGAATTACAACGTATCGATCCCGCTAGCCGACGGCCCCGGCCACGCATTTCAGGCGTCCATCACGTTCCCCGCCGGTTCCGCCCCCGATTGGCATGCGGACGGCATCGCGACTTTGCCTTGGAAAATGGCCTATATGACCGAATTAGCCGAACTCAGAGCACCGGAGAGGATATCGTCGCTTCCGCCGGATACGAAAGCACAAACGGTTGCGCATTCAGCGCTGCCACGCGTTGCACCTGCATCGGATAGCGCGATGACGAACAGTGCCGCGCTGCGTGCGGTAGCCGAGCTTGGAAGCCGGCTGTCGAGCGACGCCTATGTAGCGCCAGCAGACGACGCGTCCGTGAATGGGCGACTGACCGCGGTGAAACCGTGGATTCGTGACGGGCTGGATCGCATTCCCTTACCGGGACAAGGGCAAACGCTGGCACGCTGGCGCGCGCTCGCTGTTGTAGGTGCTTATGACCTGAGCGCGGCGAAGCTCTACGAGAGTCATACAGACGCACGGGCGATCCTTGCGGAATTGGCCCCCGGCGTGACACCGCCCGAAGGATTAGGCGCCGTCTGGGCCGCGGAAAATGGCTTGGATCGATTGCTGATCGACGATGACGGCCGCTTGCACGGGCGAAAGCCTTGGTGCTCCGGTGCGCATCTGGCCGACTGGGCGCTCCTGACCGCATGGCCTGCCCGCGCACCGCTCGGCGGTGGCGCCAGCCAGAAACGGCACCTGGTACTCGTCGATATGCGCGCTGCCGGGATTGCGCACGACGCGGCCGGCTGGCACGCCGTCGGCATGGCGGAAACGCAAACCGGCACGGTACGGTTCGACAACGTGCCGGCCGACGTAATTGGCGGTCCCGATGCTTATCTCGATCGGCCCGGTTTCTGGCAGGGGGGCGTCGGGATTGCCGCTGTCTGGTTCGGCGCGGCCTGTGCGATCGGCGCCCGCGTCGCACGCGGCGCCGGCGACGATCCCTATAAAACCATGCATCTCGGTGCCATCGACGGCCTGCTGTCCTCGGTCCGGGCGCTGCTCAGCGAGACGGCGCGCGAGATCGATGCACAACCGCAGGCATCGGCCTATCCCTGGGCGTTGCGGACTCGTACCGTTACCGATGACGCGGCGCGCCGGATCGTCGACCATGCCGCCCGCGCGCTCGGTGCCGCGCCCCTGTGCCAGGAAGCGGGTTTCGCCAAGCGCATGGCCGATTTACCGGTATTTCTGCGGCAAAGCCATGCGGAAAAAGATCTGGCCGCCTTGGGCAAACACGTGGCAGACGAAGCCCGACAGGGAGCGATGTCATGGCGGCTCTAAGCATCCACGCGCGGGAAACCGAGCAGCAGCCCGGCTTCTCCGAGCGGTACTTCGACGCGTGCTACGCGAACAGCCCGGACCCTTGGAAAATCGAAAAAGGCTGGTATGAGGAGCGCAAGCGCGCCTTATTGCTGGCCAGCTTGCCGCGCCAGCGTTACCGCCAGGCATATGAGCCCGGCTGCGGAACCGGCGTGCTGACGCGCGCGCTGGCGGCGCGATGCGACCGCGTACTTGCCAGCGATACCGCGCAAGCCGCGCTGGACATTGCCCGGGCGCATCCCGAGACGCCGAACCATATCGGCTGGCAAGTCATGTCGCTCGGCAAGGACTGGCCCGATGGGCGCTTCGATCTTATCGTCCTCAGTGAGCTCGCCTACTACTTGAGCGATGCCGCATTGAATGAGGTGATCAGACGGCTGAAAGCGACATTGCTCCCGGACGCGACCGTCGTGTGTTGCCACTGGCGCCATCCGTTCGAGGGCGCGCCGCGCGTTGGTATCGAATTGCATCGGCATATCGACAAACTCATCGGACTCCCGATGCTGGGCGAATATCTCGACACGGATTTTTGTCTTTCCCTTTGGACCACGTCATCGGAATCGGTGGCGCAGAGCGAGGCGCTGCGAACATGAACGACCCCTACGACACATCCCGTAACGGCGCCACCGGTATGCGTGGCGCGAGCACGATCCAGCCAGCGCCACATGGCGCCGCCGCGATGATATCGATGACATCGCTGCCCGTGAAGCTGGGCGAAACGGCGTCGCTAGCGGTGGTCATTCCAGCACATAACGAAGCTCTGCTGCTGCCGAGATGCCTTGACAGCATCGGAGCAGCAATCCGGCATCCTTCCCTGGCAGGGGTTCATGTCGATGTCATCGTGGTCCTCGACAGTTGTACCGACGACTCCGAATCCATCGTCGCGGCCTACGACTGCCGCGTCCTGCGCTCGGCGCATCGCAACGTCGGCCTGGCGCGTGCGATGGGCGCGGCCTATGCAATGGGCCTCGGCGCCCAGTGGCTATCTTTTACCGATGCCGATTCCGCAGTTCCCGTCGAATGGCTTGCCAGCCATCGTCGTTGGCACCATGCCGGTACCGATGTGGTCTGCGGTACCATCACCGTCGATGACTGGTCCCAGCGCAGCGCCGCCTGCATGGTACGCCACGAAGCGGGTTATCAGCGCATCGATGGCCACCGCCACGTTCACGGCGCCAACCTCGGGCTCTCCACGGCAGCCTATCTGGCCGCCGGCGGCTTCGCGCCTTTACGCTCCAGTGAAGACGTCGCACTGCTCGCCGCTCTGGAAGCCATGGGCGCCGTCATCGCGCGTCCTGGCAGCCCGTCCGTCATCACCAGTGGCCGGGACGAAGCACGCGCGCCAGACGGCTTTGCCGCGTTTTTGACGGCGATCGAGCATACCTCCGGCGTGCCCGGATGAGTCTCGACGTCGATCAGCCGGTTTTCGGGACATTCGGACGCGTCGTCGTCGTGTCGCCGCATCTGGATGACGCTGCGCTCAGTTGCGGCGCGTTGATCGCGGATTGCGCCGACGCCACGGTCGTCACCTTGTTTGCCGGGACCCCGCCCGACGCCTTCCTCAGCACGGCCTGGGATCGGGAGTGTGGCTATGGTTCCGCCGAGCAGGCGGTCCGCGCCCGACGCGAGGAAGACCATGTCGCGATGATGTCGCTTGGCGCGGCCGTCGTGCATATGGATTGCCTCGACGGCCAATATCTGCCAGCGTCCCCTTCCGCCGATGAGATCGAACGCGACGATGCCGACAACGCCGGCGCCCTGGCGGCCGTCTTGAAAAACCTCGCCCCCGACCTGATCATCGTACCCCTCGGCTTGTTTCACAGCGACCATATCCGCGCCCGACGCGCCTGGATCCGATGCGCCTCGGCGCCCGTCCTCCGCGCGATTCCCTGGATCGCCTATGAGGACGTCCCGTATCGGAGCATCGGCGGCGCGCTACAGCGCGCCTTGGTCGCGCTCCATCATGCCGACTTCATCGCCACGCCCGCGCGGTGGCAGAGGCCAGCAAGTAGCGCCGCCGTCGGGGGCACACGCGATGTACCAAACGGATCGACGGGTCGGGCGTCGTTACCGCTACACGGTGGCGCAGATCGCGCCGCCTTTCAGTGCAAGCATACGGCGATCCGCGCCTATGACAGCCAGCTCGGCGCACTTGGCGCGGCAGCGCTGGACGACGCGAACGCTCCCGAACGTTTCTGGGCGATTTCGCCGAGCCACGCCGCGTCCTGACGCCTTGTCATTTCTCTGTAATGATTCGGTCACCCTGCCGTGGGCGCGGGCGCTTTACTCTGCGCACTGGGCCACGATAGCCGTCATCTTGAAAAAGGACGGTTATCATGGCAGGCGCCGGTGCGATCCACCGGCCGTCGCCCGATTTCGCGGGCCTGCCGTGACTACCCACAGGAATGACAATGAAGATCCTCGTCATCGATGACGAAGCCAAGACCGCCGAGTATCTGCAAAACGGCTTGACGGAATCCGGCTATGTCGTCGATGTCGCGCATGACGGCGTCGACGGTCTGCACATGGCGCAGGAGTCACGTTACGACTTAATCTTGCTCGACGTGATGATGCCGAACATGGATGGTTGGACGGTGATTCAGAAGCTCGGCGTGCGAACGAAGACGCCCGTATTGTTCCTGAGCGCGCGCGGCACGCTCGAAGATCGACTCAAGGGCCTCGAACTCGGTGCCGACGACTATTTGGTGAAGCCGTTTTCCTTCGCCGAGCTGCTGGCACGCATTCGTATCATCTTACGCCGTGGCGCCCAGCCGGAACAACTGGCCGTCCTGCAGGTGGGCGACTTGACGATCGACGCGGCCAAGCGTCGCGTGCAGCGTGGCGAGACGCGTCTTACCTTGACGAACAAGGAATTCAATCTGCTGCTGTTTTTCGTCCAGCACCCAGGCGAAGTCCTGTCGCGGACACTGATTGCCTCGCGCGTCTGGGACATGAATTTCGACAGCGACAGCAATGTCGTCGACGTCGCCGTGCGCAGACTACGCCAGAAAGTCGACGATCCCTTTTCCGTCCGATTGATTCATACCGTTCACGGCGTGGGATATCGCTTCGAAGATGAATCCTGACATCCAGCCGCCGCGCCCTGCCGCTCGCGCACGCTTGGTCGGTACGTCATTGACGACACGGCTCGCCCTGCTCTACGCGACCATCGCGTTTTGCGCCATCGCGATTCTCGGTTATGCGATGTATCGAAAACTGGAAGCCCAGTTGATCCTGCGCGACGACGCGGCCTTGGTGACGCGGGTCGATCAGATCCGTACCTTGCTGCATGATGCGGATGTGCGCGAGCTGATTCGGGACAAGCCCCGCCTGTTTGCGAATATGCTCGGCAACACCGAGTCCCTGCTGGTGATTCGCTTCCCCGGGCAGCCGCCGCTGATCGCCGTCGACCCCGGGCATACGTCAGTCCCGGCAGTGCGTCCGATCGCGGCGGATGTCCCGCTATCGCTCGACGACGTGCATCATGTCGAGAGCGCACAGGGAACGCCCTTCATCTACGTCGCGGCAGCGGCGCAGGCCCAGGGCATGACGCCGACCCAATCATTGGAAATCGTATCGGGCCGCCTGATGAGCGAGCGCACGCGCATGCTCGCCGATTATCGTCGGCAGATCATCGCGTTTGCCATCCTCACCGCCTTGCTGGCTGCCGTCATTGCCTATGCGATCGCGCGTCGTGGGATGCGCCCACTGAGCCATTTGGCGGAGCAGACGGCCTCGATCGGTATCGACAATCTGTCGGTACGCGTGACGATGCGCCACGCGCCGCGCGAGCTTGCCCCCGTCATTCAAGGCCTGAATCAGATGCTGGCACGGCTTGAGCGGGGATTCACGCAATTGAGTCAGGTTTCCGCCGATATGGCGCACGACTTGCGCACGCCGATCAGCAATCTGCTGGGGCAAGTGGAAGTGGGCTTGCACCACCCGCGCGACACCGCTTATTACCAACACCTGCTCGGCTCCAGCTTCGAGGAGCTGCAGCGGCTCTCCAAGATGATCGACAATATGCTGTTTCTCGCACGCGCGGAACATGCCGATCATGCCATCGCACGGGACACGTTTCGCGTCGATCCGGAAATCAAGCGAATCACCGGCTATTTCGAAGATCTCGCCGACGACCGCGGCATCCAGTTGACCGTCGAGGGAGATGCAACGATCTGGGCAGATCCCGATTTGTTGCGGCGCGCGGTGGCGAACCTGCTGGCGAACGCGGTTCGCTTCGCCGCCGCCGGTTCGATCATTCGCACCACCGTCGAGACGACATCGGATGGCGTCACGATCGCCGTCGAGAATCACGGACCGACCATTCCCCTTGCGCATCAGGGCCGTCTGTTCGATCGCTTTTATCGCGAAGACCCTTCGCGGCAACGCGCGGCCGAGTCGAATGGGCTTGGCCTATCGATCGTCCGCAGCATCATGACGCTACATGGCGGCGCATGGGGCGTCCTGAGCGATGCCGGCGTCACGCGCTTCAGTCTGACCTTCCCAAAAAAGCCGGATAGCGCCACTTGATCGTCAAAACGCCCGCGATGGGGGCGTACGCCCGACGCTTACTTGCCGGGAATCAAACGATCAGCGCGGAGCTGCGTGAACAGATCGTAGAATGCGTCATCGGTCGCTTGATACGCGGTGAACCCCATGCGACGACTCTTCGACATATCGGTCACTACTTCGATCGGCCGCCCGAGATCCGCGTCGGTATGCCAGGGTGAAGCCAGTCTTCCCAAATCGGCTTCCGCCAGGCCCTCGCGCCGCGCGATCTCGCGCCACCGTTCGGCGTCCCCCGCCATCTGCTGCTCAAGCGGGCGTACCGTGCCATCGAACGGCACGGCTTCCACCCCGAACCATTCCGCGATGCGTCCCCACATCCAACTCCAGCGGAACACGTCGCCGTTGACGACGTTGAAATCCTGATTCGCCGCCGCTGGCGTGGTGCTGGCCCATAGCAACTGCTTGGCCAGCACACGGGCATCGGTCATATCGGTCAAGCCGTTCCACTGCGCGGCGGAGCCCGGAAACAGGAACGGGCGCCCAATCTCCCGGCATAGCGTCGCGTACGCCGCCAAGGTCGTGCCCATATTCATCGCGTTGCCGACGGCCTTGCCGATGACCGTATGCGGGCGGTGCACACTCCACGTGAAGCCATCGCGTTTCGCCGCCGCAAAGACCTCGTCTTCCTGCGCGTAATAAAAGTTCTCGACGTCCAAGCGACCCTGCTCCTCGCGGAACGGCGTCTGCGGCAATGTGCCCTTGCCATAGGCCTCGAACGGCCCGAGATAGTGTTTGAGTCCGGTGACCAACGCGACATGCCGCGGTCCGCCGCCAGCACGCAGGGCATCCAGCAGATGGCGCACCATCGCCGCATTGACGCGGATATTTTCGGCCTCGCTGTCTTGTCGCAGCCAGGTCGTGATGAACACGGCATCGTAGCGCCGACCGGCGAGCGCTTGCGCCGTCGCCGCAGCGTCTTGCAAATCGGCCGCTATCGGCGTGACGTCGGTCTGGGAGACGGGGCGGCGCGCAAGGCCCGATACCGTCCATCCCTCGCTTGCAAGCAAGGCCGCCGTCGCGCTGCCGACGATACCGCTTGCGCCAACCACCAATGCACTTCCTGCCATCGTCAAATCTCCGTAGTAGGTCGAGCGCCTCCGGGGCGCCGGCACCTCATGCACCATCCTTTATCATGCCCCAATTCCCGGAACGAAGACGACGCCCGGATCGCGACGCTTTTTAGGACAGACGCGCGGACGAATGTTGCATCTTGAAAACCGTCGGAGCCGCTTAGATCACCCTTGCAAAATGTAATTGTAAGATTATAATGCGACGCATTCTCATTTAAATCGATGGTGTCTCGTCTTTCGCTGCGGGCTCAGCATGCCGCCCGCCGACCGGTCACGCCACCGTAAGCGCTGCATCCACCTTGTCTGCCAACGACAGTCTGCTCCGCGCGTTTGAAGCGCACTATCGAACGCTGCTCCTCTTCGCGCGGCGACGGACCGCCTCGACCTCTCACGCCGATGCGGCAGCGGATATCGTGCAGGACGCCTTTCTCCGCATCGCGACGCTTGCCGCCCCACAGCAGATCCAACAACCGCACGCTTTTTTCCGCCGCGTCGTCGAAAACCTGATGATCGACCGATTCCGCGAGCGGGTCTGCCTGCCCTTGCCTACTGGCGACGAGGGCGAGGAAGACATCCCGCACGAACAACATGCCAGGCGCTCGCATGAACAAGCAGATGCGCCCGACGAGGTATTGCAGGCGAAGCAGACTGCTGCTGCGCTCGATCAGCTGATCCAGTCCCTGCCGCCCCGCTGTCGCGATGTGTTCCTGCTGCGGAAGGTCGAAGGATTGACGCATTGCGAGATTGCGCAGCGCCTTGCAATATCTCAAAATATGGTGGAAAAGCATCTGCGGCGCGCATTGCTGGCGTTCCAGGACTTCTCCGACGCGAAGGGCGCCCCTTGATGAAGGCTGCGCGCCACGACACTGTGCCGTCCCCGATGCACGAACAATCCGATATCCCCGATACAAGCGATACAAGCGACGCGTCCCTCTCGTCAGTCGCTACGCGCGCAGCACCGAATAACGGTGACGATGCGGCTGCGCCCGCACAGCGGCGGCGCAGGCGCTTGCGCGCCGAAGCGGCGGTATGGATGATTCGACTCGATGCGGGACGGGCGCGGGAAAGCGACCCATCCCTCGCCCGTTGGTGCGCGCGATCGCAAGCGCATCGCGACGCCCTGGCATCGGCACGCGAAAGCTGGTCGCGTGCGACGCCGATGGAAACCGGCGCACAGGCAGCCGTCCGTCAGCCCGATCGATCGCCGCTTCGCGACCGATACACGACGGCGCGGATGGCGAACCGCCGACCCAGCGCGAGCCATCACGTCGAAAGCAACCCTGCATCGAAACGCGCTAGCACGACCCGGTGGAATGGCAAGCTAGGTGCCGGTATCGGTCTGGCTGCCATCGTATGCGCCGTCGTTGTCGGCAATATGGCGCTGACACCGGATTTCAAGAGCGACACAGGTGCGGTTCGAACGGTTGCGCTCGCCGACGGTTCCGTCATGCGGCTCGACGCGCAGTCCGCCGTGGACGTGCATTACACGAACGACACGCGACAGATCGTCCTGCGCGAAGGCCGCGTGGCATTCGACGTCGCGCATGGCGATAGACGCCCCTTTGTCGTCGACACGGCTGGGGGTCACGTCACCGACATCGGGACCGCCTTCCAGATCGACAGCCGTGACACCCCAGCCCGGCCGCTCACGGTCACGGTCACGCAAGGCGCGGTCCGTTTTTCGATGGCGGGCGCATCGATGACGATGCATGCCGGTGACGTCGCCGAAGCCATGCCCGACACGGCACCGTCCCTCGTTCATACGAACGCGGACAGCGTCATCGCGGACACGGCATGGCAGCGGGGTCGCCTGCAATTCGACGACAGTCGGCTCGCCGATGTCATCTCGCAATTGAACCGCTACTTTCCCGGTCACCACATTTTCCTCGATGCGGCCGGGGGAAACCTGCGTGTCTCAGGCAACTTCGCCTTGAACGATCCGGCCACCGCGCTTGCGACGCTCGTGGAGGTGCTCCACTTGCAGGAGACCCGCTGGGCTGGACGCCTCATTTTTCTGAACGTGCGATCCGACGCCTGATCCCGGCGCATTGCAGGCACTGCCTGCGCACGAAACTATTTTTCACTTTTCGTCGATTTCGACATCCGGTTTTTCGTCGCGCGCCCGTCTATTCCGATAGACGCGGCTTCCCCACGACAGCGCGCCATCACCACACGAAAGTACCGGACGACCATGCAGCACGCTCAAAACTTTTTCAAACGCCGCGGCACGCGCGGCGTCTCGCATCACCCGCGCACCAAGCACGCCTTGCAGACGCGGTTCCGCCCCTGCCGCTCTCCTATCTCGCGGCTGATACTCGGCCTGACACTGGGGGCGGGAGCTTACACCGCGGCGTCAGGCGCGGAGATCGATACGCGTGAGCGCGCCTCGCAGGCAATGCCGGAACACGTCGCCCCCGCCGACACGCGTACGCAGCAATATGAGATAGCAGCGGCCCCCCTTACCCGAGCGTTGAATGCATTCGCCGAGCGCAGCGGTGTGCAATTGATCTACACCGCCAGCCTGGTTGCCAAAAAACAGTCGCCCGGCGTGCGCGGCCGCATGACCGCGATCGGCGCGCTCAATGCGCTCTTACGCGGTACGGGCCTCTACGCGCGTCCCGGCGCGAACGCTGCATTCGTGTTGGAACCGCAAAAAAACGTCGATCGCATCGATGCCGCCGACGCGCCGCTCAGCGAAGGCGCGTTGCCGGGCGTCACCGTCACCAGTGCCGATAACCAAACGTCGAACAGTGCGAACGCCGCTCTGAAAACACGCACGCCGCTGAAGTCGACTCCCCAGTCCGTCACGGTGATCGAACGCAAACAGATGGACGATCAGAACGTCCAGACCGTCGCGCAAGCGCTGCGCTATACCGCAGGCGTCGTCGCCGAGACCCGCGGCATCGGCGATCGCTATGACAGCCTCCAGATGCGCGGCTTCGGCGGTTTCGGCGGCAATGCCAGCTATATCAATTTTCTGGACGGCCTGAAATTAGGACGCGGCTTGTCGTATGCGGTGCCGCAGATCGAGCAATACGGCCTGCAGCGTATCGAGGTCCTGCGCGGCCCCAGCTCGCTCCTCTATGGTCAGGCGAATCCGGGTGGCGTGGTCATCATGGAAAGCAAGCTGCCGGAAGCGAACCACGTCAACGAGATCGAACTCGAAGGCGGCACGCATGATCGCTGGCAAGGTGCCTTCGACTTGGGCGGATCGCTCGGGGAAGACAAGAAAGTGCTCTATCGCTTTGTCGGTCTCGCCCGCGACGCAGACACCCAAGTCAGCGGCACCAAGGATCAGCGACTGTACTTCGCGCCCTCGGTCACGTTCAAACCGGACAGCAACACGACGTTGACGCTGCTCGCCAGCTATCAATACGATCCGGCCAACGGCTATTACGGCTTTCTGCCGCGTTATGGCACCGTGTCTTACAATCGCTACGGTCAGATCGGTACCAGCTTCAACGACGGCGACCCCGACTACGATCATTTTCGGCGTCAGCAGACCTCGGTGGGCTATTCGCTCACGCATCGCTTCGACGACACCTGGACCGTGCGTCAGAACGTGCGCTACATGCATATGTGGAGCGACTATCGAACGGTCTATTCGAGCGGCTATACCAATACGACAAATCGCTACCTGAACCGGCTGACCAGTGCATCGCTGGAGCATGTGGACAGCCTGTCCATCGATAATCAGGCGGAAGCGCATTTCCAGACCGGTGCGCTCCAACATACGGTGTTGTTCGGCCTCGATTATCAAGTTGCGGTATCGGATCGTCGACTCGCCTCGGGCAAAGCCGCGGCACTCGACATCACCGCGCCCGTCTACAACCTGACGATCGCCGATCCCACCCTTGCCAGCTACACACGTCAGCGGACCGATGAGCTCGGGCTCTATGCGCAGGATCAGATCCGCCTGGGGCGATGGTCCTTCGTCTTCGGCGGCCGGGAAGATTGGTCGTCGACCGATGCGAACGAATACGTTAAATCGACGACATCGCACCAGTTCGATCGCGCCTTTACCTGGCGCGCCGGCCTCGTCTACGAATTCGCCAACGGCCTGTCGCCGTACTTCAGCTATTCCCGTTCCTTCCAACCCAGTACGTCGGGAACGACATCGTCGGGGGCGCTGTTGAAACCGACAACCGGCGGTCAGTACGAGCTTGGCGTGAAGTATCAACCGCCCGGCGGCCATACCGCCACGACGCTCGCGCTCTACGATCTGCAGCAAAGCAACGTCGCCACTGCGGATCCGGCAAACTCCGCATACAAAGTGCAAACCGGTAAAGTGCATAGCCGCGGGATCGAACTCGAATCGCATGTCGATCTCACGTCCAGCCTGACGCTGGTGGGGGCGTACACGTACACCAGCGCCTGGGTGGCAGCTGCAAACGATAGCTCGCTGAATCACACGCCGGTCGCGGTGCCACGGCAGATGGTGTCGTTGTGGGCCGATTACACGCTGCATGGCGGCCCGCTGCGCAATCTGGGTGCCGGTGCCGGTGTCCGATATATTGGCAGCTCGTATGGTGCATCGGACGATTCGTTCCGCGTATCGTCCTTCACGCTTTTCGATCTGGCGATTCACTATGATTGGCGCAACTGGCGCTTCGGCCTCAATGCCACAAACCTCTTCGACCGGCAATACGTCGCTGCCTGCGCGAGCGCCACGCAGTGCTTCTGGGGAACGCGCCGCGAAGTGATGGGAACCGCGAGGTACCAATGGTGATGCGCAAACGTCCGATATCCATTGCGTGCCGGCGACTTTCGACCGTGCGCGGTGATGCCCTTGCCGCGCGAAGCGCGCGTGCTGCGCGCATCGCACCCGTCGCGCGCGTCGCACATATCGCACGGGCGGTCGTAAGGCTCGCCATCGCCTGGGCCTGTACGACCGCCGTGCCCGCATACGCGCACGCTGACCCCGTCCCCGATACACGCGATACACGCGGCGTCTCGACGCAATCGTACACCGTGGAAGCGCGCGCGGCACAAGCGGCCATGCAGGCGCTGCTGCCAAACACCACGTCGTTCGTGGTCCGCAAGGCAGGCCATGCTTACCGTGTGTGGCTTTACACGCCGGATGCACGCGCGGCAAACGGGCACGCCATGCCGCTGCTGGTGCTGCTCGATGGAAACGCCACCTTTCCGATCGCGCTGCAAGCCGCACGGCTGCAGGAACGCCTGATCGGCCCCCTGGTCATTGCGGCGATCGCGCCGGACGACGACAGCCTCTTCGACGCAGCGACGCGGTATCGCGACTTCACTACCCAAGCGTCGGACACGGTCTGGGGAGTCCCGACATTCGGCGCCTTGCGGGCACACGACGACGCCGCTCGGATCGCGCCATCGGCGGGCGATCGCTCGGGCGGGCCGGATGCCCGCGTGCCGACTGGGGGTGCGAGCGCCTTCCGCGACATCATCGGAAAATCGATTCTGCCTGAAATCGAACGCAGGGCCGCGATCGATACCGAACGTACCACCTTGTTCGGGCACTCCTTGGGGGGATTCTTCGTGTTGGATACGGCACGGCACGATCGCTGCCTGTTTTCCCGTTACATCGCCGCCAGCCCTTCCTTGTGGTGGAACGATCGAGAACTGCTACGAGAGACGGATCATCCGGCGCCGTCGGCGTGCCGCACGCGCCCCGTCATGCTCCAAGCCGGGGGATCCGAGCAAACCCTGGCGCCCGACGCGTCGCCCGCGCGCATCGAACGCGTACGGCGCGCCGCGATGTTGGACAATGTGAAAGCGATGGCTGCCATGCTGCAACAGTGGCCCGACCTGTACACGCTCGACGGGCCGCACCTCTATCCGGATGGCAATCATGTTTCCTATCTGCCTGCCGCGCTTAGCGAGGCAGTGCGTTATGCCACGCCCAGTCGCGCGGCCCACGCATCGATCTCTTCACCGCTGCTGAAGGCCGGGTCGACCACGCCATCGACGATAAAAGTCGGCGATACGTGAATGCCGTTCTGACGCGCATATTTGCACTGCCACTTCACGGCCTTATCCAGATCCGGTAGTGCGAAAGCGGCGGCCAATGCGACGCCGCTTTCCTGTTCGAGACGGGCGATCAGTTGATTCGGCGTGACGTCCATATTGGCGCCGCCGCTATGCTTGTGAAACTCATAGCTTTCGCGGTTCGCCGCGATCGCGGCGAGTACGGCCTTCGCGGCGGACTTTCCGTCCGGTGTCGTCGATGCGGCCAGCACGCAGCGGACCAGGACACCGGAGTACATATGCCAGGGCTGCGACTGCAGGCGAATTTTCACCGTCAGGCGATCTTCGCCAGCCTTGTCTAGCAACGGCCAAATCTTGTTGAAAGCTTTGACGGAATACGGACAGGTGGGTTCGAGAAACAATTCGAATACCGTGGCACCATGCCCCCACACCAAGGGGTCGGCACGCCAACCTTGACCTGCTATCTGACTCATCGAGACTCTCCTGAGTGAACAACGCGTCCTGGACGATCCGTTCATTATAAGGAGATTACGAAAACGCTTCCCGCAGGAAGGCGGCGAAGGCCCGGAGCACCTGGCCCGCGGGCCGAACGTCCGCCGCCCTCGCCCACGTCTTCAGCTGTTAGTACTGCTACCCGATACATCCTTGAGCAAGGCGCGATGACTCATCAGCGGCTTTGCCAGCGTCTGAGAGAACACGCCGCGAATTTCGCCGATCACCGGTCGCTTCAGATTAGCGTCGTGCGTTTGCGCGTTCGTCCAACGCTCCAGCTGCACCATCATGTCCGGGTCTTTCGCATCCTGGAAAACGTCGAACGCGATATTGCCGGGTTCCGTACGCGAGTGAGCGACATTCGCCTGCGTCACTTTGATACGCGGCGCATTCGCGCGCCTGTCTCCCCACCCCTACGAGGCGTATCGCCAATCTGCTTTTTTTTCGAACTACACCGGGCAACCCTTTTGCCGCAACAGCGCGGTGAATCGCTCAGGGTCCGCACTTCCTGCTTTGTTCACGGCACGAATACCGTCTTCTTTTTTGAGATGTGCTTGCACTTGCGGCAGCAGCGCATCGATACGATCGAACGGGATCGCCAATACGCCGTCCGCGTCGCCGACAACCAGATCGCCGGGCTGCACGACCATGCCCGCGCAGACGATGTCGACGTTGACTTCGCCCGGACCTTCCTTGGTCGGGCCACGGAACGTATGGCCGCGTGCGTAGACGGGCAAGCCGCCTTCGGCCCATTCGACCAGATCGCGCACCGCGCCATCGACCACGAATCCGCCGATCTTCTTGCGCAATGCCGACGTCCGCATCAAGCCGCCGATCAGCGCCTGGGTCAGATCGCCGCCGCCCTCGATGACAATGATGTCACCCGGCTGCGCCATCTCGATCGCCTTGTGAATCATCATATTGTCGCCTGGCCGCACACGAACGGTCAGCGCCGGCCCGCACATCGTCAGCGCGAGGTCGTTGTGATAAGCCAGCAGCCCCGTGGCACCGGTAATGCGGCCCATGCAGTCGCCGATATTCGCTACTTGCAGCGGCGCAAAGGCGGCGACCTGCTCGGGCGACGCACAGCGGCTCCGTTCGGCAATGAAAAATCCGGCGGGCCAACCCGCGCGCGGATCGGCTTGTTGGATTCGCTCGCTCATATCGAAGTACTCCGTTGACAGTCAATGAAAGTGAGAAACGGTCAGCAGCGCAAGGGTCACCGTCACGAAGCCGCCAATCTTCGTCGAGACCTGCGCCGTTGCCATCAAGCCCAGGCGCTTTCCCGCGCCGAGAATCGCGACATCGCCGGTGCCGCCGGAACCGGCGTGGCACACGGTAATGATCGCGGTTTCGATCGGATACATCCGACACCATTTGGCAACGTAGAAACCGGTTGCCGCCAAGGTGAACACCGTGCAGACGATCGTGATGCAGATCGATGGCGTAAAGGCGGCAACCATCGGTTTCCACGGCGTGAGCACGACGCCGACGCAGAACATCAACGGATAGGTGCCGGCCAGTGCGAAGAAGCGATAGACCCACCGCGTACCCTGCTCCATCGCCGGCGGCACCATCCGCGCCATCTTCATGACCACTGCCAACATCAGCATGATCAACGGGGCCGGCAGATCGACCAGATGCTCGACCGCCACCGATACCGCGTATAGCGTCAGCAACGTTAGCCCGGCGACGGCCGGACTGCGGATATCGGCCAGCAGCGAGGTATCGTCGTTGCCCGCAGTGCTGTCCGACAGCGCATCGCTTTTATCATCTCGCAGCAACAAGCCATTGCCGCTCAAATGCGCGCGTCGCTGACCCAGCGTGTGCAGTAGCCCGGCGATAACGATCGCGCAGACATTCGACAAGGCGACGATCGGCAGAATCTGGCCCACCACCTCGGCTTGCGTCCCATGCAGGATGCCGGCATAGCCGATCGCCAGCGGTACCGCGCCTTCTCCCACGCCGCCCGCCATGATCGGCGCCAGAATATAGAACAGCGTGTATTTCACGCTCAAACCCAAGGACACGCCTACGGCCAGGCCCACGGCGGTCGCCGCGACGGAACTGATGACCAGGGGAATGACAATCTTGACGATGTTCGCAAGCAGCGTCTTACGTTCCATCGAGAAAATACTACCGACGACAACCGCCGCGACGAAGAGATAGAGAAAGTTGCTTTGCTTGAAGAACAGGCCGATCGATTTCGTCAGGTCCGTCGGCATCAGGCCGTAGAACACCAGGGCCGACGGCAAAAACGTGTTCAGAATGACGGCGCCGCCCAAGGCCCGGAAGATCGGCAGGCGCTGGCCGATCTCGGCCAGCGTATAAGAGCAGGCCGAGAGCACGACCGCCATGATGCAAAGATCGGTGGGAACCTTTCCCCGGACGACGAACGAAACCAGACACGCCACGGCGACCAGATACAGCGGCATCGGCATAATGCCGACCTTGAAGCGTACGAAGCGCTGAAGGGGCGACGAATGGTCGGCCAGCGCCGTCTCGGCGTCGCGGGATGCTATGCGGGCGGGTTCCTGCATTTCTCTATCTCCAAATTCTCAATCGGGATGTACCTCCCTTCGATTTCCTGCCAGCGCCGGCGACGCTCCAGCCGCCACCCCGCACCGCTTATTTCGAGACAGGATGGCCGAGCGACACGTCGCCTTGGAATGTAACACGCTTCCATTAAATGATTTATAGTATCACCAGATGAAACTACATAGCGGGATCTGCTGTGTCGGGCCCGTGGCGGCGGCGGTTCCGGCGATGCTGCAACACGTCGGGCCGCGGCCCCGTGTAGGGCGTTTTGCGGCGACGGCCGTGCTGCGCCCCGATCGAACATGGCAAAATAGCCCGCACCTGTCACATCGGCGTGTACGGGATAAAGGAAACTGGATGGCAGGGGATTCGATTCGCTCGGTTGATCGGGCGTTGGACATTTTGAATGCCTTCTCGACAAGAGACGGACCACTCACGTTGACGGAGCTGTCGCGGCGTATCGATTTGAATAAAAGTACGACCTCGCGGCTGCTGCAAACGCTGGAACAACGACGCTTCGTGACGCGCCTGGCGAATGGCGCCTATCGCCCGGGACCGTCGCTGGGCCGGCTCGGAAATGTCTTTCGCGCATCGCTGCAATTCGACGAGCAGGTCTTGCCGGTCTTGCAACGTCTGACCGCCACCACTGGCGAAAGTAGCGCCTGCTTTCTGCGCGAAGGAGACATGCGCCGATGCCATATGCGCGTCGAGTCGAGCCTATCGGTACGCGACCAACTCGAAGTCGGAATGCGCGTGCCCCTGGGACCGGGCTCGTATGGGCGCGTGCTGACATTCTTCGAGCCGGTGGGCAATCGCGTGCCGACGGCGGCCGCAGTGATCGCCACTGCGGGGGAACGAGAGCCCAAGATGGCCAGCATCGCGGCGCCAGTGTTCGGACAAAACCAGCAGTTGCTGGCCGCGATCGGCATATCGCTGCCCTTGTTCCGGTTCAGTCGTGAATTCGTCGACCGCGCCGCCCCGGCCGTATTGAACGAAGCAATCGAATTGACCGAATTATTGGGCGGCGATCCGAGCTATCTCAAAGAAGCCGCGAAAAACGGTTTCGAGATACACGATAAAAAACCTTAGCCTGGTGGCCGCGAACGCGCGGTCTTGACCTGTCGTCCCAGTGCCGGCCACGACTTACGAAAAGCTGCTCGTATTGCTCAGTTCGTCCTCGGGCAGACGCAATGCCTGAAGCGACTGCGCCACCTCCAACCGATTACGGCCCAGCGATTTCGCGCTATAGAGTGCGCGATCGGCGGCGGCCAACAAGTCCGCCAGCGACAACAGCTCATCGCCGAACTGCGCCAAACCGATACTGACGGTGGCTTCGATCCGGCGATCCGCCAGTCGGCTCGACATCGTTTCGGCAAAGCGACTGGCGATCGATTCCCCCAGTTCCTTGCCCTTGAACGTATCGTAGCCGGGGAACAGCGCGGCAAATTCCTCTCCACCGATACGCGCGAGGATGGCGCCCGACGGCACCATTGCCAACGCGGTGTCGGCGAAGGCGCGCAATACTTCGTCGCCGGTCTTGTGGCCGAACTGATCGTTGATCGCCTTGAAGTGATCGAGGTCGAACACCATCAACGACATCGGACGATTTCGGGCCTCGCTGGAAAGATGGGTGAGCACGAGTCGCTCGCCTGCCTCGAAAAACCAGCGACGATTGCCGAGGCGCGTCAGGTAGTCGGTTTGCGAGTCACGCAACAGCTCGCCATGCGATTCTTCGCGAACCAGGCGGAGCACTGCCATCGGCAGCAGCACCGAGTACAGTACGCCCTCGTACATCGTGATCTTGCTGGCAATCGACAGAAAACCATCACCCATCGGCGCGACGAGCCAAGGCAGAATACAGGCCCTGAACAAGTAGAGCAGCGCATGGACGCCTGTTACCGCGACCGCGACATGCCGCGATTGGACCGCCTTCGCCGCATCGCTGCGGAACAATTCCCGCGCCGTCAATCCGGATACCATCGCGATCGGGAACGCGGTAACGAAGCGCCACATCACCGCCTGACCGGCCGACCCGGCGACGGCCCACGTCACGGCCGACAGCGCGAGGATGCCGAAGGAAAAAAGCGCATATCGCCGCCCGTTCCATATCGCCGCACCGTGCAGGACCAGCAGATAGCCACCGAGAATAATAAGATTACTTACCGCAGAGCCGCTGGCACCCGGAAAGTGGCCCCGCAGGAGCACCGCCCCGCACCCCAGCGCCAGCGTCACATACGCGGCCGAAAAGACACGGAGTTCCTTGCTGCGTTTCGGATGCGCGCGATGCTCCCAGTACGTCATTCCGGCGCTGGCCAGAAGCGTTCCTATTGCGAGAAAATAGAGAGTAAGGAGATCGACGTGCATGCTGGCGCGGCGCTTGGAGCGCGCGTACAAACCGGAGGCAGCTGCATTCTACGCTGAAAATTTATGCCGATGACAATGTGTATCTTTCCGGCCCGGCTGTGATTCTGCAAGACGCAAAGCCAAGCGGAAAATGCGAGAAAACAGCGTGGGCAGAGGGTGCCTAGGCATGGTCCCGCTATTCCAAAAATCCCGTGCGCGATCAATGCGGTAGCGATCGTGCAACGCTCAGTGACATCTCAGCTGCGAGCGCCTTCAATCCCTCGATCTCGCCCCCCATCAAGGTTCGTGACAGCGGCGCCGCTCCCCACGTGCCGCAGAAGAGCGCGATACAGCGGTCCCGTAAATACACCGGCACGAAAATCCAGGAACGGGCATGCGGAAACGCACTTCGATGCCATTCCGGGATGCGGGGTGCGACGGCATCGTCCTGAATATCGAGAAAGAACATCGGCATGGTCGTGTCCGTGGCCCGATGGAAGAGATCCGGCTCGAAACCGCCATTGAATTGCAACGTCGGCAAGACCTCCCGCATGCCATCGCCATAACCCACTTTCGCGGTGAACTGATCGTCCTTCGCCTGATGGATCATCAGGAATGCGCTTTGGAGATTCAAGCAACGCCCTATCGCCTCCACGACCCACGAGAGAACCGTCGCCGATCCGAGTGTCGGGGCCGATTCACGGATCTCGTTCAGCGCCGATGCCAAGCGCTCCAGCGTATGCGGCGGCAGCGCGAATTCCGCGCGTTCTTGCGTGGGCACAGCGTGTTGCTCGCCGACCCCCTGCTCGGCAAATGACTTCGCCACCGCCACGGCCTGCGCTACCGCCTGTTTCATCGTGCCGACGTCGAGCCCTAACGCGCCCAGATAGGGCAGTAAGAATCGTTCGATATCAACGATCTCTCTCTTTTTCTCGATCATCGACGCCACCTCCGCCGCCAGCGTCGCATTGACGCAGAGCCAACGCGAATGGCTCCCGATATGCAGCCCGGGCGGCGGCAATGCCGCTTCCATACTTTCCGCCAGCTCGGGCGGCAAACTGAATCGCTTGGCCAGCGCCGCACTTACTTCGGTCAAGGAAACACCGAACACGGCATGACACGCATCGCTCAATGTTATTTCGGGATGAAGCCGCTGCCTGGCGAGCACCTGCAGCCAGTCTTTCTCGAAATAGACCGCGAGGATCGCCGGCGCCCATTGCAACAACAGAGACGCTAGTACGGCCTCCTCTCCCGCCAGCGCCGCATGGCGATGCGTGAACGCACGGGTAAAGGCGCCCGCAATGGAAGCGGTTTTCAGTGCATCCCTCGCCGCTGCATGTGTACCGGCATGCGTCTCGAACTGATCGAGCACGCGGATCCCTGTGCTCAGCCGCTCGACCGCCGTCACGCCGAGCGCCATGATCGCGCGCGACACCGTGGTCACTTCCGCGCCCGATGCGTGCCCCATCGCGGCATTCGCCTGCGTGATTATTTTTTGAGATAGCGACAGGTCCGACAGGACCAGCGCCGTCAATTCCGACAGGTTTGCCTGCTCCCGATGCAATGTATCGGCAATTTCAGCGGACGCATTCTGTAAGGAAGGCAGATCGCCACGCGTTTCCATTTCAGAAAACAGGCGGTTGAACCAATGTGTTTTTTGATCTGTCACGTCCACGGCCGAGACCCATCCTTCTCGCGATTCCGATCGAACGATAACGGCACGCTGCACCGTTACTCTATTGAAACGTTACCCGTCCTGCCTCCAGTTGGGAAGCGAAATCACGCCGCCGTTGCGAATATATCGCAGCCAGTGGCACACAATTTGCATGAGGCTTTCCGAATCTGGCCTGTATCGGATCCGACCCACGCGAACCACCTTACGATGGAGCACTCACGCATGCGCAAGTCCGTAGAACAAGAAACCCTGAGCGGCACCTTTCAACATCTTATCTGGGCACCGCACGGCACCGTCGAAGGCATCATGATTCGATCCGCAGACGGACAGGCCCAATGGGTCGTGGGCCATCAAACGGCGGCGCTCGCATGGCACGATTTCCCGGTCAACGCCGCCCTCGAAGCAGAAGGCGAGTTTCTTGGCTGGTCATCGAAGAAAGACGATGCCCATCGCGTCTATTCCTTGACGCAACTGAAATCGGTGAACGGCAAGAAACCCCCGGCCGGCAAAGCGATAAAGCGCACGCCGTCGTATTCGGGAACGGTGACACGGATCAACTATGCACGCCACGGTGAACCCAATGGCGTCATACTCGATTCCGGTGATTTCATCCACGTGAAGCCGGACGGCTTCAAGAAACTCAAGCTCCAAGTGGGCGATCTGGTCGAAGCGGACGGCGATAGTCACGCGCTGGCGGCCAGTCACGGCTACGTCGTCGAGGCCACGCGCGTCAACGGCAAGTCCATTCGCTGAATCCACCTGGAATATCGCATGCCGAAGCAGTCGAAGCCATCCCGGCCCCCTGTCCTGGATCAGGAAGAACGGCGGCACATCCTCGCCGAGAAACGCAATGCCAAAATGGCCCGTTCGACGCATGCCTACGTCAGAGGCAACACGAATAAATTTTACGATTGGCTTCAGGAGGCGGACGTCAAGCGTCTTCCGCAAGGTCCCGCGATCTGGATCTGTGGCGATTGCCATACCGGCAATCTGGGCCCGGTGGCAGACACGCAAGGCCGCATCGAAATTCAGATCCGCGATCTGGATCAGACCGTTATCGGCAACCCGGCACACGACTTGATTCGCCTCGGCTTGTCCCTCGCCACCGCCGCCCGCAGTTCCGATCTTTCCGGCGTTACCACCGTCAGTATGATCGAGGCGCTCTTCGAAGGCTATCTCCTCGCCTTCGATGCCAAGCACGCCGCCGCGGCGCTTAAAAAGCGTCCGGAGGTCGTGCGCGTCGTGATGCGCGAAGCCGTACGACGTTCGTGGAAGCATCTGGCACTGGAACGCCTCGACGATATCGAGCCGACCATTCCGCTCGGCAAGCGATTCTGGCCCGTGAGCAAAATCGAACGCGCGGCGCTTACCGGCATTTTCGAGAAACGCTCTATCTCGCAATTAGCGACGAGTTTACGCGGCCGCTCCGACACAGGACAGACGACGATGCTCGACGCCGCCTATTGGGTGAAGGGCTGCAGCTCGCTCGGCCGTCTTCGTTATGCTGTGCTGCTGGATGTCGACGGCGGCGCCATCGAAGGCGACGATCTTTGTCTGATCGATATCAAAGAGGCGGTCAAGGCCGCCGCGCCGCGTTATGCAGGCACGCCGATGCCGACGGACAACGCCCAACGCGTGGTGGAAGGGGCACGCCACTTGTCGCCTTATCTGGGAGAGCGCATGCGCGCGAGCGATCTGCAAGATCACTCGGTCATCCTTCGGGAATTGCTGCCGCAGGATTTGAAACTCGAAATCGAACAGATCGGCGAGACCGAAGCACGGAAAGTGGCACACTACCTGGCTTTGGTCGTCGGGCATGCGCACGCCCGCCAGATGGATGCGGAGGCGCGGCGCAATTGGCTGGGCGATCTAGGCCGCAGCAAAAGCAAGTCCATCGCGGCCCCCCTCTGGCTTTGGCAGAGCATTGTCGACCTGGTCGGCAGCCACGAGACGGGCTATCTCGAACACTGTCGCCGCTTCCGCCAATACGCCTGACCTGCACGCCCGGCCGACAAACCGGACCGGCGCATTGCCTCGGTCGACATCGCTTGCTGGCTCATACCGACCGAAGCTGCCGATCGCGAAGGCGCAGATTGATCTTGTCCTCTACCGCGGTGGCAATGGTACGCAGCGCCTCGACTTGGGGCGGCCGGATCGACCGCGGCTTGCGATCGATGACACACAATGCGCCGAGCGGAAAGCCATCGAGATCTTTCACTGGAAAGCCGGCATAGAAGCGAATATTCGGCTGGCCCACGACCAGCGGATTCGACTTGAAACGCTCGTCGGATGCCGCATCTTCCACGACGAAGATCTCGTCGCCTTGGATCGTATGATTGCAAAACGACCAGGCACGGGGCGTCTGCGTCGCGTCCAATCCCCAATGCGATTTGAACCATTGCTGATCCGATGTCAGGATACTCAATAAGCAAATGGGCGCTTGCAAAGTCTGACCTGCCAACCGGGTGAGGTCGTCGAACGTCTTTTCGGGACCCGCGCCGGCGAGGCCGCTGCGATGCACCGCGAGCATCCGGTTGGCTTCGTTTGCCGGCGTGATAAACGTTGTCGTCTCGCACGGCGTCGCGGCGCAGTCCGTAAGTGGCATCAGCGCATTGGCGCCCGATGGGCCGCCCAAGCGAACATGGACGCTTGAGAGAAAGGCCGCCGTGTCGGTATCCGGTGCCAATAACAAGATGCGGTCCGTAGCACCAAGCTCGCTGCGCAGCTCCCGCTCGCTCAAGTCGCTTAAGACCATGATTTTGGTATGACTCAGACGCGGCGTCGAGATGATCCGTCGCAGCATCTCGAATTTCTGCCAGTCGATATCGCTGAGTTCGACGATAAGCAGCGCCGGCATTACGGAGCCGACCTGAATCAACAGATCGAGCATGTCGCCAGCATTGACGTGAACCGGATACGGCGTCTCGCGCAGTTGCTCGACCCGCACCTGCATCGCATTGCCGGACCGATGAATCAGGATGGTTTGATTCAGGCGGACATTCGCGGCCGGAGGTTGGCGCAAGGCGAGGACGGTGCTCCGTTTCGCGCGCCGATGTCCGCCAGGCGTCTTCCACGAAGGAATATCCCCCTGCTCCAACCACACTTGCGCGGTTTTTAACGAGACGCCTAGCAGCGCTGCCGCCTCGCGCGTGGTCACGAACGGATCGTCATCGGGAGCACTTTTCGCAGTCATCAAACGCACCTCGGCTTTTCGGATTGATCGATTCTATGCGATGAAATGGTAGAAATGGTGCCCCTGCCGTGGCAGTTACGCACGACATGTGGTCAACTGGCGACATCGGATCCTGTCTAGCTTACAGAAATGGTAAAAATGGTAATGTAGTGATAGTCTCGTCATCGACTCGACGGGCATACAACCCGGATGCGGGTTTGAAATCACTATAACAACGTCGAGAAGCAGAACGTCGGCAGGATGCCTTCCCTATTGCATGGCGGGAGGCACTTGGAACGACGCCTGCGACGCGGGCGAGACGGGGCTTCCCACAATGGCTATGTCGATGTCAGCCAAACCAGAAGATCAGCATTCGCGCGTTGATGCGCTTCGCTCGACACGGCGCCTGCGGTATGCATCGGAACCGTTCTACGATGAAATCACGGCGTTGACGGCCAAACTGTTCCAGACGCCGCATGCCGACATACTACTCATCAATGCCGGAAAGCATTGGGGTAAGTCACGCCACGGGTTTGCTTGCCATCGCCCGTTTCACGAGATTCCGTTCTGTCGACACACCATTGACACCTCCGGCATCACCGTTGTGGCCGACGCATCCCTGCACCCTCACTTCCAGGACGATCCACTTGTCGACGCCGATCCGGGCGTCCGCTTTTATGTGGGCGCGCCGCTGTACGGCGATAACGATACCGTGATCGGCCTTTTATGCGCATTCGGGCCGACGCCGTGCCACACGGTCGGCGAGATCGAATCGGAACAGCTCCTGCATCTGGCTGCGGCGGTCTCGGAACACTTGAAAGGCGTACGGGCGGTGGTGTATCAAGATCCCGCAACGGCGCTCCCAAGCTTGCCGAGTCTGATAGAAGACATGCAGCACTTCATACACGATCTGCAAGGCAGACCGCAGACGGAAGCCTATGCCGTAATGATCGATGTCTATTCATTGGCCGATATCAACCATCTCGTAATCGCGATGGGCATCCTTGCCGTCAGCCAGGTAGCAATAACGGCTGCGACACGCCTGAGAGCGGTACTGCCGGACGGCGTGGTCCTGTATCGCGTCGGCTATGCCCGTTACGTCTTTTTCCAGGCCACCGAATACCATGTGATTGCCGATCTGACGCAGCGCTGTGCCGCCGCTTTCGATCGACCGATGACGGTGGGCGAATCCGTGCCGATCGATGTCAACCCGCACATCGGTGTCGTCGGACTGCATCCGACGACCGACGCATTCGCGCTCGCCAGCGAATTGCTCGCCATCTCGGAGGAAGCACGTCGCTTGCGCGTGCCCATGTTGCTTGGCAACGCCTCGTTCTCGACCAAAACACGACGCGCGTTCGAAATCATCAATTCGGTCAAGCGGGCACTGCAATCGGATCCGCCGCAATTCCGCCTTGTCTTCCAACCGGTCGTCGATCTTCCCCAACAGGCAGTGAGCAAGTTCGAGGCATTAATACGCTGGGCGCACCCCAGCCTGGGGGAACTGATGCCGGGCGAATTCCTGCCCTTGATCGAGGCGACCGCCCTGATGCCGCGCCTCACGACATGGGTTCTCAACGCGGCGGCAAAGCAGCTCGCCGAATGGGGCGCGGATGCCGCGCATATCAAATTAGCCGTGAATATCGGCGCCAGCGATTTGATGCGTGAGGACCTGGGCCAGGACATCGTGGACGCACTGGCACCATACGGCGTGGCGACATCCCGTCTCGAATGCGAAGTCACCGAAACCGCGTTGATTTCCAGCTTCGAGCAAGGCATCAAAAATATTGCTGCACTAAAGCGTCTTGGCGTCGCGGTCTCGATCGACGACTTTGGTGCCGGCTATAGCAACCTCGCCTACCTCCAGCGCTTTGCCGTCGACGCGCTGAAGATCGATCAAAGTCTGGTGCGTTCCATCTCGGAAAACGCGCGCGACGCAGCCATTGTTCGCGCGGCTATTTCCCTCGCACACGAACTCGGCTATACGGTGACGATCGAAGGCGTCGAGACCTCGGGCATATTGTCACTCGTCGACGGTTGGGGCGCGGAATGCGCTCAGGGCTATGCGATAAGCCGACCGATGGAAGCGGCAGACGTCTCCGCGTGGATTCCACCGCCTCCGCTCGGCACGACCGGGGAACCCGTGCCGCGCCCCCTATCCGATCATCTCGATATCATCGATTCAATACTTTGATCGCGGCGACGCCCAAGCCTAATTGCGAGATGACCTGCGACCAATCTTTCAGCCCCGCCATGAACTTCGTCATCGTCGAACGCGGGTCGGCTTTTTCCGGCACGACGACAGTGTCCCCTGGCATTAGCTTCGTCGCTTCCAGCGAACGCCGCCAATTGGCCGAATCACGGGAATAGACGCTGCCATCGGCGCGCAGGACGAAGGTACGGCGCGTATCGGCGATATCGCTCTGTACGCCGGCCACCCGCAACACATCGGCCACCGTCCGCCCTTCACGCCAGATGATGGCATTCTCGTTGTTCACCGCGCCCATCACGGTAACGAAGGCAGGCATTGGCGGAATATACAAGGTATCGCCGTTATCCAGCGCCAGATCCGGCAGGTCCTCGATCCGCTGCGCGGCAGCGTCCAGCTCCAAGGAGACACGCCCCGTCGGCCGCATATCCCGCAACCGGGCAAGCTGCGTTTGATGGTGCTTGGTCATCTGCGCCGCCAAGGCGTCGCTTGTCCCCGCGTTATTGCTCATGCTCGCCACCAGGCTGGCGAGCCGTGCGCTGGCCTGTTGATCCATGCGCCGAATCGCATCCTGCAGATTGGTCTCCTGCTGTAGACGCGTCTGCTCTCGCGTGAATTCCGTTCCATACACATAGGCCGACGATGTCACGCCGCCGGCCCGCACCAGAATCGACTGCACCGTATCGTTCGGCAGCAACTCGTAGACACCGGCCGAACGGACCTCTCCATCCACCCGTATCAGTCGCGTATGATCGTCGCGCGGCAAACGCATATCCTGGCTGCCGAAGACGGTCACGATATCGCCGGGTTCGAGCAGCAAGTCTTGCGTCGGGTCCGTCTTATGGACCACCGCACCCAGATTGAAAGGCAGCAATCGCGTCGTCAACCGTTGACGATCCATCCGCTCGATGACGGCATACCGCCAATTCGGCTCATCGATCAGACTCTGAATGCGATTCGCCTCGAATTGCGCCGTGCCGGTCTTTCGGACCTCCACCGCGTCGATCTGAACCAGAACGTTTTTTCGCTTGAAATAGTCCGGGGTCAGCAACGCTTCCGGTTCGGGCAATAAATCGGAGAGCCGCATCCCGTCCCGATAGGGATAGCGCAGCGACGCGGCGACATTGCCTCGCAATGTGATAGCGTTCTTGAAAGACGGGTTGATTTTTTGCAACGTGACAACATCGCCATCCTTGACGACGCGGCCCAAGCCGGACACGTCGAGACGCAGCGCCTCCACCGACCGGCCGGGCGTCAGGAGGCCGCCCCCTGCATCCACCCGCTCGATGGTGACCTTATCGGTGCTGGTAAGCGCCGTGGTGCCGCCGGCGTATCCCAAGACATCGGCAAGCGACTCGTTCGCGCCCTTCAATTCATAAATTGCCGGCGAATCCAAGGCGCCCAGCAGCGCGACGCGGGCACCGGCAGGCGGAATCACGATGACATCACCCGCCATCAGGTGGCGATCCCCGTCTGATTTTCCGCGCGTGATAAAGCCATATAAGTCGACGGTCCCCACCAATACGCCGCCACGACGCAGGGCGATCTGTCGCATCGACCCGTTGGGGCCCGGCCCCCCGCTAGCAAACAAGGCATTGACCAAGGTCGACATGCTTGACACCGTGTAGGCACCTGGGCGCTTTGCCTGTCCCACGACATAGACTTGGATCGAACGCAGCTTGTTCAATGAAGCAGACGCCTCGAACCCGGTGAAATTGCGACCGATCGCCTGCTTCAAAACCGCATCCAAATTGGATGCGCGGCTGCCCGCCACCGTGACGTTGCCGATTTTCGGAATCGCGATTTGACCATTGCGATCCACGGTCAGTTGCAGATCCCCTTCCACTGCGCCCCAGACGTGCAGCGTGATACTGTCGTCGACGCCGATGACATAATCATCGGGAACGGCCTTATTCTGCACTGCTGTATATTGTGCGCGAACGTCGGAATCAAACAGACTCTGGCCAAAGACCGGAAGCCGACGCCCCGTCGTGTCCAACACGAACTGCTGGAAGGCATTGAGCCGAACCGGAAGATGCCGTCCGAGCGGATCGATCGACCGCTCCTCGCGCGTCGTCGATGCCGTCCGGGCCCAATGCGGGTCCGCCCCGGCGAGCAGGTCCCGTTCGCGAAATGGGTCCGAATCCTCGCGAAAGGCCCGATCATTGAACGTTGCCGACGATCGTCCCAGACTGTTAGCACCCGCAGCCGATGTCCGTAACGTTGGACTTGCCAATGATCGGACCGCGGGCGCGCCGGTCGAGACCTCATCGCTTTGTATCCACTCCGGAATGGGCGGTGTGTCGGAAGATCGGGGTATCGCGGCATCTGGCGACAGCGCAAGGCGTTGACTGGAAGCGCTTTGCGCGGTCGCATCGAGCGGAAGCATGATCGTTGCGATGGCGAACCAGGCAGCGGTAGCTAGCGAAAGCGAGGGAGGTGCGGCATGAACGATCTTTGAACAACCGAAAAACGGAAAACCCATCATATGCAACGGCTCTTGAATCTCAACATTACGCTCATTCCCTAACCATTCGTCTGATTCCCGAAATGGATTTCACTTGGCCGCCATCATCCGGGAATGGCCTCCAGTCGGAGGCATCACGTCGGCGCTGACATCGTTAGATAATACGTCAGTATGACGAAGTTTCTATTTTGCCCTGCACGATCGTAGACGTGTCTCATCATTTTTCATGACGGAGATCAATGAAAAAGAAAAGGATGATCGATGCCAACGCCGCGGTTAGGAGGGTAGAATGTCGGCGGTCGCTTCTATTGCAGAAGCAATCGATGTCCATTTCACGACATTGACACGACGCAAACGCTAAGAACGCGAACGGGCCGTTGCTATGGCGCTTCGTGAGATGAATGGCGAAGGGAGATGCGGGGGCCGCTAACGACCGCCGCGGATGACGATCGCTTGACGCGATATGCTGCATCGCAGCAATTCACGCGGCTGAGAGGGGATACCGGCTATTGCGCTCGGATATGCCGGAACGGGCGCACCGGCTCCCGATGCATGCGGACTAACCGCGATAAGTGAGCGCCCATTCCGGCGAGTCGGTCCATCGCCGGCCATGCTTGGCATCGGACAGCGCACCGGGGGTACCGGGCCGACGCATCTCGACAAGCGCGGCGATCGCCGCTTCGGCACGAAGCCGGGCGTGATCGGCGTGTGCCGTCTCCGGTGCGCCTGAAGCGCCCTCTTTCGGGCCGGCCGCATGCTGTGGAGGCGCTAGACTGGACGCGTACACGACGCTCTCGAAATCGATGTTCCAGCTCTTTTCCAACTCGGTGTTGTAAAGCGACAGTCCGACGGTCAGCAAACTGCGAACGTCATCTTCACCAAGTCGCTCCGCGTGGGCCGCGAGCCAATGCACCAGATGCGCAAGCGCATCACTGCCGCTGGGCGCACGCCCCGCACTGGCTTCCGATCTCAACATCTCAAGGATTGTTGCACTCTGCATGATCGCTCAACCTGCAAACTCTACCTGACTCGCCACATCGCCTACAGCATCAACCGCCGCTGTCACTAAAATCCTAGCGGATGTTGCTACCAAGCGAAAGATTTGTCTAATGCCGTAAGGGGTTTTTTACTACTGAGGCGGACCGACGTTGCAAATCCGCAATAGATAAATCTGACTTAAGCAGAGTGTTTAAATGATTCGATTTGCATTTGCTTAGGCTAGGGACCAACGCGCCCTTCCCAGTGCCGTCGAAACCGCCCGAATCGCGTGCTGCGATATACGCCATCTCGGGCTGTCATATGACGCGTTACCGCACGCGACGCTCCTCCTATCGGTGTAAATCGCAAATTCCTATTCGATGCGTGGGAAAACACGATCTTGTCATCTAATTTGGCTTGCTAGAGTGCACTGCCCCCCGTCACCAAGGTTGGAAACATGGATGAGCGTCAACTCCGCATAGACCTCGCAGCCGCCTTCCGCTGCTTCGCGAAACTCGGCATGCACGAGGCCGTTGCAAATCATTTCAGCGTCGCCGTATCGGCGGATGGTCGGCGATTCCTGATGAACCCCAAATGGATGCACTTTTCCCGCATCCGTGCCAGCGACCTGTTGCTGCTCGACGCCGATGACGGTGAGGATCTAGCCGGACGCACGGACGTCGACCCGACGGCGTGGGCCATACACGGTCAGATTCATCGGCACGCACCGCATATCCGCGTCGCGTTCCACCTGCATCCGGTCTATGCCACGGCAATCGCCTGTCTCGCGGATCCGGAGATTAGGCCGATAGAGCAGAACACGGCGCGGTATTTCAAGCGACTGGCTTACGATCAGGCTTTCGGCGGCATGGCGGATACGGCTGAAGAAGGCGCGCGCCTGGTCGCGGCACTCGGCACGCATTCCCGGTTGATGATGGGCAATCATGGCGTCATGATCACCTCGGCGACGATCGGCGAGGCGTTCGACGATATGTACACGCTCGAACGTGCCTGCCAGATCCTCAGCATCGCCTACGCGACCGGCCAGCCCTTGAAGGTGCTTGCCGATGACGTCGCCGAAAAGACCGCGCGCGACTGGGAAGGTATTCGCGATTTCTCCATCGCCCATTTTGACGAAATGAAACGGATCTTGGACAAAGAAGATCCTTCCTACGCCGATTGATGCGCCGCAACAATCGCCACGCACCCGTCATCGACGACTCACACCGCCCCGGCGGCCGACCAGCCCTCGGGAATCACCGCGATGACATCGATCTCCATCAACCACTCCGGCTGGCCTAAGGCTACGACCACAAGTCCCGTCGAGATCGGGTACACCCCCTTGAGCCAGGCGCCCACCTCCCTATACACCGGTTCGCGATAGCGCACGTCCGTCAAGTAGGTTGTCGTTTTAACGATATGACTCAGGTCGCTGCCTGCTTCGGCGAGGAGCTGTTTGACGTTCTTCATTGCCTGCTCCGCCTGCGCGCGCGGATCGCCCAAGCCAACCAGGCGACCCTCGAAATCCGTTCCAATCTGCCCTCGGACATAGACGGTATTGCCGGCGCGTACCGCTTGGCACAGGTCGTTGTCGAGCGTTTGATTGGGGTAGGTATCCTTGGTGTTGAACATGCGGATACGGGTATGCGTCGGTTGGTTCATGGTTGAAATCGGCTGCGGTTGAATGGCGTTGCGGGAAATGCTCTCGGATCTGACACACCTCGTCGAGCAATGTACGCGCGGCGGGATAGAAGCAAAAAAACTATTTCGAGATGACGTGCATCGCATTTTCCGATGGCGCGTGTCGGGGCGTCGCGCAGCGCCATGCTTTCGCTCCAAGGCAAGCACTATCGGCTCGTGGAACCATGCCTCCACAGGCTGAAAAGACGTGAATTACACTGCACTCCGAACCATTCAAACTTCTGGCTGCGGGCCTATTCGTTTTTAGGCTAAGCTTTTTACGCCATGCACACCAATCCCGTAACCCCGGCATATTTGAAGATGAAAATAATATACGGGTTTACAAAATACATGCCATGTAGTCATGGCGTCGACACGATCGGCCTCGTCGCCTTATTCCGACGACGACCACGTTGCTGTCCGGGACCGGAAATCCACACAAGCAGAAGAAACAGTATTCCCAAAGGGGACATCTGCGGTTTCGCGCTTTTCGTAGCAAACGGCATTTGCCGTCAGCGAAGATCTCTCGTTAGAATGGCGGGCACTACCGAATAACGAAAGACAATATGTCTTAAGCGACGTTCAATGTTTGGCCGTGCGCTTTTTCTCGTTATACAATCGCGTACCGCAAACGCGGAACCCAGACCGGCCGCCCCGTAATTGTCGTGGGATGCCCATGAACGCACCTACCTGCGGGAAGAAGATGAGATGAGAAGCGACGCTATTCTCAAGCTGTTTTCTGTCTACTCACTGTCGAGCTGCGAGCCGGTCGATCACGTTGCAATACGGTTTGCCGAGCATCTGTCGCATCGTTATAACGATATCAGCTCAGCGGAACTGGCATTTTTTCTTCGCGTGGGGGGGCAATTGGTCCGCCAGAGAATGGAAGATCTCTGGAACGCAGCCGACATGACGGAAAGCAGGCCGTGTTTTATTGCACACAAATCGAAAGGTGAATGTAATATCACGCCCGATAGTGCATTGTCCCATCGCCTTTATTGCGAGACCGCAGAGGCGATGAACGACGATCGATACGAAAGAATACGAGACTGGCCAGCCCTGCAGCGGAACGACCCAAATCCCGGAACGGTGTCTCGGCTTCGGCGCATTAGCTCGGAGACCAACACGACACTGAGCGGCGCCGCGGTCACTCCAACGGGCGTCCCCTGTCCGCTCGGGCAAAATGCGCAATGGCTGCGAATGAAGCCCCCTCACATTCATAGTGCGATCGAAAATGAGATTGCACGCTCGCACGAAATTGTCGCGTCGTCCCGAGAACTGATCGCGCGCTCCAAGGAATTGCGCGCGTCGATTAACTTGTCCCGGGCCAGTCGCGCCGCCTCGACCGCAAAAACCGCGGCAACCCGGAGCGCGTCGACAGTTGGCATGTGGACGTTCGTCATTTGCAAGGCGCGCGTTTGGTCCTGAGACGCGCGCGCATCGCTCCGACCGATCACGCGAGTGCCGCACGTACGCCATGACCCGTCGCCCAGGACGTCCCGACAGCGCGACGTTCTTGCGGTTTGGCATCCAACACGAAAACAGAGACCGCCTCGCGCATGGCGTGACTGCTTTCTGCCAAAGCTTGCGCCGCAGCCGAGGTCTGTTCGACGAGCGCGGCATTCTGCTGCGTGACCGCGTCCATCTGTGACAAAGCGAGATTGATCTGCTCCGCACCTGTGCTTTGCTCGATCGAGCCAGTCGTCACCTCCCGCATGATGACAACAAGATTGTCGACCGACGTCAATAACGAGTCCATGCTCACACCGGCCCGTGCGACCAGCTCGGCGCCCGACGATACCCGCTGAGCCGACTCGTCGATCAAACCCTTGATTTCCTTGGAGGCAGACGCGCTTCGCTGCGCGAGTGCCCTGACTTCCGACGCCACCACCGCAAAGCCTCGCCCTTGCTCGCCGGCTCGCGCCGCTTCGACCGCCGCATTCAGCGCGAGAATATTGGTTTGGAAGGCAATGCTCTCGATGACGGCGATGATCTGAACCATCTTTGCCGAGCTTGCGGTGATGCCTTGCATCGTATCGACCACCTGCGCCACGATTTGTCCATTTTCACGGGCTGTTTTTGAGACGCCGGATGCAACCGCATTACCGTGGTCGGCGTTCTCCGCGTTCTGTCGTGCCGTCATGGCGATTTGATTCATGCTAGCTGCCGTCTCTTCAAGCGAGGCAGCCTGCTCTTCGGTACGCTGCGCGAGGTCGGTCGAGCCCTGCGCAATTTCGCTCGAAGCCGCATTGATCGTTTCACCTGAGTGCTGGATGTCACGCACGATCTCGTTCAACTGTTTCCGCATCCGTTCGAGCGACGCCATCAAGCTGCCGTCGTCCTTCCCGTCGAGGGCGATTCTTTGCGATAAATCGCCGGCGGCGATGGCACGCGCGAGATCCACGGCCGCTGCAGGCTCGCCGCCCAGTTGACGAATTAGGCTGCGCGACGTGATTACCGAGGCCGAGATACCGAGCAAGACCGCAATGCCGCCGACAATCACAATCACGTCTTTTAGCATTGCCGCTGATCGATTCGCCTCATCGGACACGGCCGCATTCTGCTTCGACTCGATATCGGCGAGCGCCGCCAGGTTCGCTGTCCATGCACGTTGCTTGTCGCGCAGCTCACCGCTCAATAAAGAAACGGCACCACGGGTATCACCGCGCTCGCCCAATTTGCTGGCGATTTGAAGCAGCGGCAATGCCTCGGTCTCGTTGCGGCGCAGCACGTTGAAGGCCTGTCTTTCGTCCGGCGTTGCGCCGTAGCGTTGGAAGAGCTGGTTCAAATTGTCGTAGATCTGCCGGTACTTTTCCAATTGCGTGTGCATCCGCTCGATTTCGACACGCTTATCGTCGGCTGCATCGAACAGGACAACATTCCGCAGCGCGATCGTCACGTCCAGTACCGCGCTGCGCAAATCCAATGCCGCTTGCTTCTCCTTGTTATTGATCTGCGTAATTTCCAGGACTTTCTGTTGCAACAATTGGATGCCGGAAAAACTTGTCACGGCAATCCCGGTAAGGAGTACCAGAACGAGTCCAAATCCAAGGGCAAATTTGTAGGCGATTTTCATCTCAGCGCTCGTGTAAGACGACAGTCAGCAAAGTGGCCAGGGCATAGGTTGCCGTGACATCTCTCGCTCTAACGACATGATACGCACCTGACTTTAGCGATAAATACAGAGCACTCACACAAAACATTCGTTTTAATTAATGCACTGTATTTGTCGGGGATTTCCATTAATCAAGCCAAAAGATACAGAGCATACCTTTCCCTTTATCGTTTGGTCGCGACGGGCCATCGATGTGCCGATGCCGCGGCCCGGCCGGCGCTCCTTCGCCGCTCGCTCAGCGACGGCGAAACCCCGCGTCAGGAACGGTAGTTGCTGAATGTTGCTCGCAAACGACGCACACGTGTCGGTAGATCGGCCCGCGTGGACGGGACCGATTGCTAATCCATTTAAAGAAAGGTTGATTTCAAAATGAGTATTCTTTCCAAGATCGGACTTTCCAACTACAAGAAAATTCGCTATGCCATCGTCGGACTTGGCGACATCTCGCAAGAAGCAATGATGCCCGGCGTGGATCACACCGGTAATTCGGTGATCACGGCCTTCGTCACGAGCGATATCGAGAAGGCACGCCAGCTCGGCGAGACCTACGACGTGCCGCGGGAGAACATCTTTACCTACGATGGCTTCGAGCAGCTACTGACGTCCGGCAAGGTCGATGCAATCTATCTGGCAACGCCCAACTGGCGGCATGCCGAATTCATCATCCCGGCATTGAAGGCCGGTATCCACGTCCTCGCGGAGAAGCCGCTCGAAATATCGACGGCGCAATGCCGCGCTATCGCCGACGTCGCCAAAACGGCCTCTGCCAAGTTGATGGTGGCGTATCGCCTGCACTTCGAGCCGGGCACGTTATCGACGATCGAGCGGATACGCGCCGGCGAATTGGGTGACGTCATGCTCTTCACGTCGACGTTCGTGCAAAAGGTCGATCCCAAAAATCACCGTGCCCATAGTGGCGTGGTGGCGGGCCCGCTGTTCGATATGGCCCCGTACACGATCAATGCGGCACGTTATGTCTTCGGCGCGGAGCCGACTGAAGTGGTGTCGGCCGTCGGCACGCGTCGACCGGGTACCGGTTTCGGCGACTTCGACGATACGGTCGCCGTGACGCTGCGCTTCCCGGGTGACCGTCTCGCGCAATTCGTCGTGTCATACGCCGCCAATGCACTGGAGTCGTTTTTCGCGGTCGGAACCAATGGCAGTATCGCGATGCAGCCGTGCTATACGTACGGCAAGCCACTCGAACAGGTGGTCACGATCGGTCAAGACGAAAGTACCCAGTCGTTCAAGAACACCGATCACTTCGGTGGCGAGCTGAAATACTTCTCCGAATGCATTATCGAGAACCGGCAGCCAGAACCGGATGTCGAGGAAGGTTATGCCGATGTCCGCGTTATCGAGGGCATCGTCCAGGCATTGGAAACCAAGGCCGCGGTGCCGCTGGCACCTTTCACCCGAACGCGACGCATCGATACGAAGGCGCAGTTGCAGACGCTGCGCGCGGTGAAGTCGGCGGCGCTCGTGAACGCCGACAATCCGGCTGCCGGCGTCGACAAGGTTCCGCAGAATTGAGAAACGATACCGACAATACGGTCCGCGATGCGCATGGCACTCTCCCATTGGCCGCCTATGGGGTCTCATCGGCGACGGCCGATCGGTGGCGCCGGGCCGCCTTCCCTGGGCCGAATTGGCACGACGTGTGGAAGGCTTGGAGGGACGGTTCGATTCGACGTCCAAATACGGTGTAGCCGGCGCGGGGGCAAGATCAACTCGTACGGCTCCGTGATCGGCGGTCACGACGTCTTTCATGCCGGCCGGGTGTTGGGACTGTTTTTACACAGCGATGGCGTGAGCGTTCATCAGAAGGACGATGCGCGACTCGCCGCCCGCTTCACGGTCAGCGAGGGAGTCGCGATCGATGGGAACGCGAAAGGGATCGTATCCCCGAATGGATCCGCACCGAAGGCTGATCCGAGGCCAGAGACACGGCCGCGACGACAGCGACGCTCGATCAGGTGGTCGCCGCACTCTACCGCGGCGTCGGGATTTATCCCGAAATGGCGGCACCCGACACCGGCGACTATCTCGGAAATATGCCGCAAGGCTTGACCCATCTCGCCGTGATAAAAGCGCTAACGTCCCTCCACCTCGAATCGTCGGCGTGAACCACGCCGCATCGGGAATGCGACCCGCTAGGACAGCATCTCTGTAATACGACGGTCTACCGCCGGAGGCGCGAACAAGGTGTCGACCATCATCTGTGCGACGCCATGCAACGCCGCCGTATAGCCCAGCGGGCTTGCGACGATGTGCAGCTCACGCGTCGCCAAAGGCGATGCGCGCCGGTAGACGGCTTGACGCAACGCGGCCAGGAAGTGATCCTGAACCATCGCACCGCCGACGATGATGATTTCGGGATTTAGCAAACTGACCGCCAAGGTCAGGGCGTCGCCGATCCTCTCCCCCGCTTGGGCCAACATCTGCAACACCGTCGGATCCCCGGCTTCAGCCAGCGCCATTACGTCGCTCAACGTGCAGGGAGCCGTCTTTGGAAGACGCCCTCGCTTCGAAGGCGGGGACGAATCGCGCAGATCACGCAGCAGCGCCCAGCCGGACGCATAGGCTTCCAGGCAACCCAGATTCCCGCACCGACACCGCAGCGGCGCACGCGTGCCGGGAGGCGGCATGAACCAATGCCCGAGATCCCCCGCTGCGCCCGACGCGCCGCGCTGCAGCCTTCCCGACATAATCAAGCCGGCGCCGATCCCTTCCCCCACGGTGAGATAAACGAGATTATCGGTATCGTGAAAATGCAGGCGATGTTCCCCCAACGCCATCAGATTGGCATCGTTATCGACCATCACCACCGCATCGAAACGCGATGCGAAATAGTCCGGGATCCGGTAGTCGTCCCACCCTTTCATGATCGGCGGCCGTACCACACGGCCCTCCCGAAAAGCCACCGGCCCGGGCACACCGATACCGATGCCCCGCACTTCCTCGCGACTATGTCCGAACTGTTTCAGCAAGGCGTCGAACGCGACGACCACGCGCGCCAGTACCGCCTCGGGCCCCTCGCCGATGTCGATCGCTTCATAGCGACTGAAGCGCAGCGTACCCGCCGCGTCCGCCAATCCCACATGCATGCCATGCGCGCCTGTAGCGGCGATCAATAGCACGCCGAATGCCGGATTCACGCGAAACGCGCCGGCCGGTCGGCCCCCACTGGACTCCGCCGGCGCGGCCGCGGCCAGATAGCCCGCCTTGTGCAAGAGGTCGAGGCGCTGGGCAATCGTCGATCGCGACAGTCCCGTCACGGCGATCAAAGACTGCCGCGTGACCGCCCGCCCCGTCCGCACCAAGGCAAGAATTGCCCCAGGGCCGTCCGTCGATGCCGCCTCGCTCTCCCATTCCGCCATTGCCCCCTCCTACGCGCCCCACACTTTTGCGTAATAATAAATCAAAAGTAGGTCCAAAAGCAGCAAAAGGACATGCGCTCTGCCGCATGCTCTCGTGCTGCAACGCTGGGCCAGCCGCGCGCGGCAACGCGATCCACGACACGAAGCATAGGAGATTGACGCAATGAACACCCTCGGCGTACATGCATTGGTATGGGCAGGCGATCTCACCGCCGCGTCGGTCGAGACGATCGTCAAGGGCAGCAAAGCCGCTGGATACGGGCTAGTGGAATTCTCGCTGCACGATACATCGGTGCTCGATGTCGCCGCCACCCGTGCGTTGATGGAACGCGAAGGGATCGAGGTCGCGTGTTCCCGCGGCCTCGCCTTCGACGCGGACGTATCGAGCGATGACCCCGAGATCGTTGCGCGCGGGGTCGCCCTGCTCGAAAGCAGCCTCGACGTCGCCCACGGACTTGGGTCGAAGTACTTCTGTGGCGGCCTTTACAGCGCTTTCGGCAAATACACGCGACCCGTAAGTGCGCAAGGACGACGCAATGTCGTCACCTCGTTGAAACGCGTCGCCGACAAGGCCGCGGGACTTGGCATCACCCTTGGCCTCGAAGTCGTGAACCGGTACGAGAGCAATGTCGTCAACACGACGGAACAGGCGCTCGAGGTGATCGAACAAGTAGGTGCCGATAACCTGAAAGTGCATCTCGATATCTATCATATGAACATCGAGGAAGCGGACTTCTTCTCGCCGGTGATCGCCTGCGGCGACAAGCTCGGCTATGTGCATATCGGCGAGAATCATCGCGGATTTCTAGGCTCCGGCCATCTCGATTTCGCCAGCTTCTTCCACGCCCTCGCCACCATCGGGTATCGCGGCCCCCTCACCTTCGAGAGTTTTTCGTCCGCCGTCGTATCGAAAGGACTGTCGGTCGACCTCGCCATCTGGCGCAATTTATGGGACGACAGTGCCACGCTCGCACGTCATGCGCGCGATTTCATGGCCCTGCACGCGAGTGCGGCAGGCCTGGGCAAGGCAACGGCTCGCTGAGCGACGGAAAAGCCTGTCGGTGGACGGATCACCGGCAGCTTCGACGGCAGGTTCACCGGCCAAGCGGGCGCCGTGACGACATATAACAGGAGGGGCAACGATGTCCTCAAGCCATACCGGCATTCTGCATCTCAATTTTCTCGACTATACGATCCTGGCGATCTATTTCGCGATGATCGTCATCATCGGGCTGCTAGCGAATCGCGCGACCAAGACATCGAGCGACTTCTTTCTTTCCGCCAGATCGATGCCCGCCTGGATTACCGGCATTGCCTTCATCTCGGCGAATATGGGTGCGCTGGAGATTCTCGGCAACGCCGCGAACGGCGCGCAGTACGGTGCCGCCGCCGTGCACTTCTTCTGGCTCGGCGCCATTCCAGCGATGGTGTTCCTCGGTGTCGTGATGATGCCCTTCTATTATTCGTCGCGCGTGCATAGCGTGCCGGAATATCTGCGTCGTCGCTTCAATGCGCCAACCCATTTGCTGAACGCACTGATATTCGCCGTCGGTCAGATCCTGATTGCCGGCATCAATCTGTATGCGCTTGCATTGATCATCGAGCGGCTTCTGGGCTGGCCCTTGATGGTGTCCGTTGCCTTGGGCGCGGCCTTCGTCCTGCTCTATATCTTGCTGGGCGGCTTGTCAGCGGCGATGTATGGCGAGGTCCTGCAATTCTTCGTGATTCTCGCGGGCCTCGCGCCTATCGTGGCACTCGGTCTGCACCACGTCGGCGGCTGGCACGCCCTGGCGGCCGCCATGCCTAGTCCCGAACATACGATGACGTGGGAAGGCACGCAGGTGGGACATTGGCATAACCCGATGGGCGATTGGATCGGCCTCGCCATGGGCGAAGGCTTTCTGCTCGCCTTCGGCTATTGGACGACGAACTTCGCCGAAGTTCAACGAGCCTTGTCCGCCAGCAGTTTGAACGCGGCGCGACGGACGCCGATCATCGGCGCTTTTCCCAAAATCATCCTGCCGCTGTTCACCGTGGTCCCTGGCATGATCGCATTGGTGATGATCCCGGGACTCGGCACGAGCCACGGTCCGTCCTTCAATCAGGCCATCCCGGAATTGATGCAACGGCTGCTTCCCAACGGCGTGCTCGGCCTGGCGGTCACCGCCTTGCTTGCCGGCTTCATGGCCGGCATGGCAGCCAACATCAGCGGTTTCAACACGGTGTTTACCTACGACTTGTGGAAGCCTTACGTCGCCAAAGATCGTAGCGACCACTACTATCTACAGGTCGGGCGGCTGGCCACCATTGCCGGCATCGTCATCACGATGGGCACCGCGTTTATCGCCGCGAGCTATAACAACATCCAGAATTACATGCAGATGTTGTTCTCGTTTTTCAACACACCGCTGTTTACCGCGTTCATCATCGGCTTGTTCTGGCGCAAGACGTCAGGCGCGGGTGCGTTCTGGGGAATGCTCGCAGGCACCGTCGGGGCCGCGCTGGCGCACCTGGCCGCGCCCCATGTCGCGTATTTTCATCGTGACGGCATCCTCGATACCGATCACTTCAGCGAACAGATGGCCAACTTTTATGGCGCCATTGCCGCCTTCGTTTGCACGGCAATCGTGACAGTGGGCGTCAGTCTGTTCACGACATCGCGGCCGATATCGGAGTTGAAAGGGTTAATTTGGGGCCTGCCCGATCCCGATTCCCCCGACGCGGCAGAAGCCATGCAGGCAAGCGTCTGGTACCGGTCGCCCGCCGTGCTGGGAAGCATCGTGTTGGTGATGGCTGTCGGCGTGTCCCTGTTGCTGATCTATTGGAGAGCCACATCATGAGCAAGCCGGTAATAGACGTCGCGGACAAAGAAGCCGATAAAACAGGACGCAGCGGATCGGGCGGTCTATTCGATTTGCGCGTCCTCGTGGCAGGACTCTTGTTCGTATATGGACTGTTGCTGCTCGGCGCGGGCCTTGTCGATACTGCGTCCACGCTGTCCAAGGCAGACGGCGTACGGATCAATCTCTGGGAAGGCGTGACGCTGCTGGTCGTATCCGCCTGTTTTGCCGGGTGGCGTTGGCTGGACAAACCGCGCTAGGAAGACATGCCGTGCCCGCACGCGGCGATGCGCAAGGTACCATCACGCGGACCGGGAACGGATCGTGCTTGCTTGGTGTGTTCAAACGACGTTAACAACGACATCAAGACAACAGGAGTTGCACATGTACGAAGATCAAGCAATCGGCACGGCGAAGAACCTGGCAGGCAAGGCACAAGAAGGCATCGGCAAGCTGATTGGCGATCCGGCCACGGAATTCGAAGGCACGCTGCGTCAAGCCGGTGGCGCGCTGCAACAGTCGTATGGACAGGCGATCGACAAGGTGAGCGAGACGACGCGCATCAACCCGCTCGGCTCGCTTCTGGTCGCCGCGGCGTTCGGCTTCGTTCTGGGCAAGCTTCTCTGATCGAACGCGGTGTCGGCGCTTTAGGGCCAACACCGCAGCAGTACGATCCAGACAAACAGCGACCGACGGTCGCTGTTTGTCGTTTTTGCGTTCCGGCCGGTGCTCAGCCGTCCGTCGAGCGTGTCAGCGATTCCCACGCATCGATCTCCTTTTCCATCGCTTGCAACTTTCTCCGGACCAGGCCCAGCGCGTCGGTGCCGAGCAGGATGCGCGCGGGCGGATTCTCGCTCGCAAGAATCGTCAGCATGGCCAGTGCGGCCTTTGCCGGATCGCCGAGTTGCTTGCCGCTTTTTGCTTCACGCGCCTCCCGGATCGGGTCGAATTGCGCATCGTAGTCCGCGATCGTGCGCGGCGTCCTGACCATCGACCGGCCGGCCCAATCCGTGCGGAACGAACCCGGCTCGATTGCCGTCACATGAATGCCGAAAGGCTGCACTTCCTTACCGACCACCTCGGAAATGCCCTCCAAGGCAAATTTGCTGCCGCAGTAGTAGGCGATGCCGGGCATCGTGATAAAGCCGCCCATCGACGTGATATTCAGGATACGGCCACGGCGCCGACCCCGCATATAAGGCAGCACCCCTTTCATCATGGCCACCGCGCCGAACACATTGACATCGAATTGCTGGCGCATCTCGGCGATCGATGACTCTTCCATGATGCCTTCATGGCCGTATCCGGCATTGTTCACCAGCACGTCGATCTCGCCGACTGCTGATTCGATGTCGGCGATGACACCCTCGATATCGTCGAAATGGGTCACATCGAGCATCCGAGCGAACGCCCGCGTCGGGTGGAGCGCCTCGAAGTCCCGTTGCGCCGCGGCGTTTCGCACCGTGCCGACTACCGCATAGTCGGCGGCCAGCGCCGCCTCCGCCAAGGCGCGTCCGAAGCCGCTACTGACGCCGGTGATAAGCATGATTTTGCTGGAAGACATGTCGCTGCTCCTTTATTCGCGGGAAGAATTGCATGTTAGTCTTTCATCTCAGCCTTTTTAAGGCAGCTTTCTCTCGCCTTCTTGCCTATTTCTATGAACGCCATCCTAAGCGGCGCGACCCCCGACACCTCGCGCGAATACGACGCGCGGGTCGATCAGCAACGCATGGTCGACTTGCTCCGTACGATGGCGCCGAGAGAAGGCTATAACCTCACGCCACTGCCCGGCGTGCGCTTTCTCCGGTGCGACCGCAATCTCAGCCGCACGCCGGTGTTGTATGACCCGGGCATCGTGATCATTTGTCAGGGGCGAAAGCGCGGATTCTTCGGAGACCGGGTTTATTTATACGACGAGCAGCATTATCTGGCGGTCTCGGTGCCGGTTCCATTCACGATGGAAACGGACGCGACGCCGGCCTGTCCTCTATTGGCGATTTATCTCCATCTGGATTTTCAATTGGCGGCAGAACTGTTGATCCAATTGGATCGCCACGAGGCCCCCCTCGCCGACGCCCCACCCCAAACGATGATGTCCAGCCCGATGGACAGCGACATACGATCGTCGGTGCTCCGTTTCCTTGAAGCGATGGGTAAGCCGACCGAAGCCGCCATTCTCGGTCCGGCGCTGCTGCGCGAGCTGTATTTCAGGGTGCTGACCGGCACGCAAGGCAATGCGATGCGCGCCGCGTTGGCGATGCAAGGGCAATTCGGCAAGGTGGGAAAAGCATTGGAGCGCATTCATGCAACCTACGCCGAACCTCTGAATCTGCCATTGCTGGCAAATCAAGCCGGGATGAGCGTACCGACGTTTCACAGCCATTTCAAGATCATCACCAACACGTCGCCGATGCAATACGTCAAGTCGACCCGCTTGCACCAAGCACGCTTGCTGATGGTAAGGCAGGAGATGACGGCGGAGGCGGCGAGCCATGCGGTGGGCTATACAAGCCCCTCTCAATTTAGCCGCGAGTTCAAACGACTCTTCGGGCTGACGCCCGCGGAAGAGACGAAACGCCTGAAGGCGAGCTTTTCCCTACCGCCCGCCTTTCCAGATTCGCGCTTCGTGTCGTCTCATTAAGCGCCGCCGAGGCGATGAACAACGTCACGGCCCACGCACGGCAGACGTATCGCATGCGTGCCCGAACCGCACCGGCACGCATTCGGTTTTTTTATTGACAGCGGGTAAAATCCGGGCGAAGCCGACGGGCAGCCCGGTCCCGTCCATGTCACATGCAAGGAATCCTGTGTCTCTTCTCGTCAGCCTAGATGCGAATCCCGATTTCGAACCCGAGCAGGGAACGCCGCGTCCCGATCGGCTCGTGTCCGGCAACCCGCTTTTCAAGACATGGCTTCTCGACAGCTCACGGAACGGCGCCATTGAAACCGGCATTTGGGAGGCGACGCCCGGCGAGACCCGCGCCATCCGCGGCGAGATGTACGAGTTCTGCCATATTCTTTCCGGGATCGTCGAAGTCGTCGAAGAAAACGGCGCCACCGTACGCTACGGCGCGGGCGATAGCTTTGTCATCAAACCGGGCTTTGTCGGCATCTGGCGGACGATCGAAACGGTGCGCAAAATCTTCGTCATCTGCGCTTGAGGGAGAGAAGAAGACCGGACCCTTCCACCAATGAGGGAATTTCCCTATGCGCGAAGGACCGCACGTTGCTTCCGATACGGGCCCCAACCCCGGTTGCTCATCGCCATGTGGTCCCTCCGTTCATTCCTGTTTCACAAAGAATCGCACTTACCGGTCGGCATGGACGCTGCCAAGACGTGCGATCCTGAAACCCCGCCGGCAACCGTTGCCGGCCAGGGCCCTCTCGCTCGCCCCGATCACCCGCATGACGCACCGGCCTCGAGCAGACCGCCTGAACGCTGGAGACCGCTGCAGTAACACGCGCCTGCAACTTACCCGATTGCCTCAGGCAGTCGCCATACCGTACGCCGGGGCATCGCGCATCGTCTCGACCACCGCCAGGATCTCTGGAACGTCCTGCAAGCGCCGCACGGCGGTATGCAGCAGCGTGGCTTGCGGCCAGGTCCGTTGCAGATAGCTTAGCCATTTCTTCAGGCGCCCATGCCCGTGATCCGGCTGGCCCGGCGCCTGCAGCGAATGCAGATAACCGATGATCGCGCTCAATACGAGCGGCCACTCCGCATCACTGGCACAGCGGGCCATATCGCCACGAATACGTTGCGCCAGGAAGGGATCCGATACCGCGCCGCGCCCGATCATCACGTCCGCGCAACCGCTCACCTCGCGGCAGCGCTCCCAATCCGCGACGGTCCAGACCTCGCCATTGGCCACGACCGGCACGGACACGGCCGCAGCAATCCGGGCGATCCACTCCCAATGCGCTGGCGGCTTATACCCATCGTCGCGGGTGCGCGCGTGGACGACCAGCGATGCCGCGCCGCCGTCGGCCAGGGCCTGCGCGCATTCGACCGCCTGCGATGTATCCGAGACGCCCAGACGCATTTTGGCCGTCACCGCGATAGAGGATGGGACCGCAGCGCGCACCGCGGACACGATGGCATGCAGTTTTTCAGGATCGGCCAGCAGCATGGCGCCGCCGCCGTGTTGATTGACGACCTTGGCCGGGCACCCGAAATTGAGATCGATACCCCACGGAGAGACCTTGGCCGCTTGCACTGCATTACGCGCCATCCATTCAGCGTCACTACCAAGCAATTGGATGACCATGGGCGTGCCGCCCGGCGTGCGCGCGCCATTCAGAATCTCGGGCGCCTCACGCTCATAGACGCGTCTGGGCAGCACCGATGCGGTCACCCGGATAAACTCCGACACGCAACCGTCGAATCCGCCCGCACGCGTCAACACATCGCGCAACACACTGTCCGCCAGTCCTTCCATTGGGGCAAGAAGCAGCCGACTCATACCGAAAACTCTCTGTTGGCGATGTGGAACCCGCAAGTATACCGGAGCACGCCGTCTTCATGCCATTGATTTTACAAGGATCTGTTCTATTTTAAGACAGCGCTCGGCATAACTTCGTGGCTTCCGATACACTCCCGGCAAATTCTCGAAATCTGATTCTTTGCACATTCGGAGTCGCGTGGACAGTTTGTCTTCATCGCAGCGCAATTGGGTGATGTCCTGCCTTTTGTTGGGCACCATCCTCAGTTCGCTGGACAGCGCTATTGCGAATATTGCGCTGCCCATTATTTCCCGATCGTTGCAGACCAGCGATTCCGCCGTGGTGCTGGTGGTGAACGCCTACCAGGTCGCCGTGACGGTCTGTCTGCTGCCCGTTGCCGCCTTGGCGGAATCCTTCGGCTTGAAACGCCTTTACGCTAGCGGGCTGGTGATTTTCACCTTAGCGTCGTTGGCATGTGCGTTGTCACCCACCCTCGCGATATTGGTCAGTGCCCGCGCGATGCAAGGCGTAGGCGGCGCTTGCATGGCCGTCACCAGCATGGCGATGATCCGTTCGATCTATCCGCCTCAGCTGTTAGGCCGCGGCTTTGCGTTAATGGCGCTCGCGATTGCCGTTTCCGGTGCGATCGGACCGACGGTCGCGGCGGCGATCCTGTCGATTGCCAGTTGGCATTGGCTGTTTTTGATCAACGTGCCGCTGGGTGCCATCGCCGCACCGGTCTTTCTGGCGCTCGCGCCGGCCGGTGTCCGCCAGAAGCGGGCCTTCGACTTTATCGGGACCCTTCTCAATGCCTTCGCTTTTGGCTTGATCATCGTCGGCGTCGACACGCTCGGTAATGGCCACACGCCCTTGGCGATCGGCGAAATGATCGCGGGCCTGGCCTGCCTCGGACTCCTGGTGCGGCAGCAGATGCATCGGACGGCGCCGCTGTTGCCATTGGATTTAGTCCGCATCCCGGTCTTCGCCCTGTCGATGGGCACGTCGATCTGCTCGTACGCCGCGCAAGTGCTCGCCTATGCCAGTCTGCCGTTTTATTTCGAACGCACGCTGCACCTGAGCGCGGTACAGACCGGATTACTACTGACGCCTTGGCCGATTCTTGTCGCCGTGACGGCCCCTATCGGCGGCCGCCTGATGGTGCGCTATGCGGCTGCCAAGCTGAGCAGCATCGGACTGGCGGTGATGGCCGCCGGCCTTTTCTTATTAGGATGCTTGCCGACCGATCCCTCGCATCTCGATATCGTCTGGCGCATGGCACTCTGCGGCATCGGCTTCGGTCTGTTCCAGACGCCCAACAACACGACCCTGATGACGGCAGGGCCACCAACGCGCAGCGGCGCGGCCAGTGGCATGGCTGCCGTTGCCCGTTACGTCGGCTGGTCCTTCGGGTCTGCCGTAGTCGCGCTGATTTTCTCGTTTGGCGGTTCGAGCCCGACGATTGCCTGCTTGATTACCGGCGCGGTTTTCTCCGTAAGCGGCGCCGTGTTCAGCACCGCGCGGTGGCGACTGCAGACGACGCGCTAGCGCGTTCGCGACGGGCGTGCATTGACGCTGCCCAACGTCGCTACCCCTTTCCGATCCGAGCCGCTTTTGCTATCGTGCCCCCTTCCCTTCGGAGACGTGGTGACGCAGTGAATAAAATGCCCAGGATTCGACTGGCGGAGGGCGACCCGGATGCACCCACGCTGGTGTGTCTGCCAGGTGCCATGTGTTCGCCCGAGGTATTCGCCATGACCGCGCAACGCTCCGGTCTGTCGGCGATCGCCCTTGCCTGGCTCGAAGACGACGGGCCGCATGATCTCGAGGCCATCGCCAGCCGCGTCACCGACGCGATACGCGATCTGTCGTCGGTGATCCTCGTGGGCCATTCGATGGGCACGCCCATCGCGATGCTGACGGCGCTGCAATCCGAGCAAGGCGCCGAGCGGCATCCATCGAAGATCAAGGGCCTGGTCTTATCGAACAGTGGCGCCAATACGCGCGGGCATGGCGATATCACGGCGTTGCTCGATCGCATCCGTGACGACTGGGACCAGCCTTTTTGGGATGCTTTCATGGCGCGCTGTTTTCATACGCTGCCGTCATCGCCCTTGCTGGAAGCGGTCAGACACTATCCAAGCCGACTTCGCCAACAGGCCGTTATCGATGTCCTGCAAAGTCAGCGGCAAATCGACTTCGTGCCCTTGCTACCCCAATTGGCGGACAAACGCATCGCCGTGGTCCACGGCAAGCACGACCAGGCGCGTACGATCGATCATGCGCGTGAATTAGCCGAAGGCATTCCCGGCGCCACGCTGCACGTCTTCGACACCGGCCATACTTCCTGCGCCGAAGATCCGGATCGGTTTGCCGAGGTGCTAGGGGCAATGGCCGCTCGCTAGCGGGATGTCATCGCTGTTCCCGCGATTTTCCCAGCCGGGACGTTTTACGCGACACCACGTGCCGCGCTGATGTCGCCACGCTAAGCGCAAAGCGGCATTTTCTTTCATATTGCTTTCTACTGCAGGCGAGATCGATAGCGCGGATGGGCCATCGGGCCGGCATCACCGCGCGATCCATTTCCAGACATCCCCTTGCGGGCTTCCCGCCCTCCGCGAGAGGGTGTCGGCGGCCCCCGCTCGCACCGCCCTTCCCCTTTCCCTCATCGTGCTTCCAGCGTGATTTTGCTGACCGAAAGCCGCTTACATCCCATGCTTTAAATACTGCCCGCCAGCGCTATCAACGCCTTTGCGTTCATGCGAACCTTGTTTTGTCGTCTTTCTATCGATCGACTGTATCGAGAGGCGACGCTTTGTCTGTTAATTACTCACGAGGTTTGTATGGACCGCATCGAAGCAGTTGTCTTGAATCAAAACACCGGTTTTACACCGTTGGATGCCCTTGTCGACCAACGGAGGGTAAAGCTATCCGAACGATTGCCGTTTACCGTGAAAGTAGTGAGTTCCGACGCCGAATTGGAAAAGGCCGTGCACATGCGTCGCGCTGCATATGGACGGCATTTGCCGGAGTTTGCCGAATCCATGGGGGTGGAAGCGTTGGATAGCGCCCCGGGCACCGTCGTGTTGCTTGCGCAGTCCCGTCTTGATGGCGGGCCGCTCGGCACCATGCGGGTTCAAACAAATACGTTCGGACCCCTGGCGATGGAACAGTCAGTGCAGTTGCCAGACTGGCTCACTGGCACGCGGATGGCCGAGGCGACACGGCTCGGCGTGGCCCGCGGCACGATCGGTAGACTGGTGAAAGTCGCACTTTGCAAAGCGTATTACACGTACTGCGCGCAGAACGACATCGACTGGATGCTGATCACGGCGCGTTCGCCGCTCGATCGGGAATATGAAGCCATGCTGTTCAACGACGTCTATGAACAAAATGCCTTCATCCCGATGACGCACGTGGGTGGCATGCCGCACCGCGTGATGGCAAAGCCGGTGGCAACGGTCCGGCAGCGTTGGGCACAAGTCAACCATCCCTTCTTCGGTTTCTTTTTCGAGACAGATCATCAGGACATCGATGTCACCGTTGCCGCAACACCCGCGGCAACGAGATTAATGGCGACGGACGGCACTACACTGTTGCCTAGCCCGTCCAGCGAAGCGATTTCGTTGAGCGCGGCGTAAAACACCTGTCCGCTCGCTGCATTTCGAGCGGACAATACACCGGCGGTCGATTGGGTTCGCGCCCATCGATCGCCGGCGCGTAGAGCATCGTTATGCATTTGAGAATGAAGCCATTGGGAAGCGCAGCAAATGACGAGCGTTAAGTGGGCATTCCGGGACAGGCTGACCGGTTGGGCATTTCACCGGTTCTCTGTTTTCGTTGCGCCGTTTGTGATTGTGCTGGGTAGCGTGGTGGTCATGCTCTGCCTGCCGCGTCAGTTCGATACCAAGGGGACGGTGACGCTCAGCTTTCCCGTGCTCGCGGATCCGTCTGCGAGCCTGACGGCAGCGGACGCCTTCGCACGCCTCCAGAACACGGCTGCCACCACCCGATTCAGCACCCATCTCGCCGAAACACCGTTTTGGTTCCTGCTTTCGGTGCCAGTGGTCGCCGACAAGGTGCCGTTTCTCGAATTACCGTCGCGTCACGCCCAGACCATCACGTGCTGGCAGACCGACGCCGATTTTCATCTGCTCGGCAAGGGCGACCGCTACGGCACCAGTGGCGTGATACGGCCGAACAAAGCCGGTTTCGTCGTTCAACTTGGCGAACAGACGCAGGTCGATCGCGTGCTATGCCGCGGGACCTTTTCCGGCCCGGCCTACATCAGCGCCATCGCACTCACCGCAACACAGCTAAGCGAAACGACGCTCGACTTCCAGGAAAGTGCCTCGCTGATTACCGGCGGCCTGCTGACCCTGGCGATATTCGTGTTCGTCACCGCGATCATCAATCGCGAATGGACCTATGTCATCTTTGCCGCCTGGTTGATCGGCAACCTGCGATTGAGCGCCAATGCCATCGGCTTCGATACCGAGTGGATGGGCCGCGCCCTCCCGCCCGAGCATATGGCCTTCATCCGCGAATTCTCTTTCGCGGCCTATTACGTCCTCACCACCACGCTGTTTATCGCGCTATTCCGGCTCGAACTGAAGACCATCGGTCCGCGCTGGATTCTGAACATTGTCCGTTATGGCGGCTGCGCGTTGATGCTCGCCGCCTTCCTGCTCGACTACGCGCATTTCGTCCCTGTGTTATGGGTCTGTGCGAGTTTCTGCATCATCGTCCTGACCTACTTCCTCGTGCAACTGGTCGTGAAGGTACGATCGCGCACGGTGCTCTGGTATGTCGCATCGATGGCGGTCGTATTGATCGGCACGCTGTCCGAGGTCTTTGCCGCGGCCTTCGGCCTGAAATCGCTCGCCGGGGCCCACAGCCCCGTCGTGACGGCGCTGTCGTCGAGCATGCTATGCGCCTTTGCCATCGCCGAGCGCATGCGCGAAGATCGCGAGCGCCGTCGGCAGATGCAGGTCGCTTTGCGCAATACCTATGACGTGACGCCCATCGGGCTGTTTACGCTGGACCAGGACGGCTGTTTTGTTCGCGCGAATCCGGCCGCGCACAGCATGCTTGGTCTGCCGTTGCAACAGTTCGAAGCGCATCGCTGGGCCGCCTACTTCGCCGGCAATGCCGCGGCAACGCTCGCCGGGCTGCTCGAACGTAACGACGCGTCGTCGATCGAAATCGACGGTATCGCCGGCACCGAGACTGGCGCACGACGCTATTCCTTACGCGCGATCCGCGCGAACGGCTTTATCGAAGGCTCGCTCGAAGATGTCACCGAGCGGTCGAAGGCGGTCACGCGGCTGCACTTTCTCGCGGAGCACGACTCGCTCACAGGGCTATTGAATCGCCCCGGCATCGAGCGCGCCATCGAAGCGCAGGCCGCGCTGCCCGGCACCTGGGCGCTCGCCTATCTCGATCTGGATCGCTTTAAAATATTCAACGATCTGTTCGGCCATGGCACCGGCGATCAGATACTGCGCCACGTCGCCGCACACTTGGTGAAGCACCTGGGCGTCGACGTGCCGATCGGCCGGATAGGCGGGGACGAATTCGTCTGCGTGCTTGCCGATATGTCCGTCGATGCCGCCACCGAGCGGTGTCGCGAAGTCGTCATGGCATTGAACTCGGCGCCGTTCAGCGTCGATCGTCGCGCGTTCCAGGTCAGGGGATCCATCGGCGTGGTCGAGTGTTCGCACGGCGATCGGGTGCCGGATGCACTGGCCTATGCCGATCGTGCCTGCCGCTCCGCTAAACGCGGCGGCAATGCCCGCCTTGTGGTTCTGCGTAAGGGCGCGCCGGCTTTCGAGGAACGGGCGGCCGAAATCGCGTTGATCGAGCAACTCGGCAACAGTCGCTTGCCCGAGGGTCTCTTCCTTGTCATGCAACCGATCATGTCGATGCTGGCGCCCACGCAGACGCTCGACTTCGAGGTCCTGCTGCGCCTACGCGCCCCGGATGGCTCGGTCACCACCGCCGCCAAGTTGATCGCCGCCGCCGAGGACTCCGGCAATATCATCGCCATCGACCGCTGGGTGCTAACCACGACGCTAGACTGGTTGAGCGCGAATCGCCACGTTCTCGTCAATACGAACTTTGTCTGCGTCAATCTCAGTGCGGGCTCGCTCAATGACGAAGAATTCCTCGACGAGTTGTTCGCCCTCCTGTCTCGCCACGAAGAGATCATTCATTTCCTTTGCCTCGAAATCACGGAAAGCGTGGCACTGCACGATCTGGAGCATACCGAGCGGTTTATTTCGCGCGTACACGATATGGGCGCGAAGATCGCCATCGACGATTTCGGGGCCGGCCAGACCTCGCTGCGATATCTTAAAATGCTATCCGCCGATGCGCTGAAAATCGACGGCGAGTTCGTGCGGACCATGTGCAACCATCCGGCCGACGTCGCCATCGTCGAAGCGATCATCGCACTGGCGCGAAACCTGGGCATGCGCAGCATCGCCGAATGGGTCGAGGATTTCGAGACGCTGCGTGCCTTGCAGGAAATGGGCGTCGACTATGTCCAGGGATTCGTGATTGCAAAACCTCAAGACGCCGACGACATACTCACGGCCACCTCCTCGGCCAGCTTCCTGACCAATGCCGAAGTAACGAATTATTTGATTGGACAGCAGGCCAGGACAGACGGCTTCAGCGGTCTGCTGTGATTTGTCTGCCTGCCCGCCAGCCGGGACGGCGACGGCTGAAGAGGTCGCCGCACGCCGCGGCGTCACGCGGCTAGGCCAGCGGCACGCGTACATAGCCTTCCATCAACACCCGCGCGCTACGGCTGACACTGACTTTTTTCACGGTCCATTCGCCCGCTATGTGTTCGCTTTCCGCCCCCACGAGCAGGCTTCCGGACGGATGTCCGAACCGTATCTGATGCCGCACGCCGCCACCCGCCGCGCGATTCACCAAGGTCCCTTCGATCGAGGCGGCCGCGCCGATCGCCACCGCCACTGTGCCCATCATCGCGTGGTGCAGCTTGCCCATCGACATCGCCCGTACCGATAAGTCGATATCCCCGGCACCGATGGGCGCGCCGCTCGACGATGTGTAATCGGTTGGCCGCGCGACAAACGCCACCTTCGGCGTATGCTGCCGCGTGCCGATCTGATCTGCATGCGCGATCAGCCCCATACGGACGGCGCCCGCCGCACGGATGGTTTCGAGCATCGCGAGCGCATGATCGTCACCGTTGACGCTGTCCTGCAACTCCGTCCCGGAAAAGCCGATTTCCTCGGCGTTCACGAAGATCGTCGGAATACCCGCATTGATCATCGTCGCCTTGATCGTGCCGATCCCCGGCACAGCCAGATCGTCGACGACCTGCCCGGTAGGGAACATGCCGCCCTCGTCCGCCGCCGGGTCGACGAACTCGAGCCGAACCTCCGCTGCCGGGAATGCCACGCCATCCAGGGAAAATTCGCCTAGCTCCCGGACGACGCCATCGCACATCGGCACGTGGGAAACGATCGTCTTACCGATATTCGCCTGCCAGATATGGACCGTGCTCGTCCCATTTTGAGAAAGGCGTTCACGATCGACCAAGCCATTGGACACGGCAAAGGGCCCTACCGCGGCGGACAGGTTGCCGCAATTCCCGGTCCAATCGATAAAGGGCCGATCGATCGACACCTGCCCGAACAGATAATCGACATCGTGACCGGCCCGCGCGCTTTTACCGACGATCACCACCTTGCTGGTGCTCGATGTGGCCGCGCCCATGCCGTCGATCTGCTTTCCATACGGGTCCGGGCTCCCGATCACGCGCATCAGAAAAGCATCCCGGGCGGCACCCGGGGTGCGTGCGTCGGGCGGCAAATCCTCGAGAAGGAAAAAGACGCCTTTACTGGTGCCGCCCCGCATATAGGTGGCGGCGACCCTGCTCTGAGGCACATATCCCATGATCGGGTGATCCTTATGACAGTGAACGTATCGGTAAATATCGCCGCGGCTTCCACCGCGTCAGACGCCTGGGCCAACGGCGATCAATGCGCGCCAGCCACTTCACCACGCAGAAAATCGCTTGCAAACCGTTGCAGCACGCCGCCCGCCTCATAGATCGACGCCTCCTCGGCGGTATCGATTCGACAGAGGACATCGATCTCGACGCGCGTGCCGTCGGCGCGATCGATGCGAAGGCAAACCGTACCACGTGGACGCGGCGTGCCGATTACCGCGAACGTCTCGCGCCCGTCCAGCTGCAACGTATGCCGCGTCACCCCTGGGGCGAACGCAAGGGGCAACACGCCCATTCCAATCAGATTCGTGCGATGGATACGCTCGAATCCCTCGGCCACGATGACTTCGACGCCCGCGAGCCGTACCCCTTTCGCGGCCCAGTCCCGCGAAGATCCTTGCCCATAGTCCGCCCCCGCGATGACGATCAGCGGTTGGCCCCGCGCCATATAGGTTTCAATCGCTTCCCACATGCGCATCACGGTGCCGTCGGGCTCGACGCGGGCCAGCGAGCCGGTCTGGATATCGCCGTTCACCCGCGCCATCTCGTTGCGTAAGGTGGGATTCGCGAACGTCGCGCGCTGCGCGCTCAAATGATCACCCCGATGCGTCGCATACGAGTTGAAGTCCGCTTCCTGCAAACCCATCTTAGCGAGATACTCGCCGGAAGCACTGTTCGCCGAAATGGCATTGGACGGCGAAAGATGATCGGTCGTGATGTTGTCGCCGAGTAACGCCAACGGTCGCATCCCCGTCAGCGTCCGCTTGCCCGCCAAGGCGCCTTCCCAATATGGCGGTCGCCGGATATAGGTACTGGCGGGGCGCCAATCGTAAAGCGCTTGCACGCGCTTGCCGTCATCCACCGCGATTGCAAACATCGGATCGTACACAGTGCGGAACTGCGTTGGTTTGACATACGCCGCGACACAGGCATCGATCTCTTCGTCGGACGGCCAGATATCGTCGAGCCGTACGTCGCGCCCTGTCGCATCGCGACCCAGCACATCCTTTTCGATATCGAAGCGAATCGTGCCGGCAATGCTGTAAGCGACTACCAAAGCCGGCGAGGCGAGGAAGGCCTGTTTCGCATTTGGATGGATTCGCCCATCGAAATTGCGATTCCCCGACAGTACCGCGGTCGTGAAAAGATCGCGTGTCTCGATTTCTTCTCGAATAGCCGGATCCAAAGCACCGGACATACCATTGCACGAGGTACAGGCATACGCCACCACGCCGAAACCCAAGGCCTCCAGCGCCTGCAGCAAGCCGGCCTCCTGCAAGTACAGCGTGACCGCCTTGGATCCGGGCGCCAGCGAGGTCTTCGTCCAAGGCTTGCGCATCAAGCCTAGTCGATTCGCATTGCGGGCAAGCAGGCCGGCAGCCATCATGTTCCGTGGGTTATTCGTGTTCGTGCAACTCGTGATCGCCGCGATGATGACCGCCCCGTCGGGCATCAGGCCAGGGATATCGTCGACCGGGCCGCTGATGCCGCGCTCCGCCAGACGTGACGTGGGCAAATACGCATGCGGATTGGACGGCCCGGCAATCGAACGCACCACGGACGATAGATCGAACGCCAGCACCCTATCGTATTCGACTTCCTGCAAGGTATCGGCCCACAGTCCGGCTTGCTTCGCATAGCGCTCGACCAAGGCGACCAAAGCGCTATCGCGACCCGTCATCGTCAAATATCGGGTCGTCTGCTCGTCGATGTAGAACATGGCCGCCGTCGCACCGAACTCCGGTGCCATATTGGCAATGGTCGCGCGATCGCTCAAGGTCAAAGTGGCAACGCCCGCGCCATGAAATTCGAGATACGACGAAACCACCTTCTCTCTGCGGAGAAAGGCCGTCAAGGCCAACACCGTGTCCGTCGCCGAGATACCGGGGCCGACACGCCCGGTCAATCGTACGCCCACGATTTCCGGCAGGCGCATCCAGCACGCGCGCCCGAGCATCACGCTTTCCGCCTCCAGGCCGCCCACACCGATCGCCAGCACACCGAGTGCGTCCACCATCGGCGTGTGCGAATCGGTGCCGACGAGCGAGTCGGGAAAGGCGACGCCATCCTGCACCTGCACTACCGGGCTCATCCGCTCCAGATTGATTTGATGCAGGATGCCGTTGCCCGGTGGAATCACCTCGACATTGTGGAAAGCGCGCTTGCTCCAGTCGATAAAATCAAACCGATCTTCATTGCGCTGATCTTCGATCGCGCGGTTTTTCGCGAACGCATCGGGATCGAAGCCGCCGCACTCGACTGCCAGCGAATGGTCCACAACCAATTGCGTCGGTACGACCGGGTTTACCAGTGCGGGATCGCCTCCCTGCTGCGCGATGGCGTCCCGCAGGCCGGCCAGATCGACGAGCGCGGTTTGTCCCAAAATATCGTGGCAGACGACGCGCACAGGAAACCACGGAAAATCCGCATCCTGCCGACGCGCGATAAGCTGCATCAAGGCCGCGTGTATCTGCTCCGGGTCGCACCGTCTTACGAGGTTTTCGGCGAGGACCCGAGAGGTATAGGGAAGGCGGTCGAACGCGCCGCCCTGAATCGCATCGACGGCCGACCGCGCGTCGAAAAAATCAAAGTCGCTGCCGACAAGACGCTTACGATTTTTAATATTCACGGCGGATGGCATCCCGGAGGTTGGAAAGAACGCAAAGTCTACGTCGCTTTTTCACTGCCCAACTCCCAGGGTTAACGACGACGTTTTTCCGCTCGGCGGGAAAGCATATGGAAGGCTTTTAGTTCTTATACTGTCTCCATAAATCCAAGAAATACAACGAGACACGTATTCATGCCGCGATTTTCCCGACCGAAGAAGGGTGCGTTGGCCGGCTTCGCCTTGTCGCTGGCCATGACGCTGGCCTTGTCGCTCGCATCGTCGTTCGCCCAGGCCGACACGCTGACGTTGATGACGGCCGGCAAATCGAAATTCATTTACATGCCGCTGGTCCTTGCGGCATCGCTCGGCTATTTTCGCGACGAAGGACTCGATGTCAAAATCCTGTCGCAACAAGCCGGCATCGATTCGACCACCGAGTTGCTGAGCGACGCCGTGCAAGGCGCCGCCGGCTTCTACGATCACACGATCGATCTCCAGACGCGCGGCGTCGGCCTGGTGTCGCTCGTCGTTTTCGCGCAGAGTGCGGGACTGGTGGAGCTGGCCTCCGCGCGCACCGATTTGCACAGCATGTCCGGCATCGCCGGCAAGCAGCTCGGCGTTACCGGTCTGGGTTCGTCCACCTACTTCATCACGCGCTATATCGCATCGCGCGCCGGGGTGCCGTCGAAAAACTACACGATCGTGCCGATCGGCTCCCCCGACAAATTCATATCGGCTTTCCGGGAAGGTCGGCTCGATGCGGCGCTGATCGAGGAGCCGGCTGCGACGCAACTTATCGCCGAGAGCGGCGCGACGGTGCTGGCCGATCTGCGAAGCGTCGAAGGCAGCCGGAGCGTATTCGGCGGCAACTATGCCGGCGCCTGCCTGTACGTTCGTCGCGAATGGCTCGAATCGCATCACGCTCAGGCGCAGAAGCTCGTCACGGCCCTGGTGCGTTCCCTGCATTACATCGCCAGCCACGATGCCGCGACGATCGCCGCGCATCTTCCACAGGATTCCGACCGGCCCGCGAATGCGCTTTATCTCGATGCGCTGCGCCGTTCGATTCCGATGTTCGTCGTCGACGGAAGAATGCCCGAAGGTGCGCCGGAGACGGTTCTGAAGCTGCTTACAAGCAACAACACCGCGATCGACCCGCGCCACGTCGACTTGTCCGAGACCTATACCAATGCCTTCGTCGATCAGGCATCGGCAACCCTGCATTGACGCATCGCTTTCCTGTTGCACACACCCGATTACAGTTGAAGGACGGTATACGCCATGTCTAGTCACGCCCATCGCGCCGGTGATTCTCCGGCAAAAGCAGTGCTCCGCGTGGTCAGCGGAAACTTTTTGGAGATGTATGACTTCACCGTCTACGGGTATTACGCCTCGGCCATCGCGAAAACCTACTTCCCGAATGGCAATGAATTCGCCTCCTTGATGCTGGCCTTGTCAGTGTTCGGCGTGGGCTTCCTGGTGCGCCCCATCGGCGCCGTGATCCTGGGTGCCTACATCGACCATCACGGCCGGCGTAAAGGGCTGATCCTGACGCTCTCGCTGATGGCGATCGGCACCGCCTTCGTGGCCTTTGTCCCGAGTTACGCAACGATCGGCCTGCTTGCGCCCGTCCTGGTCTTGATCGGGCGACTATTACAAGGCTTCTCCGCCGGCGTCGAACTGGGCGGCGTGTCCGTCTACCTCTCGGAAATCGCCACGAAAGGCAATAAAGGCTTTTATTGCGCCTGGCAATCGGGCAGTCAACAGGTCGCCGTCATTTTCGCGGCGTTGCTCGGTGTGATCCTGAGCCAAGTCATGTCGCCCGAGCAACTGGGCAGCTGGGGTTGGCGCGTGCCGTTCCTGATCGGTTGCCTGATCGTCCCGTTCGTCGTCTATATTCGCCGCTCGCTGCGTGAAACGGAGGCGTTTTCCTCGCGCTCGCATCATCCCAGCATTCGGGAAATCATTGCGTCGATGGGCCAGCATTGGCGCTTGATCCTGGCCGGCATGGGCTTGGTCACGATGACGACGGTCGCCTTCTACTTCATCACCGTCTATACGCCGACGTACGGACGCGCCGTCCTGAAATTGTCGACCGTCGACGTCATGTGGGTCACCGTGTGCGTCGGTCTGTCCAATTTCATCTGGCTGCCGATTTCAGGCGCCGTATCGGATCGGGTGGGTCGTCGCCCGGTGTTGCTGGTCTTCACGATTCTCGCGATCGTCACGGCCTATCCCACTATTCAGTGGCTCGTCGCGCAACCGTCGTTCACCCGTCTGTTGATGGTCGAACTGTGGTTGTCCTTCTTGTACGGCTGGTATAACGGTGCCATGGTGGTCGCACTCACCGAAGTAATGCCGATGAGCGTGCGCACGACCGGCTTCTCGATTGCATACAGCCTCGCATCGGCGCTCGGCGGTTTCACGCCGTCGATTGCTACCGCGCTAATTCAAAGTACCGGCAATAAAGCCTCACCAGGAATCTGGTTGAGCTGCGCCGCGGCGTGCGGCCTGGTCGCCACCCTCGTGCTCTATCGTTCGGCGGCGGCGCGTGCACAGTGGAAAGTCGCGTAATGCGAAATCCGGGCTACACTTTGGGCAGATAATCCCGGGCGGATGGAAAGCATGAAAGTCTTGTTGGTGGAGGATAACGAGCAACTCGCGCATTGGATCGCGCGCATCCTGCAGGATGATGGTTTTCTGCTCGATCAGGTGCGCGATGGCGAAAACGCCGATCTGATGCTGCGTACCAACCACTACGATGTGGTGTTGCTCGACCTCAACCTGCCGGGATTTTCAGGAAAGGCCGTGCTTCGTCGCCTGCGTGAAAGAGGCGATGCCACGCCCGTACTGATCTTGACCGCCACCGGCTCGGTCGATGAAAAGGTGGTCTGCCTGACGGCCGGTGCCGACGACTACGTGGTCAAACCGTTCGATTCCCGTGAACTGGTTGCTCGGGTCAAGGTGTTGGTCAGGCGACAATTGCCATCGCGAGCGAACGTTGTCCACTGCGGCGACCTGGCGTATAACCTGGACACGCGCCAATTTACCGTAGACGCCCAGGCACTGGCGCTGCGCCCGAAGGAACATGCGGTACTCGAAACGCTGATCCTCAAAGCCGGAAAAACCGTCTCGAAATCGGCGCTCGCCGCCTCGCTTGGCGACGCGACGTCGCACACGACAGAAGACGCCATCGAAATCTACGTCTCCCGCGTCCGCAAGAAGCTGGAACACAGCGCGGCGACGATCATCACGCTGCGAGGCCTGGGCTATTTGCTGCAGGCTGGCGACGATGAGGAATAGCCTGCGTCTGCGGTTGTTATTGTGGCTGCTCTTCCCGCTAACGGTCTATGTCGCCGCCGCGGGATTTATGGGATACGGCAACGCACAGCGAACGGCAACGCTGATCCAGGACAACGCCTTGCTGTCTTCCGCCAAAGTCATGAGCGGCGATGTGAAATGGGAAGGCGAGACGCTCCGGGCCGATATCTCACCGAGTGCCATCGAAATACTGAGTACCCCGGCCGGCGACTCGGTGTATTTTCGCATCGGCGTGATAGACGGCGCATCGATCGCCGGTACCTCTGAACTGCCGCAGCGTACCCCGGTGTCCTCTCCGACTTGGTACGACACCGTTGTCGAAGGCCAGTCCGTCCGTGCGGTGAGCATCATCCGCACCATGTACGACGCCGGCATCAAGCAGCGCGTGCTTATATCGGTGGGACGCACGCAAATGGATCGCGATGCGACGGCAGCGCGCTTCTGGCAACCGCGCTTGCTGAACTTGATGGAGATCGTGGGCATCGCTATTGTCCTGATGTGCGTGGGGCTCACCTTCGAACTCCGGCAATTGATGGCATTGACGAACGATCTGCGCGATCGCGCGCCCGATACGCTAACGCCGCTCTCGACCGCTCGGTTGCAAACCGAGCTGCGACCCATCGTCGATGCCATCAATCAATGCATCTCCCGCATTGCGCTGCAAACGGCGATGCAGCGACGCTTTATCGCGCATTCGGCGCATCAATTGAGAACACCGCTTACGCTATTGGGCGCGCAGCTGCAGTATGCGCGGCGCAGCGACGACCCGGCCGTCGTCAAGGAAACGCTACGCGCGATACATGAAAGTCATCGCTCACTTGTGTCCCTGACCAATCAGTTGCTGATGCTCGCGCAAGCGGAGTCGGCAGACTATGATCAATTCGATGGCGAACGCGTTGACTTGTGCGAGCTATCGACCACGACGATCGAGCAATTGGCCCTGCATGCACAGCGTCGCGGCATTCATCTGGCGGCGCAGCTCTGCCAGGACGCCCTTGTACTGGGTAACCCGCGACTGCTGTCCATCATGATTTTTAATCTGATGGATAACGCCATTCGTTACACGCCACGGGAGGGACAGGTGACGTTGTCGATCGAAAAGCGGGACGAGAGCCTGGCTTTGACAATCAGCGATGACGGACCCGGCATCGCACCCGACATGCGCGAGCGTGTCTTCGAGCCATTTTTCAGGATATCGACCGAAGAAGGTTCCGGGCTGGGCCTCGCCATCGTCCGCGAGATCGTCCGCGCGCATCGGGGTCAGATCGTGCTGGCGGCAGCCGCGCAAGGGACCGGACTGTGCGCCGAGGTGACATTCCTGGCTTTATCGCGCAATGGCGACGTAACGTAGTGAGGATCATCAGCGCGGATTTCACCGCGCGATGATCAAAACAATCCGACATCCGCCCTACGCACGTCGAAAGTCGCCAGCACTCGAACGCATCGCCACCGAATTCTCAAGTGCTGAATCTAAAGTGTTCATGTCGCAACCGAGCGCTGTGCAAAACAACCGCATCGTTTCGCGCTTCATATCCGAACGCGCACCTGATTCGTACAAAGAGATATTCGACTGCTTCTGCCCTACCAATTGGGCTAATTGCACTTGCGTAAGCCCGGCACTCATACGTAATGAGGTGAGCGTTGCGCGACCGTCACCATCTGTCGCCAGCGGAGCAAGTTCCTGACCAGTGGATGCCAACACCGCTTTGAATAACGGGTCGGCGTCACCCAGCTCGGACATCAGTGCCGCGATTTCATCAAATGACACATCGTCGCTCGAGGAGACGCCAGCGAGCGACGATGTGTCACCGCCGCCCTCTTGGTTCGACGCCGATCCACCGCCCGGTTTGCAATCGCGTGATCTTAGTGTGTCCATTCTCGATCCTCGTAACGACGTTTTAGTTCATTCAACGTGCTCAGGAGATAAGCCACGTCTCTATGAAACACGCCCAAGACCTGAAAAACGGCGGTCTGCCCCCTGGACATTCGCTGAGCGTAAAAAAACCGATATCGATCGGCTGGGCTATTGCGCAAGTCGCGGGGGTATAGTGATCCAAAACGGTTCGTACGATCGTTTTTTGGGCGCTTCTGGCATTTTCGATAGTAAAACCAGAGGCTTTCTTGGTTACTGCCGCACTACCTGCGAGATTCACCCACAGGTCAACTCCCCATCCCTACGGCGCGCAGCGGGACACGATGTCGTTGAACGCGTCGCTCGACAGCTTGTCATCCTTGGGTTTCGAGTGACGCACCGATACGCGGGTGCCGCGCTCCTGATCGGCGATATCGATCAAATAATAGTTTCGATAGCCATAGCCGTCGTAACCGCCCAGCGTGAGCCGCGTGACACCCGGCTCGATTTCCGGGAAATTCCCGACATCGCTTCCGAAACGCGATAAGGCGTCGGAGACGCAACGTGCCACCTGGTCACGCGTCCGCAACGTATTCAGTTGAAAAGAGACCGGTGCCTTTTGCAGCTCGTCGAATGTGCCGCCATTGCAGCCGGCCAAGATCAATGCTAAACCGCTTAGAAGGCAAGGCTTCCAAAATATCGCACGCGTCATGCTTCGCAATTCAAAAAATGAAAACGCCATCATACGCTGGTGGCAGCTTGCATTTGCGTAAGGATAATAATGGGTAATACGATAGCGCGGCCACCTTGGGCCAAGGCGCGCGATCGCGCCACCTAGCGTCAAAGGATCATTGCCACAGCACTGAACAGTCCTATTCGTGCCGTAACAAGTAGCCGGCCGTTACGTAGCACACCCTCGCACATCGGGCTCATTTCGCCCCGTCACAGCGAGTGCAGCGTTCCGGGAACCCCCGTTCCCTAAGGCGCCCCGGCCTTTTTCACATCACTGGCACGCTCTATGCATTATCCGGTTCAACCGATGATGGGCTCGCCGTACGCCTCCGCTTCTCCCGGAAACGACGTTCTCACGGATCGATCACGTAACAACGGATATCACGATGGCTCCCGCCCTTGCTACTGCCGCCGCCGAATCAGAAGTCGATGTTTCCGCGCTGACCGCCGATGCCGCGTACTGGCAACATCATCCGTTGCAGATCGCGATGTGTCTGCGCAATCTGATATCACATCATGATCGCGTGACCGTGACCTTCGACGACGATTGCCAATATACCTTGTGCATACTCGATGTGGACTCTCGCAAAGGGCGCTTCACCTTCGACGTCAGTAATGTCGATGCCGATAACGCCACTTTGCTGAAATGCGACGAACTGTCGTTCTCCAGTTTGCCCGGCACGATTCGGACGCAATTCAAGACGAACGGCGCGATCAAGGTCCGCTTCGACGAACGCCCGGCATTCGAAACCGACTTCCCCTCTGCCTTGTATTTCGCGCAACGGCGTGAACACTTCCGCGTGCACACGCCCACGATCGAGCCCTACATCGCCTATGGCGTCGCACCGGACGGCGAGCGTTTTCAGACCGAACTTTACGATATGTCCTTAGGCGGGATCGCGCTGCGCGTCTCGGAAAAACGCTTCGGCGAATGGGTGCTCGGGACCCAACTGCCGAAAGTGGAAATGCATCTGGGACACTTTGGCGCCGTAACCGTCGATCTTGAAATCATGTCGCCGCGCTGCATGACGACGCCCAAAGGCGAAACGCAGTACATCGTCGGCTGCCGTTTCCTGGATCGCCCGGCCGCGGCGGAACGGCTGTTGCAACGCGTGATCATGCAGCTCGAAACCAGCCGTCAGGCAGCCGCCCTGCGGTCTTGAACGCCGAAGCGCGACGCATCGCGTCGCTACCAATCCGCACAACACACGCCTGCTATGCGCGCTGTCGCGGAGTACCGTTATTGCCGATCAACTCGCCTTTCCGGACAAAGACCTTGGACGTGAGGCGCACGATATAGCCCGTCATCGGGCTCTGTATCGCCTCCGTCGGATAGGATCCATCCACCGCATGCAAATGGGCGACAACCTGTCCTTGCTCGACGAAATCATGCAGTTCGACCGCATGTTCGACAAGCCCGGCGCGGGGGGCCAGCCACTGGTTTTCAGGACCGGCGTCGAAATGGATGCACGGGCCGATGTCGACCGACGTCGCTGCCGCCATCGGTGACGTCAATACGCCATAGGCGGCCATTCCGCGCAAAAGATTCTGATACATCGTCTCCACCTCGGTGCCCAGCAACCGCGAACCGCCGCCGCCCTCGATTTCCACCGATGCGATGCCGGCGGCCAACGCCACGCCACACGAGGTGCTGGCCACCGGCGTGACATGCTGAACGTAGCGATAGCCCCACGCCTCCATCACGCGATTCAGCTCGGCGTCGCTCATGCCGCATTCCGGTGAGGTAAAACCGAAAATCATCGGCAATACCGTGCAGCCGGCACCGCCCGCATGGACATCGATCAGAAACGTACACACGGGAAAGATCTGCTCGGTCAGAAACGCGGAAAGCCGCTGCGTGATCGTCCCGGACGGATCCCCAGGGAATTCCCGATTCATGTTTTGTCCGTCTTCCACCGAAACCCGCTTGCCCGCATGCGCCGCCGGATAGTTCAGAGAGGGGATGATGATCACGCGCCCCAGCACGTCCTTTGCTTCCAAGACACGCGCCAATCGACGCAACACCAACTGCGCCTCGTATTCGTCCCCGTGAATCCCTCCGGTCAACACCACGCTGGGGCCCTCGCCCCGATTGATACACACCACCTCGTCCGTCGTTGCGCGATCGTCGTTGGGGAAGATCTCGCTGAAGGTATACACGTGCTTTCCTTCCCGAGTCGGATCGAATCTTGTAGTACTGCTCATATTGTTAGCATTCCTATTTTTACCGCAATAAACCTGTCTTTTCAATGTCGATACCGGATTACATCGCGGGCTTCAAGAAGCGACTGGGTGCGAACGGCGCCAAGGCCTCCGGCTTTTTACCGCTCAGCACCCATTCCGTGAAGTAGTGGGTAAATCCCAGCGAGATCGCAAAACCGTGTCCGCTCCAGGCATAGCCATAGATCGTATTGGACAAGGCGACCGATTGTTCGATGATCGGGATACCGTCGAGCGCGACCGTATCGGTGCGTGACGCGTCTACCTTGATAAAACTGGATGCTTCGAGAAAGGGCAAGGTGGCGATCGAATCGGTGAGATTCACAGCGGTCGCGCTCAAGGAACCCACCATCTTATTGTCGCCGACATGACTGACGCTGACCCCGCCCGATAGCATGATGGTGCCATCCGGAATCTGCTTGACCGCAAGGCGCCGATGCGCGTGCGACAGTAGATGATGAATCTTGCGCCCCTCGGGATTACTGACATACATCATCTGCGGCATGATGTTCCATACCGGCGCGGGTTCCTGAGGCGTGAATATCGGCTTCATCAACTGCTTCACGCCGGCATTCGCGAGAATGATCAGCTTGCTGCCGACCGTTATCGTCTCGCCGCTGTCCAGCTTCACGCCATTGGCCTCACCCCCGCGATGAAGAATCTCGCTGACCTTGGCCCCGGTGCGAATCACCGCACCCGCCTTCCGCGCTTCTTTGGCGAACTGCTGGGTGGCAAAGGTATGGTCACCCACGCCGTCGTTTCGGCAATACATCGACCATTTGACGCCCGAGAACATTTCCGGCTCTTTATCCAGCGTTGCCTCGCGAGAAAGGATCTCGGTCGGGACCCCCATCTCGTTCTGAATATCGGTCATCGCCTGCATGCGCCCATACACTTCGTGCTCCCGATGCCCGTACGGCACATCGAACGCTTGCAAACCGCCGATGCGACGATAGCCGACGCCGCCCTCGAATGTCGATTGAAACGTTCTCCAGCGATCCAGCGCCAAGGCCGCAATAGGTAGCTCGCGGATATCGCGGCGGTTGGCGCGCACGCCTCGCTCTCCCGGGCCGCCCGACGCACCGGATGCGATTTCGCTCGCTTCCAGCAACATGACCTGCTTGCCCGCCTTCGCTAGCGCATAGGCCAGACTCGCCCCGTAAATGCCGCCGCCGACGATAACGATATCGGATCCGTTCATTGCTTCCGTGCTCATGATATTTCCTCGCTACGCAGAAAAATACAACGCTAAAGGGGTCAGCCGCGCTTACGACGCCGCCGAAGAAGAATGAAAGCCGCCACCCGGTACCGACGACAATAAGTGCTTGGTATAGGCATGCTGCGGGTCGTAACAGACCTGCAGCGCATCGCCCTGCTCGACGAATTTTCCGTGACGCATAACGCCCACCGCATCGGCCATGTGGGCGACCAGAGAAAGATCGTGCGTGATCATGATGTAAGTCAGGCCGAACTCTTGCTGCAGGCTGACCAACAGATTGATGATCTGCGCCTGCACCGATACGTCGAGCGCACTCACGGGCTCGTCAAGCACGAGGACATCGGGTTCGCACAGCAGCGCCCGGGCGATGGCAACCCGCTGTCGTTGACCGCCCGACAACTGATGCGGAAAACGCGGCAGGAATGCCGGCCCCAGACCGACGCGCCGCAGCACCGCTTCGATGCGCTCGCGCTGCGGCTCGACGCCGGGATGCAAGCGATGCACGATCAAGGCCTCTTTCATGATCGCGTAGATATTCATACGCGGATCGAGCGAAGCGCGCGGGTCTTGCAATACCATTTGCACATGCCGCCGAAAACTGCGCAACGCAGCGGGCGCCTGCGTCGATAGCTGGACGCCATCGACAAATACCTCGCCCGACGTGGGGCGATGCAGTCCAACGATCAGTCGTGCCAGGGAGCTTTTGCCGGATCCCGATTCGCCTACGATTGCAAAGCAGCGCCCGGCCGCCACGTCGAAAGAGACGCCGTCCACCGCGCGAACGATGCCGAAATCGGTCGCGCCAGCACGACGCTTGCTCGCCAGGAATTGCGTCAGCCAACTCGATGCCACCGGGTAATGCAAGGCGGCATCGTCGACACGAATCACCGGCGAGGCGGCATCGATTACCGCAGGCTGTCTGGACGTCGTGCTCATAGCCACTCCTCTGCAAAATGACACGCCACCGCGCGTTCGTCCACACGCCGCAGCACCGGCACGTGCGTCACACACTCGGGGCGATCGCGACACACGCCGCAACGCGCTTGAAACGCGCAACCAGTGGGCAAGGCGTCGAGTGCGGGCGCCTCGCCTTGAATCGACGCGAGATGCCGCGACGCCCCATCGTTCGACGTGGCGCCCGTCACGCGCGGCTCGGGCGCCGGGCTGGACGCCTTCAGCGCCCGTGTATAGGGATGCAGCGGCCGGTCGAATACGCGATCCACCGGACCCTGCTCGACGAAGCGGCCCGCGTACATCACCGCGACCTGGTCGGCATATTGATGGACCAGCCGTAAATCGTGCGTGACCAGAACGATGGCAAGCCCGCTGGCGCGCTGTCGCTCCCGCAGCAACGTCAGAATCTGACGCTGGATCGTGACATCGAGCGCGCTGGTAGGTTCATCGGCGAGCAGCAGCCCCGGGCGCTGCGCCAACGCCATCGCGATCACGATGCGTTGCTTCATCCCTCCGGAAAACGCATGGGGATACATCGCCAAACGCGTTTCCGGCGCCGTGATGCCTACCTCCCGCAACAGCGTGATGGCCTGGACGCGCGCCTCGCCGCGGTCGATGTGGGTGCCATGTCGAATCGCTTCGATCAACTGCGCGCCAATCGTCACCACCGGATTCAGGGCACTCCCGGGATCTTGAAATACAAAGCCCATGGCCTTCTGGCGTATCGACGACAGCGCTTTTCGAGACAATGCCGTCACCTCGACATTGCCGATACGGATCGAACCCGCCGTCACCTTCGCTTGGCCCTGCGGCAACAACGTGGCCGCCGCCCGCAGGAAAGTGCTCTTGCCAGAGCCCGATTCCCCCACCACGGCTAGGGTGCCCCCTGGCGCAACGTCGAGACTGATGCCACGGACGGCAGTCAGCGGTCCGCGCGGGGTCGTGAATGCGATATGTAGATCGCGCACCGATAAGGCGGCGTTCGCACGCGGGACATGAACTGCACTGTCCGTGCGCGGCGCGGCCGCGCCGTCATCGCGCGTTTCGACATCGCGCATCGTCCCTTTCTTGAACCAGCCCGCAAACGCCTTCCGCCGTGCAATCTTGACTGCCGTGGGGTCGTAGACGTTTCGCAAGGCTTCGCCGAACAGGTTGAAGGCCAAGGCGGCGAAGGCCAATAGGAGGCCGGGAAAGGCCGAGAGATACGGCTGCGTCGTGATATACGATCGGCTCTCGCCGAGCATCGCGCCCCATTCGGGCGCAGGCGGCTGGACACCGAGGCCGAGAAATCCCAAGCCCGACGCGGTCAGCAACGTGGAGGCAAACAGCAAACTCGACAACGTCAGCAAGATGCCGGCGATGTTCGGCACGATATGCCGCAGCACGATGCGCAACGGGCCGCAACCCAGCGTGCGGCTGCCTTCGATATACGGTTCCGCCAGCGTGCTCAAGGTCACCGCCCGCGCCGTGCGCGTATAGACCGGTACCGACACTAGCCCCACGGCAATGATGACATTCTGCGTATCCGCACCCAGCAACGCGACGATCGCCAGCGCGAAGATAATGTCGGGAAAGCTCAGCATCACATCCGCGGCACGCATGATCAGGCTGTCCACCCAGCCACCGCGATAGCCGGCGACGATGCCGAGCGGTACGCCGATCACGAGTGCGATCAACACGCCGCCCACACCCACGCCCATCGAGGGCGCGGCGCCGGTCAGCACGCGGCTGAACATATCGCGTCCCAATTGATCCGTGCCGAACCAATGCGCCAGAGAGGGTCCGTGAAGCGTTTGCGTGAAGCTTTGGGCATACGGGTCCTGCGGCGCCACCCACGGCCCGGCGATCGCAAGCAAAGCGTAGAAGCAGATCAGGACGAGTCCGATCGCCCCTTTCGGTTGCCCGACGATGTCGCGCAAGCGCCCCCAGCGCGGGAGCACCGCGACTGCGTCGCGCGTCCGTCCCGAGGATAGCGGGATCGATTTACCGGATTTCAGCGCTTTGATCGTAACGGTCATCGTTCTCCATCCTTTCCATGTCGAGAGACAAGCGCATTCATCGCGTGCGGGGATCGAGCCATTGCGTGGCCAGATCCGTCAGCAGATTGATGATGATGAAAAACACGGCGAACATCAGGATCGTGTATTGAATGACCGGATAGTCGTCGCCGCTGACCGCATCGACTAGCAAGCGACCGACGCCGGGAATGCCGAAGACCGTCTCGGTCACCACGGCACCGCCCAGCATCGCGCCGAACTGCACGCCCGCCACGGTCACGGCGGCGACCAAGGCATTGCGCAGCGCGTGTTTCACGATCACGGCCCATTCGGGCAAGCCTTTGGCGCGCGCCGCATCGAGGTAGTCGCGCCCCACCACTTCCAGCAAACTGGCCGATATGAGCCGACTGAACATCGCTGCGGGACGTGTGGCCACCACGAGAATCGGCAAGACGAAATGCATTGGGGTGGACGCCCCCGCTGCCGGCAGCCATCCGAGCGTCACCGCGAACAGCCAGATGCAAAGCAGGGCCAGCCAGTAGATCGGCATCGACACGCCGGCCAAGGTCACGGCCGTGATCGCCGCATCGAGCCAACCGCCTTGCCACAAGGCGCTGATCACACCGGTGCTGACGCCGATGAGCATGCCGACCAGCAAACCGCCCACGGCGATCGCGATCGTGTTCGGCAATCGGTCTCGAATTTCTTGCACCACCGGCCGACTGGTCAGAAACGACGTGGCCAGCGACGGCGTGTACAGCCCTTCTAAAAAGCGCCCGTAGCGCTGAAGCGGTGGCGCATCGAGACCGAGTTTGTCGCGAATCAATTGCACGTCCGCATTCGATGCCATCGGGCCGGCCAGCAGCCGTGCCGGATCACCAGGCATCATATTCGCAAACGAGAACACCAATAGCGAGACGACCAACAAGGTGACACACGACGCGAAAAGACGTTTCAGCATGAGTATGTCGACTCCGATAGCAGCGGTTCACCAGGATGGCGATCACACGGCTTATAGATGAATGTGATCGAAATCGATGACTTCATCCGGGCGTGCCTGGAAACCCTTGATGGACTTCGCGACGCCGAACGCTTGTTTTTGATACCAGAGGAAGAGGAAAGGCTGCGCATCCCAAATACGCTTCTGGATCTCGGCGTAAATCGGCGTCTGCTCGGCCACCGTGGTCGTCGTACGCCCCTGCGCTAGCAGCTTGTCCACCGTGGGGTCGTCGAAGCCGGTACGATTCGAGTCGACATTGCTGTGGAACAGCCGATACAAGGTGTAATCCATCCCGGCCGTGCCGCGACCGACCATCCCCATATTGTCGCGACGGGCCGCCGGTGGCGTGTTCACCACCGCCGACCAGGTGGGCCGATCGACGATATTCGCCTTCGCTTTGATGCCGATCGCGGAAAACGATCCCTGCAAGGCCTGGCATATCGCCGCGTCCTTGATATAGCGACCGGTCGGGCATGTCAGCGTCAAGGCCAACTGGTTCGGCCGATAACCGGCCGCCTTCAGCAAAGCCTGGGCTTTTTGCGGATCGAATGGAATTTCCGGGAAGGTGGCGCGCAGGTCGTCCTGCGTGCCCGGGCCGGGCATGCCGACCGACGGCGTCCCGAGGCCACCCAAAATGCCTTGAATCATGCCCTTGCGATCGACGGCCAGGTTCAACGCCTCGCGCACCCGAGGATCCTTCAGCGGGCCCGTCAGCACCATCTCCATATTGATCGAGAACATGCTGGGCAGCATGACGGCCGAGGCATTCGGCAGCTTATTGATCGTAGGCAGGGCTTCCGCCGGCACCCGCTCGGCCAATTGCACATCGCCGGTCTGGAGCAAGGCCATGCGCGCGCCGTCCTCCGGCGCCACGACGAATTGAATCGATTGCAGTGTTGCCGGGTGATCTCCCTGATATTTGGGATTGGGCACCAGCTTATAGCCCTCCCCGCCGATGAAATTCTCGACCAGATACGGTCCGCTTCCCACCGGTTTGCGCCCGTATTCGGCCCCGATCTGTTGGGCCACCTTGACGTCGACGATATCGGCGGGGTCGCTTGCCAATAGCGTCAGCAGATGGCCGTTCTTCGCAGGCAGGTGAAACACGACGGTGTCGTTACCCACCGCTTCCGCCTGACCCAGCGTGGCGTAGAGCCCGCGATAGACCGATGCCACCTTCGGATCGGCGAGCCGATTGAACGACGCGACGACAGCCGCGGCGTCGAGCGGATCGCCATTGCTGAACGTCCGGCCCGTCACGATCTTGACGGTAAAGGTCAGTCCATCAGGCGAGAACTGCGCGTCGGTGGCCAGGTCCTTCTGGATGGCATTGTGGCCGTCGAGGCGATACAGGCCGTCGAAGACGAGGCGCTGGATCGTGGAACCGGCCGGCAGGTCATTGGCGACCGGATCGAACGTGGAGGCCCCGGTGCTGAGCGCGACACGGATGGCCCCGTGCGGGGCCGGCAGCGGTGTCTGCGCATGGGCAGGCGGCATGCCGAAACACAGGCCGGCAATCGACGCGGCAATCAGGGACTTCGGGCAAAACTGCTTCACAGGCTGCTCCACATTGAGTACGGAAAGACTGATCGTCCGATCCGCCGTAACACGCGCGTGGCGACTGACACACGTCGCCCGCGCGGCGCGCACGGGTGGTACAAAAGAAGGCGTTGCCGTGTTACCGATGCGGGAATATTGATAGGCGCTAAAATCGACGTCAAATTCAGAAAATTCGAGGGTCGATAGCCTTCGGTTATATCGCTCAATGAACTTTCGCCAGACTGAGGTCTTCAAAGCCATCATGGAAACGGGGTCCGTCACACAAGCCGCCGCGCGTCTGTGTGTCTCGCAACCGTCGATCAGCAAGTCTTTACAGGCGCTGGAGCAGGATCTTCATGTTCAGCTGTTCGAACGTACCGCGCGCGGCCTGGTGGCCACGGTAGAGGCCCACAGCCTGTACGAGGAGGTCGAACGCGCCTACGGCGGAATCACGAGTTTGTCTCGCTATGCCGCGGGGTTGCGGCATATGAAGCATGCACGGCTGGTGGTCAGCTCGATCACGGTGCTGGCCATGCAATGGTTGCCCCGCGTGGTATCACGCTTCGTCGCGGATTATCCGCAGACCAATCTGACCGTGCAGTCGTGGGATTCGAGCCGCACGGCGCAGATGGTCGCCGAAGGCCAGATCGATTTCGGCATCGCGCAATCGAAAGTCAACGAACAATCGGTGGGACGGCTGAAGCTTTTCGAGATCGAAACGGTATGTGTGCTGCCACGCGACCATCGCCTCGCGGGGGCGACGTTCGTGGAAGCGGAGGACCTGCGGGGCGAGACCTTGGTATTGCTTTCGACAAACGACGAGATACGCGTCCAGTTGGAAAAGATCCTGCACGACCGCGACATCCCCGTTACCTCGTTCATCGACGCGACGCTCGGAGTGACGCTCTGCGCCTTGATCGAGCATGGCTGTGGCATAGGCGTCGTCGATACCGAAACCGCGCGCTTGTATGCCAATGATCGACTGGTCTTTCGGCCGTTCAAACCGGCGATCCAGATGTCGGTTTATTTGATGCGCACCACGGCGCGCGCGCCTTCCGCGATTGCCAGCACATTCCAAGAGTATGTTTTGGAAGAAGCGCGAAAACGATAGGTGTCGGCGGCATGGCGTGATGCCGAGCTTCCCTTATTACGCAACCGTATCGGCCCCTGTGAGCAGATGGACGAACTGTTTGGGCGGAACCGGCTTTCCGAGCAGATAGCCCTGCATTTGATCGCATCGCATCTGTTGCAGCAAGGCCAGTTGCGTGTGTGTCTCGACGCCCTCGGCCACCACTTCCATGTTCAAGGCATGGGCCAGCGCGATGATGGCGGTCACGATCGCACGCCCCTGAGCCCCATGCGCATCGAGGCCATCGACGAAGAAACGATCGATTTTCAATTGTTTCACCCGAAAACGCTGCAGATAGGCAAGGCTCGAATAACCGGTACCGAAATCGTCGATCGCGATGTCGAAACCCGCCGCCTCGAATTCCTTCACCATCTCGACGGTGCGCGCCGCATCTTCCATCGCCACGGACTCGGTGATCTCGAACATGATCGATTTCGGTGCGATCCCTTCTTCACGCAATAGCGCCAATATGCTGTCGAGGAGATCGGCTTGCAACAATTGCTTTGGCGAAAGATTGACGGCAATCTTGATCGGCGCATGCCCTTCCGCCAGCCAGGTCTGTATCTGTCGACATACTTCCCGCACGACCCAAGACCCGATCGGAATGATTTGCCCGGAACGCTCGGCAATCGGGATAAAGGCCATCGGCGACAGTGTTCCCAGACAGGGGTGATGCAGTCGAAGCAGCGCTTCCGCGCCGACGACACGCATGCCGTCGCAGCAATACTTCGCCTGATAGTCGATTGAAAAATAGCCATGAATCAATGACTCATGCAAGGCGCGTTGTAGTTGCAAAGTGCGCTCCGCCGCCTGATTCATCGACGCATCGAAAAACCGGTAGGCGCCGTATTCGTTCCGTTTGGCATCGTGCATGGCGGCATCCGCATTTCGCAGCAGTTCATCCACGCTTCGCCCATTTTCAGGAAACAACGCGATGCCGATGCTGGGACTGACCTGATACGGCTGCGCGTCATCCCACGAACCGACGCGCATCTCGTGCGAAATCCGCACCGCCAACGATTCCGCGCTATCCGCCGATGCGCTTTGCAGCAGAATCACAAACTGATCGCCGCCCAGATGCGCCACCGTGTCACCGCCACGCACACTGTCGAGTAATCGACGCGCGAACGACTGCAGCACGTGATCACCGGCGGCCTGCCCGAACGAATCGTTGATCGCCTTGAAATTATCGAGATCCACGAATAGCACGGCGAATCCGCTCGTCTGCTTCTCCGACATCGCAATGACCGCATTGATCCGCTCATGCAGGGTCCGTCGATTGGGCAGATTCGTCAGGCTGTCGTAGGTCGTCATCCGGACGATTTGACCGTTCAGTTCGGACAGGGAACCCGCCAGCATCGTTGTGCGCTGGTCATAGAGCGACAACAAGAAGGAGACGATCATGACCGCGAGCGTAAAAACGGTCACCGTGGTCGCCAGCCATTGCGGATTGATGCCGGACGCCGCGCCGCATATGGCACCCGGTAAAAATGTCGCGGCCGCCATGCCGGTATAATGCATCGCGGTGATGAACAGGCCCATCAACACCGCGGCCAGCATCCGACGCTGGACCAGATGCTTTCGCTTCCCGGCAATCAAGGCCCGCGCAATATAGATCGCGACACACGACGCAACCACGGCGATGGCCACCGACGCAATGAACAATGTACGGTCGTAGACAATCGCCGGCGACATCAACATCGCCGCCATCCCGGTGTAATGCATCGCCGCAAGCCCGGCGCCGACGACCACGCCCTCGACGATCAAACACGCCCACCCCCGCATCGGCCGCGCCATCAGATAAAGCGCGACATAGGCGATACCGATCGCCAGCACCAATGAAAGCCCGGTCAGCGTCAGGTCATAGCCGACGGTAATCGGCAATGACATCGACAACATGCCGACAAAATGCATCGACCAGACGGAGATGCCGAGCGCGACTGCGCCGCCGGCCAGCCACAGCTGGCGCGCCCAACGGGCCGTCAGCGTTGCGATTCTGGACGCCAGATCCAAAGTGGTATATCCGGCCAGGGCTCCGACAAAAATCGAAATCGCGACTAGGGGGAAGGAATAGCTGGTGTGCATACAAGGACAAACGAGGGACTCGCCTCTTCTAACGGCAGTATTTCGACTTTATGAAGCAGGGTTTACCGCCTGCGACGCTATTTCGCTGCCAGCGAACCATCCAAACGTCCGCTTTCGAAAGATTGGCCGGGTGCGACTTCCGGTATCATGACTTCACTTACCGCGGCATAGACCGACGGCTGAAATTCGCCCGTAGAAGGGACGCGGCCCGCCGTAAAGGGCGCGATTCCAAGGGCCTCAGGAGACAAAAAAAAGTGGATCGATTGAGCGCGATGGAGGCTTTTTTCGAAGCCTCCAGGCAAGGCAGCCTGGGCGCCGCGGCATTGCGCCTCGGCATTTCCCGAACCTTGGTCAGCCGGCAAATTCAGGCTTTGGAAGACAAGCTTGGCGTGCGATTGATGAATCGCACCACCCGCTCCCTGGCATTAACCGAAACAGGGCGACGCTATTACCAGTTTTGCGACGAGATCCTGACACGCGTCAATGAAATGGACCGCCAGGTATCGTCACAGGCGGCCGAAGCGCGCGGCGAAATATCGGTCCTGGGTCCCCGATGGCTGCAAAAATCGGCGACCGAAATGCTGAGCGCATTCTCAAAATGTCATCCCGAAATACAGCCGAGACTGATCTTGGGCGGCGTCGCGCAAACGGCCTATGGCTTCCTGGAAAATGGCTGCGACATCGCATTGCACACCCGCCCTATTCCGGACAGTCGCATCCTCGCCCGCAAAATCGCCGACATTCCCTATAGTCTCTGCGCCTCGCCGCGCTACCTTGCCACGACGCCCCCGCTCGCGCATCCGAGCGATATCGCAAAACATAATGCCTTGGTGCACTTCAATTACCCGACTTGGCAGTTTGCAAAAAACGCCGTCGAGGAGCGAATCGTCCCGACACCCGCCTTCTCGACGAATGCCTTTTCCGCACTCCGGGACGCGGCACAGGAAGGCTTCGGCCTAACCCTCCTGCCGACGCAACTGATAAGCGACGACCTTACGCAGGGCACCCTCCAGGCCGTTCTCCCCGAATGGACGCCCTCGCGCCAAATGCTCTATGTGGCCATCGCGCCCGGGACCGGCGTTCCGGCGAAGGTTCGACTACTGATGGATTTCATCGTCGATTGGTTCCCCAAACACCCCGCCTGACCCCAGCGCGCTTACTGCGCGCCGACATTCCAATACATGAAGCCCATCCCCTCGCCGGTGCCGGCAGGCGTGCGCCAGCACGGAACGTAGTCCACGAGCGTCATCTCCGCACCGGTGCCCTGCACCGCCTTCATCACGCTGACGTACAACTTGATTTCCGACGTGCCGGACTGATAGGAGCGATCGTCCACCGCCGCCAGACCGTCATAATCGTATTCGGCCAACATTTTCAAGATGCGATGGTCGAATTCCTCGTCGTTGACGAAGTGCGACAAACCGCCGGAAGCAAAGATGCCTACGCGGATATCTTCGGGCCACGCAGTGATCGCTTCCCGCAACAGGCGGCCGAATGCGATGCATCGTGACATGGACGGCTGCGTCGGCGGGTAGAAACAATTCATGATGATCGGGACGTGTGGCGGCGGATTGTCGTCCATGATCTGGTGATACACGAAACTGTACGCATGGGGTGCCACCGGATAGTCGGGCAAGGGCTTCATCCACACGTTATCCGGCCATGCGAAAAGGTCGGTCAGATCGAAATCCTCGCGTTGAAAAAAATCGATCAGGTAGCGCGCGAAAGCGGGATGACACTTGTGCGTCACATGATGATCCGGCGCATAGACGGCGCGTTGCGGGGGACCGTTATGCACCTCCTCACCGGTATAGATCGCGATCGACGGCGAAAATGTCGTGAAGATTTCCTTCTGATCTTTTCCCAAAATAATCGCCACATCGATCTTCGCATCGCGATAGGCGCTTGCCATCTTGTCCAACGCCGCGCGACAGCGGTCGGCACGCGTGGTCCGCTCCTCGAGCGTCAGAAAAGGTTCGAACGCGGCGCCGCGATGCGCTTCCAATTCGGGATACGTCCACGTTCGGTTTTGAAACCAAAGCTCGGGATTATTCCGATCCCGTTCGCCGTTTTTGAGCCAATCCTCCGGTGCCTGTCCCAGCATGCCGCTGTGCGGCACGGCCATGCCAAATACGATTTTCGCCATGTTGTCTCCGTTCTCGTTCGATGTATCAGGATGGAATGCATATGCCGGGGAAGCGGAAGCGCCCCAGCGGTTCAGTATCGGCATTACGCGACCGCGGTCACTTTCGGCGACCATTTCGGCCGCAGCAAGATCGCCGTCGAGGCCGCGCCGATCAGCAAGAACACAAAAATCACCATCATCGGCAAGGTATAGCTGCCGCCGACATGCAGTAACCACCCTGACAAGGTCGCCGCCACCCCACCGGAAAAACTGGTGGCCACCTGCTGCACCCCGGTCACCAGTCCGATCGCTTGCTTCGGTATCAAGGTCAGCCGCGACAAGGCCAAGGCATTCGCCGTGGCAAGGCCGAGAAAGGAAAGCGAAAAGACATTCCAGAACAAAGCCATTTGCAGTGACGTGGCGTAGGCGCCGAGCAGCACCGTACATCCGCCCACGAAGCCGGCGATGACGAAAAGCTTTCTTACTCGAATGGGATCGTGACCTCGCGCGATGATGCGATCCGCGGCCCATCCCGAAATGGCGGCGACGATCGCGATACCGGCAAAACTGAAAAATGTGTAGAGCCCCGACTCACTCAAGGAGAGGCCGCGCTGCTCCACCAGGTAGGCCGGCATCCAGGTCGCGCAATAGAAGGTGAAATAGCCGTAGCAAAAACTGGTGAGCATGCCGCCCCAAACCACCGGGCTGGAAAGGATGTCTCGCAATCTGACGGTCGACGCTTTCCGGCACGACAAGGCGCGAGTCGCCGCCGTCGGGAAGTCGTTCTTGACGCAGAACAACCACGGAATCAGCCACAGTATGCCGACCGCACCGGTGGCGACGAACATCACCTTCCACGAATAATGCACGATCAGCCAGGCACCGATCGGTGCGCCAATGGCCGGACCGAACTTATTGCCCATGGTAAAGATGCCGACCGCCAAGCCGGTCCGGCTTTCGTCGAAGTTATGGCGGATCCAACGGTAGCTCGCCGGAATCACGATGGCCTCCGCCAAGCCGATCAGCAGACGCACGACCACCAGCGCGGTAAGGGCAGTAACGGCCCCCATCAACGCCGTGCCGAGGCACCAAAGCGCGAAACAGACCGCGTACGGCCATTTGACGCCGTAGCGATCGACGAGCCAGCCCATAGGAATCTGAACCAGCCCGTAGGACCAAAAGAACGCGGAATTGACCCAACCTCGATCCACGCTACTTAGCGCAAAGGTCTGGATGAATGCACTGTTCGCCAGTGCGGACGACATGCTGGTGCGATCGACAAAGGAAATCAACACGCCCAGGGCCAACAGCGCCAGAACGGTCCACCGGTTGGAACCCCCGGATCGATCCGGGGCATGTGTCACGACATTGAACGTCTCCATACATCTTGTCTCCAATGGCTGATTTTATTTTTTAGCCGGAACGACGCTTGCGCCAGCGGTCGTCACGGAGGGTACTGGCTCAGCGTGATACGCGTGCCCGCCATGCAGCCGGGGATGGCACGCGGCTTGTCGATGCGCACCTGTGCCTCGATGACCCTATCATCGACCAGACAGCGCTGCGCCAACTTCATCGCAAACGTTTCGATCAGCACCGTGCGCTCGATGGCAAGCTCGGATGCAAACGCTTGGATAGCGGAATAGTCGAACGTGTGCGCAAGGCTGTCCCTTGCCGGGGGCACGATGCGGAGCACGACATCGATCCGTAACGGCTGCAATACGCCGATTTCGCTCTCGAAGGCGCCGATGTCGGCCATCACCTCGATATCGCAGAGCTGCACCTCGCAACATGCCGCGCGTGGCGCGCGAAGCGTCGGCAGGCTTCGGGAAAAAACCGATTCATCCATGGAAAGACATCCTCGCAGCTTTCAAGGTGTTCGCCAGCAAGCAGGCGATCGTCATCGGTCCGACACCGCCGGGAACCGGCGTCACCGCGGCCGCATGCGCCATCTCCTCTATCGCGCAGTCGCCGACCAACACCGTCTTGCCGTCCGCGCGTTGCACTCGTGTAATACCCACATCGATCACCACCGCACCCCGCTTGATCCAATCACCGCGAACCAGGCTCGGCGAGCCCGCCGCCGCGACGACGATATCGGCGTGACGAACGATGTCCGGCAAGCCACGCGTGGCGATATGCGTCACCGTCACCGTGCATTCGCGTTCGAGCAGCAGCATCGCGACGGGCTTTCCCACGATATTGGATTTGCCGATCACCACGGCATGCTTGCCGCGCAGCTCATCGATGACGGTATCCAGCAGCATCAGGCAGCCCAATGGCGTACACGGCGTCAGCCCTTCGTTGCCCGACGACAGTCGCCCCATATTGACCGGATGAAAACCATCGACGTCCTTTCCCGGGTCGATCGCATCCAACATCGCCGCGGCATCGATATGGGCGGGCAAAGGCAATTGCACCAAAATGCCATGCACCGTCTTGTCCGAATTAAGACGATGAATCAACTGGCGCAGCATTGGCTCGTCGGTGTCCTTGGGCAGCCGGTATTCGACGGATCGAATACCGGCCACATCGCACTGCTTCACCTTTTGTCTGACATAGACGTCGCTGGCCGGATCTTCTCCGACCAGAATTACCGCGAGTGCCGGCGCGAGACCGTGACGCTCACGGAAGCCCCGTACCTCCAATGTCACCGTCTCGATCAGCTCTCTCGCGATCTGCTTGCCGTCAATCACTTTACGCACGGCGCCCTCAGTTCCGGAATACGATTGTCTTGCTTCCCGAGAGCTGCACGCGGTCCTCGACGTGCAGCCGAACAGCCTCCGAGAGCACGCGCCGCTCGATATCTCGGCCCTTGCGCACCAGATCCTCCGCGGAATCCGCGTGCGTGATGCGTTCGACATCCTGATGAATGATCGGTCCCTCGTCCAGATCCGCCGTGACATAGTGGGCCGTCGCACCGATCATTTTCACGCCACGCTCGTGCGCCTGATGATACGGTTTGGCACCCTTGAAGCCGGGGAGAAAGGAGTGGTGAATATTGATACAGCGCCCCGCGAGAAACGCCGCCATATTATCCGACAGGATCTGCATATACCGGGCGAGGACGACGAGATCCGCGCCCGTTTCTTCCACCAGCGCACGGATCTGCGCCTCCTGCTGCGGCTTTGTTTCGCGCGTGATCGGAAGATAATGGTAGGGAATGCCGCTGCTGAGCGAAATCGTGACGGCTTCTCGCGGGTAGTTTCCGGCAATGCCGACCACATCCATCGCCAGCTCGCCCATTCGACGGCGATATAGCAGATCGCCCAGACAGTGATCCATCTTGCTGACGAGGAAGAGCACTTTGGTCGGCGTCGCATTGCGTCGCAGCTTCCACTGCATCCTGGCCGATCGCGCATAGGCCGCGAAATCTTCATCGAATGCTCGCAGCGCGTTTCCGTCGGGAAGATCGATCTCGATGCGCATGAAGAAGCGACGCGAGTCGCGATCGTTAAACTGCGCCGCGTCGACGATATTGCCGCCGTGCGATGCCAGGCAGGTCGCGACTGCAGCGACAAGCCCGGGATGGTCGTCGCACTGCAATGTGAGGGTGAAGGTTTCGGCCACGTCGAAGTCTCTCATTCCAAGATAAGGCCCTGCCGATGCGAGCGATCGGCAAGCGGCGCCGACCCGCGCTGCAACGGGCCGGCGATTGCGTCACTTCCGGTACACGCTCCGCGCGTGATTGCCATACGGCGCCGGCGCCACAATCGCTTTGATCGACGTCTGTTCGTGCGGCTCGACCTGCGGCTTGCCGGAAACTGGATTCTCGCCCCACAGCACGGTGACTTCGGTACCCGTTTCCGCATAGGCTTCGTCGATCACCGCCAACGACACGATGGCCCGCTCATTGGCGATATAGCCGCAGTCCATCGAAATCCCGACGCGCTCGCCGCCCACCAGCACATCGTCCATTTGATACAGGCCGTACCGCGCCTTCGGCATATTGAAATGCTTGAACTTCGGGCCCGGCGTCCAGGCCGATGCCACCACGCGCGCCATATCCTGCGGATCCCAGACCAATGTCACCTTCCGCCGCCGACGCCCCTTCGCATGTTCCTGCAGCGCCTGGGCCCCGACGAAATCATGGTCGAACACCACAAGCCGCTCATAGCCGAGATCGAAAGGCGTGACGTAGTAGTCAGCAATATCGGACGAAAAATAGCTGCCGGCGAGGCTACCCGCGGACTTGGCCGGCAGCCATTCGCGATAGGCCTTCAGTTCCGGTTGATCGAAAATGGCGGGGAGCGGACCCGGAATCCAACCCGATTCGAGATTGGCCGTCGAATACGCCGTCGAACCCACGCGCAGCAAACCGAACTCCTCGCCTGCGGCAAGAATGGCGTCACGCACCGCCTCGCCTTCGGCCCACGGTCCGAACATCTCGAAACCGACAGCGCCGGCCATGCCGTGACGCAATGCGCGAACGCGATGCCCGGCAATCTGGAAGTCCGTCATGCCGAAGAACTTGACGTCCGGCAGCGGCTTGCCCGTCAACTTTTCGATCAATGCCGCGGCACGCGGACCTTGCAACTCATAGCGATAAACCACCGGCGGACGACCCCCGCGATCCATCGATTGCGGATCGCGTTCCGTTGTGACATCCCATTTACCCGTTTCGACGTGATATTGAACCCAATCGAGGGCCGTCGGACGTCCCACGAGATTGAATAGTTCCTCTTCCAGATAGAAGAGCACGCAATCTCCAAGGTAATGACCGTCCGGCGTTGTCGCGACGAACTGCTTGGCCATGCCGGGCTTGAAGTTCTTGAAGCTGTTGACGGCCAGACTCGAGAGCAGATCGAATGCCCCGGGCCCTTTCACATAGTGATCCACCATGTGATGTGACTGATCCATGAAACCGCAAGACGTCAGCCAGGAATTGACTTCACTTTGCCAATTGGTGAATTGTCCCGATACGGTGCCATGCGAGAAGGCACGGCGTTGGCTGTTGCGAAGCAGCTCGACGGCGCTGCCTGCGCGTTGAATGGCGCTTTCCAGGCTCTCATGGGGTAGGGCTGTCATTGGGTCATCTCCTGTGTCGGTTTTGGTTTCTTCACGCTTGACATGGTCGGGTGCGTCAACAGCGTGGTGTTGCATTACGCAAAAGCAGTCTATTCCCTTGCTCGATGCGGAAAAAGCGGCTCGGCCGCACACTTACCGTGCGAAAACAGCGCAAATCGATTCGCGGGCCGCGTCCGTTCCGCAGCCGTTCGAAAGCGCGCGTGTCACGAGGCCAATACCAATGGATCGACCGACGGACGCAGTCCCGCTTCGACGATGATCTGCGCCAATACGGCCTCGTTTCGATATCCCATAAGATGCACGCCCGCGACGCCCTCGATGTTGCGGATTCGCTTTATGGTCTCTATACAGAAGCGCTTTCCTTCCAATCGCTGATCCGATGCGGCGGCGATTCGATCGGTGACCGCCATCGGAATGTGGACGCCCGGAACGTGGTCGGCCATCCATCGCAAGGCCTTCGCCGTTGAAAGCACCCCCACTCCGACGATAATCGCCGCGCGCTCATGCAAGCCGCGTGCACGAACCACCTCCATGAATGCCGCCAGCAAATCGAGGTCGAAGCAAAATTGCGTCTGGATGAATTGCGCACCGGCATCCACCTTGCGCTCCAAGTTGGCCACGCGCTCGACAAACGGCGGCACGAACGGATTGGCGGTGGCACCGAGAAACAATCGCGGCGCCCGTTCGAGCGTGCGGCCGGACGCATAGGTAGCGTCATCGCGCATCCCTTTCAATGTGTGCAGCAAATTGACGGAATCCAGATCGAATACAGGCTTGGCTGCGGCATGATCGCCCTTCGACACATCATCGCCCGTCAGGCACAGTACATTTCGAATGCCTAGTGCCGCGGCGCCCAATACGTCGCCCTGCAATGCAATGCGGTTTCGATCGCGACAACTGAACTGGCTCACGGCGGGATAGCCCGCGGCCACCAATATCGCGCTCGCGGCCGCACTCGACATATGACAGTTGGCGCCCGCACCATCGGTGATGTTGATGGCATCGACCAAGCCGCCGAACAGCGCCGCCCGGCGCAATAGCGATTCCGGGTCCGCCGAGTCCGGCGGTGAGATTTCGACGGTCACGATGAAGCGGTTTCGCTCACGGCATAAGGACTCGAACGCATTGTCGGATCGGTCCCGCGCGTGCACGCCTGCAGGCGCGGCGCGCGTTCCGGCGGACGCTGACGCACGATTCGACTGCACGTTGACCGGCGCGATCATCGGCAACCATGTCGACCGTCCGGTACGCCGATAATCGCGTGGCGCGGCGCGCTGCGTCCACGTCTCGGTATGGCCGGTTCGAATCCGTGCATCACCTTCCGTCGCATCCACCCATGTACAGCGGCGCTCCGGCACCACCTCACAATTCCCGTCGGCGCGCACGCCACCGCACGGTCCGTTACGCATGCCTTTTGCGCAGCCTGTCGGACAGGCCATCCCAGTAACCGACAAGCCGCATTGGCCGCACATCTGACAGTCGAAGAACGCCTCCTTTGCAGCGCGTTCTATCGGGAGCACGACCTTTTCGAGACGATCGCGACCCACGACGCGCTCGGCGAATGCAAGATGCGGCGCGAGCGTTTCGAACCATCCATATAAGCGCCGAACACCGCGCGCGTGATTGAGGGACCAACGACGTAACGCTTTCACCTGACCGCTCCTGTATTTTTACGACGCGCGCTTTCAATGACACCCAGCTTATTACGGCCACTGCATCGGAAAAAGCGCCTACCGTGCACACTTAGGTTGCGCAATCCACGCAAATCCCACCGACAAACGCTAGCCATTAGAATTTGTGCGCCATCCCGACGATCACGCCGCGTGCATAACTTCCCGGGGCAACAGGGATGCCGTCGTATTGGGTGCCGTTCAAGGTGTAGGCGGCTTGATTCTTGTTTTGGATGACGGCAACCGCGGCATACAACAAGGTCCGCTTGGAAAGGTAATATTGGTACATCGCACCCACTTGCTGCGCGTTGTTGGCAGCGCCGGTCCTGTCTTGCGCATACCCGTACAGCAGCGTCAGACTATTGAAGGGATTGAACATATAGATAGCGGACAGCTGATAGATGCGCCGGTTCTCGGTGTTATCCGACTGCCGCTCCTGCTGATAGGCCAGGAAGAAACGCGCTTTCCCCATGCGATAGACCAAGGAACCTCGCAGTACCCGTTGCAACGCGGTGCCGGTTGCATTACCCCACTGTTCATAGCCCAGCCCGGCAACGAAGGGGCCATTCGTGTAGCGCGCGGCAACGTTGTATAACTCCAGCCCGTTCGTCGGCTTCGTCGTCTGGTCGCGCATGGCCACCATGAATTGCGTGGTCAGCCCGTAGAGGTTAGGGGTGAAGTAGGCAATGGCATTGTTGGCCCGCACCGCGACGTCCTCGAAATTGCCGTACGGTGACGCGAGGCTTTTACCGGCAATCGGGTCCATCACGCCATTAAGAAATTGGTATTCCGGCTTCTTCTGACGACCAAATCGAAATTCACCGAAAGGACCTGACAGGCCCACCCAGGCCAAGCGATTGAATGCGGCAGTGGCAACGGTGGCGGCGCCGGTTGCCGCCGAGAAACCTTGCTCCAACTGGAAGTTGGCGTACAGCCCACCGCCAAGATCCTCCTTGCCTTTCAAGCCGTAGACGGTCGCATACAAACCGCTCGACATCATGCGAACCGCCGCGCCGGCACCGCCATTTTGATATTCGATGGCGTTGTCGATAATGCCGTACATCGTCACAGACGACTGCGCGTGCGCCGCATGCAGCGCACACGCTGACGCGAGCACCAACGCGAGCCTGGAATGCTTATTCATCGTGTCTCCGAATATTTTGATTTTTGTGCGGTCCGCTTCTGTCGTGAGCGATAGCCGCTATAACAACGTCTTTTCGATAATTCGTATTCCTAATCTGTATATACGTAGAAACCCGTTTATCCCATTTCGCCATGACCCCGAGACGCGCGGAAGTGCTCGGAACGGAGAAAGGTGCGGGAACGTAGGCGATAACGATGCAGCGCGGTAGCAAAGCGTCGAGAGGTCTTCCAGCGCTCGGCCCTGCGACCGCCGATGGCGAGGCGTGCGTGCTGACCTGAGCTTATTACGTAGCGAGAGCGGGAAAAAGCGGGACAGACGCACACTTAAGTTGCGGAAATCGTGCAAATTGGCGCGCGGAAGGGCCTTCGGCTCGGCCGCCCTCGCTCGCGGGCCCTGCCGATTCGGCGAAAAGTGATGGCATGATGGGCACCACGTGCGCGTCGCCGAAGCGTGCACGATTCTGCCTAACTGCTACCATTACTGTCTCTAAACGACAGTAATCGGACTCTGAAACGCGCTTTTTAGGACCTTGACACAACAAACAGGGTAATTCACCATGACGACACACGCTCCCGTAGCGGCAGCCCCCACAGTGACATTGGCGAATGGCGTGAAAATGCCGATGCTAGGCCTGGGAACCTGGCCGATGAACGACACGCAAGCCGCCGACGCCGTATCCAACGCGCTCGGTATCGGCTATCGACTGATCGATACCGCGGAGAATTATGGCAACGAGGTGGGTGTCGGGGAAGGTATTCGTCGTTCGCACGTCCCGCGCGATCAGGTATTCGTTACGACGAAATTCAATAAGCGATGGCATAGCGTCGATGGCGCGAAAGTCGCCTGCGAAGCTAGTTTGAAGCGTCTGGGGCTCGATTACATCGATCTATTGCTGATTCATTGGCCGAATCCGGACCAGGATCGTTATGTCGATGCTTTCCGCGGTTTGGTCAAACTGCTGGATGCCGGCGTCGTCCGCGCCATCGGCACTTCGAACTTCAAACCCGCGCATCTTCAAAAACTGTTCGATGCGGGTATGGTGCCGCATGTCAACCAGATCCAGTTGGACCCGATGCATACGCGCTCGGACATCGTGACGATCCATCAAGCACGCGGGATCGTCACGGAGGCATGGAGCCCCTTGGGTCGCGACAGCGCCCTGCTGAAAACGCCGGTCATCGTCGATATCTCAAACCGAATCGGCCGCACGGAAGCGCAAGTCGTGCTGCGCTGGCATGTACAACAGGGCATCATTCCCACGCCGAAGTCGAGCGCTGCCACGCGCCAGGCAGAGAATCTGAGGGTCTTCGATTTCACGCTGACCGCAGCGGACATGGCCGCGATCAGCGCGCTGGATCGGCCTGACCCGAAGATGATGGATGCCGATGTCTTCGGCCATTAAGGCCATTGCGATCGACGGACTATTTGCCTAAACCACTCGCCGCCACCTGCTGTTCCACATACGCCGCGAACAACGCGTGCGTATGCGTGGTCGGATGCACGGTATCGGCGTACATATACGTTTGATCCGCCCCGCTCACCGTCAGGAAATTCGCGGTGCAGTAGAGCGATGACGCATAGTCCGTGGGGCTGGACAAACCCGCCAGCGTGGCCGCCGCCGCCATCGCGGCGAGATTGCAAGCGGTGCCGGTATTCGACACCGTATAGCCATTGCTCTGATAATTCGTCGCCAGGTTGTCCTGCCACGAATACGCATCGACATAGATGACCTTGCTCAGATTGCCAGAGGCAAGAAGCTGAGCGCGCAATGCCGTATTGAACACCTGGGTGATGCCCGACAGCACCGCTTGCGCATCGGTGCCGAGCGCCGCGCCGAGCGGGGTCTGACCGATATCCGGTACGTTCGACACGACGACGTGCGTCGCCCCCGAATCGAGAATGGTCCCTACCGTATCGGCAAGACTTTGTGCCGCCGGCACCAGCGTCGTCAACGTCTCCTGAGCAATCGCCGCCTGCGAAGACATGCCGCCGGTAATATCCGCTTCGATCGCCGTCAGCAAATCGGTGAGCTGTATGAAGATGTCGTTCGCACCGCCGTTGACCAACACGATTTGCGCGGAATTGAACGAGCCGTGCGCGGCGAGATAATTGCTGACTTGGGTGCTGACCGGCACTGTCGTCGCGGCTGCATAATCCGCTTCCGACGACGAGGCGTGCCCTTCTCCATCAGGGTCCTCGACCCGCGCGCCCCCTTGCGCATAGCCAAGACCCGAGCTTGCCACCAGCGGCGTGCCATAGCCCCCTAGCGCCGCAGGCGTCAACGTGCCGCCATAGTACTCGGCGACTTTCTGCGTCCACACCTCGCCCGGGTTCGTCGTGTAACGCCCGCGGGTGAACCCACTTACCGGCGTCGTGGACGCATAGGTCCCGACGTCGGACAGGCTGTCCCCAAACGATACCGCTTGTAGCGTCACGCCACCTGGGGCATTCGATGCAGGTGCCGATGCATTATTGTCACCGCCCCCGCAGCCCGTCAGCGCCGATGCCAAAATCAGAGAGATCGCACTTCCTTTCAACAAGGATACGGAATGATACGGTGCGGCGTGCGGCGTCTTTTTGATACGCGCGTCTCGATCGATGGGACCCATGGGATTCAGTTTGCCCTTCTACGAACTAGCGCCTTCTCGATCGCCCTCGGCAGCGCTGTTTCAGAATGGAGGGCATTACGGGATAGCAAAAAACGTTCCATGAATCGACGATACCGCGCGCCCCACGCCGACAGTGACGGGCGACCATCTACGCCACTTCGAAGCCGTACAAGGCGGCGGGATTTTCTACCAGAATGCGCGTCCGTTCTTTCGCGTCTGGGACCCAGTAAGTCAAGAGATCGAGCATCGCGGCATCGTCCGGCGCAGGCGCGCGCCCTGGATGGGGCCAGTTGCTGGACCACAGGCACCGCTCCGGATGCGCCTTTGCCAGCGCCATCGCCAGCGCACTGACATCCTCGTAGAACGGTGCGCCGCGTTTCGATGTTTCATACGGTGCCGAGAGCTTGACCCAAGTATTGCCGGCGTCCAATAGCCGCATAAGGCTAACGAAGCCGGGATGCGAGAGGGGCACCGGTTCCAGGAATTTGCCGATATGGTCGATCGACAACTTGCTCCGCACCTTCTTCAACCTCGCCTCGTACTCCGCGATCGATCGGCCATCGAGTTGCAAATTGATAACCCATCCGAACGCCGCAATCTTGGCATCGAGCAGTTCCAGCGCATCCCAGCCGAGCACGCCGCCACTTCCTGGAATCATCATGAAGCGCACGCCGCGAATGCCGCGGGCCTGTAATGCGGCCAACTCCGCCGTCGATGTCTCCGGTGCAATGACGGCGATCCCTCTTGCAATGTCGCTTCCTAATTGCGATGCCGTGTCGAGCGCATCGAGCAAGCACGCATTATCGAAACCATAGCCGGTTGGCTGAACCAATACGGCGCGGCGCAACCCGAGCGCCCCGCGCACCTGAAGGTAATCGTTCCAACTCGCTTGCGGCGGCCCGTATGTCGAGGTGCTTGCCAAGGGAAAACGCGTGAAATCGTAGATATGCACATGACAATCGCAGCCATCGCCCGATATGTCCCGAACCGCGTCACTCATTGACATTCTCCTTGCACGGCATCCCAACAGGTGACACGGATGGCAGGCTCGCCAAGCGGCTCGCCTGTTCCGCATTGACGGCACCAGATGGCATGACCCCACGCCGCAGGTCCGCCACCTGACGCACGGTATCCATTGCTTGATGTGCGCTAGCAGGTGGCGTCAAGCCGCCGATGTGCGGCGTCGAAATCAGCTTCGCATGGGGCGTCAGTGAGGGGCTCGGCATCTGATCGGGTGCTCGGCCGACATCGATGGCCGCCCCCGCGATCAACCCGTTATCGAGCGCGTCGTGCAGCGCCCGTTCATCCAACAATTCGCCGCGTGCCGCGTTGATGAAAAACGCATCCGGCCGCATCGCCGCAAACGCCTCGGCGTCGAACAGATCGGTTGTCTCCGGCGTCGCGGGTGCAAGGCATACGACGTACTCGGCGGCCGCCAAGACCGCGTCGAACGCGCACTGCGTCACCTCGGCATCGGAGATCGTCGTGTAAGGGTCGTACACCACGATCCGCATCCCGAACGCTTTCGCGAGCGATGCCAGACGCTGTCCGATAAAGCCATAGCCGATGATGCCGAGTGTCGCACCGCGCAGTTCGCGCCCCATCTCGATAGTCGGCAGATGCCCTGCCCAATACGTCGCGGCAGCGCGGCTGATGCCGCGCCCCAGATCGATCATCACACCGATCACCCACTCCGCCACCGACGTATCAAAACCCGGCGAGGCCCGTGTGACCAGCACGCCGTGGCGGCTGGCCGCGTCGACATCGATATTGCGGATATCCACCGCCACCCGCGAAAACATGACGAGCTCGGGCAACTGTTCGAACAACGCCGCCGGCGCCGCGGTCTCGCGACTCGAGACGATGACGGTATGCCCCTGCGCAAGGTCGATCAGTTCCTCCGTCGTCAACGGGTGCGGCAACGGATTCAATGTGACCTCACCCAGCGCCTGAAGGCGGGACAGCGCCGCTTGGCCATAATAGTGATCCAAGGTCTGCGGTGCGTGCGTGAGGAATATTTTCAACATGACCGGATAGACTCCTTTCCGTCTTTGTCAGAAGGCGGCATGACGGACTGACGTTCAACCAAGCTCGTCTCGAATAAGGCATTGAGCGGCGGCAGATCCGGCTCGCGCGCGCGGGCGATCACGCGCTCGACCATCGCCTCCGCCATTGCGGCCAATGGCATCGCCACCGACGTGAGTCCCGGATTGACGAACGCGGCGATCGGCAAACCATCCATGCCCACGACGGAGATATCGTCGGGTATTTTCAATTTCAATTTGTTCAGCCCCGACATCAAGCCGATCGCCAGCATGTCGTTGACGGTGACGACGCCCGTCGGGATCGGCTTCATTGCGGCGATCTGTTCGGCCATCGCCGCCCCGAGATCGAGCAATTCGGAGTCGCCGAATGCATCGGCGGTAGGCGCTTTGACGACGCGCGCCAAAACGGGTGCGCCAAGATCGCCGCCTTCCTCGGCACGCGCCAAGAAGCCGGCGATCTTCGCGCTGCGACTGATCGTCGTCGCCGACGGGAGCAGGAACGCGAGATGGCGATGACCCCGATCGATCAAATGCTCGCAGGCGATATAGCCCGCTTGAAAATTGTCGGGAGAAATATGGTCGACGCGACTCACGTCGTCCGACCCTGTCGCTCCGGACATCGAAACGGCGTCGCCATGAAGGAAGGCGGACGACGTCGACAGCGGCGTACTCGATACGACACGCGCCCCGGCACCGGACGCGGACGACAGATGCACCGCCTTGGTATGCCGCGCGGCGCGGTCATAGCTCACCACGGCCATGCCGTTGCGCGCGGCCTCGTTTAAATGCTGCTCATCGGCCAATGACGAAACGACGATCACGGCGCGTAATCCGTACGCGAGCATGTCGGCGAACATCCGGCTTTCCTGCTGCTTGTCCCGATGCGTATTGCCGAGCAGCACGCTATAGCCATACCGCGACTGCGCCGCCGCCTCGATGTTCAGCGCGAGTTGGCCATACATCGGATTTGCCGTGGAAGGGACCAGCAGGCCGAGCATCGACGTATGCCCCGTCTTCAATTGGCGCGCAACGCGATTCGGACTGAAATTCAAACTCCGAATGGCCGCTTCCACACGCGAGTACGTCTTGGCGCTGAGCTTGTCCGTGCGTCCGTTCAGCACATTGGACACCGAGCTGGCCGATACGCCGGCCAAGGCCGCAACGTCGTGAATCGTTGTCATGAAAGGGTTCCCTTACGCCATGTGGAAAAATCGCGGAAGCGAAAGTGAAATCGACGGCACCAATATCAATAAAACCAACATGACCGCAAGCAATGCCAGATATTTGAACATGTGCTTGGACACTTCGTCGACGCGCGTCCCCGTGATCGCGCAAGTCGCAAACAGGCCGAGACCGAATGGCGGCGAGAAGAGACCGAAGCCCATCGCGACCACGGCAATCGTGCCGAAGTGCAGCGGGTTGACGCCCGCTTGCGTGGCGATGGGAACGAGCAGCGGTCCAAAAATGATCAAGGCCGGCGCCCCTTCCAGCACGGCGCCGAAGACAATCATGATAATGACGGAAACCCCCAAGAAGGCGACGGCGCCATAATTGTGCGCGAGTGCCAGCAGCGAGGTCGACATAATCGACGGAATCTGCAGTACCGTCAGCGCGAAGGCAACGCCGGACGCCGCGGCCATGATGAACAGAATGCCCGCCGCCATCGACGCGGCGCGCACGAAGAGATCCACGATCGCGCGCGGCGTCAATTCCCGAAACGTCAAACCACCCACCACCAAGGCATAGACCACGGCGAATGCCGACACCTCGGTCGAGGTCGCGATGCCCGACGTGACCCCTTTGCCGATCATCACCACCATGACCAAGGCGACCAGTGCGCCTCCGAGCAAGCGAAATAGCGGTCGCCGCGAGATAAACGCGCTGCCCGGATCCACCTTCTTCCCAAAAATGACCACCATCGTCGACAAGGCGAGTGCCGTCATCAAGGCCGGCACGATGCCGGCGAGGAATAAGCCGCCGATGGAGATATTCGCGACGAAACCGATGATGATCATATTGATACAGGGCGGAATGGTTTCGGCCATCACACCCGACGCCGCCAGCACCGCGGCCGTTTCATTCGGATCTTGTTTCGTGCGGCGCACGGCGGGTACGACGATGCCTCCTACCGCGGCGATATCGGCGAGCTTCGATCCCGAGACGCCCGAGAAAAACGCCGTCGCCAGGATGGCAATGAGGTTCATCGAACCGCGTACGCGCCCGAATATCCGCACGAGCAGCTCGATCAAGCGCGCCGACATGCCGTTGACCTCCATCACCAGACCGGCGAGGACGAAGAATGGAATCGCGAGCAAGACGAAATGATCCATCCCCGCCATGACCTGCTGCGAATAGATCACCATCGGCAAGCTGGGATCGCTGATGAAGTACAGCAACGCCGACAGCGCCAGTACGAATGCGATAGGCACCCCGAGGGCCAGGCCACCGACAAAGCCGATGAGCATCAACGACCAGGAAGGGATGGCATGATCGGGAACATACACGTCCCATGCCCAGACAACCGCACACACGGCGCAGCAGCCCAGCAAACTCCACCATGTCGATCGAGTGGGCCGGTGGGCCGCCACGGCGATGCCAACGATCGTCATCAGCAGCGCACCGACAAATACGGGAAGGACCGTCAGCCACTGCGGGAAACCCATCGGCGTGGTGACATTGGCCGCGTCATCCAGCAGCAACCAGGCGGACCAGGTCAGGCCGCCGGCGGTGCCTGCCACGGCCCAGCCCCCTATCCGGATCAGCACTGGCCGCCACGACGCCGGAAGAAGCTTCCGGAAAGCATCGATATGCACATGCTGCGCGCGTGCCAGCACGGTGGCGCCGCCCAGGAAGACCAGGATGATCATCAATCCTCGCGCCACCTCTTCCGCCCAATCCACCGGATGATGGACGAAATACCGAAGAATGACGGAGAGGAAGACCACGAGCACATCCACCGCAAGCACCAGCGCGCAGAGCCGCTCGATAGCCGTGCACACCGCGCCCAGCACGCGCCCCGCTGCGTGCGTCGTGCCGAATGCAAACGTGTGCCGATGGAGCACCGGGCCCGCCAATGCCTCGTCGGCAGGCTCCGGATGGAAGTCATCGATGGTCAAACTGTCGACGGAGTTTTTCATGAAAACCTCTGATTACGCGGTAGATCAGGCGCGCGCCTTGTCGATCGCGCTCAGCACCGGCGCGGTTTCAGGATGACTTTGGGTGAAAGGTACCCAGAGTTTTTCCCGCATCATCGCGCGCACCGTGGCACGTTCGCTGTCGGCCATCGGGTAGAGCGTCATGCCGGTTTTCTTCAGCGTGGCCAACGCTTCCGTCCCCTTGACGGCGGCGATCTGACGTTGATACTGCGTTGCCTCTAGCGCCGCCGCCCGAAAAGGTCCTTGCAGCGCGGCCGGAATCTTGCTCAAGCCCCGCTTGCCGATCACCGTCAGGCTCGGGCTGAACAGATGATTTGTCTGCCAGCTGTTGCGCACCACTTCGTTGAGCTTGTTCGCCAGCACGCTGGCTGCGTCATGTTCGAATCCATCCACCACGCCTGTCTGTACTGCGGTATAGACTTCATCGAATGAAATGGGCACCGGCGTGGCGCCCATCAGCTTGAACGTCTCGATAAACGGCTGCGTCGGCAAAACGCGCAGCTTGACGTTTTTCAACTGCGCGAGATTTTGGATGGCCGGCTTGGTATAGACGCTGCGCGCATTGAAGTGCGAGCCCCATCCCAAAATCGTGCATCCCGTCCGCGTTTCCATCAGCTTGTCATAGACACCGGAGACGCCGTTATCGACCGCCTTCGCGACATGGGCCCAACTGTCGAAGAGAAAGCCCAGATCCAATAAAGCCAGCTCGGGCAGCGCCGTGGCCCAGATTGAGCTGCCCGTGATCATCATGTCGATCGATCCCAGTCGCACTTGCTGCACGACGTCCGCCTCCTTCCCCAACTGACCGTTGGGGAAAAAGTTGATCTGAATCTGGTCACCCACCGCGGTTTTCAAATTGTCTCGAAAACGGGTGTACCAGATGTATTGGGTCGAATTCGGATCGGCCGTCATCGACGAGGAAAATCGCAATTGCACCGGCGACGCCGCAACGCCTCGGGTGGATATCCCCGCAGTGGCGACGGCCGCCAGCCCCGTTGCGGCAGTGCCAAGAAATCGACGACGTGATAAGGCCATGTTCTGTCTCCGCTATTTTTAGTAAATCGATTTACTAAATCGATTTAGTGATGATAGAGAATTCGAACGGCCTTGCCATCGACGTATACCCCGCGCTAGGGGTACACCCTGAAATCTTACGAAGGAATACGCTTTTTTACTAAAGTAACGCCGACACGGGCCGATATCACGCACAGGGAAGCCGCCGCAGCTCAGTATGAGTGCGGTCAGAGAATCGTCGCGGCTCAGATCGAACCGTTCTGCCAGGAACAAGAACCGCAATGCACGCGCAGCGAATCGTCAACCGAAGCATCGTCGTTGGGCTCTGTATGCCCCTCTTTCTGACATTGGGGTGTGCCTCGATCGCTGGAGGGACGCATCAATCCATGGATGTCGAGACACGCACGATCGACGGGCAAGTAGTTGGAGGAATCGGCTGCAAGCTCGAAAATTCGAAGGGGACGTGGTTTCTGACCACGCCGGGCCATCTGACGATTCACCGCGCTTCCGACGACCTTCGGATCTCCTGTTCCGATGCTGGAGAGCCCTTTGGCAGCACGGTCGCCCGGTCTTCCGTTCGCGGCTTGATGTATGGCAATGCGTTGGCGGGCGGATTGATCGGTGTCGGTGTCGATATCGGCACCGGCGCCGGCTTCCAATACAACGATCACGTCACCGTGACATCGCGGTTTCCGACGAAATCGGCGAATCTGGCTGCGAACGGCAATAGTAAGGTCATCGTGACACCGCTGGCGTCCACTTTCGGCGCATCCGCGACGGCCAATGTCCCGGAGACGGGCACGCGTGAACTGCCCGAGGCGTATCGCGATGTCACAAGCAACGTGCCAATCATGATCGCTGCTCACGCGGATTGGGACCATCTGTGTCGTACCGAGGGGCCGACGCCGACCATCACGATACTGACTGGCGCCCAGCACGGAACGCTCGAAATCAAATCGGGGAATTTCGCCGCTCCCGACGCACACGCCGCATCGTCATGCCCTGGCGGCCAGCTCTACGGCTCGCAACTCGTGTATCGATCGAACCCGGCATACCACGGTCCCGACCAGCTGCGATACGAAGTCGCCACCGAAACGGGCCGATTTACCCGTGTCGTCGATATCGCGGTGAAATAAGGCAGCGTCGATCATGTGACGCATCGTTTTGCGATACCAGCGCGACGATGCAGAAAGGCAGCGGCCTGGCGCTGCGCTCAGAAAAGCGACTTCAGCCCATCGTATGCGCGATCCAATCGCTCGGCCAAGCCGATCTCCGGATCTTCCAACCAACTGATCGTCGCATAGGCGAATGCGGCCATGCCGGCCCGTGCCGCTAGCGCCGCGTGCAGTTCGGAAACGCCTCGCGCCTGCAATGCATCGGCAAGCGAACGCGCCAGCGCCTCCGTTTTTGCAAGCTCTCGCTCTTGCAGTGCGGGCGTGTTCGAAATCACGTCGTGGCGGGGCTTGGCAAACGGCCGGTTCGCTTCGATAACCTGCTGAATAGCATGGAAGGCCCGAAACAGCGTATCGAGCGGTCCAATCTCCGCCGGCGCGCTCGCGATCGACGCCGTCAAGGCCGCCCGCAGAATAGCCTCGCCCTGAAATAGCACTTCGCGTTTGTCAGGGAAATGCCGAAAAAAAGTCCGCTCCGTCACGCCGACGCGCGCGGCAATCTCCGCCGCCGTCGTCTGCTCATAACCGCGCTCCTGAAATAGTGCCAATGCCGCCCGCTGCAAACGCGTGCGGACGTCCTCTTCGTTTTTTGTCATTTTATTGCCTGGCCCTTGCTGTCAGTCACTGACAATGCTACCTTGTCAGTGACTGACATGACGGTATATCGATGCCGCTGTTCTTAAACGTGAGGGAGATTAGCATGCGTGTGTTTTTGACAGGGGCAAACGGCTGGATCGGCTCGACGATCGCGGCGGCGCTGCTTGAGGCAGGTCATACGGTGCAGGGATTGGTGCGTACCAAGGAGAAAGCGGAGGCGATCGCGGCGATCGGCGTCACGCCCCTGCTCGGCACGACGGCCGATCTGGACGTTCTCCGAGCGGGCAGCCGCGACGCCGACGGGATCATCCACACCGCGTTCGGCGTCGACTTCGCGCGCATCGTCGCGATGGCGGACGAGGATCGACGCGCGATCGAGACGTTCGGCGAAGTCTTCGCCGGTTCCAAGCGGCCGATTGTCGTCACGGGCGGATTTGGCTTGCTGCCCGCAGGGCAGATATTCAACGAAACGGCACGGCCACCCATCGTTCCCGCGTTTCCTCGTGCATCGGAGCAAACTGCGTTTGCGCTGGCCGAACGGGGCCTGCATGCCTCGGTCGTTCGTTTGCCGCGTTCGGTTCACGGAAAGGGAGAAACGCACGGTTTCGTGCCGATGCTGGCCAATGTGGCGCGCCAGAAAGGCGTGTCCGCGTATATCGGCGACGGACAGAATCTCTGGCCGTCGGTGCATCGCATCGATGCCGCGCAGCTGTTTAGGCTCGCGCTCGAACACGGCGCGTGCAACCAGGCGTATCACGCCGTCGGCGAACAGGGCGTGCCGTTTAAAGAGATCGCTGAAGCGATCGGGCGCCAGGTTGGGGTGCCGGCTGTCTCACTGAGCGCCGAGGAAGCCAATGCCCATTTCGGTCCACTGGCGATGTGGGTAGCGGGCAATGGCCCGGCGTCAAGCGAGCACACGCAGCGGACGCTCGGCTGGGTCCCGCATGAAGCGGGCATCGTCGCCGATATCGCTCGGGCGGACTACTCTCGCGCTTAAAGACGTGCAAGCGCGCAAGTCCAGTTAGCAGCAACTGCGACTAGCGTCCGTCGGCCGCCTGCGCGAAAGCGTCCTCGGCCTCATAGCCATCCATCAACAAGGCGATGATCTTGGCTTTCTGCTTGGCGATGTCTGGCGGCAGTTGGCGCTTATGCGCTGCGTAGTATTCGAAGAGGACCTTTGACGCCTCCGGTTCTTTTCGCTTGGTCGGTTGAACGGCGCCCTTCAAGGCATCGATGACGTACGTATCGAAAGCAATCAGCTTTTGCTCCCAGTCATAACTGAATGCTTGCTGCTGTGCGGCCGACGCAACCGGCTTTTCGACAGCCTCATCGGCGCTGGCCGAGTCCGTATTGACGGCCAAACTTGCCAGATCCGGCGCATTCGCTTTCTTACAAAATGCTTTGATGACTTCCAGTTTCTGGCCAGTCGACGACGGCATGGCGCGTGCCACATCCTCATTTTTGGGATGACGCGCCTTTGCGGCTGAAATCAAATCGTCATAGGTGGTGATGCGCTTACGTCTGGCGCAATCCACCAGGATCGGGAAATAAACAGACGCAAGACGAACAGCATTGGGCGTGAACAGGGACATAGGGTCCAAATATTAGGAATGAATAGGTAGACCAGAACGCGAGTTTACAACGTTCAGCGACGAGCGTCTCCTCCTAGTACCGCGAAGCGCAATACGGGGTGGTGATCGCGCGCTAGGCGAGCACGCCCGGGTCCGACGATCGTGGCAACGTCATGATGAACGTCGCGCCCTGTCCTGGCCCGGCACTCTCGACATGGAGCGTGCCGTGATGGGCGGTTACGATCGTATGGGCGATCCAGAGTGCCAGCCCTAATCCACTATGTCGTTGCGCACCTGCCTCCAGTGCTTGCGTGAAACGTCCGAATATTTTGTCCTGCGACGCGACGGAAATGCCGATGCCGCTGTCTTGCAAAGCGAATCGGATCGATGTTTCATTCGACGTCAGCGTCGCGCTGATTTCACCGCGGTCGGTGAATTTGATGGCATTGGTCAGTAAATTGAAGATCACTTGCCGCAGCCTCGTCTCATCGCCTGAGATTGCGCAGCGTGGCGCTATGTCGGTCTTTAGAACCAGGCCTTTTGCTTCGATATTCAATCGGGCATCTTCCAACACTGCAGCGCTGCTTCGAGTACCGCGCGAACACGCGGACGATCGGCTGGGTCGATGAGCTCGTTCAGGAGACTGTCGTGCGTCACATTGACGATCTGGCGTCGACTGCCGAACACTTTCCAGTATCGGTCAGAGGTGCTTGAAGGATCGTTCGGCAGCGGATATCGTAACGGGGACGTTTCCGCGAGCTCGACAGATCGTAGACGCGCTAAAAGCGTCGTCAACGTCATTTCCCGCTGCTCGCGCGCCGTTTGCGACGCATGCTGATTGACCTCGTAAATGCTACGTCCCAGGACTGCCGTTGCCGGTTGCTTCGTCAGGCCGCAATATCGCTCGTTCGCTGCGACAACGCGGTATTCGTCATCTAAGACAAGGTAGGCGTCCGTCAGAAGATCGAACGCGCGTTGCTTTGGCGACGATATGCACATCCCCGCACTCTGCCATTCAATCCGATCACGTCGGATAAAGTGATGTAAGCTTTTGTCGAAACCCGCTCGCGAAACGGGCAAATTATCGATGCGCGATAACACTATCGGAGGAGAGGATGAGCGATTCCACGAAGGGGGCGCCTTCGGGCGCGTCCGGCGACATAAGCTTCATTCACGAAGTGGACGGCGCCGCCTACGACATCACCATCACCAAGCGTTGCTACGATCTCCGCTTTGGCGGAACGATGGGCGATGATGCGCACCAGACAGGCGAGGCACGCCGTCAGATGATCGAGCATATCGCAGAAGAAAAAATCAGGAACGGCGCGACCTCCCCTGTCGTTATCGATCTAGGCGATATCCCCGACGACTTCGTACCGCGCACTTGATAACACGTCGATGTCTCGCATGTTCTCATTGACGAGCGATAAAAAGGGAGGGTGAAAAAGGATGCGTGGACGGTTCATCAGCAGGATCGGTATCGTGGGTGTCGTCGCGTGCACGGCAATATTGCCTTATACGCTGGCGCATTCCGCGCCGCCAGACAACGCAATTTCCGCCGCTGCGTCGCCCAATTCGCCATTGCCGCATGGCGTCGTGCAATCCTTCGTGCAAGCGGGCCCGGCGCGGTTACAAGTACTGAGTCAAGGCAAGGGGCCGACGGTGGTGATCCTGCCGTCTCTAGGGCGCTCGGTGCGCGATTATGACGAGGTCGCACAAATCATCGCCGCCCACGGCTTTCGCGTGCTGCGGCCTGAGCCACGCGGCATCGGACAGTCCCGGGGTCCGATGGACAATCTCACCTTGCACGATTACGCCAACGATATCGCCGCCGTCATTCGGCAAGAGCATGCGGGCGATGCCGTGGTCGTCGGGCACGCCTGGGGCAATTTCGCCGCCCGGCAATTCGCAACGGACTATCCCGATTTGGTGAAGGGGGTGGTCCTGGCAGCGGCATCGGCCGGCAAAGTGCCTCCCGGCTCAAAAGAAGCGCCCATCTCGCCTGAAATGCGCAAAGCCATCGATGGCGCCGGGGACCTGTCGCTGTCGTCGGCACAACGGATGGCCTATCTGAAAGAAGCCTTCTTCGCACCGGGCAACGATCCCCGTCCATGGGTCGACGGCTGGTATCAAGCCGCCCATGACGCCGAATCGCACGCGCGGGATGTCACGCCCGTCGATAGCTACTTCGCGGCCGGCCAAGCCCCTATTCTCGACCTCCAGGCAGAAGACGACGCCGTGGCACCACGGCGCTTCTCCAAAGTCCTGAAAACGATGGTCGGAGACCGCGTGACGATCAGCGTCATACCGCATGCCGGCCATGCACTGGCACCGGAGCAACCGAAGGCCATGGCGGACGCGATCGCGGCGTTTGCACATCGCCTCGACGCCGTCTAGCCTGGCGCCGCCATGCGCTGCCTGACGTGGCGCCAACAGAACTTATGTAAAATCCCGGCTATTGCCAACGCTGCCAGCCGAAACCTCCGCGACGTCGTCGCGTCGCCTCCGGTTCGAATCCGCCTGCAGCGTTTCCATGCTGAATCATTCTGTTGGGGTATCCGTGTCTGATCGAATTGCATTATTGTTTCAACACCTGCTGCCGAAGGGCGCGCTGACTTCTTTCGCGGGTCGCGTCGCCAGCGCACGTGCAGGCGCATTGACGACCGGCCTGATCCGCTTGTTCGTCGACAAATATCACGTCGACATGACCGAGGCGGCGAACAGCAATATCGATAGCTACGCCAGCTTCAATGATTTTTTCACCCGTGCGCTCAAGCCCGGCGCCCGACCCATTGCGGACGCAGCCTTTGTCAGCCCCGTCGATGGCGCCATCAGTCAGCTCGGTGCAATCGACGAGCAGAAGATCGTCCAGGCCAAAGGCCACGATTACACGGTGAGCGAACTGCTGGGTGGCGATGCGGCACTGGCCCAACGCTTTCAGAACGGCCGCTTTGCAAATCTGTATCTGTCGCCGCGCGACTATCATCGCCTGCACATGCCCTGCGATGGACGTCTGACGCGCATGGTCCATGTTCCCGGCAGCCTGTATTCGGTCAATCCGACGACGGCACGCGGCGTACCCAAGCTTTTCGCGCGCAATGAGCGCGTCGTCTGCGAATTCGAAAGCGATACCGCCGGCACCTTCGTCATGGTCTTGGTCGGTGCGACGATCGTCGGCAGTATCGCCACCGTCTGGCACGGCGTCGTCAACGCGCAGCGTCCGCAGACAATCCGGGAATGGAAGTACGACGATCAAGACATCGTGTTGAAACAGGGCGCCGAAATGGGCCGCTTTCTGCTCGGCTCCACGGTGATCATGTTGTTTCAGTCCGGCTCGATCGCGCTTAACCCGGCATGGACATCGGAGCGCGCGGTGCGCCTCGGTGAAGTGATGGGTACACGCGGCGCCTGAGCATCCCCCTTCTGCTGCAAACAGTACAGTTCTGTCTCACAAAACCATTTTTAAGACACATAGGCACGATTGCAAGCGGCACTGCTTGCATAGCTGCTATGCATCCGTCGCAATCCTCCACGAAGCGATTGTCACCATACTAGGCGCTTGACGTCGCAGGTGCCTCTGCCAGCACGCCCTCGCGGCGCCTGAGCACGCTCGGGATCGTCATTCCGAGATGGAACGTGCGGATAGAAAAAAACAAAAATGTAAGGTGACGAGAATGCAGTCCTGGTACAGCAGTATGCCGTCGCCCCATCGCAGAATCTTCTGGGCCTGTTTTCTGGGATGGGCATTGGACGCGATGGACGTTCAGCTCTTCGCTTTCGTGATTCCGTCGCTGCTGGGACTTTGGGGCATGACGAAGGGCCAGGCAGGCATCATCGGCACCTCCGCATTGATCTACTCCGCAATCGGTGGCGTACTGGCGGGTGGTCTGGCCGACCGTATCGGCAGAGTGCGCGTGCTGAAAATCGCGATTCTCTGGTTCTCGCTTTTTCCTGACTTGGCTCGTGACCTATTTACGCCAGACCCAAGCGTTGACCGTCAATCTCACATCGATCTTTCTGGCGGTGAATCTTTTCGGTTCGTTTTGCGGCTACGTCGGCATGGCGTATATGAGCGATTGCCTGGGACGTCGCGTCATGTTTGCCTTCTCAGCCGCAGCCGCGACGGTCACGGTGCTGATCTACACCCAATTACACCTGCCGCTCTTCGGTCTGCTACTGCTCGGCTTCCCGCTCGGACTGTTTCAATCGGGGATCGTCTCCGGCATGGGCGCATGCTTCACCGAGCTGTTCCCGGCACAGATCCGCGGGACCGCCGGGGGCTTCTCGTACAACTTCGGTCGCGGCATCGGCACACTCGTTCCCGCTGTCGTCGACTTGACGAGCGCATCGTTGGGCCTGGCACCCGCTATTGGCATCTGGGCCGCATTGTCATACGTCCTCGTTTTCATCGTCGCCATCTTTCTGCCGGAAACCCGAAATAAGGAGTTGGAAATCCATGTCTGAAGTCGCTCACCGCTCAGGTCCGCGCAACGGCGGCCAGATTCTGGTCGATACGTTGGTGAACAATGCCGTCGATACCGTCTACTGCGTTCCAGGCGAAAGCTATCTCGCGGTCCTCGACGCGCTCCACGACGCCTGCAGCATCCGCACGATCGTCACGCGTCATGAAGGCGCCGCCTCGAACATGGCCGACGCCTACGGCAAGCTCACCGGCCGGCCCGGCATCTGCTTCGTCACACGCGGCCCCGGCGCCACGCACGCCGCCAATGGTGTTCATACTGCCTTCGAAGACTCGACGCCGATGATCCTATTCATCGGCCAAGTGGAACGCGGCATGATCGGTCGTGGCGCATTTCAGGAAGTCGATTACCGTCAGATGTTCGGTGGCCTGGCAAAGTGGGCCACGGAAATCGACAGCATCGAACGCATTCCTGAAATTGTCTCGAAAGCGATCAGCATCGCCCTTTCCGGGCGACCGGGTCCGGTTGTCATCGGGCTGCCCGAGGATGTCTTGTTCAATGCCGCCGAGGTCCCCGACGCGCCCCCCGTGCGCGTTGCCTATTCCGCGCCTGCTACGGCAGACATGGCGGAACTGGTCACGCTGTTGCAGGGTGCGCGTCGACCGCTCGTGGTCGCTGGTGGCACGGCCTGGGACCCCGTGGCGACCGATGCGCTGAAGCGCTTCGTGCACGCTTACGATCTCCCTCTGGCGGCATCATTTCGTCGGCAAGATTTGCTCGACAACCGCGATCCGCATTATGTCGGTCAACTCGGTCTCGGCATCTCCCCCCAGCTCGCCGAACGCGTTAAAAATGCCGATCTGCTGCTGGTCATCGGCTCGCGACTCGCGGAGACGACATCGGTCGGCTATACCTTGATCGAAAGCCCCGCACCAAAGCAAACGCTGATTCACGTCCATCCCGATCCGGAAGAACTCGGGCGCGTGTTCCAGGCGCACTTGCCGATCAATGCCAGCCTGCGGGGTTTTGCAGCGGCGCTCGATACGCTCGATCGCGTGCGGACCGATCACACCGATGCGCATGGCGACAACGCGTTTGTCCCGCCCTGGCATGACTGGACGCAGTCCGCCCGCGCCGACTACGTGAAGCATTCGACACCGGCGCCAAGCGCGACCGATATCAAGGGCGTCGATCTGGCGCATGTGGTGTCGCATCTCAGCGAGGTGCTACCCGATGATGCCGTCATCACCAACGGCGCCGGCAACTACACCGTCTGGGTGCATCGTTTCTACCGCTATCGGCAGATGGCCACGGAATTGGCGCCGACGAATGGCGCGATGGGGTATGGCTTCCCCGCGGCCATCGCTGCAAAACTGCACGATCCAAAACGCGCCGTGGTCTGTTTCGCCGGTGACGGCTGCTTCATGATGTATGCACAGGAACTCGCCACCGCCGTACAGTTCGGTGCACCGCTGGTGGTGATCGTCGTGAATAACGGGATGCTGGGAACCATCCGCATGCATCAGGAGAATAGCTATCCGGGCCGGGTATCGGCGACGCGGTTGACGAATCCGGATTTCATCGCGCTGGCGAAGGCCTTCGGTGCGCATGCCGAATGCGTGGAAACCAACGCGGCCTTCCCCGCCGCGTTCGAGCGGGCGCTTCATGCGGGCGTACCGGCGCTGATCGAGCTGCGCACGGATCCGCTACAGATCACGCCGGCCAAACGACTCGAGCACGTGTGATTCTGACGCAAAGCGCCGTCTTTGGTCTGTCGACCGGTCAGGAACGCTATCATCGCCGCCGAGGGGTCTTCCTCATCGGCGATGCGCGTGAACAGCGATCATTTCACACAGCCTTTATCGCCTCGGACAAACGCGCATTCGGCCAGGCACCACTGCCGACCAACTCGGCGGCGGCGCGACGAATGATGTGCGACGCTTCCCACACTGTACCGGCAGCCGCGCCGTTCGACGGCAAGACAATGCCGACGTCGCGCGACACCTGCGGTTGATCCAGGCGAAAGCGTTTCAATCTTCCCGCCGCCACTTCCTCGACGACCGCCGCCTCCGGTAACACGGTGCACCCGCAATGCGCCAACACCAGCCGTTTGGTAATCGAAATAGAGCCATCGCATTCGAAGGCGATGGTGGGAGAGAATCCGTGGGGCGCCGCAAGCGATTCGACCAATCGTCGCAAGCCGTGATGCGTGCTGGGCAAGATCAACGGCAGGCCATTCAACACGCGGACATCGATCCTGTCGCCTTTTAGCGGATGATCGGGCGGCGTGATCAGGCAGACGTCCTCGGTCAGCAGGCGATCGTACTGCAATGCCCCGCGCTCCTCCGGAAGATACATCACGGCCACATCGATTTCGCCATTGCTCAACGCGCTTAACAATTGACTGGCGAGCCCCTCCACGAAGCGAATTTTCGTGTTCGGATAGCGGTCGGACAGTGCGTGCGCCAGCGTGCCGAACATGATCCTGGCAATCGTCGGTTGCGCGGCAATACACAGCCGGGTGGGCCCCAGTTCCGAACTGTTCCGAAGGGTTCGGCTGACCTCGTCGATACTGTGCTTCACCGTCTCGGCATAGCGCATCAATATCTCTCCGCGCTCCGTCAAGGCAACGCCGCGCCCGCTGCGACGAAACAAGCGAACCCCCAACTCTGCTTCGAGCGTGGCGATATGGCGGCTGACCGTCGATTGATTGAGCCCGGTGTCCAGTGCCACGCGCGATAAGCTGCCCGAGCGGGCAACGCGCGCGAAAAGATTCAGATCGTCGGAATTCATTCTGATGCAAAAACTCGCATAAAAAGTGATCTGCTGGCGATAAATACCGATTCAATCGCCCAGGCGTGCAGTATAGATTCAACGAGCCGACCGTGTCCGCCTTCTCTCCCCACGAGGCGCAAGTTCCGGCCACGGTTTTATCACTCTACCCGCTGGGGAATAAGGCGCACGCGCGATACCCATCATGACAAGGCCTCACGCAGCGGGCGCCCAGACGCAACCGGCAACGAGATAGTGGCGTATATTAAGACACGGATTACCCTGTAACGCGGCCCTCGGAGGGCACCATGAACAAGCGATACCTCGTGCAATATGGGATGTTGGGTTTGCTTGTCTGGTGCGCTACTGCCCAAGCCGAGCCGGTGTTCCACTCCAGCGTATTTGCCGGGAATGTCTTCATCGACGGCACGAATCCCGACAATCGCGCGTATAACTGCCGCGCGGTATTTTCGTATCACTACTTCGCTGGCGCCACCTTAACCCCTGGCAAGGTCGACGAGGCCTTCACAATGCCCCCGAACTTCAGCGGCCGTGTGGTGACGTCCGTCATCCCGAGCGCGAATGTGCAGATCGACGGCGATATCCAAACGCCCTGTCAGTAGTGGTATACGGCAGGAAGCGGCGACCGGCTTGCATCGCGCCGACAAGAGGCGCGGAGATAACAGCGATGCCCGGACTTGATGCCGGGTCCGCCCGCCGCACACATGCAGTGCTACCATGTCGACTATTCTTTTTTCATTCGACAGACTGGGAACTACATGGGTCGAACGCTTGCGATGACGCGTCCGCGCACCCTGGCGGGCGTCGTTACGGAAAGGTTGCGCGCGGCAATCGTCGACGGCGAATTTGCCCCCGGCGAATTGTTGTCCGAAGACGCTCTGGCGGCGCAATTGGGCACGAGCCGGACGCCCGTGCGCGAGGCACTCAACACGCTGCAATTTCAGGGTCTCGTCAATATCGTGCCGCAGCGCGGCACCTTCGTGTTTTCGCCGACGGACGCCGATATCGCGGAACTCTGCGACTACCGGGCGACACTGGAAATGAAGGCGGTACAGCTCGCCATGGCCCGGCATCCTGACGCGGCGCATCGCGATCTGAAAGCCGCGCTGGCCGACATGACCCGTGCACACAAAAAACACGACGACATTGCCTATGCACGCGCCGACAGCGCCTTTCACGAGACGTTCCTGACGCATTGCGACAACCCCTATCTTAAAAATGCCTATTTGCTGGCATCGGGGCGCGTGGCAGCAGTGCGCTGCTTTCTTGCGTCGCATGTAACCGGCGAGCCGGCGCGCTCGTTCGACGAGCATCGAGAGATCGTGAAGCTGTGGGGCGAAGGAGACGGGCAGCGCATTGCCACGATTCTCGCAGCGCATATCATGCGCACACAGGAAAACTATTTACGGGCGCTGAAAGCCGGCACGATTACGACGCAAACCGCCACGACGCCGACGCGTCGCGCATCGGCACTTAAATCCGGCCTGACCCATGCTTAAGCGGAAGGCGTGGCGGCCCGCGCAGGCCTGCTCTCGCCTTCCGTCGTTCGCCATCAGCTCATCGTCAGGCCGCCTTCGATATTCAAGGACTGGCCGGTCATATAGTCGGCATCGGGGCTCGCCAAAAATGCAGCGAGACCCGCCACATCGCCCGGCGTCTGCGCGCGACCGAGCGGTACCGCCGCCACGCGGGTTCGCCAGGCCTGACCGGACTCCCATTGCTCGATATCGGACCACTGTTGGTCGATTTTCTTCCACATATCGGTATCGACCAAGCCCGGGCAGATTGCATTGACGGTAATGTCCGGCGCGAACGTGTAGGCCGCGGACTGCGTAATGCTGATGACGGCCGCCTTGCTGGCTCGATAATGTGGGATGATCGGCGCCATCGGCCCGGCGCCGTAGCGGCCCGCGATCGACGACAAGGTAACGATCTTTCCCTTCGGCCGGCCATCCCCTAACGCGGTCTGCTTCTGCATCTGTTTCGCGGCGGCTTGCACGGTGAAAAACACGCCCTTGACGTTGACCGCGAAAATCGGATCCCAGTCCTCCGCCTCGATATCTTGAAAACGCTTCACTTGCACGACGCCGGCATTGCATACCATCATGTCGAGACGACCATAATGTTCGACGATATGCGACACCATCGCCTCGCATTGCTCGCGTTCGACGACATTGACGGAAAGACCGATCGCGTCATGCCCGTCGGCGCGCAGGCGCGCGGCAGCCTGTTCGGCGCGGTCCGCATCGATATCGGCTATCGCAATGCGCGCGCCGTCCGCTGCAAGTCTTTGCGCCATCGCAAAGCCAATACCTTGCGCGGCACCGGTGATCGCGACGATCATTCCGTCCAGTCGCCCGGCGATTTGCTGCGTCTGTGCGTGTGTCATTATCCTGTCTCCTTTAGTCTGTCTTCGATAAGCGGGCGTTACTGATAGCCGTCTTTGCCCAGCACGCTCTCATAGTCGTGCAACGACATCAAACATTGCGGCGCACCGGCCGTGGTTCCCGCTTCTTTGATATGAGCGACGAAGGTCGTCATCATCTGCGCATAGGCAAGCGTCGACGACACCGGAAAGGCCATCATCTTGACGCCTAGCCGTTCAAAGTCCGGCGCGGTAAGCGGCGGCGCTTTACCGTCGACATAGTTGAACATCAGCGGCGCGTCGATCGCGCGCACCGCCTCCGCGATTTCTTCGTCGGACTGCAACATTTCCAGCAGTACGAGATCCGCGCCGGCACGGGCATACGCCCGGCCGCGCGCCAAGGCATCGGCAAATCCATTTGGAATGCGTGCGTCTGACCGACCGATGATCAGCAGATTCGGATCCTTGCGCGCCGCCACGGCTGCCCGAATCTTGTCCGCATGTTCGTCCGCCGAGATCAAGGCGATCCCCGCCATCGCCCCGCAACGCTTCGGCGTGACCTGATCTTCGAGATGGATCGCGGCCACCCCTGCCGCCTCATAAGCGCGAATCGTTCGCGCGACATTGTTGGCGTTGCCGTAACCGGTGTCGGCATCGGCGATGACGGGTATCTTCACCGCATCGGCGAATGCCCGGCCACGCTCGACCATTTCCGACATGCTTAAGAGGCCAATGTCCGGTGCGCCGATCAACGACGCCGACAAGCCGTTGCCGGTCATATACACGGCCTCGAAACCCGCCTGCTCGATGATCCGCGCGCCCAAGGCATCGTGACACCCTGGTGCCACCACGATGCCGGGTTGTTTGAGCCGCTCGGCCAGGGTTGCTCGCATAGTCCTTGTCTCCTTAATTGCTTTCGTCGACGCCCTCCCCGCGAGTCGAACCCTCGGGAAAACCGCCATTTTTAGGATACTAGTACCTCAGTTAAGATAGCGCAATCCGGAAATATCTGGAATCGAGGAGACATACGATGGCATTAGAAACATCGGGAAATACCGTGCCGAAGGCATGGCCGGCCGTCGCGACCGCACCGCGCGACGGTGACATCGACGGTCCGGATGCCGCCATGGCAAACGCGGCACTGGCCACGCAAGTGACCAAGAAGCTCTATCGCCGTATCGTCTGGTATTGCTTCTTCCTCTTCGTCATCAATTACCTCGACCGCGTCAATATCGGTTTCGCCGCGCTACAGATGAACGCGGAGATCGGCTTGAGCGCGAAGGCGTACGGCATGGGCGCCGGGATTTTCTTTCTCGGCTATATCCTCTTCGAGGTCCCGAGCAATCTGATTTTGCATAAGGTCGGGCCGCGCATCTGGATTGCGCGGATCATGGTGACCTGGGGCATCGTCTGTTGCGCGATGGCGGCGTTGCAAGGGCCGAACTCGTTCTATCTGCTGCGTTTCCTGCTGGGGCTGGCCGAAGCGGGCTTTGCGCCGGGCATACTGCTTTACTTGACCAATTGGTTCCCCAAAAAGGAACGCGGCAAAGCGGTGGCCGGTTTCATGTTGGCTACGGTCTTGTCTTCGGTGTTCGGTGCGCCGCTGTCGGGATGGATCATGAGCGCGGCACATGGCTGGATGGGATGGTCGGGCTGGCGCTGGATGTTCCTGATCGAAGGGATACCCGCGGTGATCTTCGGCGTGGTCACGTTCTTCTACCTCGCCGACCGTCCTGAAACGGCCCGCTGGCTGAGCGCGGCCGAGCGCAACTGGCTGACGCGAACGCTGGCGCGCGATGTCGACGCCTCCGCGGCACACAACACGCATTCCTTCGGGGCAGCATTGGGCGACACCCGCGTTTGGGTGCTGACCGCGATCTATGCCTTTAACGGGATGGCGATTTATGGCGTGGTGTTATGGCTGCCGCAGATCGTGCGCAGCGTGGGCGGCCTGACCACGATGCAGACCGGCATCGTGTCTGCGATACCGTTTATTTTCGGCGCCCTGGGACTGATTTTTATCGCACGCAGTTCCGATCGTACCGGAGAGCGACGGTGGCATACGGCCTTGGCGGGACTGAGCGGCGGAATCTTTTTAGCCCTCAGCGCCATCGCGCCCACCCCGTTGCTAGGCCTTGTCGCGCTGTGCTTTTGTGCAATCGGCTTGTGGGCCACGCTCGGCGTGTTCTGGACCTTGCCGGCTCAGTTTCTCACTGGCGCGGCCGCAGCCGGCGGATTGGCCTTCATCAACGGCGTGGCGCAATTGGGCGGCTTCACCGGCCCCTATTTGGTGGGCTGGATCCGGGAAAGCACGGGGAGCTTCACCGCACCGCTGCTGACGCTATCGCTCGGCCCCTGCATCGCCTTCCTTTTGTGCATGACACTGAAAGGCGTGCGCGATCGATAATGTTTCAAGGATGTTGGATCGTTTCGCGGGCTTTAGAAGCGATCCGACATTTTCAAGATGCGACGCTTTCGGTCGCAATCCTCTTAACACCATCTATCAGGTCTTCACCAGATAGACATCGGAGAGATTACCTTCCAGCCCTTGCGCCGTGACCGTATGGTTGCGGACGCGCTTATTGGCGAGGGTCATCATGCGCGGTGCGATCAAATTCAAGATCGGCAGATCCTGATTCACGATCTGCTGAAACTGGCGATACAAGGCCACGCGCTTCGACTCGTCGATTTCGACCGATGCCGTTTCGAGCAAGCGATCCACTTCCGGATTGCTGTAGTGCGGCGCATTCGAGAACGGCACACCCGGCCGGTAGTTCTTCGACCAATACAAGCGTTGCACACCCACGCTCGGATCGAACAAGGTGTTCACACCAATACTGGTGAAGTCGAATTGCCGGTCCGTATAGACGCGCTTCAAGAAACTCGGCAGATCTTGCGAGCGCACCGTCACGGCGATACCGATACGCGCGAGCGCAGATTTCACATAGCCCGCGCAGCGCTGATGCAAATCCCCGTAGGGCAAGTAGTCGTGCGTCAGTTGAAACCGAATGCCGTCGGCTTTGCGCGGATAGCCGGCCTGATCCAGCAAGCGTTCCGCCGTGGCGACATCGATCGTATAGGGATGTATCGTCGCGTCGTGATACGGCGAGGCTGGCGTGATCGGCGTCGGCGACAGGTCCGCATAGCCGTAGGCCACCGTCCGTTGCACGACCTGCGGATCGATCGCATGGGCAATCGCCTGGCGCACGCGAAGATCCTTCAAAATGGGATGGTCGAGATTGAAGTCGATCTCGGCCAACGGCGACAGGAAACGATAGCCACGCGTTTCCACCGTCAGTTGCGGCAATTTTTCGAGACGCGGCAAATCCGTCAGCGGTACGGGATTTTCGCCACCCAAGTCGAGTGCGCCCGTCTCGAACGCCGCCGACCGCGCAGCCGCGTCCGGGATCACCTTGAAGATCAAACTGTCGATGTAGGGCTTGCCGGGCGCCCAGTAATCGGGGTTGCGTTCGTACTCGATGCTGGAGCCGCGGGTCCAGGATTTAAAACGATAGGGACCGGTGCCGATAGGCGCATTGTTATGCGGATTCGTCAGCGGATCGCCCGTCTCATAAAGATGTTTCGCGACGATGGGCGACTCGCCGGCGGACAACGCTTTTAGCAAGTAAGGCGCCGGCTTCGAGAGCTCGATCACCGCGGTATAAGCGCTCGGGGTAGTCACACGCGCGACGTTGGCGAAAGTGCTCCGCCCACGCGGATGCACGCTCTTCAACAAATCGATCGAGAAGGCGACATCCGCCGACGTGAAGGACTTTCCATCGTGCCACTTGACGTTTTGGCGCAGCGTGAACGTGTACTTGAGACCGTCCGGGCTGACATTCCATGCGGTCGCCAATTGAGGCTGCGGCGAAAGCGAAAAGTCGTACGACAGCAAGCCCTCATGCACTTTCGAGCTGGCAACCAAGGTCGGACCGGTGGTTTGCGCAATCGAGACCAATACCGGCGGTTCGGGATTGATGAGCATGTTCAGCGTCCCACCGCGCGTCGGCGCTTCCGCCGACGCCCCCTTCTGCTCGGCGGCCCACGCCGGCACTCCAGAAACCGCCAAGCCGGCCGCGGCAGCGCCGGTCGTTATCAAAAAGCCACGTCTATCCAAGCTGCTGCGCATATGCTGCTAACCCTCTGCCTCTTCCGGCGTCTCCGGCGCCGCGGTTGTCACGCAGAACGCAGGATGTCGCATCGCATGACGCCGTGTCGCCTTTTTGTTGATGTCGGCGTGATGGTAGGGCGCGGCGCGCGAGACGCGAACCAACGCTTTGCGATATCTATTTCGCAAAACGCGATAACCGACAACGAAAGCGGAAGGCTGAGGACGACTTCGACGTCAGACGCCTGCGTTACGCGGTGCGTCGAAATAGTCCGCGCGTACCGCCGCGCCGATCATATTGACGATAAGGCGCCCAGCGGTGATCGAGGTCAAATTATTGACATCGGTCGCCGGCGTGATCTCGACGATATCCATGCCGACGACGCGTCCCTTTTTCACCAATCCGTGAATCAGCTTGCGCATCTGGACATAGGTGATCCCTCCCAAGGCAGGACCGGCTACCGCCGGCGCAATCGACGGGTCGAGGCCATCGGCATCGATCGTCAGATAATAGCGGCCGCCATCGGGAATTCGATCAAGCACGGACTGCATGCCGTTATCGTGCACGTCATAGGCCGGGATCAGATGCGAACCGTAGGCGATCGCCGCATCGTAATCCGCCTGCCGGCCGCTACCCTGCGCGCGCAATCCAATCTGAAAAATCTCGCCGATATGCGGCATCTCGGACGCGCGACGTATCGTGCTCGACAAGCCTTCGCGAATCCCGTTCACTTCATCGCGCCAATCCAGATGGGCATCGATGTGTACCAAGGTGATCGGCCCTTGATCGTCATAGGCCCGCAATACCGGGATCGGAATCGCATGATCGCCGCCCAGAATAATCGGCATGGCGCCGGCCTTGAGGATCTTGCGCACGGCAGCTTCGGAGCGCGGACCGTGTGAACTCAGATCCTGCGGATCCGCAGGAACATTGCCACAGTCGACGACTTTCAACGCGCGATTGTCGTAGATCGGCCCACCAACGTCGAAGTCGTAGTGATGCAGCGCACGACAAATGCGATCGCTCATCGCGCGGATCGCATCCGGCGCGCGACTTTGATCGTTGCTGATGTGTTCGGCCGTGTAAGCCTGCCCATAAGGGATGCCGAGGATCGCAACATGGGCGTCCAATTGATCCAGGTCAGTACAGATCGGCGACCACAAGAAGCTTTGGTGTTTTTTGGATGGCGGAATGGTAAGGGGGAATGTCATCGAACCTCTCCCGAATAATAGGATGGAGAAAATGCGTCAAGGAAACAGCGTATCGAGTGTCGCAAGTGTCTCGATATCGCCAAGTGTGTCGAGAATGCGGCGCGCCGATGCCTCAGGCATGGCACGCGTGGCGCAATCCAGAAATTTTTGCTGCAGTTGCGCGTCGCTGAGCGGCTTCGATGCCGCGCCGACCGGATAATCGCGAAACGCTTGCATCGTGCCGCCATCGGCAAAACGCACGGTTACGAAAGCCCCTTCCGGGGCCCGCTCGCACAGCGTCGCGTCCCATCGTTCAGACGAGTGCATCGAGACGCGATTCATGGCGGCACGAATATCGTCGCGCGCCAAAACGGCCGGCGTCAGCGAATCCAGCGTGACTTCACCATCGCAGCAGATGCATGCGAGCGCGAACTGCATGCTGAATTGCGCCTGCTGCGCGGTCTGTGGATTCGAATAAATCAGATTTTTGAGAACGATCGGCGGCACATCGCAATCGATCGCAACGATCGTATCCCGGTCGTAAGCATCCTCCGCAGAATGACCGAGCATCTCTGCGAGCGCATCGGCTGCGGCATGTGACGAGAGGCAGACAGGGATCCGTTTGATATCCAGACCCGGCGTCAGCAGGCGCCAGGTCTGACCCAAACGCAGTGCGTCGACGTCGAACACCCCGCCATTTATCAACGCAGCAAACCCGTTCGGCCCCTCCAAGGCGTGCGCCGGCCCGCTGCACCCTTGCCGGGCGAGCAATGCCATCATCACGCCCTGTTGTGCGGCGTTACCCAACAGGATCGCTTTTGCATCGCTGCCAAAGCCCGCTTTCATCCCCGCGCTGCCGACCACGGCCAAGCCGAGCGCCGCGCTCGTTTGTTCCACGGACAACGCCAACGCACGGCATGCCGCGGCACAGGCACCAAACGCACCGTACAGCCCCGTAGTCCACCAGCCGCGATCATAGGGACCGCGACCAAGGGCGCTAGCCAGGGCAAATTCGGCTTCCGCGCCAGCAATAAAGGCATCGATCAGCGTGGCGCCGCTGCCCCGAACCATCTCGGTGGCAGCGAACGCAGCGGGCGCGATCACGGCCGAGCCGTGCACGAAACCGGCATAGCAGTTGTCGTCGTAATCGAGCGCATGGGCAGCAACGGCGTTTGCGAAAGCCGCGCCACCGGCCGCGAGACGCGCGCCGTCGTTGTGCCATACGGCGGCGCCCGGGGTACTTGCCGCGTACTGGCTCGACTGCATGACGTCGAGCGTCTTGCGCGCGATGTCGGTCGTACTGCCTGCCAGCGCGACCGCCACCGTGTCGATCAGCGCACGTCCGGCAACGCGCCGCACAGGCATCGGCGTATTGTCGGCACCAACACCAACGACCCAGCGAGCAATGCGTTGCACCGCGGATTCAGGTAAGCGCGCGGCGTCGACTGCCCCGCCGTTCGCGCTCACGTCCAGGCGCTCGGTCATTCCGGCAAGTCACCCGGGCCGGTGCCGAGCCACTTCATCGAGATGGCTTTGATCGTGCCATCGGCCTTTGCCGCACGAATGATCTCGTTCAGCTTGTTCACCAGATCCGGATTGCCCTTCGGCACGCCGATGTAGCAAGGCGAATTCGACAGCACGACCTTCAAGGCGATATCGACATTCGGATGGTCTTTCTTGATCGCCGCCGCAACGGTAGTGCCGATCGCCATCATCTGCACCTGCCCCGACAGGAAGGATTGGATCGTCGCACTGTTGTCGTCGTAGCGCTGAATCAACGCCTTCGGTGCGCGGTCGCTGATTTCCTGATCTTGCATCGATGCTTTCGTCGCCGAGATCGTCTTGCCGTTCAGATCGTCGAAATTCGAGACGGCCAGATCCTTCTTCCCGAACACCGCGTCGAAGAACGGCGCATAAGCGATGGAGTAATCGATGACCTTCGAGCGCTCGGCGGTCTTCCCCAGCGACGATATCGTGATATCGGCCTTGCCGGTTTGCAAGTAAGCGACGCGATTCGGCGACGTGACCGGCACCAGATCGAGTTTCACGCCCAATTTCTGCGCGATAAGCCGTGCGGAATCGATATCGATCCCCTGCGGCTGCATATCGGGACCGACGAAACCATACGGCGCATAGTCGGTCGGCACGGCGATGTGGATGACGTGCGACTTTTCGATTTTTTCCAGCAATCCATCAGCATGCGCCGCAAAAGAGGTGCACGTAAGCAACGCTGCGGTAGCGCTCAGCATCAGTCGGAGGGAGAGACGTTTCACTTTTTTCGCTTCCATTTTTTAAGATTGCGTTGATGCGGCTTTTTCAGGATTTCACAGCGATCACATCGACTTCGACCAGCCACTCGGGCCGCGCGAGCGCGGTCACGGTGAGGCCCGTCGATACCGCATGGACACCCTTGAGCCAACGGCCAATGACGTTATAGACCTGCTCGCGGTAGCGCACGTCGACCAGATAGACGGTGACCTTGCAGATGTCTTCCAACTTGCTGCCGGCTTCTTCCAGCAACATCTTGATATTCGCCATTGCCTGTTCCGTCTGCGCCGCGGCGTCGCCAATCCCGACCGATTCATAGGTGTCGAGGTTCTGACCAATCTGGCCGCGCAAAAACACCATGTTCCCCGCTACCACTGCCTGGGCCAGATCGTTATCGAGCGATTGCTCCGGATAGGTTTTCTTCGTATTGAATGGGCGAATGCGCGTGTGTTCCATAACGTCGTCCTTGGCTCAAGGGGCTGTAAAGGGGTGTAGCAAAAATGTAGGTGGCTAAAATGTATTTGAAAAATCATTTTTCTGCGCCTAAGGTTGCGAAAAATGAAACCTTTTACGATGAGAGCGCAATGAAACGTCAGGGCCTGTCGGAACGTGACCTTCTGTCGCTACGGGTCTTCTGCGCCGTCGCCGAGGCCGGCGGGTTCGCCCCGGCAGAAACGTCGCTTGGCATGTCGAAGGCCACGATCAGCCGACATATCAAGGATGTCGAGACCCACCTCTCGGCAAAGCTGTGCGAGCGCGGCCCGGCCGGATTCGCGCTGACCGAGGCGGGTGACGTGGCATTGCGCGTGGCACGGGAAGCATTGGATGCGCTGGAGCGCATCAAACCCGAGGTGGATGGCGTGCGCGGAGTATTGTCCGGGCCGCTGTTACTTGGCAGCGCGGAACACGTAATGGCACATGAGGATTGCCATCTCGTCGAGGCCATCACTGAACTCCAACGCACGGCACCCTTGGTGCGGCCTACGCTGACGGTCATGGCCTTTGGCGATCTGGGACGGGCGTTGACGGACAGGCGCGTCCAGATCGCCATTCGCGGGAAATACAAGCCGATCCCCGGTCTGCGTCATTACCCACTTTTCGATGAAACCCAGCGCGTCTTTTATTGCCCATCCCACGCCGGTGTCATTGCCGCTCACAGCGATACGCGTTCCTTGCCCCTGGTCTGCCGCCGACATCCCTTCGTAACCGATGCCCTTGCAAACCACGGCTTTACGCCGGGACCGGACGTCGATGGTCTGGAGGCCGTGGCGACGATGATTGCAACCGGACGCTATGTCGGTCTCTTGCCTGAACACTATGTCGCGAAGCTGGGGCCGCGCTATCAGTTCGACGTGCTGCCCGACTCCCCGCACTACACCGTGCCTTTCTGCGCGATCGTCGAAGAGGCCCGCGGTTTGACGCGCAGCGCCGAAGCGTTTTTAGAGATATTGCTTGCCGCGCATCGCTGAAGCCTGCATCCAGCAGGGCAGCCGCCGAAGCTGATGCTTTGCCTAGCCGAGCGCCGGCCCCCTTCCGCTAACACCCTGATTCCAAGGCGTGATCTTTCCCAATAGCTATGGAGATTGGTTGTCCGACAACGGCGACTTCAGCTTACTGAAATCCATTAAACCGCGCGAACCTAGGGCTATCCCGGGCTCTTTCCCTGCATTTCCCCGACTATACTGCCTGCACGTCAACGCTTCCTACAGTTACGACGTCAGACAATTAGATTGGAGCGCTGCATGAAACCTGCCGTTTCCGCCGCACCGGTTCCTCCGGACAGCGACACGCTGCATGTCGATGCGCATGGCGCTGAAAGCAAGCTCTACGCGCGTGTGACAAGCAAGCTGGTGCCGCTGTTATTGACTGCGTTTTGTATCGCCTATCTGGATCGTATCAACGTCGGGCTTGCAAAGCTTCAGATGGCCGACGATCTTGGATTCAGCGATGCCGTCTATGGCTTTGGTGCAGGAATTTTCTATGTCGCCTACGCTATTTTCGAGATACCAAGCAATCTGATCATGCATCGCGTTGGCGCTCGCCGCTGGATCACACGGATCGCGATATCGTGGGGCCTGGTATCGATGTGCATGCTTTTCGTCAGCACCCCGTTCTCTTTCTACGCCCTACGTCTGCTTCTGGGTATTGCCGAATGCGGCTTATTTCCCGGCATCATTCTGTATTTGACCTATTGGTACCCGGCAGAGCGGCGTGCACGAATCATCGCCATCTTCATGGCGGCATTGCCGCTGTCCGGACTCGTCGGCGGCCCGCTCTCCGGCTGGATCATGCAACGTTTCGTCGGCGTGGCAGGACTGCATGGATGGCAATGGCTTTTCATGTTGGAAGCGCTACCGGCAATCGTGATCGGCTTTGTGATCTGGCGCCTGCTGCCAGACGGCATTGCCGACGCCAATTGGCTGAGCGCCACGGAAAAGAAAGTGCTTTCCGCCAACATCCAAGCGGAAGACGGCTCCAAGCCGACGCACAGCGCGCGCGCCGCATTCAAGAGCCCACGCATCTGGGTGATGAGCTTGATGATGTTTTGCTTTGCCACGGGAAACATGGGTATCAGCTTCTGGCTGCCGACGATCGTACAGCGTGCGGGACACGGCAACACACTCAGCGTCGGATGGCTTACGGCGATACCGTATGCCTTTTCAGCCGTGGCGATGTTCGCCCTATCTTGGAGTTCCGATAAGCATCTCGAACGCCGTTGGCATCTCGCCATCCCGGCTTTTATCGGCGCAGCGCTATTGGTCGCGAGCACATGGTGGGATCACGCACTGACGCCGACGATCATCGTCATGACATGCGCTTCGATGTGTGTGTTCGCCGTTGCCCCGCTACTCTGGGCCCAACCCACGGCACTGCTGAGCGGCAGTGCCGCTGCGGCCGGCATCGCACTGATCAGTTCGCTGGGGAATCTCGCGGGCGTATTCGCGCCCTCGCTTTTCGGCTTCCTCACGACACGCACGCACAGCACGAGCGCGGGGATGGTTTTACTCGCCTCGGCGATGGTGCTAGGCGGCCTTCTCGCCCTGACTGCGCCCGCGCGGTTGGTGAACAAGTGAACAGATGCGGCAACGGCTTCCGTCGGGCGCGTTTATGCCCGAGGATAATTCGACGGAAACAGCGCGCGCTCGGCTTCCTCGTCCCTCACCGTTTTGAACGTATGTGACTTGGCGAGTGCTCTTGCGCGCGTGATCGCGGGGCGCGCGTCCACGCGGGCGAACCAGCGTTGCAATTCAGGAAACGCCCCCAAGGGATCTTCGGCGCCGCCGAACACACGGGACGCGCGATCGATCCATCCCCAGGCCGAAATGTCCGCAATCGTGAACTGCTCACCGACTATGAATTCGCGCCCCGACAAGTGGTCTTCGAGCACTTGATAGTGCCGTTCCGCCTCGCGACGGTATCGATTGACGGCATAGTCCAGTCCCTTCGGCGCGGCAAACTGGAAGTGCACTGCCTGGCCCGAATAAGGCCCCAAGCCGGATGCAATGAAGAGCAACCACGACAGCAGCTCCGGGCGATCCTCAGGCGCGCCCAGAAGCTGCCCGGTCTTCTCTGCCAAATAGATCAGGATCGCGGTCGAATCGAAGACCCTTACCTCCTTGCCACCGGGCCCCTCGGTATCCACGATCGCTGGCACCTTGCCATTCGGATTGATCGCCCGAAAACCCGGCGCGTGTTGTTCGCCCTTGCTGGTATCGACAGGCACGGCTTCATACGCAAGCCCTGCTTCCTCCAAGAACAATGCGATCTTTGCGGGATTAGGGGTCGGGTGAAAATAAAAACGAATCATGACGCGTTCCTCATCGATATGAATGCCAGTCGGGTCTTAAAATGACGGCCCGCTCTCGCGCGGACATCATGTTGGGATAATTACTGGTCCCACATGGTAAGCGAGCATTGGACGCAAGGCCTAAACCAGATTACAGAAATAGCGGAAATTGCCGTTAAACGGTTTGTCGTCAGCGCATTTTCAAAACATTCTTTTCCTCCAAACCATCCTCACCGTCGAGACCGCTCGAACCCGCTAACAACCCAAAACCCCATCCGATTTCCACGCTATGATAGCGGGCGCCGCAGCGCTTCGCATCGCATGCTTCTTTTGGAAATTTTATGCGACAAGGTTCCGCTATCAAGCCTGAACATCCGCTCTCTATTTCTCAAAATGCCCACGCATTCGTCGGTACGTTGCGCGACATTGTAGGGAGCCAGCATGTCTTGACCGATGCCGACAAGACGCGCCGATATCGCACCGGCTATCGCTTTGGTGGAGGCGATGTCATTGCGGTGGTGGCGCCTGGATCGCTGGTGGAACAATGGCGGGTGCTATCGGCCTCCGTGGCGGCAAACGCTATTGTCATCATGCAGGCAGCCAACACCGGCCTGACAGGCGGATCCACGCCACATGGGGAGGACTACGATCGCCCCATCGTCATTGTGAACACGCTCCGCGTCAATCAGATCCACGTCATCGACAACGGACGACAGGTGATTTGCCTACCGGGCGCCACGCTGGATCAGCTCGAACGCGTCCTGAAGCCGCTGGGGCGCGAACCCCACTCCGTCATCGGCTCCTCGTGTATCGGCGCGTCCGTTATCGGCGGCGTCTGCAATAACTCGGGGGGCTCGCTCGTGCAGCGAGGGCCGGTGTATACAGAAATGGCCCTGTTTGCGCAGATGGACGCGGATGGATCCATCCGTCTGCTCAATCACCTGGGTGTCGCGCTACCGGGCGACCCGGAGCAAGCGCTTTCCACGCTCGAGCAAAAACGCTATGCCGACAGCGACATTCGCTTCGGCGAAGCAGCGGCATCGGATCATCGGTATGCAGCACAAGTCCGCGAGGTCGATGCGCCCACGCCCGCGCGATATAACGCCGATCCCAGCCGATTGTTCGAAGCGTCCGGCAGCGCAGGGAAACTGGGCGTCTTCGCCGTCAGACTGGACACCTTCCCGATCGAAAAGAATGCCCAGGTTTTCTACATCGGATCGAACGATGCCGACGAACTCACGGCGATCCGTCGCGATGTTCTGACCCATCCCGATATCCTGCCAATCGCCGGCGAATATATTCACCGCGAAGCATTCAACGTCGCCGAGGTCTACGGCAAAGACGTTTTCATCATGATCAATAAGCTTGGCACGTCGCGTCTGCCAAGCATCTTCAATGCTAAAAGTCGTTTCGATGCGCTATGCGAACGCTCCCGCTTTCTGCCGAACGGCTTAAGCGACCGCATCCTGCAAGCGGTCAGTCGGCTCTTTCCCTCTCACCTGCCGTTAAAAATGCGGCAGTACCGCGACCGCTACGAACACCATCTGCTGTTGAAAGTCCCCGAGAAATCGGCGTCGATCACGGGCCAGTATTTGGATCAATTCTTTTCTCAAGCGAAAGGAAGTTATTTCCGCTGCTCCGATGAAGAGGGAAAAAAGGCCTTCCTGCATCGCTTTGCCGTCGCTGGTGCCGCCGTTCGCTACCGCGCCGTGCACCGCCAGCAGGTAGAAGAAATCGTGGCCCTGGACATTGCGCTGCGTCGTAACGACAGACAGTGGTTAGAAACACTGCCCCCTGAAATCGATCAAAAATTATCCAAAAAACTGTATTACGGGCACTTTCTCTGCCACGTCTTCCACCAGGACTATGTCGTCAAAAAAGGCAATGACTGGCTCACGGTGGAACACGACATGCTCCAGCTACTGGATGCCCGCGGCGCCGAATATCCGGCGGAACACAATGTCGGACATCTATATCAAGCCAAACCCGCGTTGGCCGATTTCTATCGTAAACTGGATCCCTGCAATTGCTTCAATCCGGGCATTGGCGGTACGCCGAAATTCAGTCACTGGCTATCCGATTCGGTAGACGCGAAAGACACGCTCTGATTTACCCATCAAGGCAAGTTCTCCCGCAGCACGATGGAAAAGGGGACCGGCTTCACGCCATCCAAGGCGTCGCCCTTTCGCCGCAGGTTATCGAAAATCTTCAGGCAGTTTGCAACGATAGCCTGCGGCGTCTGGGTGATGAGCGCGTCCATGGTCCCGTCGATCAATCGTGCGCGGGTGTCCGAAGTCAGGCCGTGGCCGATAAACAGAATCTTGTGCTCCGGCCGCGCTTCGATAATCGCTCTCGCGACGCCTTCCGATCCGCCCCCGCTGTTGTAGATCCCGACAAGATCCGGATGCCGTCCCAATAAACTGCGCATCTGCTCATAGTTTCGTTCGCTATCGTCCTGCCCCTCGCGTAAGCCGAGCACCTCGACGTTCGGAAAAGAGGACTTGATCAAATGCAGGAAGCCGATCTCGCGCTCTTCGTGGCCACGGTAGTTCAAGCTTCCCGCCAACATGGCGATCTTGCCGCATGGCTTGGGACCGAGAAATCGTCCGAGCAGCAGTGCAGCCGTACGGCCTGCGGAGCGATTATCGATGCCCACATAGGCGACGCGCTGCGCGTTGGAGAGGTCCGATATCATCGTGACCGCCGGCACCCCTCTTGCCGCTAGCGCATCGACGGCGTCGCGTACCAATGGATCGTCCAGCGCCATAAAGGCGAGGCCGTCTGCACGTTGGCCGTAATGCAATAGCCCCTTTGCCAGCGCCTCCGGGTTGAAGCTCTCCACATAATGCACCCGGCATTTCATCCGCTGCGCCGTCCACTGGGCATGCGCGAGTTCGATATAGTCGCCCAGCATACGCAGATAGCGATTCGTCCCCGCGGGCATGAGAAACGCAATATGCATCGGCTTTACCGGCGCTTTAATCGGTTTCTGCACCGCCATATCGCGGGGTTCGGTGAGATAGCCGGCTTTTTCGGCGGCAGCCAAGACGCGCTGGATGGTGGCGGGACGCACGCCGTCGCGCGCATTGAGCACGCGGTCCACCGTGGCGGCCGAGACGCCGGCGGCCCCCGCGATGTCGGCAATGCGTGGGCTTTTCAATGACTGTGGCTCGGGTACGGCGTCTGACATGATCGATGAACGCTCCTCGGAAACCATCAAAAACCATCATTTTGTGCGTTTGACAGCACCCACCATGTTCCTTAGGCTTGCCGCTAACGTAAGCCGTTTTGCCCAGCAAGATCAAGCGCATAGGGATGCAGACTATCCGACTTGATGCAATTTGAGGGCTAGGGTTTACATCAAATAACAAAAGACGGAGACAAGCCGAATGACGCGCGCAATGATGCCTGACCGCCGAAGATTTCTATCCGCTGCGGTTGCAGCCCCGCTTGCTGGTTTGGCCGCGAGCGCTTTCTCCCCCGCGGCGCGTGCCGCCGCGCCCGAGTTCCTGTTCAAATACGGCAATAATTTACCGTTGACGCATCCGCTGAATGTACGCGCCCAGGAGGCAGCGAATCAAATCCGCGATGCCTCGAAAGGACGCATGGAGATACGCATTTTCCCCAACAACCAGTTGGGCGGCGACACGGACATGCTGGCGCAGGTGCGAAGCGGCGGCATCGAGATGTTTACGCCCTCGGCGCTGGTGGTGTCCACGCTGGCGCCCGCGGCGGCCATCAATGCGGTTGGCTTCGCCTTCAATGACTACACGCAAGTGTGGAAGGCCATGGACGGTCAACTCGGCGCCTACGTTCGCGCGGCGATGGCAAAAGCGGGGCTCGTCTCGTTCGAAAAGATGTGGGACAACGGCTTTCGCGAGACCACGACCAGCAATCGTCCCATTAATAATGCCGCCGATATGCGCGGTCTCAAAATTCGGGTGCCGGTCAGTCCGCTCAGTATCGATATGTTCAAGGGCCTGGGTGCCGCGCCCGCCAGCCTGCAATTCAGCGAAGTGTATTCCTCGCTGCAAACGCACATCGTCGATGCGCAGGAAAATCCGCTGCCCATCGTGCAAGTGGCGAAGCTGTATGAAGTCCAGAAATACTGCTCCCTGACGCATCACATATGGGATGGCTTCTGGTTCGTCTTGAACCCGCGTGCGTGGCAACGTCTTCCCAAAGATCTGCAAGCGATTGCATCGGACGCCTTCAATCAAGCGGCCCTGAAACAACGCGACGATGTCAGCAAGCTGAACGAGGCGGCCGTCACGGAATTGCAGGCAAAAGGCTTGACCATCAACCGCCCCGCGCCGGACACGTTTCGGGCCGCCCTACGGCAAGCCAATTTCTACGCGCAATACAAAGAGAAATTCGGCAACGAGACGTGGTCCTTGCTGGAAAGTTATACCGGCAAGCTGGTCTGAACGGCACAGGACGCCCACGCATCGGAAAGCGGTTGGCCCGTCCGACATGCCTGTCATTTGTCACTAGGTTGTCATCTCAGTGCGGGAGGTAAGCCATGGCGAACCCGATTTCAGCGACGCAACGCCCTATCGATGGCGTCTTCGCCGGTGGCCCGCGACGTTGGCTCAGACGCTTCGACCGGGCACTGATCCTGTTGGTCGAATGCTTGGTCGCGTTGCTCTTGGCCGGCGAAGTGCTGGTGCTGCTAGCGGGCGTGTTTTGCCGCTATGTGCTTCAGTCGCCCATCGTCTGGTCCGACGAATTCGCCGCCACGCTGTTCCTTTGGCTCTCGATGCTGGGTGCCGTACTGGCCCTCCGACGCGGCGAGCATATGCGCATGACGGCCCTGGTCAGCCGCCTGTCGCCCACGGCACGTGCCTTCGTCGATGCCCTCGCGTTGACCTTGTCCGTGACGGTACTGATCCTCGTGCTGCTCCCGGCGAGCGATTACGCCATCGGTGAGCTGCCGATTCTATCGCCCGCACTGCAAATCAGCGATGGGTGGCGCGCTGCGGCACTCCCGGTCGGCACGGCGTTGATGTTGGTGGTCGGCCTCGTGAGATTGTTCGAATTTTGTCGGCCGCGCGATATCCTGCTGGCCCTCGGCGTATGTGGCGTCGCCGCGCTTGGCGTCTGGCTCGTGGCGCCCGCGCTGCTGGAATTGGGCAAGATCAACCTGATCATCTTTTTCGTCGGCGTCGTGGCGGTGGGTATCTTCAGTGGCCTGCCCATCTGCTTTGCGTTTGCCCTGGCGACATTCGGCTATCTCGGTCTTACCACGCAGACACCGCTCGAAGTCATTGTGGGACGCATGGACGAGGGCATGTCGCATATGGTGTTGCTCGCCGTGCCGCTCTTCGTGTTTTTGGGATTGATGATCGAGATGGCCGGGCTCGCCCGCGCCATGATCCAGTTCCTTGCCAGCCTTGTCGGCCATGTGCACGGCGGTTTGTCGTATGTCTTGATCGGCACGATGTATCTGGTGTCCGGCATCTCCGGTTCGAAAGTCGCCGATATGGCGGCCATCGCGCCGATTCTTTTTCCCGAAATGAAAAAGCGCGGTGCCAATGAAGGCGATCTCGTCGCGCTGTTGTCGACCGCGGGCGCGCAGACGGAAACGGTGCCGCCCAGTATTGTCCTGATCACCGTCGGCTCCGTCACTGGCCTGTCCATATCGGCCCTTTTCACCGCCGGGATGCTGCCTGCATTGGTGCTCGCGATCTTCCTGTGTTTCGTCGTATGGCGGCGCTATCGGAACGACGACCTGACGAAAGTGCAGCGCTTCAGCCGACGCGAAATCGGCAAGATGTTTGTGGTCGCCCTGCCCGCGCTCGCATTGCCCTTCGTGATTCGTGCAGCCGTCGTGGAAGGCATTGCCACCGCCACCGAGGTATCGACGATCGGCATCGCGTATTCGATCGTGATCGGCCTCTTCGTCTATCGCCAGTTCCAGTGGTCGAAAGTGCCACGCATGCTGGTGGATGCCGCCACCTTGTCCGGCGCGATTATTTTCATTATCGGCTTCGCGACGGCGATGGCCTGGGCGCTTACCCAATCGGGCTTCTCCCAGGATCTGGCGGATCTGATGACGCATCTGCCGGGGGGCGCTTACGCCTTCATGGCCTTGTCCATCGTGATCTTTATCGCCTTGGGCAGCGTCTTGGAAGGGATTCCGGCCATCGTGCTGTTTGCCCCCTTGTTCTTCCCGATCGCGCGTATGGCGGGGATCAACGAGATCCATTATGCGATCGTCGCGATCCTATCGATGGGCGTCGGGCTCTTCTCCCCGCCCTTCGGCGTCGGCTACTACTCGGCCTGTGCGATCAGCAAGGTCAATCCCGATGCCGGCATGCGTCCGATCATCGGCTATATGAGCGCGCTGATCGCCGGATTGGTATTGATCGCGGCGGTGCCCTGGTTATCCACTGGTTTTCTCTGATTTACCCTTCTTGCGGAGCATTTTCATGAGTCGTTATTTCGGCGAAATTCGTCAGGCGGGCTATGTCGTGCACGACATCGAGGCGGCGATGGACCATTGGAGCCGTGTACTTGGCGTCGGACCGTGGTTTTATAAAGAGAAAGTGCCAATCGAGGACTACACCTATCGCGGCCAATCCTACGAGGTGCACAACTCGGTGGCGCTCGCCAACTCCGGCAGCTTGCAGGTCGAACTCATTCAGACACGCAATGATGCGCCCTCGATGTACCGGGACTTTCTGCGCGCGGGTAATACGGGATTGCAGCACAACGCCTATTGGACGACGCAGTTCGATGCCGATCTCGCCCGATTGCAATCGGAAGGGTTCAAGGTTGCGATGAGCGGGAACGTCGGGGCCAACGGCCGCTTCGTTTATTTCGATACGGAAAACCATCCTGGCACCGTGATCGAATTGTCCGAGATCGCCGGCCCGAAGGGCACGCTGTTCAAACTTATTCACGACGCGTCACTGGATTGGGATGGATCGAATCCGGTTCGCCCTTTTCCTGATTTGAGCACCCTATGAATGCCACGCATGCGCACACCGAACGGTTCGAGGCGGACTATCTGATCGAAACGCCCTTCGACCCCGCACAGGTGGCCGAAATCATGGCGGGCGAACAGTCCAGCGGCACGTTTGTCCGGGTCGCGAATGAAACCGACGCCTTGCGCGAGCGCAGTCGCGCACAAGTAATCCATATTGCCGAGCTGGAGCCGGCATCGCGCCCAAGCCTCTCGAATGCCTTCCTCACGCGTAAAGGCGTCACCGGGCCATGGCGTCGCGCGATCGTCACGCTGTCCTTTCCCGTCAGCAATGTCGGCGCGAATCTGCCCACCTTGGCCGCCACGGTGAGTGGCAATCTATACGATCTCGGCGAGGTCACCGGCATGCGCCTGCTGACGTTACGCTTGCCTGCGGCGTACCGGCAGCGCTTCGACATGCCGGTCCACGGCGTCAGGGGCACACGCGCGATAACCGGCGTGGCGCGCGGCGCGATGATCGGCACTATCATCAAGCCGAACGTCGGAATGGGCACCGAGGAGACGGCCTTGCTGGTCAGAGGCCTGTGCGAGGCCGGCGTCGATTTCATCAAGGACGACGAGGTGTGTGCCAATCCGGAGCATGCACCGTTGGATGCGCGGGTTCGCGCGGTCATGAAAGAAGTCCGCGCCTACCGTGATCGGGCCGGCCGGCACGTCATGGTGGCGTTTAATATCACCGACGACCTGGACGCGATGCGTCGTCACGCCGAGCTGATCGAAGCCGAGGAAGGATCGTGCGTGATGGCGAGCATCAATTGGTGCGGATTCTCGGCGATTCAGGCTTTACGGCGCTCCACTGGATTGGTCTTGCACGCGCATCGGAACGGATACGGCATGATGTCGCGCGACGAGAGCCTGGGGATGTCGTTTCAGGCCTATCAGACGCTATGGCGGCTCGCCGGCGTCGATCACATGCATGTCCACGGACTGCAGGGAAAATTTGCGCAGACCGACCAAGAGGTCATTGAATCGGCGCAGGCTTGCGCAACGCCATTGACGGCGGACATCGAGGATAGGGTCCTCCCGGCGTTTTCATCGGGACAATGGGCGGGGACCGTGCCCGCGACCTTTGCGGCCACGCAGTCCGACGATCTCTTGTTTATGTCCGGTGGTGGCATCCTCGCGCATCCCGATGGTCCGCAAGCTGGCGTGCTGAGCGTGCGCCAAGCCTGGCAGGCTGTCACCGACGGCGTCACGTTGGAACAGTTTGCAAAAGACGCGCCGGAACTGCGTACCGCGCTGGCATTCTTCGGTGGGCGCGCATGAGCGAGGCACCGGCTTACGGATTCTACGGTGACGACTTCACCGGCGCGACGGACACCCTCGCCCATCTGTCGCGCGCCGGTTTTCGCACGATGCTGTTTTTTAATCCGCCTACCGATGCGCAACTGGAGGCGGTCGGGCCATTGGATGCCATCGGCGTGGCGAGTTCGACGCGGGCGATGGGGCCGGCTGCAATCAAAGCGCAGCTCACCGATGCCGGCGCTCGCTTTGCCGCGCTCGGCGTGCGTCTCTTTCATTACAAGATCTGTTCGACGTTCGACAGCAGCCCGGACATCGGAAGCATCGGGGCCGCTGTCGGTGCATTGCGGCCCTTCTTCCCCAATCCACTGCTTGCGATCGTCGGCGGCCAACCAGGCCCGCGACGCTATTGCGTCTTCGGCAATTTGTTTGCGGCGAGTACGATCGAAGGAGACGGAAGCGCCTCGGTCGTGCGTATCGATCGCCATCCCACGATGGCCAATCACCCCTCTACGCCGATGCATGAGGCCGACTTGCGACAACACCTCGCGGCGCAAGGGCTGTCGCCCATCGCCTTGGTCGATTGCCTGAGTTATCGGCCGTTGGGTGACGTTGCCAGTATCGATCATGACAGCGATACCGATATACGCGCGAAGGTAGCGCCCCATCTCGCGCCAGACGCCACGGCTGCCGCCGTGCTTTTCGACGTGATCGATGATAGCCATCTCGCCATCATCGGGCGCGTACTGGCGCATCACAGCGCGCAGGCGCCCCTGTTAGCGGTGGGTGCCAGTAGCGTTGCCCAGGCGTGGGCTTTTGCAAAAGGCAGAGGACCACACGCGAACCTCGCTGACGGGACTGCGCAAGCTAAACGTCCCAACGAAGCAGCAGTTCCTGATCTTCCCGTTTTTGCTTTTGCCGGTAGTCTGTCGCCGATGACAACGCGCCAAATCGCCGCCGCGCATTCGTATTCGACTGTCGAAATCGATCCGGACAATTTCAATATGCAGACGCTAGGCCATCATGTCGATGACATCGTGAGCCGGCTGAACGCGGGAAAGCATGTACTGGCCTTCACCGGGCGATCCGTGCGTTCGGTGGCGTCGCGCGACGAGACCGCGCGCTGCGCCGCGTCGCTGGTCGCCGCGGTGCTCGCTTCCACCCGCGTCCGACGATTGGTCGTTGCAGGCGGGGACACCTCAAGCTTCATCGTGCAAGAACTAGGCGGATGGGGTCTGTCCTACGTGGCAACCGTTTCGGAAGGGGTCGCCATGTGTCGCTTGCACGCCGACGCCGCCTCGCTGAACGGGCTGGAAATCGCACTCAAAGGGGGCCAGATGGGCGGGATCGATTTCTTCGAGCAGGTGTTGACGTCACTTGGCCCGCGGCAATGACAGGAAAAAGCTGGCGATCGTTTCGCTGGCATCCAGTTGCTGGCTTGCAAAACCGACAACGCGGGGCCGAGCATACTGTGGGCCGCCGGGCCATGCGTGTCCCCCGCCGATTACGGACAGCAGGGTGACAGGTGCACCGGGTGCGCATCCTTGATAACGGGCTTCCATAATCCGCGTTCGATCAAACGCTACAATCGGCGGTAAAAGCTGTTGCGAGGCATGGGTTGAACAATGGTTCTGCTTCGCCCAGAAGGAAGCGGTGGCTGGAACGGAGATGACGTCCCCTCCCTCTCCTGCCCCTCCCAAAGTGGAGACCGCACCGCCGCCGAACGGCATGATTGGATCCTTGGTTCCATCAATTTGCATTACGGCAATCGCGCGACGCGGATGGCAGATCAATACGAGATCGGAAGGTAACGAACCGGCAACGGGCGCGATGCCATGTATTTTCCCGGAAAGATCGCACCCCAGACGCTCGGCAAACAACGCACCATTCGAGATGCCTGTCGCATAGACGCGCTCTTGATCGATTCGGGAAAGATGCGTCATTCGATCAATGAGAGCCGAGACGAAGGCGACATCATCTTGCGGGTTCTTGATACTAGACCGACCGTCATTCCAGTGTTTATCGATGCCATTCGGATAGACGACGATGAAACCTCGGGTGTCGGCGACTTGATCAAGGTGGGTGAGTCGACGCATTCCCTCCCCTTGCATACCCCCACCGTGGAAAGCGAGTATCAGCGGGAAGCCCTCGGCAGGAGGCGACCGATCCGGCACATGGATCAAGAAAGTACGAATATGATCGTTGATCGTCAACTCCCCTTGCTCATCGTTTGCGAAGGCGAAGGGGGATAGCAAAACGAAAGACCAAGCCAGCGCGGCATGAAATATTTTCTTAATTTTCATTTATTCCGCACTCCAAATCATATTTAAGAACAGCGTTGCTCCGGGCGAACTCTGCTTCCCTCTCCGAAACGTCGCGACCTTCATGCCGCATCTTTATTACGCTTCAGGCGCGACACGTATCGATAGCGTCACATCCAATCCCCCACGCTCGCGGCGGCGCAAAGTGAGGTCACCGCCGTGCTCGCGTATTATCCGCGTTGCAATTGCAAGGCCGAGCCCTGTTCCGCCGCGTCCCTGATCGACGGCATTGCCGCGTCGGAACGGTTGTTGAATGACGGGAAGCAAAGCCTCAGGCACGCCTGGCCCCCGATCTTGAACTGCAACGTAGACGAAATCTTTCTCGGCCCACGTCTTTACGTGCAATCCACGTTGACCATAATCCGCCGCGTTCTGCATGACGTTCATCAGCACCCGAAGCATGCTGACTGGCCGAAACTGCACCAGCGGGAGCGCCCCAAGCGAAAGATCGAAAAAATGCCCCAAGCCCGAAAAATCGGCTGCGATCTGCGTAACCAAAGCATTCAGATCGCCCTCCTGCGGCGATTCACCTTGTGCGCCACGTGCCAGATCGATGAATTGTTGCAAGATTGCATCGATATCCTCGATCGAGCGTTCCGCGATGGCGGACTGCGAGGCGTCGTGGCGTAATGCAATCGCCAGACGCAACTTTGTCAGCGGCGTACGGATGTCGTGAGAAATGCCGGCCAGCATTGCAGCGCGTGTCGCCTCCATTTCCGCCAGGCGCGCGGTCATGCCGTTGAAGGCCGACGCAACCGATGCAATCTCGACGGGTCCGGTGGTCGGAATGGGATCAGGCCAGACATCGCGACCCACCCGATCCGATGCCCGCACCAATTGCTGCAACGGCCGATTGATGCGGCGATGAATAGCGAAGGCGGCCAGCACTGCCAGCAAGCTCTGAAAAAATGACAACGATATCGCGATCCATGCGCGCGGGTATCGCTCGCCCCGCTTTGCCGGCAAGGCGATCCAATAGCTATCGCCATCGGTGTTCATTTGCACCCAAAGCCGGGCGGCCGGCGGACCTGGTTCCCATCGCAATTGCGTACCTTCCGGGAGGTGTGCCGCCAAGGCGCGCAAGAACACCTTCAATTCGTAGCTGCCGAACGGTCGTCCGGTATCGATGGGGCTATCGATCGATCGTCCCGGCAAGCTTGATTGCCGATTCAGTCTCTCGACATAAGGCGCGCGTTGCGCGTCAGGCAGTTCGGCAAGGAGACGCTGAACGAGCACGATCTCCTGACCGAACACCCCGGCCGCATCCTCCAGGCGCGGTTGCTGCACGAAGAACATAAAAACCAGCACCGCGACGATCTGACTGACCATGACGGTGGCGATGAGCAGCGCGATATTGCGTCCGAGCAAGCTGGATGGCCAGAGCGTCTTCATGCGACCACGTCCGCCGCAAGCATATAGCCAAGCCCCCACACCGTCTTGATATAGCGCGGCTGCGCAGGCTGGTCTTCGATCAGTTGCCGTATCCGTAGCACTTGTACATCCACGCTTCGCTCACTGGCCTCGTATTCGCGCCCACGCGCACGCAATAGCAAATTGTCTCGGCTAACGGCACGGTTTGGCGTGCTCGCCAACGCCTGCAATAGCCGCGCCTCGGCAGAATTTAAGACAACTTCCTCGCCGTCCTTCAATAACAGGCCGCGCGGCACGTGAAACGTAAAAGCACCGAATCTCAATTGCGTCGGTGCGAATGGCACGTCGCCGCGCAGGACTTGCTGCCGGCGCAAGATCGCACGGATGCGCGCGACGAGTTCCCGCGGCAGAAAGGGTTTTGCAAGATAATCGTCGGCGCCCGTCTCCAGTCCGATCACTTTATCGATTGGATCGCCACGCGCGGTCAGCATCAGAATAGGGATGGTCTGCCCTTCCGCGCGTAGGCGTCGACACACCGAGAGACCGTCCTCGGGCTCCATCATCAAGTCCAGCACGAGCAGATCGAATGACTGACGCTCAAGAAGGCGTTCGAGCCGCACGCTATCCGGGACGGTGCGGACGTCGAAACCTTCGCCGGTCAGAAAACGCTGCAACATGTTGCGCAGCTCGGCTTCGTCGTCCAGCACCACGATACGGTCGACACGCGTCGGTGCCCCGGTATCGCGCGCTATTGCCCTTCCCGCCTCGTTATCCGCTGTCGAATCGGTCATCGACGCACTCCTTCCCTCCCGGCAAGCTGGCCGGCACATATCGCGTGGCAGACGTGGAGCGAGTCCCCACGACAGTCACGGCAATCATAAACGCTCAGCCGCCGCGCTGCCTCTGCATCGCCGCGACAATTTGGTCCAGCGTGATGCTGCCGCGTTTCTCGGTATCGATCTGATCGAAATGCGCCGCGACCCTGGGCATACCGGCTTCCGCCTCGCTCCGTGTCAGGCGCCCGTCGTGATTCGTATCCGCTGCCTGAAAACGCGCGGTCAATTGTTGCATGCCGCTGCTCTGTGCAAAGGCGGTGCCGATCGCCCCGCCCGCCATGCCCAGGCACAACGTGGCTGAAAGCACGAGGCGTGCAGGGGTGATACGTCCGCTGTAGCGGCGGGGAGAAACCGTCGTCATGCCTGTCTCCTAACGGAAAGATTCCTTAAAGCAGCGAGTGTAGGCGCGGGGGGAAAAAACCGGGTTTCAAGCCCGTGAGAAATTATGTCGCCTGATGTCATGGCGCGTTTCTCGCAAACAGACAGAAATGCGGCGTGACGATAAAATCGGCCGATCCATTGAGGGTTTTCCGAATGAAAACAGACACTGTCGCCGACGTGATCGTCGTGGGCTTGGGAGCGTTTGGCAGCGCCACCGCTTATCAACTGGCGAAACGCGGGGTGCGCGTCTTGGGCATCGATCAGTTCACGCCGCCGCACGACCGCGGCTCCAGCCACGGCGCAACGCGTATCACCCGCATGGCCGTGGGTGAAGGCGAGGTGTATGTGCCGATCATCAAGCGCTCTCATGCTATCTGGGACGAGCTGGAACGCGATACTGGCGCCACACTCTTCCATCGCACAGGGGGTCTTATCATGGGCCTGTCCGGCGAGACCAGCCATCACGGCAGAACGGACTTCATCAAACGATCCATCGACACCGCCGTTCAATTCGGCATACCCCATGAAGTGCTCGACGCCGCCGAAGTGAGGCGACGCTATCCCCAGTTCCAAACACAGGACGATGAAATCGCCTACTTCGAGCCGGGCGCTGGTGCGCTCGTGCCGGAATCCTGCGTGCAAGTGCAGTTAGACGAGGCCAGACGATTAGGCGCTGATTTGCGGTATGGCGAAAAGGTGCTGTCGATCACGGAGCAAGGCGATAGCGTCACGGTGCGCACAACAAGCGGCGACTATTCGGCCGCCAAGGTGATCGTCACGGCGGGGCCGTGGGTGCCCGGGATGGCCGGTGGTGTTGTACAGGCGAATCTTCGCGTGATGCGACAGACGTTGCATTGGTTCGCAACCGATGCGCCGCAATGGTATGCGCCGGAGCGCTGTCCGGTTTTCATCTGGATGCACGGTCGCGGCGACGATGAATATCTTTACGGATTTCCGATGGTGGATGGCAAACCCGGGGTCAAAGTGGCTTCCGAGCAGTACTTTGCGGAGACCCTTCCGGATCAGTTTGCGCGCGCTGTCGAGACGGAAGAATCGGAGGAGATGTACGACCGGCATGTGAAGAACCGACTCCGTGCGCTTCAACGCCAAGCTGTTCACGCTGCCGCCTGCTTATACACCGTCAGCACCGACTCGCACTTTATCGTCGATCGCTACCGCGACATGCGCAATGTCCAAGTCGTATCGGCCTGCTCGGGGCACGGTTTCAAAAACTCGGCGGGACTCGGGGAACAATTGGCGTTGGCGGCGATAGAGGGTGTCACGGATGCCGGTCGCGCCGAAACGCTTGCGGCGTTTTCAGTTTCCCGCTTTTGTTGATGTTGATGTGGCAGGGGTGGCACTAATCGTGGAGATCCGGGCCTTTCCGCCAACGATTTTCATAGATGCCGCAATGGGGCTATCCGCTAGACAATTGGAGAATACGGCAGCAAGTGACGTCATCAGGCTCGCTTACTTCTCTGCCATTTTACCCACTGAACGATAGTCCCCGCGTAAATTGGAGCGCATTGCGAAAAATCCAGGATGACATAGAACCAGAAGTGCTTCGGGTCCGTGTGTATATCGGCGACATGTCGGCCGTGACGCGCTTGCCCATGACGCAATAAATACGTCAGCAAGCAAGTCATGAAGATTGAAAGTGCTATCGAGAATGCCAGCCAGAATGCATTCCACCGTGACCAGGTGGGCTTCGATCGTTTCTGCGTCGGCGCCCGCTCGAAATCGGGAACCAAGGGCCTAGCTGGCGTGATGCCAGGATCGTTAAGCCCGCTCTCACTACGCGTCACTTGGCTGACAGCTGAAGGACGCCAAAACCACCGTAACGTGACCGGAAAAAATCCGCAAATCAACGCAGCGGGCCCCGCGTAGATCAACATCGCCAGGAAATAATTCAAATGCCTCGCCGGCGATTCGTAAAAATTCAATAGCGCCGCGCATACCATCGCCGCCGTTGCGATCTGATAGATCCATGCGACGCGGACACGTTTGACCAGAAAATACGCCATCGCACCATCAACCAAAAATGCGATAACGAGGAAATCGAGTCGATGCGCTGCCTCCGCCGGTGAATTAGTCGAGATGCTCAGCCACAGACCCACCGTCAGCGAAAATAAGGCGAGGGCACGGACCATAGCGGCCCCCAAAAAATAGCTGACCGGTGTAGGCCATCGACGGTGCGTGACGCCATCATCCGCCGAATTTATTATTTATCTTTTTTCTCTTCGTAGGTCTTTATTTAACCCGATTTTATCGCTCGATGTGGAAATTCGGAAGAAAAATGGATAATTGAAAGCGGTTCGAAAGGCCGGGTTTCCAAAGTGTTGCTCGACGTGCGAAGAGGAGTATCGGCCTCCTTGAAGCATGACTCCAAGAACCCGGCGGAACTGGGAAGCAATTTGGCCTTTGCGGCGATAAACGGCATCACGGCCGCCGATCACGTCGAAGCATCCGCAGAGTTCTTATCTTCCCGGTTTAGCTGATGCTTATGCGGCGGTAATAGCGTTTTATCCGCTCGCCATGGTTCCGTAGTAGCCCGTCCACGATCCTCCCAATTTGCACCGCGGTAAGAACACATTCGCGATTTCTCTTCTATTCCATCGCGTACATCATGGATGCGTTGCGTCATAGGTTTAGGGCGATGCGACGAACATACCAGATATGTTTACCGCCCCCCCGCCCTGAATCTCAGTGTAAAACACTGGTGGCTCATACATTCAGCCCCATCCTCAAATCTTAGGCAAGAAATTGTCGTGGGCAACGCCTTTTTATCCAAAGATTTCAAAGTTTTATTCATTTCAAAAACACCATTTTCTTATTGCCACATTTACATTTTTTTCAACAGTAATGTGAAAAATAATACCAGAAAAAACAGATGTAAATACTATGAAAAAATACAATAGATAAGAATCAATTGAAACGAAAATTTTTAACTTTGCAGACAATTTGCACAGCACAGAAACAACGGGCAAATGAACAAGATATATAGCATAAGACGAATCCCCCAATTTCTGAAGTATTAAAGGAACAGTGACACGGCCATCTCGCTCCCATCCCACAAACGCCCAAATCATTAAGAAAGTAGCAACTCCATAACCAAGCTCCAGCCACAACCCCATTTTAATATCAGAAAAGAAAAATGTCGCCAAGAAATTTATTAAAAATAAGATGGCCCCTGACAGAAAGCTGACCTTAGGAAAATAAATAAACTTGGAATCCAGATAAAAAAGCAGTGCCCCCAAAAAAATATAACATTTAGAGGGGAAAAATAAAATTTAAAAAATATTGAATCTAGAAAATTAAATAAAAGAGAAAGCAAACAACCCATAAACCATGAAAATAAAATGACAACACCAAATCTTTTATTTATTACCACACAGCAATAAAAAAGGTAAAATAAAATTTCATGATATAGCGTCCATGCCACCGTCAAAATGGTGGCTGCACTTGAAATGTGCACCAATAGTATAGACGAAAGCAAAAGACCAAAACCGTGAACGTCCTCTGCACCCGAATCTTTGAGCAAAATTGGCGGCGCAACAAATAATAACGTCACCCAATATAAAGGGTAAATACGCAACAACCTTTTTTTCACATAGTTCCACAATCGCCCCACATTGCCAGCATCGGACCAATGTGAGAAAAAAATCACAAAACCACTTATTACAAAGAAAAATGGAACGCCCGAGTATCCGAAGTTCCAGAACCCATTAAATGGATCAAATCCAAGATATTTATCTTTGGCAATCGTAAAAGCCGTATGTGCAAAAACGACAAATATAGCGGCAAAACCTCGCGCCGCTTGAATCGTTAATATTTTTTCAGGCCTATTATTGACCAACCCAGAAGCCATAAAATTACACCCTCTTAAAAGTAAAACATATCACAAAAATATCGATTATTAAAGCGACAAGGTAACCACTCGCCACCCCGAGTAACGCACCATACCCGCCATAGATAGGGATTAATATTATATCGAAAATAATAGCCGCGAGAAATGCTATGCACCACTTGAAAAGAACAGAGCCTTTCATTTGAAATTTTAATAAATATTGTGAAGTAATAGATTGAATTCCTACAAGAACCGCGATCCATGTTGACCATGTGAGATAACGAGCCGCATCGACAAATTTACCGCCAAAAACCAACCGGATGATATCGGTTGAAAAATAACTTATAATAATAGCGCCAAGCGACATGAATATTGTTACTATCAACGACAAAACCGCTATATTTCTTCTGAGCTTTTTCCTATCGACAACACCAAAAATAAATATTGGAGCGACAGTTTGCGCAATCATTAACGCCATCGTTATCCAATTTTCGGTAATTTGCTGCGCCGCCCCATACTGCCCAAGAACGTCATAGCCGACGTACCGCTGTAAAATAATCCGATCAATTTTCAAAAAAACCGTGTAAAAAATCAAAGCAACCCAAAAAACAGCGCCATTTAAAAGCAGATCTCTTGCCATCTCGGTTCGAAAATTCCAATCACTTAACACCTTAACTATATTATTGAATCTCGCTTTTAAAGAACATTTTAAATTTTCTACATTATATTTATAATATTTATTTACTAAAAAGATAGGGCGTCTCGATTTAAAAAGAACGTAAATCCAACACAAACCAACGGCAACCACAATTGATTCAAACGCCCATAGTGACGAATAAAATTTAGTCGAAAAGCTAAATTTAATAAAAATGTAAAGTAAGACCGTTTTCATTACTGCAGCAATCAGACTCACCAACAGCGCAGGCCTGGAATGAGTGCGAGCCTGCAACCACGCAGTAAAAACAGCAAAAGGTTCACGAAACAATAAGGCGCCTAGAAAGCCAAAAAAAATATTCGAAACCACCGGATCAACAGTGCTTCGTTGACCAAACAAAACTACAACAAGTCCCGACACGAAGACCACAAAAATCGATGCGATGAGTCTTATAACGAATGCAGTCCCAATAATATCGTTTATAGCAGGAATCGAATCTATCGACATATTGTCAACTCGAGTCTTTCCATTTTCCGCCAAACTACGTACCATCAATGGCACAAGGATTTCAGCGCCGCACACCCACGTCAGCGGCGATATGATAAGCAAGATAGAATTAGCGTATTGCCACTTACCAAAATCATCTGGGCCAAGTCCACGCGCAAGCATTCCCGAAATGATGATCGCCAAGGCAAATTGCCCCCCCCTTTCAACGAAAAGCCAAAATAAATTTCTTGTGATCTTTCCTATATTTTCAATATTATATATTTTTTTCATTACACTAAAATATTTGTTTAAATAATTACTCGAATTCCCGAGAGCGTCTTTTCGGAATAAAACCTGCTATTTATCGCCGACGTCTGATCAGTTGAAAGAAATTATTCGACCCAATACCGCCTGTGCATCCCTATTTTCTTTTTTATAAAAATTGGCAACTTACTTTCAATTTTTCCAATTTTATACCCTAACAACTTCACAAACGTTCTAATCATAGATTTAAAAATAAAAGCCAATCCTCCGGAACGTACATATTTTAATTCGGAACGAACAAATCTCTTCCCTTCGTTGTTCGCGGAACCAAATGCGTCGGAAATCCAACTCTCGCGCGCGTGGAACACGCCCATGTCAAAATAACGGCGAAACTCTTCTTCCAATGAATAATTGTGCGAATGTTTGCAAATAGCACTGCTTTCATATGAAATCTTCCAACCATCCAGCAATAATTTTGCGGCTACATACATATCCTCTCCAAATATTAAATTCGAAGGGAATCCACCAACTGAAGTGAGCGCCGTCGAACGATAAGCAGCAAAAGAATTCGACATAAACGCTGCTTTCAATCCCAACTTTGGGATATCCCCTCGATCTCGAATAAAACTTTTATTGGGATAATTGAACAGCCTCGCATGTGAAGCGAAACGATCGGCATTATCATGTGGTATCTGTCTGCCACAAACGGCGCCGACCATGGGGTCAGAAAAAGGCTTGACTATATTTTCAATGGCATATTGATCATTTAACAGTGCATCTTGTGTCACAAAAATATAAATATCAAAACCGCTATTTTTTTCGACAATACTTTGACGCGTCCCTCCATGGTTAAAATCCTTTGATAAAATTGAATAAAATTGAATATTATTTTGTTTTAAAATTGATTGCGTTTCGTCCGTCGAGCTTGAGTCGACAACAAAAATGGATAGTGCCACAGATTGATTAATTATCCGATGCAATGCATCATCCAACGACGGACCAGCATTAAAAGTTGGTAAAATACATGCAATTTTCATAAAAACCCTACGGATATTAAAATAATTTAATTAACGTTCTAACGCCGTCAACGTCTGGGCTATGCAACGATCCCAAGTAAAAGCACTAGCGTGAGACGTACCTTTTTTAACCATCTCATTTCGGATCTGTTCATTTGTTGCTAAAAGGAGCAGCTTTGACGCAATATCTTCAATTGACGTAGGATCGAAGTAAACTGCGCCGCCACCGCATATTTCTGGAAGTACAGACGCCTGGGAGCAAGTTACAGCACATCCGGAAGCCATTGCCTCAAGTGGTGGAAACCCAAAACCTTCAAATAACGAAGGAAAAGCAAAAATCTCCGCTTTACCATACCATTCCACCAGTTCAGCATCGGAAACGTACCCGGTCTCTATAATCTTATTTTTTTTTCGGAGGACATCTAAAATATCGTCAAAATTTTCTGAGTCAGAAATTATTGATCTTTTCGGCCCAACGAGTACTAGTTTATGCGGAATCTTGTCTGCAATGCTTGCGAAAGCAGACACTAATCGAGCTATGTTTTTGTGTTTATTTCTCGCCGAAACAGCTAATATCAGCTTCTTTTTGGGTTGGACTTGGCGAAACTTATCCGATACCCCATGGTATACAACATGAATTTTCTCCGGCGCGACTTTAAATCGTTCAGAAATATATTCTTTTTCAAAATTTGATAAACAGATTATTGAGTTAGCTCGGCGTAAAATAAATGGCATAACTGATTTATAATACAATCTGAAGCCGCTATTGTACATTTCAGGATTTCTTAAGAACGCCAAGTCGTGTATAGTCACTACGAGTCGTATCTTATTAGCCAAAAAAATGGGTGCATCCATTACCGGACAAAACACTGTTGTAGCGTTAAGTCTCGTCGCCAGCAACGGAAGCATTGCCTGGACCCAGATATGATCTCGAGCCGTCCCTCCGCATTTAGGATGCGCAAGAAGCGTATTTTTCCTAGTGGATACACCTTCAAATATTTCAGCCGCGTAGCGCTCAACGCCCGTGATTGTGTCACGAGACAACACCCGTCCATCAAATAAAATCAATTCCGACATGTTATAGCTCACACTTTTTTATCAAGCAATTTTCGTGTTGAAGTACTCTTGGATGCCCTTATCGCGACAAAAAACCAATGCCATGATATGTAAAACCACGACAAAGACAGCTCACCATTTTTCGCGGCGGAATAAATATCAACTACTGGTTTTATAAAAAAAACGCTAATAGCATAAATTGGGAAAAATCTTGTAAAAAATCGCATGCAATTAATTGCGTCCAGATTTCTCTGCGTGAAAGTTCTGCGTCCTACTTTCGCGCCTTCCTTGTGGAATACAACACTCGTCGGAACACACTTAGGTTTTTTTCCAGTGATAAAACTAAATCTAAAGCAATAGTCCGTTTCTTCCCAGTATAAAAAATAGCGCTCATCCATAACTCCGATACTTAAAATAACTTCTTTTGGTATAAAAATAGAAGCACCGCACACGTAGTCAACATCGAATATTTCAGCATAACTTCTAATGTCTTTATTCTTCCCTATTTTTATCGGCACCCCGAGCATCTTGTTTAATCGCCCCCCAAGCATCTGGATTTTATTTGGCGAATCAAGATCGCACAATGCGCTTCCCAATATGTACTCGTTGCCAAACCTATTTGATGCGTTAATTAACTCATGAAAGGCGCGATTATCTAAGATAGTGTCATTATTTAATATCCAAATTGCCCTCATGTTAAACTTCGATAGTGCTATTTTTATGCCAGCGTTGTTTCCTGCGGCATATCCATTATTTTCACCAACTTGAACTAGAGTTAGAAATGGGTCGGCACTGCCATTGAAGTCACAATCTTTCACATCGACTTCCAAATAACCACCTAACTCAGAAATATTCGAATTCCTTGAAAAAAATTTCGACATTTCTACAAACGAGTCATCGGTCGAACAATTATCACAAACAATTACTCTAATCGACGTAGACTGCATCCCCAAAATTGACTCAACACATGCAACTGTGTCCACCCAATTATTCCAGTTTAGTATTATGCAATATACCATTTCACCCATTCCAATCAAAACTTCTATACTGTAGCATTTGATATACTCCAGTATAAAAAACAAAAATCACTAGACACAACGAAAAATAAATTGGCGCAATCACTTTACCAAAAGACAAATTAGTTTTTTCGGAGACAAAATTGAGGCCTCGGGGAACTAAAAAAACTGTCGAAAATAAAAGAAATTCGACCAGCCGAAATTGTATTACCTTGAAATCTGGAAAAACCACAAAAGCTAAATTCGCTATGCATAAACATCTAAAAAATAAGAACTCTGCTCGGCCAAAAGATTTACTGACAAAAAGAAAAAATGAGGTAAATAAAAATGACATTATGTGAAATGTCGAAAATGGGCCGACACGAGTTAGTTCTTCGGCATTTTCACCGTATATCGCGAGTTTATTGGTAATGATAAGTAATGCCGCTATTTTAAAATTTGCCAGCGATACCAACGAAACAGTTGCTGTAATTGCCCCAATAAAAAGGGATAAAATTAAAACTTTTAAATCGAAATTATTTATCCTCCTACCGAGCAAGTTATAGGGCAGCAACAGCAATGCGATAAAACTACTGGAATGCACAAACACTCCAGAAAAAATTATAACAAATATAAATATAAATTTTTTGTTTTGCGAAAGCAAATATATTGCGTAATAAGCGACGGCTATGCCAATAGAAGCGCGAATTTGGGTTGAATCATGTAATATAAAAAAATAACAAAAAAACAAACCAAAAGAAATTTTTGGAGAAATGCTAACCTTCGATATTAAACTGATTTTCGTCGATACGGAAATAAATGCAAAAATCAAAAATACAAAGAAAACAGGAAGGCCAATAGCATGATTTATTTTTGATACAACAAGAAATAGCGGCTCCATGTTTATCCGCTCAACCGCAAAATTCGAAAAATCAGTTGCGCCGTACATCTGATACGCATTATGATAAATAGGAGAATCTTTTGCGTAAAAACATGAATACACTGCGGCCATTAAGCCAGAGATGATCAACAGAATTTTACGCCAATTCGCCCCTGATAATTGAGCTACTGCACATTGCAAAATGTATAAAAATGAAGTTATCAGAAGAAACATTGATTTTATTTATGTAATTTTTCAGCGGATGCTTTAATTGCGAACACGCGTGTGTAATTGAATTTCACTTCCAACTCCAAGCCTTACGAAGACTGCCAATTTTTTCCCTAAAATCTTCTGAATCAGAAAATGATGTTTTAAATAGCGAAAAAACCAAGCCTAAAGTCGATCCGATCAATAAGGCGATCGATATTACAAGCATTTTTTGAGGCGATGTTGCTCGTATAGGCGGAACCGCCATATCTATCTGCTGAACAAAAGCACCTTGTTTAGCTTCATCAATCTTTGCAATTTCTAATTGTTTCCGCATTTGATCAATCACGGATTCGTCGTACTTGATTTCGCGGACAAGTCGCCCTGTTGAAATAGCGCTTAGGTCGCCGCCGGATTTTTGAACATCGTCGTTGCCTGTTTCCAGTTGCGAAAGTTGTCTTTTCAATGCGTTGATTTTTGCTTTTAATTTAATGACATCCGGATTTTCATCGGTCGCATAGGTATTGAGGGAGGACAACTGGACTTCGCCATCGGCTATTTTAGCTTGCAATGTTGCCGTATCGCGAATCACCGATGTAACTTGACCCTCCAAACTAACAAAACCACTATTCCTCATTGCGCTATCTAGCTGGCTCTGATCGAGCGACAGTTTCGCTTGGTTTTTTTTAATTTCATTTTCGTAAAAAACGTGACGTTGTTGTGCGTCCGTCATCGCAACGGTTCCTAACATTACCTGCAATTCCTTAACATATGAATTCGCCAAAGTTGCAGCTATAGCAGGTGATCGATCCTTAACGGATATTAGGATAAATCCAGTTTTTTTGTCGGTAGAAATTTCAACATTTTTTTCTAAAATCTTCGACACATCTTGATCGTTATTTGCGTTGAAATAAGACTTTAAGTTATTCTCTTTTGAAACTAAGTTTTGCAAAGTATTGCTTTGCAGAAGCCCTATGAACATACCATTTGAATTTTTTGCACCCAACGCTCCGCTTAAGTCGAGACCATCTCCAAGAGCATCTAGACCACTAAGCGCCGTTTTTTCAGGCTGCGGAGGCAAAATTACTGCGCTTGCCGTATATCTTTTAGGCAACGAATACGCTGTCGCGATACCTAGTACGCATCCAACGACAGCTCCTGCAAATAGCGGCTTTTTATGCCGCCCGACTAACAAAATGATATCAATGAAGTGGGTCGGTCGCTTTTCGAATAATTCGGCAGGACTATGATTTGAGATCATGTTGCGGATATCTTTTAATTAACGTTATTTCAAAACGGTTATGGCAGCCGCGCCGAGACCGAAATTCGCGAATACCTGAGTCCAATCTTTTAACCCAGCCATGAACTTGGTCATCGGAGATCGGGGGTCCACTTGCTCCGGAACAATTACGGTGTCGCCGGGCATCAGTTTGGTCGATTTAAAGGATCGAAGCCACGAAGCTGAGCTCTCCGAGAACACGCTTCCGTCCGCGCGAAGGATGAACGCAGCGCGAATATCTGCGATGTCACGTTGAACACCAGCAACATTTAGAACATCTGCGACTGTGCGATTAGGTTTCCAAATTAAAGCGTTCTCGTTATTCACCGCGCCAACAACCGTCACAAATGCAGGCATAGGGGGCACATATATCGCATCTCCATTTTCCAACGGGAGATCCGGAAGGTCTGCGATTGTATGCGTCTGGGTGCTTAGCTCCAGGGATACCCGGCCATTAGGATGCAAGTCACGCAATCTTGCTATTTGCTGCTGTTGTTGCCGAGCGAGCTGTGTTGCTAAGCCATCGCTTGATCCCGGCGACGAGAGGTTTGCGGTTAGCGCGGCTAATTTCGCTCCAGATTGTTGATCTACGCGATTTATCGCCTCCGCAAGATTCGCCTGCTGCTGAACCTTGGTCTGCTCTCTCGTAAATTCTGTTCCATAGAGGTATGCTTCAGCCGTTACGCCGCCAGCTCGCCGAAGTACGGACTGTACCGTGTCACCCGGCTGCAGTTCATATACCCCAGCGGCGCGTACCTCTCCGTCCACCCGGACTAAACGCGTATGATCAGCCTGTGGTAGCCGCATGTCGCGATTCCCAAATATGGTAACAATGTCACCCGGCTGTAAAGCGAGATTTTGGCTCGGATCAGTTTTATGAACAACAGCCCCAAGATTGAACGGAATCAACTCAGTAGTTAATAGCTTCGAATTCATACGCTCAATTACAGCATAATTCCAGTTGGGCTCATCCGCCAGACTATGGATTTGGCGAAGCTCAGGCCTTGTTGATTGATCGCCCTTCGTATCAATACTATCCATCTGAACAAGCACATTTTTCCGCTTGAAATAATCTGGTGTCAGAAGTGCCGCTGGCTCGGGAAGTAAATCTGACAGGTGCATGCCTTTTTTGAATGGATAACGTAACGGTGCAGCGACGTTACCTCGCAACGTAATTGCGTTAGTAAAATCTGGATTGATTTTTTGAAGTGTAATTACGTCGCCGTCTTTTATCACGCTGGACAGTCCGCTAGCGTCGAGACTCCGGCTCATCACACTTCGTGACGGTGCAGTCAATGTTGGGTCGTCCACTCGTTCAATAGATACCTTGTCCATACTTGTCAATGCAGTAGTTCCTCCTGCATAGCCGAGTACTTGCCCCAAAGGCTCTTGCGGACTTTTCAACTCATAAACCCCAGGCGTGTCCAAAGCTCCAAGCAGAGCAACCCGCGGACCGGCGGGCGGAATAACAATTATGTCTCCGGGAAGAAGATGTACGTCACCATCAGCGGCCCCCTTTGTAATGAATCCGTAAAGATCAAGAGAGGTAATCAAACTCCCGCCTCGGCGCAACTCTATGTGTCGCATAGTACCGTTCGGCCCCGGGCCGCCACTTGCGAACAAAGCATTTACTAAAGTTGACAAACTTGAGACGGTATATGCACCGGGTCTCCGTGCCTGCCCAACCACGTAAATTTGTATTGATTTTAGTTTCCCTAACGATGCGGCCACTTCGAAAAGGCTGAAGACACGTCCAATCTCTCTTTTCAACAGACCATTAAGTCCCGACGCAGGGGAACCAGTAACGGTAATTGTACCGATCTTAGGAATATTTATTTGGCCATTTCGATCGACGACTAGTACTAAATCCGCGTCGACTCCGCCCCAAACTTGCAAATGAATCTCGTCTCCTGGACCAATGATATAGTTCGACGGCGCCGGAATATTATCAATTGCACCAAAAGCTCGACCATTAACACCTTGAAATAAATTTTGCCCAAAAATCGGTAAACTTTGCCCCGTAGTATCCGTAACAAATCGTTGAAAAGCATTTGGGATATCGGGCAAACTTCCTACCGTCGATACCGAAGACTGGGACACACTCGGAATGGATGCACCGGTGTTGATATCATTTAAGACTACGGAGCCGCGCCCTCCATTATTCGATGTTTGAGCTTTGCTCGTTGCTTGCGCTTGCAATTTAGCTGGGACCGTCGGCGAATCCGCACTATTTTGCATCCAAATCGGGATTGGAGGCACATCTTCCGTGCCCTCTGCCGACGCATGTAACGGGAAAGCTATTGCCAAAAAAGCGTTGACTCCACATAACAGAATTCTTATGGATTTCAAACTATTTTTGCCGTTAAGGTTTTGAATTTTAACAATTGCTTTTTGCATAATTTAACTACATTAAATTTAATTTTATTTTCCGGAAACAGTCGTCTAGTGTAGAAAAAGATCTACTAGCTAAATTTCTTAGCTTATCTATCAAAATGCTTTCGAAAAATAATAAGCAAAGAGTTGACAATCACATTCCAGGAAAATGCAACGCAAAGTTCAGTATTAATGCAGTTAAAAGTTGGCATCGATTCAACTTCATTTAAAGATTTTTCCAATGCTTCTCTAAACGATTTAACATCATCCTGGCACACAACCAACCCGGGAATTCTTCCGTCCCGTACCATCTCTAAGCCTGATACGTCGGTTGATATAATTAAATTTCCGCAAACAGCAGCCTCTCCGATGACAAGTGGCGTTCCCTCCCATCTAGAGGTTTGACAAAAAATGCGGCTAGAAGCTAGCAGTTTGTAATATTCTTCCCGACTGTTTACGGATCCCACAAACTCTACATGTGCACGAGCAAGGGGATTTTTTCTAAAAAATTTATCTGCGATGTTCTCAAAATCTTTAGATATTGGACCGACAATCTTAGCCCGCCACTCGCTGCCAAAAATACATGGAATAGCATCGAGAAATAACTCGGTATTTTTTTGGTAGGTGCCAATGCGCCCCACCTGTACAATCAATTTTTCTTTGGTTGCTTCTTTCAATGCACCTACCGCGATTTCGATGTCACTTACACCATTCCTGACTAAGATGCATTTATCTTCTTTGATCTTATCTTTTTGACGCAACAACATTAATGACTCGATTGATTCGATCGAAAATAAATTTACATCACTTTTAAATTTTTCAGAGAACAAAAAATAAAATATAAAAGGGATAGTTTTTCTCTTTTCAAATAGGCTTTCATTTTTTACGGCAACCACATGATCCAAATCCAACTTTATGTAGCAAAATCCTTTTTGGTTAATAAATTTATAAATAAAAACATATATCATAGTTGGTTTTCCGCTGTGATATAAATTCAAAACATCAATTAATCTAGCATTCTTTAACAAATACGCAATTATCGCAATGAACTGCAAAAATTTAGACGCAGTTGTGGCAACTCGAACGAGCTGAATTGAGTCCAAACTTTCTAATTCGCTTACGTCAGAATTAGTAGCGGTGACAATTTTCACCTGAAAATCATCCTCACGAGCTATTGCCATGGGGATCTGAACGACATCTTTATGCACGTGAGAGTTCGAGACTTCTCCAAATATTGTCGTGAATCGTATCATTCTCATCAATCCCTTTTGACAAATCTATGACTGCCCAAAACCATTTACACGAAGCTTTGCAAAGAGCTTGTATTTTTACGGCGGCGCCTCACTTCACATTACTTAACATTCCAATACTAAAGAAAAAAAAGTGCAATGCGCCTATTTTTTATAAACGCGCAATATCAAATCTCATCGGTCAGCGGTTGGCGGTTGGCGGTTGGCGGTTGGCGGTTGGCGGTTGGCGGTTGGCGGTGCATACCATATGCTTTTGAGGTCGCTTAAATTTGTCATTTCATACAAACTATAATGTCGAGCGAGCTTGGCTCCGCCGTCACGTAGTACTGGGGCCCAAGTCGCACGTCCAATGCTGTCGCTCGATCTCGTAAGTATCATGTCGAATGGAAACGACATATATATACCTTTGTCGAAACTACCCTCGCCAAATTCCGCGGCTGAGATATTCGTTTTCGTTGCATAAATACCAATTCGAACCCCATTTTGAAAAGCGCGCGATATATCGACGCTTATCCCTGTGTCTTTAGCGAGATACCGACCGAAGCTAACATTAGCTTGAACCCCATTCCAACCTGTATCCCAGTATGCTGTGACATGTCCCGTGAATGTCCGGTACGGAAGCATCGCGAAATCTTGCCGGAAACCACGTTGCCTCACCTCGTTCCCATCCACGCCAATTGCCAGGCGACTACCATATGGGCGATACAGCCACTCAGCCCCCACCCCCGCAAACATGCTCTCCAGCAAGCCACCGTAAACGCTATAAAAATTGCTCGCTCCAACGCGACCTACTTTAGTTACCTGCAGGTTCGGTAGCGTCAGTCGGGAACTCGTAACATACTGGCGTACATCCGTACGGACCTTTGGCAAAGCGCTGTAGCTATCCGATTTGTACCGGCTATAGTTGTCGATCAAGTTCAGATTGACAGTTCCTGTGATCCAAGACGTTTGCGTGAGGCGCGCTTGTCCGTTCGCGGCAGCTGAAATCGCAAACAGGAATCCATCCGGGCCACCGAATGATTGTTGGTATCCTGGCCCAATGGAACCGGTGAACCATTTCGGCGGATTGTTATAAACAAGCGGGATTTCACCGTCGTGTCCTCGACTCAAGGGAACGCTAGACGATACGTCTTTTCGATCACTCGGGGGAAGCAGACGGGTCTTAGCCGCGACCCACGAATTTCTATCAACAGCGAAATCCGCGATCGGCATGCCGCTCTGGCGCATCTCCAAACGGAATGTCTTTATGTCAGAAGGGGCGTCCCGGTTTAGTATCGCCGTAGCTTTCTCAATTGGTGCATGTAAATAGAAAGCATTTGGGTCATCAATAGAAACGATTAGCGTGTCACCATCGCTCCGGACGTCTGCGACGTGCCAACCAAGTTCAGTAGTCAGATCATCTGACAGGGTTTTCCAGCGTACTTGCTTGAATTCGCCGACGCTCTGTTGGCTAAGGGGCTGCACTACCATCTTCTTGGCTTCCGGGCTTACGGAATCAAAATTCGAATTGTCGCTACTTGGTGCATTTTCGCTAGCCAAGATTGGACTACCGTCGGATTGCGATTGAGAAATCCGGGACGAGCGCGCCGTCAGATCTCCAAATTTCGGGAAGGACGCCTGGCTCAGGTTTCCGTGGATCGCAAGACCGAACATCAGCCGTGATCCACGCTCAAAAGCAACGCTGAGATGAAGATTGCGGCCAGCTTTGTAAACAAATCCCACGTTGAAGGGACTACGGTCTTTGAATTTGTTGCCGAACGGCTCGCTTTGGTAGTTGTTCCCGTCGAATTCAAGTTTCAGGATCAAAGGATCCCAAGGCGTCTGATATTGGACACCTCCAAACAGCGATGTTGGACCTCGGAAATACGATGTTCCGACGGAGCCTGCCCCGCTGCTGCTGCCTCGCGTATTGAATTTCGCAGAAAGCGGTGTCAACGGGTTCTCGAACATGCCACGGCTACCCAAATACCCCCAACCAAGGCCTAAGCTCCAATCGAAAGCACCATATCGCTTGCTAGCGACCAGATACTCACCGGAAAAGATACCAGTACCACCCAAGTCGCGAATCCCGACAGCCACAGCTGGTCGGAACTTCGTCTCTTTAAGCAATCGAATCTTTACATCAACGCTCTTATCTTTATAGCCCTGCGTGCCACCAAAATCGATCCCGGGGTTGTAACGCACATTGGTGATTTCCGTATATCGAAATCCAAACTCCAGCCACTCCAGCGGCTGAAACATCACGTTCAGCCGGATGTAGGGATTAACGGTGCTAGCACTGAACGATGCAGAGCCCACGGGCGACATCCGTGCTGACGGGGTTTGCAAGACACCCACATCGCCCCAATCACTACTAGTCGGGCGCACCTCGTAAGAGCGCGATACGTCACTAGGGGACGGGACTGGCGTAGGAACTGTTGGACGGAATCGCGGGTTATCGTCGCTGACACCTTGGCTTGCGAAAAAAGAAGCGATACGCTCCGAGAGCGCATCGGACCAATGCTCATCTTCGTTTGGCGCCCATATCCACGCCCCTGGCGCTGGCAGTACCTGTGCCTCGTTATTCCATCGCGCAATATCAGCATTCGCTACCGAGCCGTCAGGTTGACCTATCCACGCTCGAGGTGCAGTCTCATGCGTGTCACACAATCCGACATAATGGCGCGCTTCGGCATTTACCTGATAAGGAATGACGCACAAAGATCCAGTTGTGCGAACCACGGTAACGGTCTTAGGTCGGTCCGGAAGGCGAACAACGTCGCCGGGCTCCAACAAGGGATCAGATGACGGGTTACCTTGTAGCCACCGAGGATCAGCGTTCTTAAGCGGAACACGCCCTGTAGCGGGAAAACCGTCGATCAACGCCGCGACCCGACTTGCTTGCCAAAACTGCGACGGATCGCCAGTTATCGAGCTTTGTATATCGTGAATGAGTTTTTGGCGCGCGATCTCCTGCTGTGCAATTTCGCGGTGGGATTGCCAGACAACGCCAGCGAGAAACGGCGGCATGTCCGCATCCGTCGAGCCAGCCAACGCCGATTTCGCTTCTGCACTCACTAACCAATCACCCAACCGAATGGGCGTCGCAATCGTTGCAATTTGATCGGCACGCGCCATCGGAGCGAAAACACTGGCCAACAATCCGGTCATCAACAAAGCAAGACGCGGCTGCTTTTTTACCGACTTAATTCGCATGATTCTGGCCATCGGTCGGCGGAAACCAGCGTTGCCAACTGAGGCAAAACGATTCGCTTAAACATTGCTCACCATAGGTCACTAAGGCGTGGCCATCGACGTGCGACACAGCATATCTTGCTGGCGGTAAATGACGGATTCCCGAAGAGCGCTCCTCATACCAAGAAAGAGAAGATGAGGACACCTTCGCAAGTGCAGATTTCTTCGGCGGAGCAATGGGGGTCACGGACAACGTGTCAACAATGCCATAGTCATATCCAGGCATTACGTCGCGCGTACGTGAATAGGAAAAATCTGCCTTGGAATCAGCCCATGCTAAGTTGGCCGACAGGCGAACATTGGACCAATCAACTGGCATGCCTGCGGTACCCAGCACCCGACTGTTCTGCAACCGAAGCACCTCACCGCCAGCGCCATACCAAATCTCGATAGGACCCTGCTGACTCGGATCCACATAACCCAAGACAAGGAATGTGAATCGCTTCCCAACGCCGATGCGAAGATACGAAAACCTTGGATCTAGTCGTTCGTTAATAGTTTTGTCATTACTGGACGCACGCATCACCGCCACGACGTCGCCGACTCCCTTTACATATGAAGCGCATCCACTTAACACGGTCCATACGCAGCCTATAACCAGCCAGTGATACATAAGCCGATCCTGCCGTGTTGCGGCCTACAGTAAAAAAAGCCATCGCTTTCCTTATAACGGGTGCGCGGGAGCTCAGAACTATCGGCCGCGTTAAAACTTACCGCGCCGTCGAGGTTGACGTTGCAGTTGCCGTGATGACACTACCGCTGCTGCCGCCCGACGAGGCGGCCACGCCAGCAGCTATACCGGCTACGGCTATTGCGCCAACAGCAATACCGGTGATAGCGGCCGTGCTCAAGCCAGCTTCTCCTGCCGCAACCCTGGCGCCGGTAGCACCATCGCCCGCACCGCCTATAGCGCCAATTGGATCACCGCCCGCGGCGCCCTCGGTTGTTCTGTCACCAGTCCCTACAACAGCAGCCGGAGCGACCGCTTGCGGATACGCGGACGACGACACCAACGCGGACGATACAACTATTGTCGATACAAATTTCTTTATATTCATATGAACTCGCGTGCGGATAAAGCAAAGACGTCCTGAGGGTTGAACGTCATAAAGGGGGAAAACCCCGAAACTCGCAAAAAAATTCTTATATGGCATAGGGACGACTCCTTTATCTAAAAAATAAGACAAGTCATTGCCTATGCAAAATGTTTTTTGCAACAGGAATTTACTTGCTTAAAATCATATAGTTATCAAATAAAAACGTAAATTTTTCTTCTAAAAATAATTATTGCTTTATCAATTTAAATGGAAAAATCACATGATCCCTGACTTCGTAACAAAAAATTCCACGTAGTTCCCTCGTATCGACGATAATCGCCTCAATAAGAATTAAAGATTGCGCCGAGCGTGAGGACATCGGACATATTTTTGAACGAGTTGGATCAGTCGCATAGACGAACTCGTTGTCGAATGCACGGGATCACATCGTGTATATTGAAATTTATTGATTTTCAAAGATTTTATTGATGATATATTAAAATCCCAGCGAGTATGACTGAAACCTTATGGGTGTGGATTATATTTTCGACTTCAATGTCACCCAAAAAATAAAAGAAAACTATTTTTTAGAAATATATGAAAATAATATTAAAAACTCCAATAAATAACTTTTAAAAAACTTCGCTACTCCGAACCATTTTTTTAAGCAATTTTCATCCACACAACCAATTAGAACTACTTATCAATAAGATATGGCCGCCGATCCTCCATTAGTCGAAAGTCTCTTTTTCAAGTCGAAAGGAAAAAGAAAGAATACGGGCTTCCAGATGCGACTCGCGATGCGTGCCATCGACGTTTTGATCATCATTGCCACCGGCTATATCGCAGGCTTTATTGTTTTCGCAAATAAAACTGGAACTGTCGCACCTGTCTACCAGTTCCTCACGATCTTTTGCGCTTTCTACGCATTCACGCTATTCGAATACTTCAAGCTGTATTTGAGCTGGCGCGGCAAGCCCGTAGTGACCATGTGCGCACAAGTGCTTGGCGCGTGGGGATCGGTATGGCTCGTGGGTATCTTCACTGCTTACCTGCTCCACCTCAGCGGCGACCTCTCGCGCGCGTGGGCGTTGATTTGGCTGACTTCCGCTGGTGGCTTGCTCGCACTAAGCCGCGTCGTATCCCAGTTGATACTTCAACGGATCCGCAGCAACGGTCTGAACAAAAAGTCCGTGTTTATCGTCGGCTACGACGCACACGGACAGGAATTCCACCGCCAATCCGAGAAATCTTCGGCGTTCGGCTATCGCGTCATTGGCTGCTACGACAGTCAGTCAGACAAAACGCTCGCGCAAATTGGCGACACCGGACCGAGCGTTCCGCTGCTGAATCAAATTGCAACGATCCGTCCCTTCCTGGCAGAAAACAAAGTCGACGAAGTCTGGTTGACGTTGTCGCTGGATGCCTACGCGGAAATGAAGACGATTCTCGCGCAGCTGCATGCACTGCCGGTTGAGATTCGTTGGATGCCGGACGCGTCGATGATGAGCTTTATCTCGCATCGCACCAGCGAGATCTTCGGTCACTTGACGATCGATATGAATCACACGCCGGCACCCGGCGTGCAAGGCTACCTGAAGGAAGTGTTCGATCGCAGCTTGGCCACTTTCTTGACGCTGCTGGCTTCCCCGACGCTGATTGCGCTGGCCCTGGCCGTCCGCGTCAGCTCCCCGGGCCCTGTGTTCTACGGCCACACGCGTATCGGCGCCAACGGCAAACGCTTCAAGGTCTACAAGTTCCGCTCGATGGTGACGAACTCGCAAGAAGTGCTGGAGCACCTTCTCGCGACGGACCCTGTTGCACGAGCCGAATGGGAAGCCGACCACAAGCTGCGCAACGATCCACGCATCACGAAGATCGGCAAGTTCCTGCGCGCGACCAGCCTGGACGAACTCCCTCAGCTGTTCAACGTGATCCGCGGTGAAATGAGTCTGGTCGGTCCACGTCCGATCGTCGATGCCGAAGTGATCAAGTACGGTAACGCCATCCACTATTACTACGCGGCTCGCCCTGGCATCACGGGTCTGTGGCAAGTCAGCGGCCGTAACGACGTGACCTACACCTCCCGCGTTCGCCTGGACGCGCACTATGTGATGACTTGGTCCCTGATGCGCGACTTGACCATCCTGTTCCGTACCATCGGCGTGGTGTTCGGCCGGAAAGGCGCCTACTAAAGATCGAAAGCGGTGGCTCGCGTCCTAGAGACGTGAAAGGGCTGCGCGAATTGCTCGCGCAGCCCTTTTCCTTTTCAGACCAGTCTGATTGTGCCCGTAGTGCAACGAGCGATATCCTGACTTGGTCATCTCAACAAAGATGATCAGGTTTGGTAGCCTGGCAACAACAAGCGAAGTCGACCGACTCCGGTCGACTTCCCACATTCTTGCGCGTTCTATGGGCGGGCTTTGATGGGGAGTCCCTCGGGACTGCCGGGTTTTGCTTGTTGTCTCGGTCTACCAATCCTTTCATTGTTCCGCCCACCATTCTTCTGTCTGGTGGGTCGACTTTTCATCCAAGGACCGCGCCATGCATACCATCCCTTCCAGCGCTCTTCGCCCGAACTTCGACTCGGACGCCTTCCAAGATCGCGTCGAAACCCTATCGATCAAGCTCCTCCGCGTCATCAAGACCTTACGCCTCCACGCCGACCTTGCCGGAACGGATGACTCGCGTGAAGTCACCCTCGATGCTGAAACCATCGGCATCGCGATGGACGGCATTGCCGACGATCTCGACGACGCCCGCGTGTCGCTATTGGCATTGTCAAAGCCAGCGAAGGACTAGCCAATTGTCGTCGCTTCGAGAACGTGCCGCTGCCCATCAAAGACTGAGGGCCGACAGGAAAGCCGTCAACTTTCCGGCGCCGGCGAAATCAAATCCCCTAAGCCCATTGCATCGAGGATCTCCTGACGCATCGTTTCCGCGGCAGCAATGCGCGCGGTAGTGCCGCCAGGAGATGGGCCGACATGCGCACGAAACGGACGCGTGCCAAATGGCAGATCCACCACCCGCACGATTTCCCTGGCGACTGTCCTGGGTTCCACATCGTCGCTTTCCATGCCGATGAAACCGATCAACACCTTATCCGGCACCCCCGAATAGGGACCCGCGAGATAGGCATCCCCCACGGCAATATCATTAGGCGTTTCGGCATTCGCCAAGCGATTCATGGTTCTCGTGAACGAGCCGGGAACGATGATGGTGGTCTCGATGCCCCATTTCGCCAGCTCCGTCGAATACGACTCCGCCAGAACATCCATCGCGGCCTTTGCGGCGAAGTACGGCGCCAGGAACGGCGGCGTGCCCATGTGCATCACCAGCGATCCAATCCAGATGAGATAGCCCCGTCCCTGCTTCCGCAGATAGGGCAAGACCGCGCGGTTGACCCGCTGACAACCAACCACATTAATGTCGAAGAGCAGATGCATCTGCTCGGGGGTAAAAGCCTCCGCGGGCCCGAACGCCATATGACTCGCGCCATGGATTACGACATCCAATGACTGGCCGGCGTCGATGATTTGCGCAACGCCACGTTCCACGGACGCGTCGGACTGCACATTCAGCTCGATGATCCGCAGATCGACACCATGCTGAATGGCCCAATTGGCTACTTTCTCGATGTGCGTCGCCCGCAGATCGTTCAATTCAGGCACGCAGGCATACACGGTATGACCCGCCAGCGCCAGCTCGCGCGCCGCCAGTAAGCCATGTCCGTATGCAGCTCCCGTCACGAGAATCGAATAGCCCATTCCCGCTCCGGTTAAGAATGGAAGTCATACGTCCGTTTAGCTTTAACGACGTTTGAGCGCCTTTCTGAAGGGTAGGCATTTCGATAAATGACAAAAGACCTTCCTGTCTACGACACGGAGGCATGTCGACGGACTGAAATGCACCTATTGCCCGAACCCATCGCCCACTTCAGCCGAGCGGCTTGTCCGCGGTCGCGGTCGTTGTCTTTGTCGTGGCGCGTTTCATCGGCGCGCTTTCTATCGGGCGGGCGTTTTTGGGCATGTCGCTGGCGTAGGCATAGCCGTTCTTGATCAGCCATTGCACAGTATTCCGCACGCGCAGCGCATAGGCGTCCCGAAACGTCGGCGTCGCCGAATGGTAGGAGCCGATCGCCTGCCAACTGTTCCCGTATTTGTCCATCTGCTTGCGCAGAATCCAGGCGCCGGTATAGACGTTTTTGCAACCGTCGTAGAGATCCGACGCCTTCACCCCATACCGCTGTAACTCGGGCAAGTGGATCGAGTTGATTTGCATCATCCCCATATCCGTCGAGCCATTGGTATTGACGTTGGTGGCGTTTGCCCGCATCCGGCTTTCGACAATGGCGATGCCCAACAGAATCGTCGGGTTGACCTTGTGATATTTGGCGGCGTCCAGTACGCAATCCGCCTGGGCGAAACGTGGCACTGCCAGCGTGGCGCACGACAATAGCGCGGCCAGTGCAAAGGGCGTGGACAACGTCAACGAGATCACGCGCGACAAACCGGGTGACAGGCGCAACGCGGAGGCAGCACGCGGCGCGACCCAAAATACCTTTGGCATCACGGCTGTACAGGACGGAAGGGAAAGGGAACCAGCGCGCATTTTCCCATATCCAAATCCGGAAATGATAGGGCGCGCTTGGAATCCTGAGAATTCGTCGCGCCGGCGCGACTGCCGACGCCACACACAAACCGGGCCTTCCCGGCGACCTGCCAAGCAGTGTCGGAAAAACGGCTTGCCCCCCTGTCACGCCAACCGCTATCCCCCGCCGCGCTGAGCATTGTTGGCTTTCGCCATTTGCCTAGGTAATACACGCCTCTCGCTCGCGGGCTTCGCCGATTTTTACTACACCGCCATCCCGCACCGGAACCGCGCCGCATGACGTTTTACCAAGCAAATGCATGCTCGCTTTTAATAAGTCATTCTAAATATCGAGATAAAATGAATATCACGGACATAGCAATCGAACCGCTGCCGTTCACGATAGAAGTCGCCGAAACGGAATCCTTATTACACAGCGCATTGGCAGTGCGTCAGGCGGCTTATGCGCGACACAACCCAGAAGTCGGAACGCTCCTTCAGAATGCCGAAATCGAGGATTCCATCGCAGGATCGCTGGTGCTCATCGCGCGGTCTAAAACGGATGCGCGCACGCTCGGCTCAATGCGCATTCACACGAATGCCTTCTTGCCATTGCCGCTGGAGAAATACACCGCACTGCCGTCCGGGATTGCCGGGCGTCGTCTTGCCGAAGCGACGCGCCTCGGCATCATGCCTCACCCATTAGGCCCGGCGGTCAGAACCGCGCTGTTCAAGGCCTTCTATCTGCATTGCGTACAGCAAGAGGTCGATTTCATGGTCATCACCTCTGCTCGCTCGCTCTATCGAATGTACAAGCAAATGACATTCATGGACATCGATCCCGCAGCAGACTATCGGTCGATGCCGCACAGCGGCACGTTACCGCTTCGCGCGATGTATCTCGAGGTCAGAGAGTCCGAGCGGGCATGGGGGGAAGCACGCCATCCCCTCTTCACGTTTATGTTCAAAACCATTCACGAGGACATCAACGTGACGTCGGCCGCCTCGCTCCGCGCGGCAGCCGCGGTACCCGTGCCGCTTAGCACGACCGACAGCCCTTAGGCGCTACACGGTGAGCGGCGCGCAAAACGCCAAGGCATTGCGCAGGCATTGCACGGCACGATCGATGTCGGCTGACGTCGTGAAACGGCCCAGGCTGATCCGTACCGAACGCGAGGCTTGCTCGGCGCTCAGGCCGATCCCCGTCAAAACATGCGAAACCGCACCGGATGCCGAATTACATGCCGAGGTACTCGATACTTCAACGTCCCCTCCCAGCAGCATCGGCATAAAGCCAGGAAGATCGATACAGAGGTTCACGATGTTCGGAATACATGCCGCCATCGCACCATTACGGCGAATCGCAGGCACGTCCGCCAGCGCGTCGAGAAGCTGCTTGTTCAGCGCGGTGATGTGAGCGTGATCGTCAAGCAGACGTCGCTGCGCAACGACGCAGGCGCTGCCCATGCCCACGATCTGGTGCGTCGCAAGCGTACCCGAACGCAATCCCTGTTCGTGGCCGCCGCCATGCATTTGCGCGCCGATCTGCGCCTTGATGGCTGCACGAACGTAGAGGGCGCCGATACCTTTCGGGCCATAGATCTTATGCGCGGACATCGACAGTAAGTCGATGCCGTCGCGTACGACGTCGATATCGACCTTGCCCAGGCCTTGCGCCGCATCGACGTGAAGCAAAGCGCCGCCGGCGTGCGCCACTGCCCCGATGGCTGCAACATCGGTCAGCGTGCCGACCTCGTTGTTGACGATCATGACCGACACCAGGCCGGTGTGCGGGCGCATCGCTTTTGCAATGATATCGGCCGTGATCGCGCCGTTTGCGTCCGGCGCAACCACGGTCACGTCGATGCCTTGCGTTGCCAGATGCCCGACCGTATCGAGAATGGCCTTGTGTTCGAGACAGCTGGTGATGATGTGGCAGGGCTTGCCCGCCGCCAAGGCGCGATCGGCAAAGCCCTTCAGGGCTAGATTGTTGGATTCGGTTGCGCCCGACGTCCAGACGATGTCGCTGGAAGCAGCGCCGATCAACGCTGCCACGTCTGCCCGCGCCTGTTCGACGACGACTTTGGCGCGATTGCCGCTGCTATGCGAATTCGAAGCCGGATTGCCGAACACCCCGTCCGGCCCGAGACAGGCGATCAAGGCGGGAATGATCTCCGGATCCACCGGCGTGGTGGCGGCATAATCCAGATATACGGGCTTCGGTGACATCGTACGCGTCCTTCGCATGGGTTTTTAGTGCAATGCGAAAATGGTACGTCGGTGTGCGCGCAAAAAATTGCTGAATCAGCGGTGCAAAAACACCGAAAGAGCAATTTAATGCTCATTCGGCGCCTCTGATTAGTTATTTATTTCTGGCAGTATGCCGTCGCAGCTGATGAGCGTCTAGAGAGAAGTCAGGATCGACAGAAGGCCGTCGATCGGCAGCGGTTTCGAGAAATAATGATCGAATCCGACCTCGTCGGCCTTCACATGGAATTCTTTCGAGGAATAGCCGCTGAGCGCGATATGCGTCGCACGCGTCGGCGCGTTCGCGTCGCTTGAGGACACCCGACGCAACGCCGAGGAGAGATCGAAACCGGTCATATCAGGTAGACCGATATCGATTATATAGACCTGCGCCGCATGCTTCGCGCTCAACGCCAGCGCCGATCGACCATCGAAAGCGGTAAGGCAGGTACAGCCTTCGAGTTCCAGCAACGCTGCCATCGCATTCACCGCATCCTGATTGTCATCGACGAGCATGACGGTCAGGCCCGTCGGTAACGGCGGCACGCTTTCTGGCATCTCCACTTTCGGCAACTTCTCGTTCACGATCGGCAGCTCGACCGTGAAACGGCTGCCCTTTCCCGTGCCCGCGCTATACGCCGATACGGCGCCGCTGTGATCCGACACCAGCCGCTGCACCAGGGTTAAACCGATCCCTAGTCCCGCGTCCTGTCGCCCGACACCGTTGAACTCCTGCGCAAACAACTCAAAAACACGCGGCAGCATCTGCGGCGTGATGCCGATGCCGTTGTCTTCGACGGTGACGATAGCCGCACTGTCGCGCTCGGTGAGCGTGACAGTGATTGTGTCGGGCTGCGGCGTATAGCGCGCCGCATTGTGCAGGATATTGCCGAAAACCTGCTTCATCCGCGCAACGTCGGCACGCACGATCACCGGTGCGGGTGTCGGCGTGAAGCGGACCTTGTGACCCCGGTTTTCGACTTCCGGATGGGTCATTTCGATCGCACCGGCCAGAATGACGTTCAAGTCCGCTACTTCCGTACGCAAATCCACCTTGCCGCGCGTGACACGGGAGACGTCGAGCAAATCGGCGACCATCCGCGTCAAATGCGTTGTTTGGCGACCGATGACGGAAAACGCGTCTTCCGCGTCGCCGGTCTTTGCGCCTAGCTCCAGCGCGAGGCTGATGGCCGCCAAGGGATTACGCAGCTCGTGCGCCAGCATCGCGAGGAATTCGTTCTTGCGATCGTCGGCTGCTTCCAGTTCGGCTTTGCTCGCCCGCAATTCATCGAGGGTGCGCAGCATTTCATGGTTTTGCTGCTCGATTGCTTCGATCGGCGTCTGCGGCTTCTTGCGCGCCATTTGCGCGACGATGTCGTTGATCTGCGCGACGCTGAAAATAGGCGTGTCGCGGGGCAGATACATTTCAATGCCGACCCGCGTGCCATTGCCGATGACCGATTCGATCGAGAAATCGTCGACGAGCCGCCGTGTACCGGGAATGCCGACACCGCCCCCCCTCGACGTCATGTGGCGCGCATTGTCCATCACCGCGGCCGCGTCCATTCCCGGCCCCTTATCGCTGATCTCGGCGCTGACGCATTGCGTGCTCTTTTGATTCGTCGCATCGCCCACATAGAACGTCAGTGTGCCGCCTTTCGCATACTGAATGGCATTACGCGCTATCTCCGAGATAGCGGTGGTGAAGCGCGTGCGCTGGATTTCCTCTAGGCCAAACAGCTCGGCGATCTGGCGCGATCGATCCCGGATGGATACCAGGCTCAGGATCGACGCAATCTGCACGGAAACGATACGATGACGCATGATCTACACCCCTTTCACAACCACCACCGTGGCGTCGTCGTTATCGCGCGCAAAGTCGCGGTGTAGGACCGCCGCGATCAAACTGGGGTGATGTTGCAGTAAGTTCGGATGCGCGCTGAGGTTCCACCTCGTCGACAGGCCATCCGTACTGGCAATATAAACACTGCCCGAACGCCATTCGGACTGCGTCGGTCGGATACGATGCATCATGTAACCCACGGTACCATCGGTGGACAACAGCCGCGTGATGCTGTCCTGCCGGAATACGCCAGCGATGATGTTGCCGACGCCAGTAAAGTCCAGCACCGATCCACTCCTGGAGATCTTCGCCAGACCTACGACCGCGCCCCGCGTTCCACGCAGGGTTTTGTGCAGCTGCTCGGCCAGACCGTCCGGCGTCTGATAGGCATTCGATACTCTCAGATAATCGATCCCCTGATTCGATGCGTGATGCGCGAGCGGGCCATGACCCAGACCATCCAGCACCGCTACCCACAACGCATCGTCGCGTTGCACCACTGCCCACGCATCACCGCACATATCCTGTCCGGCACGCGGTGTCGAACGTGCGCCCACCAGAAATCCTGGGAGGGCCTGCGCGGCCATCGCGGAAGGCGTGGACGGAGCGGTCAATGATTGCGGACTCGGTGCCGCCGTCAGCGACACGGGTGCGCCCGATCGCGCGGCACCACCGTAGGCGGTACTCGCCGGCGTTTCGCCACGTGCTGCCGAAAATTGCGCCAATACCGCAGTGCCTTGATCCGGCACCGAATAAATATCGAAAAACGAGGCACGGCGCTGCATCGTCCCTAAGCCGGCGCCAAGACTGCCGCCGGTGGAATGCCCATCGCGCATCGCCTCGGCGATATTGCGAATGCCCGGCCCTTTATCCAACGCGATCATCTCCAACGAGGTGGTCGCACCGGAATGCACGGTTCGGCGCAGCAATATCTCGCCGCGCTGCGCGTACTTCAGGATATTGCTGGCTGCTTCGGACACGACCAAGGTCACTTCACCGTGCAATCTGTCCGGCAACCCTACCCACTCGGCCATCTTGGCGGCCTGTCGACGCGCATCGGCGACGCCCGTGGCGTCGTCGACTATTACCTTCGTTTCCACTGCGTAATGCTCACTGTAGTACCGACACCGACCTCCGATTGAATGGAGAACTCGTTGACGAGACGCTTCGCGCCCCCCAACCCCAGTCCGAGACTCTTCGACGTGCTGAAGCCGTCCGAAAGCGCCTGATCGATGCTCGGAATCCCCTTACCGGTATCGTGAAACACGGCCTGAAGACCGGGCCGCCCGTCGATATTGAGTTCCGACAATTCCATGTAACCGCCGCCACCGTGCACAAAGGTATTCCGCGCCAACTCAGACGCGGCCGTCACGAATTTGGTTTTGTCGATGGCGCTGAACGCGAGCTTGGTGGCCCAATCCTGGACGACCCTCCGTGCGGCGCTGGCTTGTTCCGCCGATTGAATATCGACCTTGACCTTATTTAAGGTGACGATGACGGGTCTCCCGCGTCGCCAACGCGGGAACGAAGAAGTGCCATTCCTTTGTCGATATTCAACGCCGTCGAGATACCCGTCAGCGGCATTCCCAGTTCGACCAGCGTAATGGCTACCGCCGGTCGCATCCCGACCAATACCGTCGCTGCATCCATGATTTTCGACATGGCAGCGATATGGCCCAGAATCCGCCCGATAAATGAATCGACGATCTCAAGTGCCGAGATGTCGATCAACACACCTTTTGCCTTGTGTCGCGTAATTTGCGACGCAAGATCGTCCTGCAGGGAAAGCGCGAGCTCGTCATGCAGTTCCACCTGGATGGACACAAGCAGGAAATCGCCAAGGCGCAGAACAGGAATCTTTTCCATGGGGCTATCGGGCTTCCACGCGCTGTTCGCGCACGATATTCATGCCCACACGCTTCAATGCCAGCTTCAGCGCATCTTCCAATGTGGCCTTCGTCACCACATTACCCAGGTCCACTCCCAGATGCACGATGGTCTGGGCGATCTGCGGGCGAATGCCGCTGATGATGCACTCGGCGCCCATCAGGTGCGCCGCAGCCACGGTCTTCAGCAAATGTTGCGCGACGAGAGTATCGACGGTCGGCACGCCGGTGATGTCGATAATCGCAATGGCGGCTTCGTTCGAGACGATCGACTCAAGCAAACTCTCCATCACGACTTGCGTGCGCTCGCTGTCCAGCGTGCCGATCAGCGGCAAGGCAACAACCGACTCCCACAGACGCACGACCGGCGTCGTCAGGTCCAGCAATTCCTGTTGTTGACGCTCGATGATCCGCTGACGTGTGGCCTGGTAGGCCTCCACCGTCAGCAGACCGAGCTTGTCCAGCGTCACCGTCAACTTCCAGAGCGCGTCGGTGAGGACGTCGGCCTCGGTCACGCGGGCCCGCAGCGCCTTGAACAACGGCTCCTTCAACGAGAAAACGAACATCGCCGTCTCGGAGGGGGTAAACCCTAGGGTCGCCCTTTGTCCGGACAATGTTACGAGATGCGACTTGATGGCATCCCAGTTTTCACCGGTCAGCGATGCGTCGTAGTCACGCGTGACGGCCTTCGTGAACAGGGAAAGAAAGGTACGGCTCGTCTCTTTCAGTTCCGACTCGGCGATCAAGCCACGTTGGGCACCGGCCGCCGTTTGCACCGCCACCCAATCCCGGAGGATGTTCTCTTCTTCAGTGGACAGAAATTGTTCAAGGCTTTTATTGGCTTGCAAAGTGGGCTCCTGGGGCCGCCTGTCTCAAGGTCACGCGTCGCACGCTGTCGACGCGCTGTGTTACATACTGCGATTTCGCTTTAACCGGGCGTAGCGGTGTCAACACAACCACGCCCGAAAGCTGGCGGGCCATTGTATAACGGATTTTTTAGATATCCACATTACACATTTTTAGATGCGCCTGCCTTTCCCAGAATGCCGAGGCAAGGGACGGTCGGTATGGCCAGCAATTCCCCCGCAAATCGGCTATCGTGAAAGACTCCCTTTTTCTTTGTTGGATTTTGCCGTGCTGCAACAACGAACCAGGCTGTGGATGTTTCTGGCTGTACTGGGGCTGAGCGCTACGGCGCACGCCGCGACCGATATCGACTGCAGCACCGCCCGCGTGCCCGGTCAGCGGGTGGTCTGCGATTACACGATCGTCGGTCATGAATATGACGAACTCTATGCGCAGCAGCAGCGGATGGCCGCCTCCGGCGTGCTGTCGCAAGGGCAGGTTGCCGATTTCCGCGCGCGGCGCGATGCCTGCGCCGATGTCGGCTGCGTTGAAAAAGTCATCGCCGACTGGCAAACGCACGCCGCCGCGTTGAATCGCGCGCAAACCGATGCGGCGGGAATGCAAGCCGTCGGCGGTAATGGCGCGGTTTCGAATGCGGCATCGATGCCCGCTGCGACCGATCAACCGCCGCCCCCGACGCAGGACCCCAACGCGCCGCCCAGCGCCGCGCAAACCCAGTTCGGTGCGCCGACCCAGATGACGAATAATCTGGTGCCGGTATCGCCCGATGGTACGGCGAGCGGTGCGACGGTCGCTAGCGCCGCGAGCGCTACGGCCGGGAGCGCAGCGACGGCCTCGGATCCGAGCACGCTACCGACCGCGGAGCGCAACGCGCTCTCGGGAAGCCAGGATAATCGGCCATCGACGGGCAGCCTGCTGCGCAATGGCGCACTGCTGATCATCGTGGTCGCGATCGGCACGGCCATCTGGCGGACACGTCGCCGCTTGCGGGACCGTAACGACAACCGGCGTGGCGGCGGCCGCGTTTAGCTTTTCCCAGCGAATTCGGCGTATTTAAGATATCTGAGGAGTTTTTTATGGCCTCGCGACACGATAATGCCTTTTCGGCGCAGCATCCGACCGAGCGAGGTAGCGCACCCGCCCGTCCGATCGCGCGCATAGATGTGCCGACGCGCGGCACCGGACTCGTCGAGATAACCAGTCAGCTGCGCCGTTTCATGGACACGCAGCCTGCCGGTGACGGCTTGTTGACGGTGTTTTGTCGTCACACCTCGGCGTCTTTACTGATACAGGAAAACGCGGACCCTTCGGTGCGCGTCGATTTGGAGGCGTTTTTCGCGCGCATCGCGCCGGAATCGCGGACGCTTTACGAACACGACGCCGAAGGCCCGGACGATATGCCGGCCCATTTGCGCACCGCGCTGACCCAAGTGCATCTGTCGATACCGGTGGATCAAGGGCGAATGGTGCTGGGAACCTGGCAAGGCGTCTATTTATTCGAACATCGTCACGCGCCCCATCGGCGCGAAGTGGTCCTGCACTTCTTGCCGAATTCCTGACAATCCGATGCGCCCACCCAACGTGCGTCAGTCTGACGCAGGGCGCTTGGACAAAGCTTGATCCAGCGCAAAGTCTTGGCGATTCGCCACTGCCACCATCGGTCCTGAAGCTTGCCGGCTGAACCGCGGCAAGCATATGACCCCGATGCGCAGGATAGCCAAGATGAGACTGAACCAACCCGTCACCCAGCACCAATTCGACTTCCCCGCCTCCGAACAGCTGGTATCGGTCACCGATCTGAAGGGCGTTATCCGATATTGCAATCCGGGATTTATCAAGGTCTCGGGTTTTGATCGCGACCAGCTGATTGGACAGCCCCATAACCTTGTGCGTCATCCCGACATGCCGGCCGCTGCCTTCGCCGATATGTGGGCGACACTGCGCGCCGGCAAGCCTTGGACCGCTCTGGTCAAGAATCGGCGCCGCAATGGCGACTATTACTGGGTGCGCGCAAATGTGACGCCGATCGTCGAGCGCGGCGCGGTATCGGGTTATCTGTCGGTGCGCACCAAACCCTCGGCGGAGGAAATCAGCGCGGCGGCGCCTGCTTATGCCGCTTTGGTGGCTGTCGAGAACCGCAATCGACGCGTCGATGCCGCCGCTGCACCGGCTTCCGGTTCTGGGACGGCCGATAGCGGCAAGGTCGCGTCAAGCGCGAGCAACCCGGGAGGCCGTTCCGGCTATGCACTCCATGAGGGTCGGCTGATACGTACCGGGTGGCGCGGGCGGATCGAGACACTGCGCCGGCCGACGCTTGCCGCGCGCATCGCCGTCGCCCTCGCCGCGCCGATGGCCATCAGCTTTCTGGCGGATCGTTATGTCGCGTCCACCGGCACGCCGATGCCTTGGTTCCACTGGCTCGCCGCGTTCGCCACGGCGGGACTCTCCGGTTACTTGCTGCACCGAGGCATTCACCAGCGCCTGGCGGAACTGCGTCGCGACGCGGATCTGCTTGCCGCCTGCGACCTGTCGGTGCATCACGGCTCGCGGATCAATGCCGCGCATTCGGACGAATTCAGCGCGATGCAACGCGCATTGGCGCAGTTACGCGTGAATCTTTCGGCGGTCGTGCACGATGTGCATACGCAGGCAAGCAGCGTACGTCACGCGGTCGGCGAGATTGCGACCGGCAATTCGGATCTTGCAAACCGTACCGAGCGTCAGGCGGTACACCTGGATCACACGACCACGACGATGCAGGCCTTGCACGGGATCACGCAACAGGCGCAGCAACATGTGCGTGACACGGTGGAGCAAGCACGCAATGCGTCGCGTACCGCGGAGGAAGGCGAACGCGTCATCAACGATGTCATCTCCTCGATGCAGCATGTGGCCGCGGCATCGAAGCAGGTGAAGGAAATCACGTCGATGATCGACGGCATCGCGTTCCAGACGAATCTGCTCGCCTTGAATGCCGCGGTCGAGGCGGCGCGTGCCGGAGAACATGGTCGCAGCTTTGCCGTCGTGGCAGGCGAAGTGCAGTCTCTCGCGAAACGCTGCAAGGATGCGGCGCAGCAGATCGACACGCTCGTGAGTTCGACGGTTTCGCAGGCGCAATCGGGCGCGGTGCTGGCCGAGCGGGCCAGCGAATCCATGCACGCGATCGTCGACAGTTTCAGCAAGACGGTCCATGTGATCGGACAACTCGACGAGACGCATCATCAGCAGGAGCGCAACCTGAACGAGATGGAGCGCGCGATGGACGATCTCGACGTAGTGACGCAGCAGAATGCAGCATTGGTGGAAGAAGTCGCGGCGGCGGCGAGCCATCACCGCGAGCAGACCGACGTATTGCGCGACGCGGTGGAGATTTTCACCTTTCACGGAAAATCGGAGACGGCGTTGACGCGCAAGGCGACACCTGTTCCGGCTGGCGGAACGGCTGGGCGTACGGCGCCGCGTAAACGCTCGCCGGTGGCTCAGGCGGCGTAATCAGACAGAAGAAAGCGGCGGCACGGGTTAGATGGGGTAGAATATATAAAACCTAACCCATCTCACCCACTTTGGTGATTGCCATGAACGTCATGCACGACTCCGTCAAATGGGCTGGCGTCTCGACCTTGTCGGGTTCTAGCGACGACATTCGTCGACAGCTGACGGGTATGCGCGCGAGCCGCGTCGTGGCGATCGCACTGGAAGACGCGACGGAACAAGAAGCCGAGGCGCTCGCGGGGACGCTGCTAAACGTCGCTTATGTCCTGCGTTCGAAGCTGGCGGAGCAGGATCAACAGGTCTTGGAGTCCCTTGTAGACGCGTTGGTTCCGCGCGCACCCCCTACCCCGACGCTGATGCGAGAAGCGACGATGGTAGCGCGCTCACGTAAAGCGGTACTTGAAAGCGCCGACTGGCTCACGGCGGTGCAGATCGCGAAACTCGCGGGCTTCAGCGAAAGCAATCCTAGCGCGCAGCCCAATAAGTGGAAGCGCGATGGCGCAACGTTTGCGATCCGGCACAACGGCGTCGATTACTTTCCGGGCTATGGACTCGATGTCCCTGCGGGATATCGTCCACTGAAATCGCTCGCCAAAGTACTGGCGGTCTTTGGTGATTCGAAGGATGGTTGGGGCCTCGCCTACTGGTTTCTATCGGCGAACAGTTTCTTGGGCGGCAGGCGCCCTCAGGATGTGCTGGCAACGCAACCCGACCAGGTAATCGCTGCCGCGGCGGACGAGAAGGCGGGACTGCTACATGGTTGAGAGCAACACCAAGGGATCCCGGAAGCGGATTCTTGCATTGGTCTCGAACACTGACACACCGCTCCCCGCTAGCGTGCTCCATACGAGCCTGCTCACATGGCCGACGCGTCGCCTATTCCATCGAATACACCGTGAGGCGTATCGACCCAATCAATTCAATGACACGGCGCGCGGCAATGCGCGCTTCAGCCCTATCGTTGACCTTGCCGGCAGCGTGATTCCCACACTCTACGGCGGTGCGACATTCGACTGCTCCGCCATGGAGACCGTTTTCCACGACATTCCGTTTGCGCCGGGCTACAAGACCTTCGACAAACAGAAGTTGATTGGCATCGTACATTCACGCCTTCTGCCGCTGAACGCACTGCAACTCGTCGATCTACGCACCAAGGCTTTACGTAAGCTCGGCGTGCGCCGCGCGGAACTGATCGATACCGAGCAAGACCGTTATCCGAAGACGCGCCTATGGGCCGAGGCTATTCACGCGCAATGCCCGGAAGCGCAAGGGATGTGCTGGACGTCGCGCCAAGATGACAGCGCCGAGGCCATCGTGCTGTTCGGCGATCGCATTGCGTCCAGTGACCTGGAAACCGTCGACGGTCCAACACCACTCCTCGGTGACGAATCGACTTACGATGCGGTGTTGTCGCTCGCCGATCGCATCGGCGTGAATGTCGTTTCGGGGCGGTGATGGACTTTTTAATGGCGTTCTTTTCGGGATTGGCGACACCGCTTCGCTTCTCGTGAGACGTAATTTAAGAAGCGCTATCCCATTGAAAATAAAACCATTTTCGCAAGCCTCGCCTACGGATAACCCCGAATATACGCCCTATCGAAGCGCTGTAAAAATCCCAACCCATGCATCTCACATTCGACACACGCAGGCCAAGCGCGTTGTTCGAAGAGAGATTGAATTATTTTGGGAGGTGCGATGAGGGGTCTATCGGCTTTAACGGCACGGCGGTTGGCAAGTACTACGCAAGATGATGCGATAGGCGATCGCCCCCTACCTCGACGTGCAGAAAGCAGCGCTTCGACTCACAGCCCGCGAACGTCCTCACCATTGCAGGACATGCTCCCGAAGTTCAAACGCGCCGCGCGTAACCTCGACGGGGGCGCGCATTTCACGGTTGTCTCTAAAACCACCGACGCCTGGGAAAAGATCAGAGGCTCCCGTCCTTTCGCGAGGACCCGACATAACACCAGCGGCTTGCAGCTGATCAAGACGGCAGACCGCACCCTTCTCATCGCCCCGCTCGCCACTGAACGCAGCGCAGACGACGATCGCACGGCCAGGCCTGATACGTCATTCGTCGTGTTGGAACGCTTCAAGGAAGGTCCCAAAAAAAGCAAGACAAAGGAGACGCTATTCCATCCGGTGCGGACCGATCTGTCGGCTGACAAGTCCGTGTCGCTCTATCGTCGCGAGGATGGGAAATGGGCTGTCTACGGAGCGAAGTCGACAACGACCAACCCCGCCGCTTGGCTTACGGCAGACGATGCCAGTCGACTGAGCGCGCTTCGGCCCGACGGCAGCATCTGTAAAGTAGGAAACCGTGAGTTATGCGGCGTCACGTTGCATTCGGGATATGACCTGAAGACGCATCAAAAGCAGGCGGTAATAGAACGCGAACGCACACCGAATGGGATTCGCTACCGATTGCTCGATGGCAACCTCAAACCGGGCGCCGACGTCGCGCCAATCGATGGCTCTCCCGCGGAAGAGCGCTTTGTAAGCGAACTTCTCGATCGCGTGGCCGCGAACCACCGCTGGCCAGACGCGCAGACGCGCACCCTCGCGCAGCATGCTGCTTTAACAGCATTTCACGCAGGCGCCGGTGTCGCGGACGCTGCCGCGTTATCCGAATTGATGCTGTTGAGCGCGCGAACAGACCTGGGTGACAACGCAACGGCCGCCTATGGCCAAGCGGCCGCGATTGCCGGCACGCTGCTCGCGCAAGGCCAGCCCTTCGATCAGGTCCGAAGTGCCACGATCGACCTGCTCCGCACTGCGGAATGGCTGCAAGCTGGCGCCCCTGAAACGCCCGCGTCGGGTGAAACAGCAGATATCGCCGATGCAATAAGCGACATCCGTGAAGCGCCGCGCTCCACGCGAAGCGGTGCGACGTCCGAGCCGAGTGCTACCGTCAACGCGGAGGAGGCCGCGCGCTACGCACTTCGTACCGCACTACGCACGGCACAGGAAGCGAATTTCGACGGCTACGCCGACGCTTTAGTGCAGACGCGCTCGGCCGACCGGCATGGTCAGGGACCGCAGATGTCCGCGCTCCATGCGCTTGCACGCGAGTACTTTGTCGAAAAAGTGACTGACGTGGGCACATTGCGCGCGGTGGCACAACGTGCTGCCGGCAGCGGTATCGCAAAAATGCAGGATCACGCCGCCACATTGGGCCGGGAAGCGGCAGCGCTGGACAAGGACATTGCGGATACGCGCGACCTGCTGGCGCAGGCTGAACGCGCAGGCGCGACGCCCCCACTCGACACATCCGGCTTCTCCACCGCAGCCCGACGTACCAGCGCCGAAATATCTCAAAATACAGGATGGACGTCGCGTCTGTTTGGATGGGGTACAGGCCGCGCCGCCACAACGTCCTCCACGCCGCGTCCCACTGCGGCAAGTGAGCGGACTGTTGGACGACGCGATGACGCTTCGTCGCTGCGCGACACATCGCCTGCCCCAATACACTCCACCGGGGATGTGGCCGCATTACGTGCCACGCTTCGCACGCAAACTGACCAAGCTGCGCTGCTGCATGCGCGCGCCCACGATCTCTCGACGCAGGTCGAGCGGATCACTCGCACACTGGGTCCAGGCGTCGACGCAATGGTCGCCGCGCTAATCGACGCACACGGCCAAACGCCTGGCAATCAGTCCGCCGCGCTCAGCGCCTCAACCGCCGCATGGCGGGCTGTGGCAGAGGGTGCAGACGCGGCAAACACCGCACAAGCCGCCAGTACCGCCCATCTCGCCCGATTGGCCGGCGGCGACGACGACGCGGCTCAAACAGTTGGCGCACGCATGGCCTCGCTCTGTAATGACGGCATCGCAGATCCGGGCACCGACGCAGCGCGCGCACATCAACTTAGCTTGGTGCAATCGGCTATCCACGGCGAAGCGCCGTGGACCGAAGCCAGCGCGAACAATGCAATGCTGAACGCGGTTGCCGCGCTACCCTCGCTGGTATCGGCGGAAGACGTGGGCAAGAAAAATCGCACCGATACCGCGGCCATCTTGAAAGCCAGCGCGCCCGCGCCGACGGCAGCCGATACCCTCGTCCTTGCGACAGGCGCCGCGCCGATGTTCCATCGGGTAAAGCCGCCCGCGGCACCCAAGGTTGCGCTCTCGGAGAGCGAAGCGAGCGGTATCCCCGAGCGTTATGAAGCTATCGCGACGCGCTTCGACCCAAGCAAAGGTGCCCCAGTCGATGGGCTGAATCACGCCAAGGTGAGAACCGTCACGGACGCAGGCTTCCAAAACCCCACGGGCGTGGGCGCAACGCACTACATGATCGAATTGGCAGGTTCGAAGGGCCGACAGTGGGTCGATTTCGCATGGTCGGCGAATATGAATCAGCTGTACGGCGAGGTGTCGGTCAAACCGACGCGCCACGCAACATCCGCGCCCACGGCAGCCGGCAACAATCCATCCGCCGACGACGACCATGACGTCGGCGCCGAGGTGAAAGTCGTCGTTGCCTTCAATGGGTTCTCCGCAAAGTGGGAGTCCTTTGCAAAGCGAACGAGCGATCTGAAGACGCGCACCGATGCCGCGATGCACGAGATCGATCAGTTGGTCACGTCACGGGATTCGTCGTTGAGCTGGCGCAATCTGTCGTATTCGGGAGCGGACAGCGGGCATCTCGATAATATCGTGCCGCAATTCAAGATACGCATCGAAGAAGAGATACGTCTGTTTGCGCAAGGTCGCCACTCGCAGCCGCTCTTCAAAGATAACTTGTCGAAGCTGTTTATCGAACTGGCGCAATCGATCGAATCGGACCGATCGCGTAAAAAATCGATTACCCGACATCAGATCGATTCGACTGTACGGGTAGTGGCCGCGGTCGCCGTCGGCGGAGGCATTGGCGGTGCCCGCCTCGGCGCCGTCTTCTGATCGTGCTGCTCATGCGCCGCACGTGTAGGCTGGGACATTACCTAATCCGCTTTTCCTGCAATCGATATTCAGATTGATCATTAGGACGTTGAGGACCGGCTCGATACTATTCGAAGCTGGCTCACTTTCCGTCCTCCTTCGATGAAACTGAATACGCGCTTCGCCCACACCGTTGATCAGAAGCCAATGCTTAAGCCGATCCTGCGACGCGCTTCTGCCTCGTTGCTAGGCGTAATCCTTAGTGCCGTTATCGCAGTAAGTTCCACGACGACCGCTTACGCGCAGTCATCGGGTAGCGATAACGTCACGCTGCGGATCGGGTATCAGAAATCATCGACCTTGATGGCGATCTTGAAAGCACGCGGGACGCTTGACCAAGCGCTGGCGCCCTTGCATGTGAAGATCGAGTGGGCAGAGTTCGCAAGCGGATTGCCGCTAACGGAAGCGCTGAATGCGAGTGCGTTGGACGTGACGGCCGATATTGCCGACACCGTGCCGATTTTCGCTCAGGCGGCGAATTCGCATTTCGTCTATATCGCGCAGGAGTCACCGTCCCCTTCGGCACAGGCGGTGATCGTCCACCGTGACGATCCGATTCATTCGCTGGCGGATCTGAAGGGCAAGCGCATTGCCGTAACGAAGGCTGCGGGTTGCCACTATCTGCTGCTTGCGGCGCTTGCCCAAGCCAAGCTGACCCCGGCGGACGTGCAAATCGCGTATCTCGCGCCGGCAGACGCACGTGCTGCATTCGAGCGCAATAGCGTCGATGCGTGGTTCACCTGGGATCCGTATGTGGCATCGGTCGAGAAAGCGCCGAACGCACGCATCCTGGTTCGCGGCGATGGCATTGCGTCGTATCAGCGGTACTACCTGGCGTCGACGTCATTTGCGCAGGCACATCCCGATATTTTGAACGTCGTCTACAAGCAGTTAAGTGCGGCCGGGACTTGGACGAAGGCCCATCCGCAAGAAGCGGCAAAGATTCTCGCACCTGTCTGGGGTCTCGATGCGGAGACGGTCGAGCGTGCGAATGCGCGTCGTAGCTATGCAGTGCGGCCGGTCCTCGCGAAGAATTTCGGCGAACAGCAGGCGATTGCCGATGTGTTCTATAAAGCGAAGCTGCTGCCCAAGCCGATCGATACGCACAAGGCATTAGTGTGGGATTTCGACAAGCGCGCCGCGGTGGTCGAAGGCGATAGTCATTGAGTAAAGATAGTCTGCCGAGACAGACGTGCTTGGCAGCAACCTTCGTGGCTAAGCAGGCGTTACACCACGTCGACAATCGCCTCAGCGACCGGCGCAGGCCAGAGCGTGTCGAAATCGCGCATCTGCGCTTCGCTGATCAGTCCGGCTTCCAGTAGCGCGATTAAATCGGCGCGCAGGGTTCGAATGCTTTCATTCATAGCGGTGTCGCCTCTAGCAACCCGCGCGCGTCCGGCGTCCGGGCAAAAAAAAAGCCCGCCTGGGCCGAAATACTGACTAACCGGCGAAGGCGGGGGTGTTGGCAATGATCATTAATATGGTCATGACCGGAGCGGCAATCGTCGCTGCGACGAGTGCGCCGGTAACAATGGGTGTCGACATGGCAAACCTCCTACTGCGCTATTGCTGAACACCAACGTCATGTCAGTGCATAGGCAAATAATAGCCTATTGTAAGGCTTAGAGCAATAGGCGGCGTTTATTACATGCCATAGCAGTAGACCTTGCAATTCATCGGAAATCGTTACCGATTTCGTCACAAATGCCACGAAAACAACCGTATAACAAGGGTTTAGGCGCCTTACCCAGCCACGCCCACCACGTTAAAACAAAAGTGTTTTGCTAAAAATGATAGGCGACGCGTGGCCAAAAAACGCCAGTTTGAATAAATTACAACCTTACAACGAAGGGCTGCTAGCGGCACCCGGCATCGGGCCGTCCATCAGATGCAGTCGCGCGTTCGTTCCTCGTATACGACTGATTTCGGCATCGATGACTTTTTCGAACGGCTCGGGCGCGTGGATGTGATAGCCCTGGAAGAAGTCGACTTCCATCTGCCGCAATAGCGTGAGCGTCGCGGCGTTCTCGACGGATTCGGCCACGGTACGGGCGCCTAGATCGCGTGTGATTTGGTGGATCGATTTGACAATATTGCGGTCCACAGCGTTCTCGATCATGTTCACCACGAAGCCGCCATCGATCTTGACCAGATCCACCGGAAAATTACGCAGATAGCCAAACGAACTCATCCCGATGCCGAAGTCGTCCAGCGCGACATGGACCCCCGCCCCCCGCAACGCATTGATCGCGACAGAGGCCGAGGCGAGATTGCGCATCAGCGCCGTCTCGGTAATCTCGAAGGTCAACGACGCCGCGGGGACGCCCGATGCGGCAATGGCTTTCAAGGCATCGCCGACAAAATCCGGGTCGTTCAGCGAGTTGGCCGACATATTGATATGTACCGCGCATAGCGCACCCGACGCCATCGCCCGCTGAAGCTCGCCCAGCGCCGTCGTCAGCGCCCAGCGATCGATATGTACCATCAGGTCATAGCGCTCGGCGGCGGGAATAAACACCGACGTCGGAATGGGCGTGCCGTCCCGGTCGAACATGCGTGCGAGCAACTCCCAACGCGGCGCGGAACGCGCATCCCGTGGTAACACCTTCTGCGCGTAGAGGGAGATGCGCTGTTCGCTGATCGCCTCGGTAATGCCCGCCGCCAGCACGATCTTACGGTGCCAATCGGCGGCATCGCTTTGGCCGCCACGGTAGACGCTCACCATATTGCGCCCGTTGTCCTTGGCCGAATAACAGGCGGCGTCGGCCTCGGTCAGCAAGGCGTTCGGCGATTCCGCGTGCCGATCGATCGCGGTGAGCCCGACGCTCGCTCCCACACTATACGTGCGGCCGTCCCAAACGAATTGCAGCGCGTTGACGGCGGCAATCAACTTGTCGAGCACCACCTTCGCCTCGTCGATCGTGCAGTCGTGCAGGATCACGCCTAATTCGTCGCCACCAAGCCGACCGACAAAGTCCGTCGCGCGCAATTGCGCCGGCACCAATTGGCCGATCTGCTTCAGCAGCATGTCGCCGGCACGGTGACCGGCGGTGTCGTTGACGATCTTGAAGCGGTCGAGATCGATAAAAGCCAACGCGCTTTGCCGATCCGAGAGCTGAACGTCCAGCAGCGCCTGCTCCAAGGCATCGCCGAACGCCGTGCGATTCGGCAAGCCGGTCAAGGCATCGTGGCTGGCGTTGTATGCGAGCTTGCGCTGCAATTCGCGCGATTCACTGACGTCGCGCATCACCAGCACCGCCCCGATCACGGCACCCTCGGCGGTTCGAACCGCCGAGGCATTGCACGCCACTTCGCGCCGCCAGCCATTTCGGTCGATCAGCACACCGCCGATGCTGACATGCGAGGCGCGCGGGGTGCCCAGCGCGCGCCGCACCGCGTCCTTGACCGGCTGGCCGGTATCGGGATCGCGCAGCGAAAATATCGCAGCGATCGGCAGCGTAAGCGCCTCGCTGTTCTGCCAGCCGGTAATGGCCTCGGCGGCCGGGTTGACGAACTGCACCATGCCGTCGTTGTTCGTCGTGATCACGCCGTCCGCAATCGATGCCAACGTCACGCGCAGATGCTCGTTCTGTTCGCTCAGCAGTTGCTGCGTCTGCATCCGCTCGGTGACGTCCTGCACCTGCGCGACGAAGAAGCGCGGACTTCCGCGCTCGGTACGCGCCAGCGTGATCGTCACCATGACGTCCACCTGGCGCCCATCGGGATGCGTGAAACAGCGTTCGATCACGTACGATTCGGTCCGCCCTTGCTCCAGCGCCGCGAGACCCGCTTCGTCGTTATGCCAAAATTGCGGGCCCAATAGATCATGCAAGCGGTCGCCCAATAAGCGTTCTTCAGCCACGCCCAGCATCGCGCTCAACGCCGGATTGACATACGAGACGTAGCGGTTCAATTCGACGAGCGCACTGCCCACGGACGCGCTGCTCAATGCGGCGCGGAACAACGATTCGTTGCGCACCGCCGCCAGATTCGCCAGACGACCATGTTCATAGACGCGTCGGAACATCATCGCGAGACCGACGATGCACAGCGTCAAAGCCAAGTCGAGCAAGACGAGCAACTGCGCACGATCGCGCCAGGCGCCATACACCTGGTTCACCGACTGCCCCATCGCCAGCACCAGCGGCAGGCCGTCGACGCTGTGATACACGTACAGACGATCTATTCCGTCCATTCTGGAGCGGGATTCAAGATAACCGTGCTTGGCCTTGGAGAACGACTGCCAGAGATCGGCACCCGCCGTATCGGCGTTGATCGCCCCAGCATTATCAGGCCGGCGCGCTAGCACCACACCGTCGGTGCGCAGTAAGGCGGCGGCGCCCTCCTCATTGATCGGCAACAGCGAAAACGCCAAATCGAAAACGCTTTTGGGAATCGAGGCGAACACTACGCCGGCAAAACTCCCGTCGGCGTTCGACAAGCGTCGGCTCAGACAGATGTAATACTTATTGTCGCGCTGACCCTGCAGCACGTGGCTTACATAGGCCTGCTCCGTCGCATCCCGGTCCGAACCGGGCGGATTCGGCAACTTATCGCGTTGGACCGTAAAGAAATCCTGTTTCGCCACATTGGCCCGCCGTAGCGGCCCCGCGCGCGAATCTAGCACGACATTGCCGTCGGCATCGGCGACCATCAACGAGCTGGCATGCCGCAGCCCGTCGCCCTGCTGAAACAGTGCAAGCAGATGCCCGGTCGGCCCGATTACCGTGTTGGACCGCGCGGAACTTGCTGGAACAATCGGAGTGACGCTCGAATCGGCGTTTGGACTAACGCCCGACACATTGCGTGCGCCGTCTGCGCGCAATGGCGTACTTTCAGGCACCGCCGGCGTTGGCGCGTCCTTATACAGCGTGCGCGCGGCGGCTTGCAGCGATGTGTCGACAACGGCAAGACGCGCGCCCAGATCCGCCGACAGCGTCTGGTTGGCATTGGCGAGCAATGCCAACGCGCGGTCGCGGGCGTCGTGGCGTTCACGCAGCAGCGTATAGGCAAAAATCGCATTCATCGCGACGGCCAAGGCAACCATCCCCCAAATCAGATGCCTTGCGGCGGTTCGGGGGGCGGATGTCTTCTCCATCTGCTCTACGGCAAGCGATTCGTGACCGGGCTGCGACGCGCGGGAATGCTTGGCGTCGTTTGGGCTGATCAGCAAGGCTTATTCGAATTGGCGAGAATGAGGCAGAAATCGAGCGCGCTGGCGCCGCCATCGAATACCGATGAAGGCGCCGGGATAAGGTGCTCGGGGGAGCAAATCTCGAACAAGACTAGCTTGCCTAAGGCTCAGTCTCAAGCTCTATAGAGAAATGTTTCAAACTGACACATTCCCTCGCTTCGTCAGCGATGCCTTTCTCGAATTCGAGGCAAAATTTCCCGGATAATCAGGTGCTTCAGTGCAGTGAAAGGCGTTTTTTTCCGCTCTGATTTTTTATTGCACGAGGCTTTGCAACAGGCGTCCGAGAAATACCTCGCAGGCGACAATCTGTTCGAGCGCGACATATTCGTCGGCACGGTGTGCTTGCTGAATGTTGCCCGGGCCGCAAATAACGGTGGGAATGCCGGCCAGTGCAAATTGACCGCCCTCGGTGGCATAAGCCACCTTGCGGACGACGTCGTCGCGGGCCAGGGCACGGACCAACGTCGTCACCGCCGCTTGCTCGGCCGCATCGAGCGCCGGCGCACCGGCGGTCCGCATCAATTCGATGGCCGCATCGGGGTGATCGCGCTTCATTCGCGGCAACAGCTCGCTGTCGATGTAGGCCCGGATACGCGCTTCGATCGCGGCGGCATCGACGCCCGGCAAATTGCGGTATTCGAACTGAAATTCGCACTCGGCCGGGACGGTGTTGATGGCGTTACCGCCGCGGATTAAGCTGGTCTGGCCCGTGCTGAAGGGGACATCGAAGTCTTCGTCGAACGGCCCCTTGGCGCGGAATTCGTCCACCATGTCTCGGATGTAGCAGATCAAGCGCGCCGCGTGTTCGATCGCATTGGCACCGCGTGGCGTCAACGACGAATGGGCCGCCTGCCCATGCACCTGGCAGCGGAACGTGTTGATCCCCTTGTGCGCGACGACGACACGCATCTCCGTCGGTTCACCGACGATACATCCGGACGGTTTTACCCCGCGCGCCGCGAGGTCCGCCAGCAGCACCGGCGCACCCAGGCAGCCCACCTCTTCGTCATACGTAAAGGACAAATGCACCGGCTGCTTGAGCGGCTGCGCCGCGAAGTTCGGCAACTGCGACATCACGGTGCCGATAAAGCCCTTCATGTCCGCGGTGCCGCGCCCGTACAGCAAGCCGTCGCGGATCTCGGGCTTGAACGGGTCCGACTGCCATTGCTGGCCGTCCACGGGCACGACGTCGGTATGCCCGGACAGCACGATGCCACCGTCCACCTCACCATTCGCCGCCGGCAAGGTCGCGAACAAATTGGCTTTTTTCCCCGTGCGGTCGTAGGTCAGCACCGGCGCCCTGCCCGTGATCCGCTGAACGGCGTCGCGGATGGTTTCGATCAGTCCGAGATTGGATTCCCTACTGGTCGTGTCCATTCGTACCAGCTGTTCGATCCAATCCAGCGATTGCGGACGAGCGGAGGACGCTGCAGCGCTAGCCGCGCCGGATCCGGTTCGAGACGAAGCAAGCGATTCGGAAAAGAGGGTGGTCATGGATTCGATCAAGAAAACGGGGTTTTTGCGGTCACAACCGCGCGCAGCGCCCCGCTGCGCGGCGGGTGCCTCGGCGTGAAACACACATTAAGAATTTGTCACAAAATTGAGACGTTACGCGAAAAAGTCGTCCCGCGCTGCACAATCCACCGCCACGCGGGGCCTGGACGCCTACAATGGCGCCGCCGCTCGTCCAAGTCGACGAATGGGGGCACGCGGCGAAACGACGCGATCGCTATAATCGAATTTTGTCCGCGCCGCGGGAGCAATTCAAGAGCATGAACACTGCAAGGCCGCTCGATCGAGGCACGATCGTGCTGATCGAGGACGACGCGCCCACGCGCGAAGCATTATCGACGCTACTGTCCGACCTGGGCGCCACGGTTCTCGCCGTCGCCGACGCCGAAGACGGTTGCGCCACCGCCATCGAAGCGCTGCCGGACGCCGTCATCTGCGACATCGTCCTGCCGGGCATGGATGGTTTCTATCTGATCCAATCATTGCGCGAGCATGAGATAAGGCACAACGTGCAACCGGCGGTCGCTATCGCGCTGACCGGCCATGACGACGAGGTGCACCGGCTGCGAAGTTTCGCGGAAGGTTTCCAGCACTTTCTGACCAAGCCCGCCGATATCGACGCGCTCGTCGCCGTCCTCACTGACGCCATTCGGCGCCGCTCCCGCTAAGTTCGCCTCTTCCGCTGTCGCATCCCTCGCCGTGTGATGTCAACATCACGCGGCGTGGCATTCCCGGCCGCGCGACATCGGCACTTCATCGCTATTTTCTTGGCCGATACCCCGGTCATATCGAATAGTATCTCCGGGTTTTCCCTTGCTTTTTACTAATCGATTGGTTTCGCCTCCCCAATTACTTTCGTGTGGTTTACCATGCGCGTCAGCTTCGTAAGACGCGTTATGGTTTCGCATTCGCTCGGCCTTGACCAACAATAAAAAGACGAAGACGACGAATGCAACCGAACCGTTATTCGCTGCATTCGACGCACAGGGAAAGCGGCAGTTTATAAGCGGTGACAGCACGCCGCGCATTTGGAGGCAGTACATGACGCAGCACATTGATCGCACCGCACCGCGCGACCGTAAGCATCGGATTTATGCAATCGTCGGTGCTTCTTCGGGGAATCTGGTCGAGTGGTTCGATTTTTACGTTTATTCCTTCTGTTCTATTTATTTCGCGGCGTCGTTTTTTCCAAAAGGCGATGCGACGACGCAGTTATTGAATACGGCCGGCGTATTTGCCGCCGGCTTTCTAATGCGGCCGATCGGCGGCTGGTTCTTCGGTCGTATTGCCGATAAGTTCGGACGCCGTCGCGCCATGCTGATTTCGATCAGCATGATGTGCGGCGGATCGCTCGTGATCGCCTGCCTCCCGACCTATGCCACGATCGGCGCCGCGGCGCCGTTCCTGCTGTTGATGGCGCGCCTGTTCCAAGGCCTGTCCGTCGGCGGCGAATATGGCACCAATGCCACGTATATGAGCGAAGTGGCCATCCGCGGCGAGCGCGGCTTCCTCAGTTCCTTCCAATACGTGACCTTGATCGGCGGCCAATTGCTGGCGGTGCTGGTGATCGTGATCCTGCAGGCGCTGCTCAGCGATACGGAATTGCGCGCCTGGGGCTGGCGCATTCCGTTCTTTATCGGCGCCCTGTCTGCTGTGGTGTCGCTGTTCTTGCGCCGCTCGCTGACGGAAACGGCGTCCGAGGAAACACGGCAACGCAAGGATGCCGGCACGTTGTCCGCACTGATGAAGCACCGCGGCGTATTCATCACCGTTATCGGCTATACCGCCGGCGGCTCGCTGATTTTCTATACGTTCACCACGTATATGCAGAAGTACCTGGTGAACACAGCGCATATGTCGGCGAAGACGTCGAGCACGATCATGACCGGCGCGCTTTTCGTGTATATGATCTTGCAACCGGTGTTCGGTGCGCTATCCGATCGGATCGGTCGCCGTAACTCGATGATCGCTTTCGGCGTGTTGGCCACCGTCTGCACCTACCCCTTGTTGACGGCCCTCGGCAATGTCACCAGCCCGTGGGCCGCATTCGGCCTGATCGTGGCCGCCTTGGCGATCGTCAGCCTGTACACCTCGATCAGCGGCCTGATCAAAGCGGAAGTCTTCCCGCCGGAAGTGCGCGCCTTGGGCGTGGGCCTGTCCTATGCGATCGCCAACGCAGTATTCGGCGGCTCGGCCGAGTACGTGGCGCTGTGGATGAAGCAGGCCGGCAACGAGCAGATGTTCTATGTCTACGTCTGCGTGATGATGGCGATCGGGTTGCTCTTCTCCTGGCGTATCCCGAAACGCGGGGAAGGCTATCTGGAAAACGTCGATTAAGCGCGGCGTCCCGCTTTGCCTGCGTCGACACCCCGTTGACGACGCACTTATTCCCGAAATTCCGGTGAATAAAAGTAACTTTTGCGGGGCGTTCTTCGTTACGATCCGGTGACTCGCTGTTCGACTGTCACTCCCGGATTGGAGACCCGCCTTGCCCCGCCCTATCGTTGCCCGTATCCATACGCACGCTCTCGCCCATAACCTCGCGGTCGCGCGCGCCTGCGCGCCGCGCAGTCGCGTGTGGGCCGTCGTCAAGGCGAACGCCTATGGACACGATATTGCCCATGCCTTCCCTGGCTTGAAACAAGCCGACGGCATCGCGCTGCTGGATATGGACGAGGCGGTACGGTTGCGCGAATTGGGATGGACCGGCCCGATTCTGCTTCTCGAAGGCATCTTCGAGATGCGGGACTGGGAGGTCGTCGAGGCCTATGGGCTGACGACGGCGATTCATCACGAAGATCATTTGCGGATGTTGGCCGAGCGTCGTCCGACGCAGCCGCTGCCGATCTATCTGAAGATGAACAGCGGTATGAACCGACTCGGTTTCACCCCCGACGCGTATCGCGACGCTTACGCACGCGCACGCGACACGTCCGCTATCGGCCCAATCACGCTGATGACGCACTTCGCCACCGCCGACGGACCACAGGGCGTTTCGGCGCAAATGACGGTCTTCGACCAAACGGCGAACGGCTTGCCCGGCGAACGCTCGCTCAGCAATTCGGCGGCAACGCTATGGCATGCGAACGCCCACGGTGATTGGGTACGGCCCGGCATCATGCTCTACGGCGCCGCGCCCAGCGGCATCGCCGCCGATACGGCAGGTCGCCTGAAGCCGGCCATGTCGCTAGTAAGTCGCCTGTTGTCGGTGCAGACGCTGCGGCCCGGCGATACGCTCGGCTATGGCGCGACGTTCACTGCCAAGGGCGCGATGCGGATCGGCGTCGTTGCCTGCGGTTATGCCGACGGCTATCCGCGCACGGCCCCCGAAGGCACGCCGGTCGTCGTCGATGGCGTGCGCACGCGGGTGGTGGGCCGGGTGTCGATGGATATGCTGACCGTCGATCTGACACCCTGCCCGAACGCCGGCGTAGGTGCTGCGGTCGAACTGTGGGGCACGCAGCTGCCAATCGACGACGTGGCGCAAGCGTGCGGCACGATCGGCTATGAATTGATGACGGCCGTCACCGCGCGCGTGGCCCGCGTCTCCGACGATACTTCCCCCACCGTATAATCCTGGTCTCACGCCGATGAACGCGAAGCGCATCGGGCGCTTCCGCTCTATCATGTAAGCGAATACAGGGATTTCCCGAATACACTGCATGAGCAATTGCCTGGACAATCAACAGGAACCGATTCCATTCCCTCTCTTATGTCATCCGTACCTTCCACGACTCCCCTGCACAACGCGCCGATCGACTTTCTGACCTATGGCGAGGCCATGACGCTATTTGTCGCCGAAACGCCGGGCGACCTGGCGCTGGTCGAGCGCTTTTCGCGCCGAATCGCGGGGGCAGACCTGAATGTCGCGATCGGCCTGTCCCGTCTGGGCTATCGCGTGGGCTATCTGAGCCGCGTGGGGAACGACTCCTTCGGCCGTCATGTCTTGGCGACGCTGGCACAAGAAAACATCGACGCCAGCCATGTCACCGTCGACGATCGCTATCGCACCGGCTTTCAGTTGAAGGAGAAGGCCCAGCGCGGTGCCGATCCGATCACCGAATACTTCCGGAAAGGATCGGCCGCGAGTCATTTAAGCGAGGACGATTTTGATATCGCTTACATCGATCGCGCCAAAGCCTTGCATCTGACCGGCATCGCACCGGCCATCTCGGAAAGCTCGCGGGCATTGGCGTTCAAGCTGGCCCGGCACTTCCGCGCGGCCGGCAAGCCGATTTCCTTCGATCCGAATCTGCGACCGTCGCTGTGGCCATCGCAGCAGGTCATGATCGACACCTTGAATCAGCTTGCTGATCTCGCCGACTGGGTGCTCCCTGGCCTCGGTGAAGGCACGCTGTTGACCGGCGCCGAGACGCCGGAGGGCATCGCCGATTTCTATTTGAAGCGCGGCGCGAAGGGCGTGGTCGTGAAATTAGGCGAGACTGGCGCGTTTTATGCGTGTGCCGATGGAACACAAGGCCGCGTGGCTGCCACCCCGGTGGCCGAAGTGATCGACACCGTTGGGGCCGGCGACGGCTTTGCGGTAGGCGTCATCAGTGCGCTTGCCGCCGGCAAGACCGCGCGCGAGGCGGCAACACGAGGCGCGCGGATCGGCGCCCTGCAGGTGCAGGTGGTAGGAGATAGCGAAGGGCTTCCCACCACGGACCAGTTGACGCAACTCGAGCGCGACGCGTCGGCACAGGAGACCCAAAATGCAATCGCCTCAATCGAGTGATTCGGATCAGAAGCCGACGCTAGCGCGGCAGGACACCCGTGGTGCCTTGGCGCCGCGCCGTTGGTGGTTGTTGATGCCGGTGATTTTCATCACCTACAGCCTCGCGTATCTGGACCGTGCCAACTACGGCTTTGCATCGGCTGCCGGCATCGAGAAAGACCTGCATATCACGCCGGGCATTTCGTCCTTGCTGGGCGCCCTGTTTTTTCTGGGTTATTTCTTCTTCCAAGTGCCCGGCGCGATGTATGCCGAACGGCGCAGCGTAAAGCGGCTGGTCTTTGCGAGCCTGATCGCCTGGGGCATTCTGGCCGCCGCCACCGGAATGGTCGACAACGTCGCCATCTTGATGGCGATCCGCTTTTTGCTCGGCGTCGTCGAAGCTGCCGTGATGCCGGCCATGCTGATCTTCATTAGCAATTGGTACACGAGTCGCGAACGCTCGCGGGCGAATACCTATCTGATTCTGGGTAATCCGGTCACCATTTTGTGGATGTCGGTCGTGTCCGGTTATCTGGTGAACAGCCTCGGCTGGCGCACGATGTTTATCGCCGAAGGGGTACCGGCCGTAATCTGGGCCTTCCTCTGGTGGATGATCGTCCAGGACAAACCGCGCGACGCGAAATGGATCTCCGACGCCGATAAGCAGCGCCTCGAAGAGACGTTAGCTGCCGAACAAGCCAATCTGAAGCCGGTCCGGAACTATGCCGAAGCATTGCGATCACGCCCGGTGATCGTACTGTCGCTGCTGTATTTCTGCTGGAGCATCGGCGTCTACGGCTTCGTCCTGTGGTTGCCGTCGATTCTTAAAAACGGCGCGCACGTGGGCCTGGTCGCCACCGGCTGGTTGTCGTCGCTGCCCTATCTCGCCGCCGCGCTATCGATGGTCACGCTGGCTTGGTGGTCCGATCGGACACGGGCGCGCCTGCGCTTTGTCTGGCCTTCGTTGCTGGTGGGAGCGATCGCTTTCGCGGCATCGTATGCGGTAGGACAGCACGTCTTCTGGATTTCGTATGCGCTGCTCGTCGTCGCGGGCGCCGCGATGTACGCGCCGTATGGCCTGTTCTTCGCGATCGTGCCGGAGTTGCTGCCCAAGAACGTGGCGGGCGGTGCGATGGCCTTGATTAACGGCATGGGCGCGCTCGGTTCCTTCGTCGGGTCCTATGCGGTTGGCGCGTTGAACGGCGCCACCGGCAACCCCGCTGCGTCCTATGCCTTTATGGCAGGCGCATTATTGATTGCCGTCGGCTTGACGTTCGCCGTTTCCGGACCCCGCACCGCCGCCGCTGCAAAAGCCGGCTCGGATGACGCATTGAAGCATTCTTCTAGGCACTTTTCCTGATCCATGACCACTTCTTCCAGCAAGCCCCGCGTTGTCGTTTATAAACCGTTGCCGGATGCGGCAATGACCAAACTGGCCTCGCACTTCGAGCTGCTCCATGTCGATACCGGCGGTGCCGATGGCGCCGCGGCATTGAAGGCCGCCCTCGTCGATGCCGATGGCGCGATTGGATCCAGCGTCACGATCGATGCCGATGCGGTATCGGGTGCGCATCGCCTCAAGGTTCTCTCGACGGTATCGGTCGGCATCGACAAGTTCGATGTCGCGGACCTCACCGCACGCGGCATCATCCTGACGCATACGCCCAATGTGCTGACCGAGACGACGGCCGACCTCGTGTTCGCCTTGCTGATCGGCGCAGCACGGCGCGTCACGGAGCTCTCCGATTATGTGCGCAGCGGCGCATGGGAAAAATCCGGCCGTGGCATCGGGCCCGCGCAGTTCGCATTCGACGTGCATCACAAGACGCTCGGCGTCATCGGCTTTGGCCGTATTGGTCAGGCAGTGGCGAAGCGCGGCGCGCTCGGTTTCGGCATGAAGGTGCTCTATACGAGCCCCCGGCATGCACACGACGCCGAACGCGCCATCGGGGCCGAACGCGTGTCGCTCGACGAACTGCTCGAGAAATCCGATTTCGTCTGCCTGCAAGCGCCCTTGACGGAAAAGACGCGGCATATGATGGGCGCGGAACAGTTTGCAAAAATGAAACGCGGCGCGATTATCGTCAATGGCGGCCGCGGTCCGCTGATCGATGAAGCGGCCCTGGCCGAGGCGCTGCGCTCCGGGCATCTCGGTGGCGCCGGCCTCGATGTCTTCGATCAGGAACCGCTGCCGGCGAGTGCGCCGCTGCTGACCTTCCCGAATGTGCTGGCGCTGCCGCACGCCGGCTCCGCCACCCAGGAAACGCGCGATGCGATGGCGATGGATGCAGTCGAAAACCTGATCTCGGTATTGGTCTCGGGACCGCCGCTGAACGTGGCGAATCCCGACGTCCTGACCTCGTCGGCAGTGGCGCGATGAGTGCGCCCACGATCAGCGACGTCGCCAAGTCCGCCGGCGTCGGCAAGACCAGTGTCTCGCGCTTTCTGAACGGCGAGACGGCAGCCCTGTCGCCCCCCTTGCGCGCGCGCATCGAGAATGCGATTGCATCGTTGAACTATCGCCCCAATCAGATGGCGCGCGGACTGAAACGCGGTCGCACTCGCTTGGTCGGCGTACTGCTGGCGGATTTGCAGAATCCCTTCTCGGTGGCGCTGATACAGGGCATCGAAGCGGCCTGCCGTGAGTGCGGACTGATGCCGATGATCTGCAATGCCGGCAATGAAGTCGAGCTCGAAAACCGCTTTCTCGATCTGCTGCGGACTTATCGCGCGGAGGGTTTGCTGGTGAATCCGGTCGGCTTGCCCGAATCCGCGCTGCGCAACGTCGTCGAAGGCGATATCCCGGTGGTGTTGATGGATCGGAAGGTCGAGGGCATCGCCTGCGACAGCGTCGGTCTCGACAATGTGTCGGCATCCAAGATGTTGGTGACGCACCTTGCCGCGTCGGGGTTTCAGTCGGTCGCTTTCGTCAGTGAAGCCTGGTCCTCGATCAGCTCCCGTCGAGAACGCGAATCGGCCGTGCTGGCGGAGGCGCGTCTGAACGGCATGTCGGTATCGTCGCTCGTGGTCGACCGCGAGGACGAGCAAAGCATCGCCCGGATCATCGACCAGATGCGCGAGTCCGCCACGCGCGTTCGGACGGCGCTCGTCGCCGCTAACGGGCAGACGATGCTCGCACTGGCACTGGAACTCGCCCGCCGCCGCGACGTGGGTTTGCCAGGCAGCGATGCGCCGGTCGCGTATCGCGGCGCCGATGCCCCGCTCGGACGCCTTGGCTTGGCATCGTTCGACGACCCGGACTGGGCGGCGATGATGACGCCTGGCATCACGACGCTGCGTCAACCGACTTTCGATATCGGTGCGCGCGCGCTCTACTTGCTGAACGATCGCCTCGACACCCATGCGCAGGCCGTCCGCGAGAAAGCGTCTGGCCGCGGCAATGCCGCCTCCTCGCCCGCGGACACGCCGCGCAATATGTCGTTTGAAGCCGAACTGATCGTGCGTTCTTCCACCCACGCGGCTTTCGCTCTGGCAGGGTAAATTAGAGGGAAGCCCTCTGGCTGTCCGGCCGAGGGCTGCAAGCGACACGCCGTTCGGTCAGACTGGCCGAATCGGCCCGGCTCCCTTACGATACGGCCGCGGCTTGGCGAAGCGCGTTATAACCCATTCATTATCTTTCTACGTAGAAAGTGACGTCATTTCGCATAATGCGACTTGTCGGCTCGGGATCACGACATCGGCGATCGCTGATTTTGTCGCGTCCCCGATCGACGAAGGCGTCCTGTTCGTATCGACCTAAGACTCTGCCTTGATGCCAGTATTGCCCGAAAACGACCAAAAACTGAAGACGATGAAGCGCCTGGCCACCAGCTTGTTGGTGGTGGCGGCCGCGCTGCTCGCCTTGTCCAAATATCACCATGACACGGGCGGCTGGGCGTGGCTGAGCGCCTTTGCCGAGGCGTCGATGGTCGGCGCGCTCGCCGACTGGTTCGCCGTGGTGGCCTTGTTCCGCCGGCCATTGGGGCTGCCCATTCCGCATACGGCGATACTGCCGAGCAACAAGCCGCGCGTGGCCGATGCATTGGCGGTCTTCGTCCGCGACAAGTTTCTCGGCACTGAAGCCTTGCTCGCCAAGATTCCGGCCCTCGATCCCGCCGCGGCCCTGGCCGGATGGCTGCGCGAGCCGAAGCAGGCGCAGGTGGCGGCGGACAAGTTATCGGAGGGGATTGCGGTGTTCGTGCGGTCGTTCGACGATACGGCGCTGAAGGAATCGTTGGCTGGCTTGATACGTGAGCGGGCGCGCGACGTCGACGTCAGCGGTGCGGTAGGCCAGCTCCTTGACCTGTTCACCGAAAACCGTCGCCACCAATCGCTGCTGGACGAAGGCATCAAACGGGCTGCGCTGTGGCTCGACGATCCGGCCGTGCAAGCGTATTTCGCGAACCGGATCGTCGCCGTGGCGGGCGAAGAGTACCCGACCTTGATCAGCGCGCTTGGGCTGTTTGGTGTGAAAACGGAGGACGTGGGCGTCAAACTGGCCGGGGCGCTGGTGCGGGGCTTCCATGTCTATCTGCATGAAATAAGCGAGAACCCGGAACACGAGCGCCGCCAGGCCTTCGACGCCGCGGTATTCGGCTTTATCGACAAACTGAAACAGGACGAGGGTTTCCTCGAGCGAATTGACGAAGCCAAGCTGGCGCTGCTCCGCAGCCCTGCGCTATCGGCGCATATCGATCGTGTATGGGAATCGGCGCGCGAGCATCTGCTGCTGGGCCTGACGACACCGGGTTCGTCGTTGCGAGCGGGCCTGACCGACGCACTGGCGACGTTCGGCGACACGCTGTTGTCATCGCGCTCATGGTGCGACGCCTTGAACGCGCAATGCGCGCAGTTTGTGGCGGCGATCGCGCCCGCCTTGCGGGAAACCGTGGCGAATCATATCGCGCAGACGGTGCGCCAATGGGACGATGCGGTGCTGGTCCAGGAAGTGGAGCGCAGTGTGGGGAGCGATCTACAGTACATCCGGATCAACGGCACGATCGTCGGCGGCCTCGCCGGCGTGGCGATTCACGCAGTCACGACGATCTTCGCTTGATTGAATTGCACGGACTGCCCTGCGCATGCCTCAACGCTACGCGCAGCAAGTCAATTTTGAGCCAAGAGCTGAATCCTCGTCTTTGATTCAGCAATCAATCCCGCGATTCAAACGCACGCAATAAAATATAAAAAGAGGACGGGCAAAGCTTCGCGCTATACGGTGCCTTAGTAACTACACAAGGGCACTATGAGCACCGCAACAGGATTTGGTACCCGCGTACACCGCATACATATGGCCCCCGATTTACCGGGTTTCATTGAGCAGCAGCGCGACGGCAAGGGGTACACTCGCGAATTCCTGGGTGTTGAAGTTCAAATTGGCCGATTCTCGCGAGTAGTGCTTTCCGCATTAAACGCCCCCGATCTGGCGGTAGTCACAACGGTGAATGTCCTAGCCAAGCTGCTCGACAAACACAAGCTTATGCGTCGGGTCGTCGCTGGCCTCGCGAATAGCGTTTTGAAGCCTATTGCGATTTACAAGTCAGCCTCCACCTCGGGCAGCATCGTCGTTTTGAGCGCCGAAATTGTTGGGGAGCGCCCGCTTATCGGAAGCTTTGTTCTTAACAAAGCAAGTGCTTCCGGCCGCCAAAACGTCCATTGGATGACAAGCGCCTATCCGAAAGAAAACGACGGAAAATTTGCCCAGTGGGAAAGAGATGGCCTCCTTTTGTGGAAGGCCCACCCAGGAACGTCTTTGCAACAAGAGGCCCGGTAAAAGGCAAAGGGCTGCTCGAAAGCAGCCCTTTAAATTAGTTTGCCCAGGTGCACGGATAAGGGCTAGTCTGTTCCCCGCCGTTATTTGACGCACTCCCTGAGCAACGTCAGCATAACATCCGTAGGGCTTTTGGGCAAATCACCTTCGTGCCATACAGACGAAGTCCCGCGCCGGCGTGGCGATTCACGCAGTCACGACGATCTTCGCTTGATTGAATTGCACGGTCTGCCCTGCGCGGATTTTGCACGTTTTGCGCAGTTCGACTTTACCGTCCACGCGCACCTGCCCTTCTGCTATCAACATCTTGGCAACGCCGCCACTGGGCGCAACGCCGGTGACCTTCAAAAGGTCGTTCAAAGCGATGTGCTCGGTGCTTAGGGCAAACGTAAAGATGTCCATCAATCGATCCTCGGGCGCTCGCTGTTTCCCGGCACGCATTAGCGCGTGATCCGTTCGATAAGACAGCAAAAACGGCCGATGGTGCCCGGGAATGATGAGACGGTCAAGGTGGCGGTGTCGGATGGACAGACGCCGCGATCAATCGATAAGAAAAAACGCGCTTGAATACGCCAGCCGTCATCTAGCGCGACCGACCATTTACTGACGCATCTTCATCCGATCGAAACACATCCGGACCCCTTGATCAGCCGGCACGTTGCGCATGCTGTGCTCGGAAAGGCATTTCTCATAATCCGTCTGCGGCGTGATCGCCTGTGCCATCGCTACCGGGGCGCACAGCATCGCAATGATCAGAAACACGAGGGATTTCATAGCAAGTTCCTTATAAGGTGACTGCCCGATGTGGCAGCCGTCAGTCAACGGTGCGGCAGTGAGGGTGCATGGATACCGCAACCGAGGCCAAGGCTAATACACGGTTGCTAAACCGCAAGACCGACCAAGGGAAGGAAACGGCTTAGAAAACACCGCACGAGAAACCATCCCCTTAAACGGCACTGCATCGCTCGCCTATCGCGCTCTTTGGAGGAGGAAACCAGTCCGAATCTTGCTATTTCTCATCGCGCACTTAGCATCATTCACTTACCGCGAACGAACGCGCGTGGTGCATGCCATGCCGTTGGGCCATACTGCCAGCACATTTGACATCGTTCCTTGCAGCGCAGTGTTTTTTAAACACCGTTAGAATAAAGATCGCGTCCGTTGACTCAACGGACGTCCAACCCGATCGAATCGCAGTTATTCCACTCGGTCGTACCGCTTCCGGCTGGCAGGTTGCCTCGGATTTGTCACGCACCTCGCGTGCAATCAGGGGGGTGATCTGCTGGTCGTCTCTTCTGCCCCACGGGATTTCCATGCGCAGTTTTTTTCTTCGTGTCGTCACCATCGGCGTGCTGCTGCATGCCTACGTCGGCTTCCGTCTGATTCCCGCTCTCCCCGGCAACGCCGCTGCACACACGGCGATGGCGCTATGGCTGGTCTTCTCCTGCTTGATCGTCCCGGTCGGCATGCGTCGACGCGACGGCGGCGCGCAAGGACTGCGCGCATTTGCAACATGGGTCGGCCTGCTGGAAATGGGATTTTTCTCATTTCTACTGACGCTCACGCTTATCCGTGACGTCGTGCTGCTCGTCTACGCGGTCATCGCCGCGATGCCGTTCTCGTTTGCTGCCGCTTTGCAGACCGCGCTGCCGGTGGACGTCGCCGTGCGCACCACCGCCGAGACGGTCATTGCACTGGCGATCCTGATGCTGCTGACGGGTATCTACAATGCGCGGCGGCGTGCCCCGGTGATCGACGTCGAGATCCCGATCGCCAATCTGCCCGCCGCGCTGCACGGTTTCACCATCGCGCAATTGAGCGATATCCACGTCGGCCCGACCATTCGCAAGCGCTATCTGGATCCGATCGTCGATGCGGTCAACGCCCTGAATGCCGATATGGTCGCGATCACCGGCGATATCGTCGACGGCAGCGTGCCGGCGCTGAAGGCGCATACAGCCCCGCTATCACGCTTGAAAGGCAAGCACGGCGTCTATCTGGTCACCGGCAACCACGAGTACTATGCGGGCGCCGACGCCTGGGTGGCCGAGTTCCGGCGTCTGGGTCTGCATGTACTGATGAACGAGCACGTCGTGCTGAAACAAGGCGACGCATCGATGGTGCTGGGTGGCGTGACCGATTTCAGCGCCAGCCATTTCGGCAATATGCACAAGAGCGATCCAGCGAAGGCCATGTCCGGCGCGCCGGCCGACGCGGCGCTCCGCCTGCTGCTCGCCCATCAACCGCGCACCGGCGCCGCGGCGGAAAAAGCGGGTTTCGACGTGCAACTGTCCGGCCATACGCACGGCGGCCAGTTCTTTCCGTGGAATTTCGCTGTACGCGTCCAGCAGCCGTTCACCGCCGGCTTGGTACGCAGCGGCGCCATGTGGATGTATATCAGCAGGGGAACCGGCTATTGGGGCCCGCCGGTGCGATTTGCCGCGCCGTCGGAAATCACGCGCATCCGTCTGGTGCCCGCCCCCATCAAACCTTAAGGCGCGATATAGCCGGCGCTGCCGCTGGCTACCTGATTCTGCAAAGCGGTGTTCGCGCGGAACATCGCACTGTCATTGAGCGGCGCGGTGGTTTCGCCGATCTTCGGTTGCACCGCCGATGCCGGACCCACGATTTTCGCTGTCTCATTATTGATCGGCCCGACCAACGGTGCGGTGCCAGTCGAAATCGCACCGGTGACGTTGTCGCGTATTACCGGAATCGACACGCTACCGGCGTAGGCCGCAAGGAAGGGGATCCCCGCCAATCCCACGGCACACGCCAGGACGCACGCCGCGCGCCGCCCGCGTGCGCGTCCATCGGCACGCTTTACCGAGCCGGTGCCGAAGCTACCATTCCCGCGTCGTTCCATATCGTTGGCCTCGCTGTTCCTATCTGCCCGACATGCCTTCGATGCTACCCCAAAGCCGCAGCCTAGGCCCGGCGATCCCCCGAATGGGATCTACCTCGCCGTTTCCACGCGAACTTCTGTCTCCTGGCCCGAAGTTTGCTTACAAAAAGGCGCTTCACATCGGGGAATATCCCGACACCGCGATTTTTACGCGGCGGGCATGATCGGGGCTGGTCGGGCTCAATAACGTAAAAGAGTGCCCGGATTTACAAAACAGCACAGATGTAACTCAGGTACCACGATACGATGGTGCCGTTGTCAGTAGAAGAAGGAGAATGCAATGAATCGGATTCAGTCGATCCTGTTAGTCACCGCAACCGCGTTTTCGGTCAATTTGGTCTATGCGCAAACGCAGCCAGCAGCCGGCTCTGCCGTGAATAACGGGATTAACAGCTCGTCCGCGCCGGTGCGTATCGTCACGCCGACGACGGATCCGCTCGTACAGAAGCGGAACGATAATGCGCTAGCCAACGAGCAATACCGCTCGAACAAAAAGGCGGCCAAGCAAGAGTACAAGCAAAAGACGAAGACGGACAAAACGACCGCCAAGCAGGATTACAAGCAGAAGGTCCTTGCCGCCAAGACAGACCAGCAGCAGTTCAAGAAGGACGCTGCGTCGCAAGAGAAATCGGCCTTGAACGGCGATACCCCTGCCGCGCCGCTGCAAGCGGTGCCAACGGACGCCGGCTCGAAATAAGCCGATAATCCTGCCGACGCGTCGCCGTCGACACGTTGGCGATCCACGTAATAAAAGAGAGCGGGGCCTGCGCATATCGCAGGCCCCGCTCTCTTTTATGCGTCGCAAGGCGCGCCTTCACCGCGCCCGAGATTGATCAGACGCGCTCGATCGCGATGGCGATGCCTTGGCCCACACCGATGCACATCGTACACAAGGCGTAGCGACCGCCGGTGCGTGCGAGCTGGTGTACCGCCGTGGTCACGAGCCGCGCGCCACTCATGCCCAGGGGATGGCCCAATGCAATCGCGCCGCCTTGCGGATTGACGCGTGCATCGTCATCGGCAATCCCCAGTTCCCGCAGCACGGCCAGACCTTGGCTGGCGAATGCTTCGTTCAATTCGATCAGATCGAATTGCTGCTGCGTCATCTGCAACCGCGCGAGCAGTTTTTGCGTTGCCGGTACCGGACCAATTCCCATCACACGAGGCGCGACGCCCGCGGTCGCCATACCCAGGATCCGCGCGCGCGGCGTGAACCCATATTCCTTCGCGGCGGACGCCGATGCGAGGATCAACGCGGCCGCGCCGTCGTTGACACCCGATGCATTCCCGGCAGTGACGGTGCCGTCGGCGCGCACGATCGGCTTCAATTTTGCGAGCGCTTCCAGGCTGGTTTCGCGCGGATGTTCGTCGCGGTTGACCGCCACCGGATCGCCTTTCTTTTGCGGCACGAACACCGGCACCATCTCGGCGTCGAACCATCCGGCCGCCTGCGCCGCAGCCGCCTTCTGCTGGCTGCGCAATGCAAAGGCATCCTGGTCCGCGCGACTGACCTTGTAGTCGTCGGCGACGTTTTCCGCCGTTTCCGGCATCGCGTCCACACCGTATTGCTGCTTCATCAGCGGGTTCACGAAGCGCCAGCCGATGGTCGTGTCCTCCAAGCCGGCACTGCGCGAAAACGCGCTGGTCGCCTTGCCCATGACGAAGGGCGCGCGACTCATGCTCTCGACACCGCCCGCGATCATGAAGTTCGCCTCGCCGGACCGGATCGCGCGTGCGGCAGTGCCAACGGCATCCATCCCCGAGCCGCACAGGCGATTCATCGTCGTGCCCGGCACCGTCAGCGGCAAGCCGGCCAGCAGCGACGACATGCGCGCGACGTTACGATTGTCCTCGCCGGCCTGATTCGCACAGCCGAAGATCACATCATCGATCGCCGACCAATCGGCATTCGGATAACGCGCGATCAAGGCCTTCAACGGCACGGCGCCGAGATCGTCCGCGCGGATCGACGACAACACGCCACCGTAGCGGCCTACCGGCGTGCGTACTGCATCACAAATAAAGACTTCGCTCATCGTCTACTCCGGTATCAGGCCTGCGGGCGGTAGGTCATCGGCACACCGGTCTTCTCGACCAGCTCATCGAACGGCATATCGGTGAAGAGGTCCGTCACGACGAGGCCGTCCGGCGTGACCTCGATGATCGCCAGGTCCGTATAGATACGGCTGACGCAATTCACGGCCGTGACCGGATAGCCGCACTGCGCGACGATCTTGCTTTCACCTTGCTTCGTGAAATGCTCCATCATCACGAACACGCGCTTGGCGCCCAGCGCCAAATCCATCGCGCCGCCCACCGCCGGGATGGCATCCGGCGCGCCGGTATGCCAATTGGCCAGATCGCCCTTGACCGATACCTGAAAGGCACCCAGGACGCAATAATCGAGATGGCCGCCGCGCATCATGCCGAAGGAATCGGCGTGATGGAAAAACGCGCCGCCCGCGAGCAGTGTCACGTATTGCTTGCCGGCATTGATCAGATCGCCATCTTCCTCGCCCGGCTTCGGTGCAGGCCCCATGCCCAGCACGCCGTTTTCGCTATGCAGGAAGATTTCCTTGTCGGCTGCCAGGTGATTCGCCACCATCGTCGGCACACCGATTCCGAGGTTTACGTAGGCGCCTTCGGGAATGTCGGCTGCCACGCGCTTTGCCATGTCGTCTCGGCTGAGTCGCTTCATCATTGTTCTCCGCGATGTCTCGCGATAATCCGGTTGATTCAAGGTGTTCCGCTCGCGGTCCGCATCGGACCGAGCGATCCGCTCACAGCGGCGCTGCGCCGCTCGGCTTGCACCTCACAGGGCCCGCGGCGTCAGTTGCACGACACGCTGAACGAAGATACCCGGCGTCACGACGGCTTCCGGATCCAATTCTCCGAGCGCGACGACTTCCGACACCTGCACGATGGCGGTCTTCGCGGCGGTGGCCATGATCGGACCGAAGTTACGCGCGGTCTTCCGATACACCAGATTGCCCCACCGATCGGCCTTCAACGCCTTGATCAACGCGACATCGGCGTGCAACGGGCTTTCCAGCACATAGGAACGTCCGTCGATTTCGCGGACTTCCTTGCCCTCCGCGAGCTTCGTACCGAAACCGGTCGGCGTGAAGAAGCCGCCGATACCGGCGCCCGCGGCACGGATACGTTCGGCCAAATTGCCTTGCGGCACCAATTCGAGTTCGATCTTGCCGGCGCGATAGAGGCCGTCGAAGATGTGCGAGTCGGTCTGGCGCGGAAACGAACAGACGATCTTCCGCACGCGCCCGGCTTTCAGCAGCGCGGCAAGCCCGGTCTCGCCATTGCCGGCGTTGTTATTGACGATCGTCAGTTCGCGCGCGCCCTGATCGATCAGGGCATCGATCAGTTCGGCGGGCATCCCGGCATTGCCGAAGCCGCCGATCATGACAGTCGATTCGTCGCGGATATCGGCTAAGGCCGCCGCCGCGCTCTCGTAAATTTTGTTGATCATCTGTCCTGCCACTCCCAGCCAGTCTGGGCGATTTCGCCCGGTTGATACGCGATGGACAGCCCGCCGATCATTCCCAACGGCAACGATCGGAAGCCGTGCCGTACCGCGCCCGCTCCATTGTCCTTGCGCACATCACCCGACGCCATCGGGTTTTCCTCGCTTGACTTGTTCGTATATCGAACATACATTCGCTAAACGAACATTTGTTGTCATACTAGGTTTCTCCTATTTGACCGGTCAACAAGGGATAACCCTTGGGTCCTTTTGTGCGCGGATGGGTAATGCTGGCAATGCTGGTTGAACACCGCATCAGGCGTTCGCAAGGTTCCCCTGCGAGGTGCCTGCTTGCCGCGCCTCCCTATTAGACGATTCACGCTTATGACCGACGATTCTGCAGACGTGGCGCACGGCGCCGACCTATCCCGTACTCGCCAACAGGTCGCGCCCGATCTCACGCGCGAGGACCGGCCCGGTGACACGTATGTGCAATCCTTTGCACGCGGCCTTAGCGTAATCCGCTCGTTCAATGCCGAACGGCCGGCACAGACGCTGACGGACGTCGCCGAGGCCACCGGGCTGACGCGTGCCGGTGCGCGACGGATCCTTCTGACCTTGCATACGCTGGGCTATGTCGAAACGGAGGGGCGGTTGTTTCGGCTGACGCCGAAGATTTTGGAATTGGGCTTTACGTTTCTCACGTCCCTGCCTTTCTGGAATCTGGCCGAGCCGGTGTTGGAGCAGCTCTCCGCGCGCGTGCAGGAAAGCGCGTCGGCGGCAGTGCTGGACGGACATGAGATCGTGTATGTCCTGCGGGTGCCGATGCAAAAGATCATGACGATCAATTTATCGATCGGCAGCCGTTTGCCGGCCTATTGCAGCTCGATGGGGCGCGTGTTGCTGTCGGCGCTCGATGACGAGGAGCTGGATGCGCGACTCGCGGCAACGACGTTAACGCAGCGCACGCCGCGCACGAAAACGGAGCCCGCTGCCCTGAAGGCCGAAATCGCACAAGTGCGAGATCAGGGATGGTCGCTCGTCGATCAAGAGCTGGAGGCGGGCTTGATTTCGATATCGGCGCCCATTCGGAATCGCCAGGGACGCGTGATTGCCGCGATGAATATCAGCGGTAACGCCCAGCGGAAAAATGCGCAACAAATGATCGATACCTATCTGGCACCGCTGCGCGACGCGGCGGCAAGCGTGTCTCGCCTGGTGGCACAGCGCGGTTAGGCCAGCTTTCATCGCTAGCACACGCGACTTGCGCCTTATACGCAAAAAGTGCCACTGAATATCCATTTTGTGTAGGGACCTGAGCGTCTCCCTCTCCTATCCTGTGCGCATCGAGGCAGTTCGATCCGACTCCGCCATGCGCTCTTGACTACGTTCGACGTCGAGCAATGCGGGCTATCGCCGATAACACCGTCACGGCGCGTTCCCCGGCAAGGCATCGTATTGGCGTCAGCCATCTCAGATGCGATGCCCATTGAAGCGACACGGTCGCCCCTGCGTGCGGGTCTGGCTGTCCTATCGTTCTCGTCGCGCATGTCATTTCAACGCGTGGCATGCCCTTTCATCTTTTAACGCTTCGGGCACAGCCTATTTACTAAGTATTACTACCTATATTCATTTTATAACGATTTCAATACCGGCCGGGTGCATCGATGCGATTCGAACAAAAAGCGCGTTTTGCACCCTTCCTAGCTGTCAGATTCAAATACAAAAAATCAATACGGAGACTGTATGGAAAAGCGTTTTACTGCAGCATTGTTCTTGGCAAGCACCTGTGCGCTCGGCACCGCGCACGCCCAGTCATCCGTCACCCTATACGGGTTGATAGACAACGGCATCGAATACCAAAACGGCGGCAATGGCGGTGCGTTTCGGGCGGTGTCCGGCGGCCTGTATGCCACTGTCTTTGGTTTCAGAGGCCGCGAGGATCTCGGGGGCGGCTTGCAGTTGAATTTTACGCTGGAAGAAGGTTTTTCAGGACAGACCGGGGCGCAACAGACGGCGGGATATGCATTCAACCGGCTGGCATGGGTCGGCCTTGCCGGAGATTGGGGCGAGTTTCGTATCGGTCGGCAGAAGAAACCGGAGTACCTGCTGCTGAACGATGAAATGGATCCCACCGGCGTGAAAAGCATTGCATCGCCACTCGATAACTTCATGGCGGAGACCGTCCGGTCCAATAACGCCATCGCTTACTTTCTGCCGGTCATGTACGGCCTGACCGTGCAGTTCATGGTCGCGATGCGCGACAGCACCACCAAGCCCACCGATGGACTCCAGTTCTACAATGCGGCCGCACGGTATGTGCATGGCCCCTTCCGGCTTGCCGGGGGCTATGAACAGCAGGGCAATGCTACTGGGACGTCGCTGCAGCGCATCGTCAGCGCCGTCGCGTCGATGGGCATCGGCGACGGCCGGGTGTATATGTCCTATCACTCCGAACGTCAGAGCGATCATAGCGAAAACTTTGCCATCTACGAGGCGTCCGGATCGTATTCCTTCACCGCCGCCGATCAATTGTCGCTGATGTACGCCTATGCGCACGATCAGCGAGGTCTCGGCAACAACGCACAGCAGGTGGGCGTGGTCTACGAGTACAGCCTTTCCCGAAGAACCAAGGTCTATGGCGCGCTAGGCATCATTCAGAATCGGAACCAGGCGGCCTACTCCTTGAACGGCACCGCCTATTCCGGCGTCACCGTCGCGCCCGGCGCGTTTGCGCGCGGCATCATGTTCGGCATTGCCAATCGGTTCTAATGCGGGCGTAACTACGGGTTTCACCTAGGGTCCCGTATCGCGTCGTTCGAAATGCCCGGTAATGTCGGGCGTCGATCCATCACTCGATCACCGACAAAAGTGCAATTGATTGTTCGATTTGTATAGGGACGTCCGTCGGCTGGTCTCCTATCCTTCTCCCATAACGTCGAAAAGTCCAAGGCGTGCCGATCGGCACCCGCCATTGGCGACGAATCAGCAAAGGAGATGAAGTTGACTAAGAAAGTACCGCTCAAGATCGCGATTGCCAATTTCCCGCATACGGCGGCAGTGCGCGACGGCACCATTCCCATCGAAGGCGTGGATGCCGAATTTGTCAATGTGCAGCCGCAGATCGGCGCGTTCCGTCGCATGGTGCGCGACGTGGAATTCGATGTCTGCGAGCTTGCGCCAACCACCTATATCATCGCGCGGGCTTACAACGCGCCGTTCGTAGCGTTGCCGATCTTCGTGACACGGCGCTTCCACCATAGCGGCTTGCTGGTGCGCCCGGATGCCGGCATCAAGACGCCGAAAGACCTGGAGGGGAAAAAGGTAGGGGTGCGGGCCTATTCGGTGACCACGGGCGTCTGGACGCGTCAGGTGTTGATCGATGAGTACGGCCTGGATTCCTCGAAAGTTACCTGGGTCGTGGATGACGAAGAACACGTTACGCAGCTGACGCTGCCGAAAAATGTGATCCATGCACCGGCCGGCAGCTCGCTCGCCGATATGATGGCCAAGGGAGAACTGGTTGCAGGCTTCGAAGCGAACGCCGGCATCGGTCGCACCGGCGCACCGACGGGCGGTTGGCAAGAGGTGGAAGCGAATTATCCCGATTTATTCCCGAACGCTGCCGTTGCTGAAAAGGCGTACTACCAGCGTACCGGCATCTATCCGATGCACGGCACGATCGTCGTGAAAGACGCCATTCTCGCCGAGCATCCGTGGATCGCCCGATCGATCTATGACGCCTTCGAGAAGGCAAAGCAAGCATGGCTGCAACGCCTCGACGCCGGCGAAGCGACCACCGCAAGCGACAAGAAATACCTGGCGCTGCGCGACATCGTCGGGCACGACCCGCTGCCCTACGGGATGCAAGCGAATATCAAGACGATCGAGGCGCTGGAAGCAACGGCGTTCAAGCAAGAACTGACGCCCCGCCGCATGTCGATCGACTCGCTGTTCGTCGACCCTCTGGCCGTTTGATGCCCTGCTCATAACGCGTACAGGGCGGCGAAAAAAAAGCTTAAACGCTTCGGCCGCCCTAGCCTAGACAAAATGCAGGAGAGGGAGACACATCGATGGAGACAAGCAAGCCGGCCGTCACAGGCATCGCAAGCCGATGGGGCGTCCTTGCCCTGCTGGCAAGCGGCGTATTGATTTCGTATGTCGATCGCACCAGCATATCCAGCGTGCTGGCCGACCCGAGCTTCATCAAGCGATTCGCGCTGACGAACGTTGACCGGGGTTGGATCAACTCGGCCTTTTTCTGGTCCTACGGCCTGTTCCAGGTTCCGATGGGATGGGTGGCCGACCGCTACGGCGTCAAATTTCCGTATGCGATTTGCTTCGGCCTCTGGTGCATCGTCACGGCACTGATGGGCGCCGTGACCACGCTGGAAAGTCTCGTCATGCTGCGGCTGATTATCGGGATGGCGGAGGCGATTGTCATTCCCGCGAGTTACCGCTGGATCCGCAATAACTTCGACGAAAGCCAAAACGGCTTGGCGGCGGGCGTGCTCACGATGGGCAACAAATTCGGTCCGGCACTGGGCGCGCCAGTGGGCGCCTGGTTCATCGTGCATTACTCCTGGCAGGCAATGTTCATCGCCACCGGCATCGTCGGCTTGATCTGGCTGCTTCCCTGGTCACTGCTCGTGCGGAATGATTTCCCTTCCAAGTCGGCCCGCGTGCAGGCGGATACGCGAGCCCGCACGGTGACGTTCGGCAGTGTTCTGGCAAGTCCGGTGGTATGGGGCGGCATGATCACGAACTTCTGCTACGGCTATTTCACGTTTTACTGCATGACGTGGATGCCCGCCTATCTCGTGGAACAGCGTGGTCTTTCGATCGCCAATTCGGGCCTTTTCACCTTCTTCAGTTTTGCCGGTATCGCGATTGTCGCCGTGTTGGCAGGGTGGGCTGCCGACCATCTGATCGCCCGGGGCGGTAACGCGACGTTCGTGCGGAAGGCGTTCACGATCGCCGGCTTTGTCGGCGGATGCACCGTCTTGCTTGGCGCCTACGCGCATTCGCTTGGCATGGCGCTGTTCTGGAACGTGCTGTCGCTCTCCTTGCTCGGACTGGCCACCGCGAACAACCTGGTGCTCTCGCGCTTGACGATGATCCCGCGACCCGCTATCGGCCTGGTAACCGGCGTACAGCAGTTGGCAACCAGCCTGGCGGGCGGCGTGGCGGCCAGTCTCTCGGGCTGGCTCCTCCATGTCAGCGGAAGCTATGACCTGCCCATGCTGGTGATCCTTGTGTTCCTGCTGATCGGCGCTGTCACCACCGTGTTTATGTTCCGCCCGGAATGGGCACCCAAGGTCACGGAAGGCAACGCCAAGCTGAGGGAAGCGTAAGCATCGCCGTTCGCATCAGCGCACGCACTTTATTGATACCGGTGAAACCGGTGTTATTTGACTGGAATTATAAATGGCGAAGATCGTATTCGGGATGGCCGTGCCGCACAGCGGCATGTTGGGGCAAGCGCCGGAAGACTGGCTCAAAAACGGAGAACGGGACAGAAACAATCCCGAGCTGTGGTACCGCAATCGGACATGGACCTACCCGGAACTGGAAGCAGAACGCGGCGCCGCATTCGACCCATTTCTCACCCTGGAGGAACGGACGGCGCGCGCCGCACGCTGCCGCACGGCATTGGACACGATGGCCCAAGCCTATCGCGATGCCAAGATCGACGTCGCTATTATTTTGGGAAAAGACCAAAAGGAAATCTTCACCGATTTCTCGCCGTCGATTGCGATATACACCGGCGAGGACGTCCATAACGGACCGCCGCAGCGCTCCGTCTATGCGCCGGACCATCACGTCACGCACAAATGTCATCCGCCCTTGGCGCATTTTCTGATCGATCACTTCCAGCGCGAACACTTCGATCTGACCGACTTGTTCGCCTGGCCGGACAACGTCTGGATGAAACCGCTCCCCGACTACCCCGTCGTGCCGCATGCTTACAGCTTCGTCTATCACCAGATCATGGGCGACAACCCGCCGCCGCATGTCCCGGTGATCATGAACTGCTTCTATCCGCCTACGCAGCCATCGATGGCGCGATGCATCGACTTTGGCCGCGTCCTGCGCGATGCCATCAATGCCTGGCCCGACGATGTCCGCGTAGGAATTTTCGCATCGGGGGGCCTGTCGCACTTCGTCAACGACGAGGAATTCGACAAGAAGATCATGAAGATGCTGGCCGAATACGATTACGACGGCTTGGCCGCCGTGGACGATCGCTCCTATCAATCCGGGACGTCCGAGATCAAGTTGTATGTCAGCGTGATGAAATCGGTAGAGGAAACCGGCGCGCAAATGACCCTGGTGGACTACGTTCCTTGCTGGCGTACCGCAGCAGGCACCGGTGAAGGCATGGGCTTCATGTACTGGCGCGGCGCAGACTGATCGGCAGCGCCACTGTATCAAGACGAAAAGAAACGATAAATTGTCGCATCGGCGCGCTTTCAAGGCAGCCGGTGACGCAAAATAATTGGAGACATATGCCGTGCCCCGTATATCCGCATCGACGGCGCGCCTGACCCCGCGTACGCCGCAATTCGTTTCGTTGTCCTTATCCTATGACATCGTGAAGCATGTGCTTGCATGCCTTGCCATCGGCAGCGTGGCATTGAGCGCAGCCGGCGATGCCGCAGCCGCCACTGCAAGCAAAGGCGTCGCGCTGCTTAACCGCATCGGCCCCGTGACCTCCGAGTTATATATCGCCAATGCGGACGGGTCGGACGAACACAAACTGATCCCCACGCCAGGCTTCGATTATCACGCGTCGTTTTCGAAAGACGGGAAGACAGTCTTCTTTACATCGGAGCGCGACGGTCTGGGTGAATCGAATCTGTACAGCGTCGACGTCGATGGGACACATCTAAAGCAGCTGACGCATCACATCGCGGTGGACGATGCAGCAGCCGTCTCCCCTGCCGACCCCGATATCATTGCGTTCGTCTCGTCGCGCCGAGGCGCGAAGGGGTTCGGTACGACCCATATCTGGACGTTGAACATCCGTACCGGTGCGCTGAAGAATGTAACGGGTGCGATCCCGTTCGATCCGAACAAACCGCACAGCTTCTTCAGGCCCTCGTGGTCCCCGGATGGCAAGTGGATTGCGCTATCTTCCGATATCGGTTCCGACTGGCGCGGTCACAACCTGCCCGTTGGATGGGAACGCACACAGGAAGGCAGCATCTATATGATCAAGCCGGATGGCTCCGGCTGGCGAAAGCTTGCATCGCATGAAGGCTTCGATGAAGGCTCGCCATCGTGGTCTCCCGACGGGAAAAAGGTCGTGTTCTATGAAACACCGGTAGAGTCGACGTGGGGTGCCCACCGACCCGAAGGCATCGACAAGGTCGAGTCGCAACTGATTGCAGTCAACGTGTCGGATCTGAAGCGCACGACTTTGACCGCGACGCCGGGCTTCAAGGTCTTTCCCCAATACCTGACTGACGACACGATCGCCTATCACGTAAAGGGCGGATCGCATGAAGGGCTGTACACCACGGCCGGCACCTTCCGCTCGACCAGCGATTCAGGTATCCGATCGCCGCACTACTCCGCCGACGGGCGCAAGATCGTCTACGAGAAGATCACGCTCCGTCCGGCCCGTGCCAACGGCACGCCGGTATTCAGCTTCGATCCCGATTGGCGATACACGTATATCGACGTCTTCCCGCAACTCTCGAAAGACCGACAGAAGCTGGTCTATACCGAGAAGGCCATCAACTCCTCGATCGCGACGATCAATCCCGACTTCACCGGCTATCAACGGATCTATGATCCCGCCGGCAGCGGGCTGGATCCGGTGATGATCAAACAAGGTTTAGCCGGTGCGTTCCAACCGACATGGTCGCCGGATCGACAATGGGTCGCGTTTGGCGTCGGTGACTGGTTCTTCACGCGCGGCGCGGGACCGGGCCGCATCGCGCGCGTCAAGGCAGACGGCAGCATGAAAGGGCAGCCGGAATTCTTGACCGACGGGACGATCAATGCCGGATTCCCCAGCTATTCTCCGGACGGTAAAAAGATTGTCTATCGCGTCTGGAGCCAGAAGGTACAAGGACTCCGCATACTGGATCTGGCAACGCATACGACGACCATTTTGACGACGGACGCCGACAACTTGCCGGGATGGTCGCCTGACGGCAGCAAGATCGTCTTCACGCGCAAGCAGATCAACCCGAACGATCCGAATAAATTCAACTATGACGTGTTCACGATCAAGCCGGATGGCAGCGGCCTGAAGCGTCTGACCACGGATGGCGCGAATCAGGGACATGCCGTCTGGCTCTATGATGGACGCATCGGTTACAGCTCCGGCTCCTACGGCTTCCGCGACGAGCTGGCGCTATACGACAACAGCTTTCAGCCCGATGGACAAAACTGGGTGATGAATGCCGACGGCTCGGATAAGCACGCCATCGAAGACACCTTGTGGGAGGAGTCGATGCCGATATACGTTCCCGACCCGTCGTAAGCCGCCGTCGCGCGGAACAAGGGGCAAACGGCGATACGGGGATCTTGCTCTCGTATCGCCGCTTGCCCCTTGTCGTTTCCAATCAGAAATGGATCTCCGCCATGACCATCGGCGCCGATGTATTCGTATTCACCGTTTCCGACGAAGGCGTGCCGTACATATTGTGCCAATACTCATACCCAACCCCGGCATAGAGCACACGCGGATGCCCTGCGAATGAGCCGAGGTCCGCCAACACGGAGACGCGTGTCAGGAATTCCGTCGTCGTATTGACGTTGAAGCCGTCCTTCCCCTTGGGCCCCGTCACGCTGGCGAAACCTTTGAAAACCAATGGCACGGGCCCGAGCCGGAATGGCACCATCCAGGCACTTTCGAGATGCCATGCCGCGTGGAAACTGACATCGGTGTTCGTCAGTCCATTGTGGTTGTGTTCGGTCCGAACGCCCGCCGTGACGTTCCAAAATCCGCGCGGCACGGCGAACTCGATCGTGGGCCCGAAGACCAGCATGCGCGCGGCCTCGGCATAGGCATCGTTCTTGGTGCCAAACTCGTAACCGGTCGTGAAGCCGATGTCGCGAATGAAGCCAAATTGCATCGGACGGCCCAGAACCTTGGATGCGCTCCATTCCACGCGACCCACGCTGTAGACCTCCTGCGCGCCACCGGTGGCGCTCTCGTGCGAGGTGCCCGCTTCGGGATTTGCCGCATTGGAGACAAGGTAATCGACGTTAAAAGAATAGCTACCGAATCTGAATCCGCCTGTCGTCGCCAACGTGCCGATGCGTTGCGCCACTTTGTCGGGAACACCCGGATAGTGAAAATCGGTACCGTAGCGGAAGCCTAGGTAAGTGTCGTTCCACGTAACAGGGGGCGCTCCTTCGCTGCTTGCCTGGCTCGCGCCCTCGGATCGAGCGGGCGTTGTCGTGGTTGTGTTGGGTGCGACGCCATCATCCGCATGACAAACGTCCACCAGCCAAAAGAGCATTGCCGAACCTATCGCACACCTTCGTACAACTGATGATATGGCGCGGCGCGATACAGGGCACCGTTCAATACTGCGGACGCGTACCCGCTTGACTCCGTTCTTCATGTCTCCGTCCTATTTTCTATTAGGGATCGTTTTATGTCGATACCGGCGAGAGGGCGATACCAAGCGCTCGTCGGTTTCGTCGACGACAACGTGCAGCGACGAAAAAAAACAGCCGCGACACAAGGGTTGCTGTCGAAAAGGATCTTAGGGGATGACGGCAAGCATGCCTTTACACAAAAACGACATTCACTGGCATTTTTCTTAGGCAATGCGCTGCATGGCAGAAGGAGCAAAAACGATTGTAAAAAAATGCCAGTGAATATTGATTTTGTATAGGGACGTGTCACGCGCAGTGCCCTATGTTCCTATCAACTCAAAGAGACACGCGGAGCTAAAGCGACTCAGGGTAAACCTAAAGTAGCACCGGGTTGTTGGTCGATATCAAGACGACCAAACGATAAAAAAAATGAAGATGGAGACAAAATGAAAAAACTGGCCATTCTTGCAATGGGCATGGCGTCTGCATGCCTGCTTCCCACAGCGCATGCACAGTCGTCGGTGACCCTCTATGGCGTCATCGACAACGGCATCGACTACCAGAGCCCGAACGGCGCGAAAGCCACGGTCCGCGCGGTGTCGGGTGGACTCTTCGCCAGTCGCTTCGGGTTGAAAGGGACGGAAGATATCGGCGGCGGCCTGCATGTCAACTTCCAGTTGGAAGATGGCTTCAATGGCGAGACCGGGGCGGCCGCGAGTGCCACCGCGGCATTCAATCGGCAGGCCTGGGTAGGACTATCCGGTCACTTCGGCGAGGTCCGTCTGGGCTTGCAGAATACGCCGCAATATATTTTCCTGAATCCGGAACTCGATCCGCTCGCGGTGCAAAGCATCGGCTCACCGATGAATAGCCTCAACAGCCTGACGGTGCGGGAGACCAATGCGATCTCGTACTTCACGCCAACGTATTACGGCCTTAGCGCGCAGTTCATGGTCGCGATGCGCGACACCACGACCAAACCTTCACAGGGCTTACAGTTCTATAATGCCGCCGTCAAATATATCAACGGTCCTTTCCACATTGCGGCCGGCTACGAGCAGGCGGGCAACGCTACCGGCACATCGCTGCTGAAAATATTTAATGCCGGCACGTCGATGAGCTTTGGCGCGGCCCGGGTCTTTCTCGCGTACCACAACGAACGTCAAACCGATAACAGCATCAAGCGCGATACGTACCAATTGTCCGGCTCGTATATGCTCAATCCGGCGAATATGGTGGTGGCCATGTATGCGTATGAACATGACCGTACAGGGCAAGGAAACAATGCACAGCAAGTCGGCTTAACTTACGAATACTTGCTTTCAACACGGACGACGCTGTACGGCGCCGCCGGCTTTATTCAGAACCGAAGCAAGGCGGCTTTCACACTAACAGGTACGAACTACGCCGGTGTGGCCGTATCGCCGGGTGCCAATACGCGCGGCGTGACGCTCGGCATCGTGCATCGCTTCTGAACGTTCGGCGATGCGCCGCGCCGGCCAAGCGCAAGGCCGCTTTATTCGGGAAAGCCTCATCTCGCGCGCATGCTGCCGGTGTGCAAAAATACAGCGAGTCCCGAGCGGTAGGCCTTGCGATTGATGTCGATATGCGCAACGGCGACCCCCGCCTTATCAGCCGGACCGCGGAGAAAGGCAAATTATGGCAGAGAGTGTGATCACCAAAGTTCAAGCGAATTGGACTACGAAGAAGAAACTGACCACCGTGCCGAATGTGCGTTTATACGTCGATCGTCCCGACGCCGAAGATTGGTTCGTGCATGTAGGTCATGTGACGGACCGGGGTCGTTGGAAAACGGAGCCTCACGCGCATCCGGCGTATGGTCAAGTGATCTTCGTGCGTAATGGGCACGGCATCATGAATCTGGAAGGGTATCGGGTGCCGTTCGAAGGCCCCTGTGCCTTGGTGTTGCCGACAGGCTGCGTCCATGGTCTCGACTATGAGTTGGATGCGGACCGGTGGGTGGTCACCATCGAGCAAGCATATTTGACACAGGTCAACGCCAAGCTTCACGAATTCATCGCTTTCTGGTCCCTCCCCCGTATCATCTCCCTCTCCCACTCCGCCGAAGCCGGCATGGCTTTCTACAACCTGATCGGCAGATTACAGCAGGAACTGGATTCGGAGGCAGTCGGTCAAGTCGTGGGCATCGAAGCGGTCCTGACGACCTTGCTGCTCATGTTGTTGCGGGAAGCCCGCTTGGACCAGAGCCGTAACGACGGTGCGATGCGCAACGACGTGCGTCTGGTGGACCGCTTTCGGAAGCTGATCGATCAGCATTATCGCGAGAATCTGCCGCTACAGGACTATGCGTCGATGATGGCCGTATCACTGGTGCAATTGCGTGCGGCGTGTGCCTCGGCGGCAGACCAAAGCCCGACGAAAATGATCCATGCGCGCATCATCACCGAGGCGAAGCGCACCTTGATTTTCGGCGATATGTCGGTGGAGCAAATTGCCTTTTGGCTCGGCTTTGGCGATGCTGCTTACTTCACCCGATTCTTCCGTCGAGAAGTGGGTCAAGCGCCAAGCCAGTTCCGCATCGCCGCGCGCAATCAGTCGCATCACAAAGTCTTGCCCCACGGTCCCACGTGAAAAACACCAGCGAATCGGCGTTTTGTGCAGGGACGGTGTACCGCCGCCGGGCTAGGATGAGAGGCGCTCACTCTCTCCTTAAAATGCAATGATGCAGCTCCTGCAAAGCACGAAAACACAAAAGTTCGGCACGATCGTTGCGCTGTTTTCTCTCCTCTTACTCGCACCGTTAGCGTACGCCGACGCGGCCCCTTCCGCACCCGGCCCTATCGCTGCGGCGACGACCGCGCAAGCCGCCGACGAAATCATTTACGTGGGCACCCAAAGCAATCAGATACACGCGTTGCGCTTCAATGCCGCGGACGGCACATTGCGAGACATCGGTGTCGTTGAAACGGGTCTCGCCTCGACATGGCTCGTTGCGAATAAAGCGCCCGCTTCCAAGGTTCCGGTCCTGTATTCGGTGGACGATCATACGCAAAGCGAAGGTAGCATCACGGCGTTTTCAGCCGACCCGGCCGACGGCACGTTGCGCAAAATCAATACGGTGAGCACGGAAGCCAAGGGAACGACCTATCTGTGGCTGGACAAACGCTCCATGACATTTCTTGCCGCCAACTATGGCAGCGGATCGTTGGTCAGCGTCGCCGTGAACGACGACGGCAGCGTGGGCTCGCTCGTGTCCACGGTAAAGGAAACCGGGGCCGGTCCGAACCGCCGCCAAGCCAGCGCGCACGCGCATAGCGCCGCCGTGGATCCTTCCGGCCGCTACGTGCTGGTGCCCGACCTTGGCGCCGATCGCGTCTTCGTCTACCGCTTCGATCGCGCCACGCGCATGCTGACCGATAGTGCCGCGAGCGGTCCGGCACCCTTCGTTGCGCCGCCCGGCACCGGTCCGCGTCATCTCGTTTTCGGCAAGGACGGGCAGTTTGTCTATCTGTTGACGGAGCTCAGTGCAGAGGTGATGGTGCTGCGCTGGGACGCGTCGCACGGACAGTTGGCGTTGGTGCAGACGTTGCCGATCAGCAGCCCGCAGTTCAACGGTGTTAAAAGCGGCGCCGAGATCGCGCTCAGTCGTGATGGTCGTTTCGTCTATGTCGCGGACCGTGGCGAACATACTTTCGTCGTTTACCGCGTCGCCCCCGACGCCGGCACGTTGTCGCTGGTACAACGCGTGTCGACCGGTGGCGAACGGCCGTGGGATTTTGAGATAGATGCCTCGGGGAAGTGGATCTTCGTCGCGAATCAAGGCAGCGGCTCGGTCAGGCTGTTTTCGATCGATACCGCGACCGGCATGGTGACGGATAGCGGTCAGTCGGTGGACATGGCGGGCCCGGTCAGCATCGGATTTTTGCGATAGTCCGCGGGTCGGCGGCCCAGGCGATGCAGGCGGGCCAGTTTTCCGTCCCGGGGACGGACGAGATCGGGCGTTTCGCACTCTGGCATAATGCGTCCATCCCACGGTCAAACGAATCCAGGCACACCATGCATTGCCGTCCCGGATGCGGCGCATGCTGCATCGCCCCTTCCATTTCCAGTCCGATTCCCGGCATGCCGCTTGGCAAAGCTGCCGGCGAAAAATGCATTCAGCTCGATAGCGCGCTGCGCTGCAAGATTTTCGGCCACCCGGAGCGGCCGGACGTTTGCGGATCGCTCCAGCCTGAACCGACAATGTGTGGGGATAACCGAGAGCACGCGATGCATTGGATCGCCGTACTGGAAAGCGCCACGACGCCAGTCTGACCGATAAAGTCTCGCGCCTCCCTCTCCTTTAAATCCGAAACAATCTTCCTCTGCACAATTTCCACTATCTACATCTGTGGAACGTAAATTAGCCAAACCCCTCTTCATCTGCCTCGGTTTTGCTCCTAAAGTGGCGGCATTGACAACCCGCGAGATCGGCCTGGCATTGGCGCAGCACCTCGCCGCGGATCGCGGACAGCCGCAGGTGTAAAGGCCGTACGAGCGTCTCGCCTAGCGGCCGCGCCAGGCCATAAAGCGGCGTCGCAGCCCCCACCGCCGGACCATTTTCAAGATATTTCAGGAGTATTAAATGGACAACGCTGCAAGCCATCTCCGATAATACTTTGCGTCAGTGCGTAATCCGAAAGCCGCCACCAATTCGCAGTGTCCGTTATTTTCCCAATCGCTACAAACACCAGGAAATGAACATGCCGTACGTGACGACGAAAGACCATGTCGAGATTTTCTACAAGGATTGGGGCCCGAAGGACGCACAGCCAATCGTATTTCATCACGGCTGGCCACTGTCTTCCGATGATTGGGATGCGCAACTCCTCTTCTTCGTGCAGCACGGTTACCGCGTCATTGCGCATGACCGCCGCGGGCACGGTCGATCGGCGCAGGTCTCGGAAGGCCACGACATGGACCACTACGCAGCCGATGCGTTTGCCGTGGTGGAAGCACTCGATCTGCACAATGCCGTTCACATCGGTCATTCCACCGGCGGTGGCGAAGTCGCCCGCTACGTCGCGCAATTCGGTCAGCCGGCGGGCCGTGTCGCCAAGGCAGTGCTCGTCAGCGCCGTGCCGCCCCTGATGCTCAAGACCGACGACAATTCCGAGGGACTACCGCTCGACGTATTCGACGGTTTTCGACAAGCGCTGGCCGCCAACCGCGCGCAGTTCTTCGTCGATGTGCCGACCGGTCCTTTCTATGGCTTCAATCGCCCCGGCGCGACGGTCCAGCAAGGCGTCATCCAAAACTGGTGGCGCCAGGGCATGATCGGCAGCGCGAAGGCCCATTACGAAGGGATCAAAGCGTTTTCCGAGACGGATCAAACGGAAGACCTGAAAGCGATCTCGGTGCCAACGCTCGTCTTGCATGGTGAAGATGATCAGATCGTTCCCATCGCCGATGCCGCGCTTAAATCGATCAAGCTACTGAAGCACGGCACATTGAAAACCTACCCCGGCTTCTCGCACGGCATGTTGACCATCAATGCCGATGTGCTCAACGCGGATTTGCTCGCGTTCGTGAAATTGTAACGGGCATGGCATCGGGCGGATCGACGCCCTTGCCGACGGCTTGCGCGTCGCCTTCCGCTTTGTCTACGGCGGCTTCGGCTGGGCGCCCGGCAACCCTGCTCCAAACAAGGTTGCCTTTCATACGATTGACGCAAATCGCCGCACAAGCGACGATACGGCATATTGATATGAGAAACGCTGGGTAGACGATCGGCACAAACCGACCGTGCGCCCGCGACGCCCGCCTCCCCATGACCGCACATACCCTCGACGACGCCCGCAAGGACGCCATACCTGTCGCGACAGACATTCGCCTGATCTGGGACCGCGTCCGCGAAGAAGCGCGTGCGTTGGCGGAAGCCGAGCCGTTATTGTCGATGCGACTGTCGCACCGGATCTTGCAATGGTCGACGCCGCAGAACATGTTGGCGGCATCGTTGGCGGCGCGTCTTGCTTCCTCGGATCTTCCCGAGACCGCGCTCCGTGAATTGTTCGCCGCGGAAATGGCCGATGGCGCGATTCTCGCCGCCGCCACCCGCGACATCGCCGCCGTCATCGGTCGCGATCCCAGCTCGCCGTCGCCACTCCAGGTCGTGTTGAACCAGAAAGGGTTTCACGGACTGCAGACACAACGGGTCGCGCACCGCTTGTGGCATGCCGGTCGCACCGGCTTCGCCCTGACGCTGACGAACGACGCGTCGCTTCGTTTTGGCGTCGATATTCATCCGGCCGCCCGTATCGGGCGCGGCGTGATGTTCGACCACGCCACCGGCATCGTCATCGGTGAAACAGCGGTATTGGGCGACGATGTCTCGCTGCTGCAGAACGTCACGCTCGGAGGCACGGGGAAGGAATGCGGCGACCGGCACCCGAAGGTGCGCGATGGCGTCATGCTTGGCGCCGGCGCAACCGTGCTAGGGAATATCGAGATCGGGGCATTCGCCAAAGTGGCTGCCGGCAGTGTCGTGCTGTCGCCGGTACCGCCGCATTGCACGGTGGCCGGCGTGCCGGCACGGATCGTCCGCCGCTTGCACGACGATACCGTGCCGGCGATGGAGATGTGCCAAAAAATCTAGGCGGGGAAAAGTAGACGCCTTACTTCAAACCGGCTTCGAAAGTCTGCACCCACTCGCGGTACTGCGTGCCGATCTTCGCTGCGGCTTCCTCCCGCGACAGCGTGTTCTTTTCATAGCCGGCAACGGCATCCCAAAAACTGGTGCGGCCCACGGCGAAACCGGTAAAGCCCGGGACGCTGGCGGCGGTCTTCAGCCAGAATCCCACTTTCTTGGCATCGGCACCCCGTCCCAGCACGATGCATCCCACGCGGTCGCGACCGTCGCGGCGGGCACTCTTGACGATCATCGCGGCATCCGTCTTACTGTCCAACCCTTCGATCTTCCAGATGGCGGGCTCGACCCCATCGTCCTGCAAACGCTCGATCGCCTGACGCATCAGCGTGGGCCGCAGCTTCTCGTCGAAGGCATCCTTATCGCCGCCGACCGAGGCCAGTTGCGCGTCGGTTGCCGGCACCAGCAACTCGAACATGAAAGGCAAACCTTTCTCGATGCAGAAGTCGGACAATCGTTTGAGGCGCGCCGTTTGCCGCGCATTCATGTCCGCGTCACCTTCGGGGTTATAGCGGACCAGCGCTTTGGCAAAAGTCGGTTTCACCGCATCGAGGTGCGCGCCGAACGCTTCCCCGTACTCGAAGTCGAACTCTTCGCTACCGCTCTGCTCGGTGGACACGGCCGTCAGGAAACCGTGCTTCGCCGCATCCTGCAATATATCGGCGCCGAACTCTTCATCGACGAGGATACCGGCGGCGCCGGCAGCAACGCCTTGCTTCAGCGCGACCTTAAAACCTTCGTAAATCAACTGCTTACTGTCGGCTACCTTGGCGTGCTGCTCGTCGGTGAGCGGCGGTTTTAGCGAGAACATGCCCTTGATATAAGACGACCGATGGTCGAACGGCAGGATATACAACGGCTTGTCATAGCCTGGCTTGGCTTGTGCGGTTGACATCATTGACTCCTCTTTCGATTGGCATGCGCGCGCCGGCCTTGGGCGATATCTCCGCTGACGCGCGAATTCTGCAAAAGTCTTCAAACCATTATCGCGCCGTGCGCCGACGCGTGCAGGAAGCGGGACAGGCCGCCTCGCATCAGGAAAGGATTCGTAAGGAATGGCGGAAAAGGCGCCAGTATTCGGTCGATGAGATTAAGGCTGCGGCAGCGACTATACGTCTGGCAGCATCGCGCTCCAAACCGAATATGAGGAATCCAAGTGCAACGCTCGACTCTCCTTCGCTCGCCCGCCAATGGCGGTGCTTTGATCCGCCGCGCCGTGGGCGCCGCGTTGGTTCTGGCCGCTGGTGCCAGCCTGTCGGCTCACGCCGCTAGCTTCGATTGCAAGAAAGGCCAGTCCTTCTCGGAAAAAGTCGTGTGCGAGACGCCTTACCTGTCCCGCCTCGACGACCAGTTGTCCGCCGCTTACAAGCATGCGATGGACGTGACGCCGGATCGTCAGGCATTGGAAGACAGCCGTGTGGCGCAATGGCAATGGCGCCAGAAGAACTGCCATGACGCCGCCTGCGTGACCAACTGGTACGAGCGTCGCCTGAGCGAATTGCATGCCGATGCAGCGCAAGGACAGAAGGCGCAGCGTGTCTCGTTCGAATTGCAGCTCGATCACCAGAATCTGACACCGGAAGCCGCCGCGGCCGTCCGCCAGATGAAGACGCCTCAAGTGCAGCCGACCGCAGCGACGACGATGCCGGACGTCCCGGTGACGATGTCGACGAAGGGCCTGTCGATGCCGGCCCAAACTGCGACGGTGCAAGCCGGTGCGACGAAGGTCATCGGCGTGAATCCCTGATTTCGCTATAGCGACCCGCTAAAAAAGCCCTTGAAACGTCGGAAGACGTTTCAAGGGCTTTTTTACGTTGGGGGCATTGCCCCGACACTGATAGCCGACACGATTAAGCGCAATGATCGGATCTTCGCACTGACGCGTCCTTAGACCAGCAAAGCCGGAAGCGCACCGTTGGAATAGCCGGACACGAAGCGCTTGGGCGCGCCGCCGCCTTCCGGATAGACCCATCGCTCGACCTGCCCGATATCGGCACCGTAGACGTGGATGCTGATCGACACGGCGTCGTCGTGGAGATTCGCCACGCGATGAATATCGCCGATTGTCGGCGATACCGCTTCGACCGCGCCGGGCTGCAGCGTGACGTCTTCCCCGGTAGGGACAACATCGCCGGATGCGGACCGCGCAAAACCAGTCGAGACTTCCGCACCGCGCAGCATGCCGATCAGGCCCCATACCGTGTGGTCGTGGATCGGCGTACGTTGCCCCGGGCCCCACACAAAACTGACCACTGAAAAGCGTGCCGACGGATCGCGATAGAGCAGAAACTGCTGATATCGCTCCGGCGACGGTTGCGCATACGCGTCGGGCAGCCAGTCATCGCTGGCCACCAGTTCCCGTAACGCGTCGCCACCCCGTGACACCAAGGTGGCCTCCTGACTGGCATCGTATTCCGATACCAAGCCGGTCAGCGTCTCGATAAAGCGGCGGAACGATGCGGCCGGCACGGTCGCGCCTGTCGTCTCGCTATCTTGCCCCGCGTCGCGGGCCTCCGCTACATCACGCTGCGTACCCATCCCTCTCTCCTCGATTCAATTCGATTTCATTCACGCGGCATGCGCATGGACGTCAGGCGCTCTTTCCTCCACGCCCAGCCAATCGAGCAGGTTACGCCGCAAGACGCCAAAACCCGGCGCCGTCACGTCGCGATCCTCCGGGCGCCCCAGATCGACGCGTACCTGATGCGCGATCCGTCCGGCTTCCATCACCAGGACACGATCCGCCAGCAGCAAGGCTTCATCGATGTCGTGAGTGATCAACAATACCGCACAGTCGTGCGCGCGCCAAAGTCGGCTCACCAGGCGCTGCGCATTGCCGCGCGTCAATGCATCGAGCGCGCCGAAAGGCTCGTCCAACAGCAGCAACTTGGGCTGACGCAGCAGCGCCCGCGCCAACGAGGCGCGTTGCGCTTCGCCGCCGGACAGCACGCGTGGCCAGACGTCGCTGCGATGGGAGAGGCCGACTTCCGCCAAGGCATCGGCCACGCGACGACGTCGTTCGTCGGCGCTCCCACCGCTCACATCGCCCAGCGCCACATTCCGCGCCGTCTTTAGCCATGGGATCAAGCGCGGCGCCTGAAACGCCACCGCGCGCCGACGCGGCACGGTCACTTCGCCATCGTCGGCATCGTCCAGCGCCGCCAGGACGCGTAACAAGGTGCTCTTGCCGCACCCGGAGCGCCCCACCAGCGCGACGAACTCGCCATCGGCGATATCGAGGTCGAGTTGGTCGATGACCGCCCGGTCACCGAACCGTCGGGTCAGCCCGCGTACCCGGACGACATTCGCGTCGGCACCGGGCAGGTCTTGCGTGTTTGTCAGATCTTGTGTCATGTGCATCTCATCATGAAGGGCGTCGCAGCGCCGCCAGTCGATTCGCGAATTCGCGGCACGCGCTCAGTTGCCGCCAAACGCCGGGCGCCAGTCCAGCAGACGCGATTCGAGCCCGCGAACGATCAGGTCGCCCGCCAATCCCAGCAAGGCATACACGATCAAACAGACAATGATCACGTCGGTCTGGAACAGATCGCGCGCATTGCTCAGCAGATATCCGATACCCGCCGTCGCATTGATCTGCTCGCCGAACACCAACGCCAGCCAACTGGCACCCAGCGCATAGCGCAGCCCCGTCAGCAGATTCGGCAAGGCGCCCGGCAACACGATCAGGGCGATCATCCGGAACCGGGATAGCTCCAGCATCCGACCCGCTTCGATCAAACTGTTATCGACATTTCGAATACCCGCATAGACGTTCAGATAGAGCGGAAACGCACTGGCCAGTGCGATCAGCGTGATCTTCGGCGTCTCGCCGATACCGAACCAGATGATCAGCAACGGGATCAAGGCGATATGCGGCACCGTACGCAGCATCTGCATCGGGGGATCGACAAGATCCTCGGCCACCCGCGACAAGCCGCAGAGCAAGGCCAATCCGATCCCTGCGGCGGCGCCTAGACCCAAGCCGAGCGCGACCCGATGCAGCGATACCAACAGCGCCGTCGGCAGATCGCCCCCCTGCCACAGCGACACGGCAGCCGACAAGATCGCCGGCGGCCCGGCGAGGACTTCGGGGCGCAGCACACCGGTGGCGGACAGCACCCACCAAATCGCGAGCAATGCGGCCGGTCCCAGCGTTCGGCGCAAAGGCCGAGGCAGCCGCTGCCAGGCCGAGGCGGGCCGCGCGGACGTTGCGGCAGGCGACGCCGACGACGCACCGCGCCGCGTGCCGGCGGAGCGCAGACGCACTGTCTCCGCCGACGCGGCACGCGTCGTCGCGGCCTGCCGCGCACGACCGCCAGTCGCCCTCTCGTGCGGCGACGCGACAGCGCGGCCTCCAACCGACAAACGTTGTGGATCTGCACTCATACCGTTACCCCATGATAGAGGTGGCTGGCCAGATCGACACCGGGTTTCAACAACCCCGCGCCGATCCAGGTCTTGTAGGTTTCATCGACCCGTTGCTGGACGCCTGTGGCGATCGGCTGACGCTGATAGCCGACCGAATCCTCGTAGGTGCCCGCCGCAACTTGCTCATCCTGCTTCGAGAACTGCTTGAACCAATCGATATAGCCGGCGCGGTTTGCCCGACCCCACGCATACGCCTGATCTTGCAGTCGCGAGTAATGGGCGATGGCCGCCACCTTGGCGGGATCCTTCAGCGCGTCGGGATGCGCGCTCAGCAACAGCAGCCCGGAGTTCACGCTCGCACCGTTGTCGAGGATCTGCGCGTGCAACACGCCGACGGTCCGCGCGCGGAAAACGCCCCAGGTGGACCAGGCGTCGATACTGCCGCTTGCAAACGCGGCGCTGGCATCCGTGGGCGCGAGGAACGCCAATTTCACATCGTCCAGAGGAATGCCGGCCTTCTCCAACAGACCGACGACCAGGAAATGGCCGACGCTGCCGCGCGTCGTGGGCGAAATGGTTTTGCCGCGCAATGCCTGCAACGACTGAATCTTGCTGCCGTGTGGCGTCAGCAAGGACGTATCGGTGGCGCGCAGACGCTGCCATGCCGATACGACCTGCACCGTCGAGCCGCCGGCAATCGCCGTGACAGTCGGTGAATCGTTCGCCGAACCGATATCGGTCGCGTTCGCTTTTAGCGCTTCGTGCAAGGCGGCCGCGGTCGGAAAGACCGACCATTCGATCTTGTAAGGCACGTTTTTCAATAAGCCGGCGGCTTCCAGGAAACCGCGCGTTGCGCCGGTCTGGTCGCCGACACGCAAGGTCACATTCTTCAACGCCGCATCCGATACCTGTCCTGCAGGCCCGGGCGCGGCCGTTGCCGCCCACGCCTGCCAGGGCATGCCGCCGGCCGCCGCCAAGGCCCCGAGGGACGCCGCCTGCCGCAACCACGCCCGGCGTCCAGGCTCGCGGCAACCCATCGCGGCCGCATCGGCGCCTGCCTGCGCGTCGGTATTGGCGAAAGGGCGTTGGATCTGCGGCGAACGGTACGACGGGAGCAGCTGGATCAGTGGCTTCGACATGGATCTCGATTCCGGCACAACCGGAGCAGGTGGTGGACCTCACATGCTAGATGCCGCTTCGCGGCATCCCAAAGAAGCATTTCTAAGATCGATAGAAGCGATTTCTTCATATCCTTATCGGAAATGCTCGTTTGCGATTCACCGCGCGTGCCCGCTATCGTGAGCGGACGGGACGGTCGTCCCCGCATGGAAAGTCTTCTCGGAGAACACGCATGAGCATCGAATTCATCGGTTACGTCAGTCACCAAGAGTCCAGCGAAACCCATCTGCCGCAAGGGCCGACCTTGAATGTGCCGTACATCGGCGCCGTCGCGCAGGCCCATGAATACGGGGGGTTCGACCGTGTGCTGATCGCGCACTCGAGCGCCTCGCCCGATGGCGCGCAGATTGCCTCGTATGTGTTGAACCGAACGAAGCGCCTCGGCGTCCTGCTTGCCCACCGCCCCGGCTTTGTCGCGCCGACACTGGCGGCACGTCAGCTCGCGACGCTAGATCATTTCGGCGATGGGCGCCTGGCCGTGCATATCATTTCCGGTGGCGACGACACCGAGCAGCAACGCGATGGCGACTTTCTCGATCATGCGGCACGCTACCGCCGCACCGATGAATATCTGGACGTCGTGAAACAGTCCTGGACCCGCGAGACGCCGTTCGATCATCAAGGCGAGTTCTATCAAGTGAAGGGCCATAAATCGCAGATTCGCCCGGTACCGCGCGCCGATCTGCCGCATTTGCCGGTGTATTTCGGGGGCGCGTCGGACGCCGCCATCGAAGTGGCGGGCAAGCATGCGGATGTCTATGCCCTGTGGGGCGAATCGCTCGCGCAGGTCGCCGAACTGCTCGGCCGCGTGAAGGCCGCGGCGGCGCGATATGGACGCCAGGACAAAATCCGTTTCAGTCTGTCGCTGCGCCCGATCGTCGCCGCGACGGAAGAGGCCGCCTGGGCCCGCGCCGACGCGATCCTCGAACAAGCCAAGCAAGTCGTCACGCGTTCGCCGAATTTCACACGTCGGCCGCAGGACCCGCAAAACGCGGGCTCGCAACGGCTGCTGGCAGCCGCATCGCAAGGCACCGTCGTCGACAAGCGGCTCTGGACCGGGATGGCGGCGTTGACCAAGGCCGCGGGTAATTCGACCGGCCTCGTCGGGACGCCGGAACAGGTGAGCGAAGCGCTAGTCGAGTATTACCGGCTCGGCATCACCACCTTCCTGATCCGCGGCTTCGATCCGCTGGAAGACGCGCTGACCTATGGCCGCGACCTGTTGCCGGTGGCGCGTGCGCGTCTGGCCGCCGAGGAAGCGCGCGCGGCACGTGTCGGTCGCGCTGCCGCCTGACGCATCACGCTGCCGCCCCTAGCGCCCTCCCTTACGCACCTCACGCACCTTACGCATCTCACGCACCTTACGCACCTCACGCACCTCACGCCGATTTAACTGCCAATACGCGACGGAACACGGCATTTTCGAACGCCTGTTATGCTATTTCTGGCTCGGCGCCGCCCGGCCGCTAGTCCAACCGCAGTGCATCGAGAGGTGCCGTTCATGCGTTTCACACTGCCCGTCCTCGCACCAGGCGCCTTCCGCCTCTGGCTCGCCTTCATCGTGTTCGTCACGCACACGACGCCGTTGAAGCTGGGCGCGTCGGCAGTCTTTCTGTTCTTCGCGTTGAGCGGCTATTGGATCGACCGAATGTGGCATGCGGAATACCGGCATGTCGCGCGTCCGATCCGCACCTTCTATCTCTCCCGGATCTGGCGCATTTTCCCCGTGTTTTATGCGGCGCTGGCGTTGATGTTGTTCTGCGCCGCCTGCGGCTGGATCGCCTTGCCGCATCCCTCGCTGACACCCGCGTCGGGCGCTGGCGCGGATACGGCCGCCAGCGCCGCTTCCGCAACAGGCACCGTTGCCGTGCTCCACTACTATCTGTCGCACGTGCTGCTTTTCGGCTATGCGACGATCACGCCGGCCTGGCGCGTGATTGCGCCACTGTGGTCGATCGACGTGGAACTGCAGTTCTATGTCGTGGCGCCGCTGGTCATCTGGCTATTGGACCGGGCCTGGTCGCCCAAGCCGGCATCGGACATCCCGCATGGCGTGGCGCCCGCCGCACGCGGTGACGCCAGTCAAAAAACCGTCGGCGGCCGCCTCGGGCCGATGCTGCTGTTCGTCGTTTGTGCCCTGGGTTTGTTACATATGCTGCTCGCCTATCGCGGCGACGATTCGACGATCGGCGTATTGCCCGATTACCTGGCATTTTTTGTCGCCGGGGCCTGGGTGGCACGGCGCGACTGGCACTTCTCGTCGGCCCAGGTACAGGGCGGCGCCGCCGTCGCCTTAGCCATCCTGGCGATCTGCGCCGCCATCCATCCTTTACGCGGCGTAATGTTCTTCGGCAGCAATTACGGCGTCATGTCCTACTTCAACACCTTCGCGAATCTGCTGATCGCGGTCGCGCTGCTGCCCTATGCGATGACGACCACCCGCGTCCGCCCAGCCGGCAAGACGGTGGCGAGCAGCGCGGCATCGGCGACGACGTCCGCTGCCGGCCCGGTGAGCGCATGGCGACGGATCGATCGGGCCCGTCTCGACCGCCTTTTCGGTGCGCTGTCGTACGAGGTCTATCTAATTCACGGGATCGTCCTGCTGGCCGTGCATGGCCGTGGACTGTTGCCGGCCGGCACAGCGGCCCGTCTGCCCTGGTTACCGCTACTGCTGGTCGTCATCGTCGCCCTGTCCTTGCTGGTCTATTATGTCGTCGACCAGCCGCTGGAGCGGGCGCGTCGGCGCTGGGTTCGCGTACAGCCGGGCTATCCGAGCCGGCACGCTGCCGCCCACGCCGGCACGCCCGATACGCTCGTGCCGCCACCGACCCTTCGCTGACGGGGGCTAATGCGCCGCGAAGCGCCTGTCATCCGAGTCCGCTACACTAGCGGTCGACTTACGGCAGGCTGACTGGCGCCTCGGGCGCCCCTGGGCCGACGTGCGGCCAACGGGACAATCTGCCCGCAGGGCCCGCTTCGGTGCCGGCTTTATCCCAGCGCTGCCGCAACAGCGCCTCTATGCAATCCATGTCCTTGTTACGCCTTCTGGCGACCTTCACGCGCCAGCATTGGCGCCCCTACGCCGCGTCCGCCGTCATGCTCGCGGGCGTCGCAGTCCTCAGCGTCATGATCCCGCGCATGGTGGGTCGGATCATCGACGCACTGGTTGCGCACCGCCTCGGCTTTTCCACGTTGTTGGGCGATCTGGCGATCCTGCTGGCGATGGGGCTCGCGATCTACTTCCTCCGCGTGGGTTGGCGCATTACGCTGTACGCCGCCGCCTATCGGCTGGGCACGTCGCTGCGCGAGCGCATTTATCGGACCCTTTCCGAGCAAAGCCCGGGATTTTTCCATCGGCACCGTACCGGCGATCTGATGGCGCGAGCCACCAATGACATCGACGCGGTCGAAATGTCGGCCGGCGAGGCCCTGCTGGCCGGTTTCGATGGCTCGATGACGCTGATCCTGGTGGTCGCGATGATGACCGGCGGCATCGACTGGCGACTCAGTCTTGCCGCATTGCTGCCCTTTCCCTTCATGGCGTTCGGCTTCTATCTGATCTCGAACCGCATCCACCACGCGTGGCGGGATTCTTTGGGCCGATTCAGTAAACTGAACGACCATGTGCAGGAAACGCTGAGTGGCGTGCGTACGGTCCGCGCCTTGGGCCTGGAATCGCATAATGAGCAGGTATTGGCCGGCTTGGCCCGCGATGCGGCCGACAGCAATCTCGAGGCCCAACGCTGGGAAGCGGCGTTTTCGCCGCTCATCGGCATCGCGCTGACGGCCTCCACGACGATCACGCTGGCATACGGCGGCTATCTGGTCTGGACCGCGCAGATGACCATCGGTAGCTTGACCAGCTTCAGCATGTATCTGGGACAGCTGATCTGGCCGATGTTCGCCGCCGGCTGGGTGCTGTCGCTGATCGAGCGCGGACGCGCCGCCTGGACCCGCTTGAATCCGCTCCTTTCCGCCGAATCCGAGGTCCGCGACGACGGCAAACGCGAGCGCGCCGCGCAAGGCCAAGCGTCGACGGCCCCGGCGGCCTTGCGGTTCGATGCGCTGACGTTCCGTTACGCCGACCAACCGCGCGCCGCGATCAACGATGTCTCGTTTTCCGTCGCGGCGGGCAGCACGCTCGGCATCGTCGGGACGACGGGGGCTGGTAAGTCGACCCTGCTCCGTCTGTTATTGCGCCACTATCCCCTGCAACAAGGCGACATTCTCTGGCAGGGGGAGCCACTGGCGAGCTATTCGCTCCAGGCACTACGAGAGCAAATGGCCTGGGTGCCGCAGGAACCTTTCCTGTTCTCCGCCTCCGTCGCCGACAATATCGCACTCGCGCGCCCCGACGCGCCGCAGGACGAGATCGAGCGCGTCGCCCGGCTGGCCGCCGTGCACGACGATATCCTGCGTTTGCCTCAAGGCTATCGCACCCCCGTGGGCGAGCGCGGCGTATCGCTGTCGGGCGGTCAACGCCAGCGCATCGCCATCGCCCGCGCCTTGCTTGCCGATGCGCCGCTGCTGCTACTCGACGATGCCTTGTCCGCCGTCGATACCGGCACCGAGACGCAGATCCTGCAACATCTGCGCGACGCACGCCGTGGCCGCACCGTGCTGATCGTCAGCCATCGCCTGTCCGCGGTGGCCGACGCCGACGACATCATCGTCCTGGGCGGCGTCGAAAGCCGTCACGAGGGGCACATCATCGAGCACGGCAATCACGCCGCCTTATTGGAACGGGACGGTTGGTACGCTCGCCAATGGCGTTACCAGCAGCTAGAGGCCAGTCTCGATGCCATCTGACACCACGGAAACACCGAACGTGACGACCGATACCGGCAATGCCCGCAGCGAACGCCGCGCCGCATTCGCGCTTTTAAGGCGCGCCGCCGCACCGGAGCGTCGGCATATCCTGCTCGGCACCGCCTGGCTCACCGCCGCGGCGCTGTTGGAGGCGTTGTCGCCGCTTCTCGGCAAGCGTTTCATCGATACCTATCTTTTGCCGCACCGGCTGGCCTGGACACCGATCATCATGCTGCTGACGCTCGGTGCCGTGAGCGCCTGTCTGGCCGGCGTGATCCGCTATTTCCAATTGACGCGGCTGGCGGGCGTGGCAATGCGCTCGGTCCGGCGTCTGCGCGAGCAGGTCTATGGCCACGTTATGCGCTTGCCGATGGCGTTCTTCGATAAGGCGATCACCGGGCAATTGGTCAGTCGGGTGACGAACGACACCGAATCGGTCAAAGCGCTCTATGTGCAAGTCCTGTTCGTGATGCTGGACAGTTGCATCGTCGTACTGGGCGCGCTGCTGGCAATGGCCTGGCTCGACTGGCGGCTGATGCTGATCGTCCTGATGCTGGTGCCGGCGATGGTGCTGATCGTCTGGCTGTATCAGCGGTGGAGCGCACCGTCGGTGGCCCGCGCGCGGCAGTTGCGCAGCGATATCAATGCACAAATGGGCGAATCGATTGCCGGCATGCCGATCGTGCAGGCCAGCAATGCGGCGGGCCGATTCACTCAGCGCTTCGTCACGACGAATAATGCGCAGTATCAGGCGCGGCGCGCGGAACTGGTCGTCAATGCCTGGCTGCTGCGCCCGGCGCTCGACTTGTTGAACGTGTTGATTCTCGTCGTCGTGCTGTACGGCTTCGGCTTGCAGACCATGTCGAGCGCACAGGTCGGGATCCTCTATGCCTTCGTCAGCTATATCGCGCGGGTCGTCGAACCGTTGATCCAGATCACGATGCAATTCAGCCAGTTGCAACAGGCCGTCGTCGCGGCGGCGCGTGTCAACGGCTTGCTCGAGGAAGCGCTGCCGCCGGCAATCGTGTCGGCGTCGGCGTTCGCGTTAGAAGGAGCAGCGGCAAACGGTCCGCTCGTCGGCGATGTCGAGAACATGCAAGGCGGTGCCGTGCATTTCGACCACGTCACATTCGGCTATGACGCGGCGCATCCGGTGCTGCACGACGTCGTCCTGAACATTCCGGCAGGAGCGTTCTACGGCATCGTCGGGCATACCGGCAGCGGAAAGTCGACGATGCTCTCGCTCCTCCTCCGCTTCTATGCAGCCCAGCACGGCACAATCAGCGTCGATGGACAGGATTTGCGCACGATCGGCGATGCGGCCTTCCGCGCCGGCGTCGGCCTGGTACCGCAGGACCCCTTCCTGTTTGCCGCCAGCGTGCGGGAAAACATCGATATGGGCCGCGGCCTGAGCGATGCGCAGATCGAAGCCTCCGCCAAGGCCGCCGGCGCCCATGCGTTGGTCATGGCATTGCCACAGGGCTATGCGACCGATATGGGCGAAAATGGTGGTCGGCTGTCGAGCGGGCAAAAACAACTGATCGCGATCGCGCGCGCCTTGGCCGGCAAACCGAAAATCCTGCTGCTCGACGAGGCCACCTCGCATATCGACAGCGAAACCGAACAGACGGTGCAGCGCGCGTTGGAGGCGCTCCATGGAAAGGTAACGATGATTTCGATTGCCCACCGTCTGTCGACGATCCGCCGCGCGGACCGCATCGTCGTTTTGAATCACGGGCGCATCGCCGAAGCCGGCGACCATGAAACGTTGATGGCAATCGATAGCGGCATTTACCAGCGCCTTTATCTTCTCCAGCAAATGCAAGGCGAAGTCAGCGAACAAAGCTGAGCCGTCGCACCCCGCTTCCCGAGGCCGCTGTCACGCGGCCTCGCTCTTTTTCGAGATCGATTCGGCAATTTCCCGGCGATACCGCAGCGCGGGAACGGCACGTGCTGAGTCAATGGCAAGGACGCCTCACCCCGAGGCCTCCTTGGCACCCCTCACGCTGCGCGCCACAACAGCCACCAGGTGAACGCTGCCGACATCGGTCGACGAATCGGTCTGTCGAAGCAGGCCCGACTGCCGACCGCCTGTCCACACGACATCAATGAGCGGAGCACCCCCACAATGTTTATCCATAACAAGCGTCTCCAATACACCGTTCGCGTCGCCGGCCCGAATCCGGGGCTTGCAAACCTGCTGCTGGAACAATTCGGTGGACCGCAAGGCGAGTTGGCCGCGGCGTGCCGTTACTTCACACAGGCGGTCGCCGAGGACGATCCCGGCCGTAAGGACCTGCTGTTCGATATCGCGACCGAGGAATTGAGCCACTTGGAAATCATCGGGTCGATCGTCGCGATGTTGAACAAGGGCGCGAAGGGTCAGCTTGCCGAGGCGGTCGAAAGCGAAGCGACGCTATACCGTTCGATGACCGGCGGCGGCAACGACTCGCACACCACGTCGCTGCTCTATGGCGGCGGCCCGGCGCTGACCAACTCCGCGGGCGTGCCTTGGTCGGCTGCCTATATCGATACGATCGGTGAGCCGACGGCGGATTTGCGCTCGAACATCGCCGCCGAAGCGCGTGCGAAGATCGTCTACGAGCGACTGATCAACGTGACCGAAGATGCCGGCATCAAGGATGCACTCGGCTTCTTGATGACGCGGGAAATCGCGCATCAAAAGTCATTCGAGAAAGCATTGCACGCGATTCAGCCGAACTTCCCGCAAGGCAAGTTGCCGGGCAAGCCAGAGTTCACCAGCGTGTATTTCAATATGTCATCCGGCGACGATGTGGCCGGATCGTGGAATAGCGGCGATGACTGGGAGTTCGTCGAATCGCCGACGCCGGCGGTGGACGGCGGACCCGGCACCGCCTCCGTCAATGGCTCGGCGGACGATGTCGCGGCCCTCGACGCATTGGCGGCGCGTACCAAATCGGATCCGACCGCGAATCCGATCACCGGTGCCGACCTGGGCAGCGCCAAGGTCGATTAACCATTGCGTAAAGCGGCTTCCCCGCCCGAGCGGACGGGGAGCCGTCGCGCGATCAGGACTTCGACTTCTCGATCTGACCGCGAATTTCGCCGCCCGGATTCGCTGCGGTGTGCACATTGAAGTACCACTTCCCCGCCAGCAGATCCTTGGCCTGTTCCGCCGTCAACGTTTTGCTGCCCTTGATAGGGCTTGCCAGCGCATCGGCGGCAATCGGAATCACGGGCTTGGCATTCACGCCCGCCAGTGCCGGCCCATGAAAGTGGGCGGCCGTTGCCGGTCCAGTCAGCTTGTCATAGGTAATGTCATAGGTGAACGACTTGCTCTTCGTATCGTAGCTAGCCGTTACCGTCCCCGTGCCGTCCGTCTGATGCGGCGGCACTTCATTTGCCGCTGTCAGGGTCGAGCTGAAATGCACCGTTTTCGCCATGGCCGCGACCGGCGCGGCGAGCGTCGCAACGGCCAGCGCCGAAGCCAGCAACGTATTACGGGACAAACGGGCAAAGCGCAATGATTCGATCGACATGCTTTCTCCAGGTATGTTTTTTAGAACAGCAATCGCCATCAACACCAGCGTCTTCTCCAGCCAAACGATAGTAGCGCACAACGCGCATCGACGGCGGATGTGATAGCGTACGGCTCTTGCCGGCTCTCTCCGTCTGTCATAGGTGCGCTGTCGTTGGCGCGCCTCGACGGCGTGTTTTTCGGATGCCTGGACGTTGACCAAGGACAATGCGAATGGAATACAGAAAACTGGGTGACAGCGGTATCGACGTCAGTGTGATCGGTCTGGGTACGATGACCTGGGGCGAGCAGAACACGGAAGCCGATGCCCATGCGCAACTCGACTACGCGGTCTCCCGCGGCGTCACGCTGATCGATGCAGCGGAAATGTATCCGGTGCCCCCGCGCCCTGAAACGCAAGGTCGCACCGAGCAGTACATCGGGACGTGGCTGGCCAAGCATCCGGAGCAGCGCAGCAAGGTCGTGCTGGCCACGAAAATCGCCGGGCCCGCGCGCCAGCCGCACAACCCGAAGCACATTCGCGGCGATGCGAATCAATTCGACCGTGCCAATCTGCAACAGGCCATCGACGGCAGCCTGAAACGGCTGCAGACGGATTACGTCGATTTGTATCAGTTGCATTGGCCGGACCGCAGCACGATGACGTTCGGCCGCTCGAACTATCCGTGGGTGGAAGACGCGTATTCGGTGCCGATCGAGGAAACGCTGACGGCGCTGGCCGAGCTGGTCAAGGCCGGCAAGATTCGCCATATCGGCGTCTCGAATGAAACGCCGTGGGGTGTCGCGCAATTCCTGCGTGCGGCGGAAAAGCTGAATCTGCCGAAAATCGTCAGCATCCAAAATCCTTACAGCCTCGTGAACCGGACGTTCGAGACCGGTTTGTCCGAATTCACGCATCGCGACGGCGTGGGTCTGCTGGCGTATTCGCCGCTCGCCTTCGGCTGGCTGAGCGGCAAGTATGAAAACGGCGCTCGTCCGGACGGCGCGCGCATCACGTTGTATGAGCGGTTTGCGCGCTACAGCAAGCCCCATTCGGTCGCCGCGATCAGCGCCTATGTCGCGCTGGCCAAGCAGCACGGCCTGTCGCCGGCGAAAATGGCGCTGGCCTTCATCAACAGCCGTCCGTTCACGACCAGCAACCTGATCGGCGCGACGTCGTTGGCGCAGTTGAAGGAGAACATCGACAGCGCCGACCTGACGCTGACCGACGATATCCTCGCCGCGATCGAGGCCTTGCACGAGAAGCAGCCGAACCCGGCACCCTGAATGCGTGGTCAAGACGCGCGAATACCCTATAATCAAAAGGTTTGCTATGTCCGCCGAGCGATCCCTTCGACGCCGGCGGCGGCAATGACCAGGGCGGCGCCGGGATATCCGGGCCGGGCCGTGGCAACCGCGTCTTGACCTTATTTACGCAACGCGTGCATCGTGCACGCGCTTGGAGCATTCATGGCTTTACCCAATGACAGCGTCAGCATGGCGCTTTTCTGCGATTTCGAAAACGTCGCCCTCGGCGTACGTGACGCGAAATACGAGAAATTCGACATCAAGCCCGTGCTCGAACGGCTGTTGCTCAAGGGCAGCATCGTCGTAAAGAAAGCCTACTGCGACTGGGACCGCTACAAAGGGTTCAAGGCCGCGATGCATGAAGCCAGCTTTGAACTGATCGAAATCCCCCACGTCCGCCAGACCGGCAAAAATTCCGCCGATATCCGCCTGGTCGTCGATGCGCTGGATCTTTGCTACACAAAGTCGCACGTCGATACCTTCGTCATCATCAGCGGTGACTCCGATTTCTCGCCGTTGGTCTCGAAACTTCGGGAAAACGCGAAGAAAGTGATCGGCGTCGGCGTCAAGAATTCGACGTCGGACCTGCTGGTCGCCAATTGCGACGAATTCATTTTCTACGACGATCTGGTGCGCGAACAACAGCGCGCGCAAGCGAAGCGCGACGCCGCCACCCGCAAGAACGACGAAGAGCGCTTGCCGCGTCAGAAGCCGGGCAAGCAGGATTCGCCGGAAGTGGAGGCGCGCAAGGAAAAAGCCTTCGCACTCGCCGTCGAGACCTTCGATGCGCTGGTGTCGGAGCGTGGCGACAGCAACAAGATCTGGGCATCGGTGCTGAAGGAAGCGATCAAGCGTCGCCGGCCGGATTTCAACGAATCCTATTTCGGTTTCCGGGCCTTCGGCAGCTTGCTCGACGAAGCGCAGGCGCGTGGACTATTCGAAGTGGGCCGTGATGAAAAGTCCGGTACCTTCGTTTTCCGCAGCGGGCAGGAGCAGAACGCCCGCCTTGAAGAAAGCACGCCGGTAACGGCGCAGGCGCCGCAACAGACGCCGTCGCGCGGCGGACGTCCGGACCGCAACGCGGTGCCCGACAGCGTCGCGCCGGTTGTCGCCGAAGAAGAAGCGAGCGACGTGCAACGTACCGGCCCGGCCGCCGATGCGCGCGCCCCGGAGGCGGCCAACACGGACCGCCCGGCGAAGAAGTCACGTCGGCGTGGCCGGGACCGTGATCGGGATCGCGACCGTGACGGCAACCGCGACGCGACGGTCCTTACGTCGGACGTGGACGGCAATCGCGCCGAGCCGGCGTTGGAGCCGTCGAACGCGTCGGATGCGGTCCTTGCCATTATCGATGCGCCCTATGGCGATGCAGGGGATGCGTTCTCCGACGGCGCGCCGGTGATCGAGGCACTGCCGGATACGCGGCCGTCGCTGGCATCACGGATTGCCGATGCTGGGCTATTCGACCAGGATGCGGTCAGCGCATCCCCGGCGGCGCACTATCTGGATGCGGATCGCGACGCCGACGCGTTGTCGGTCGCCGAACCGCCCCGTCCAGGCAAGGCGTCGGCGGCCCGCCGTGCACGCCGTACGAGTACGAAGCGCGCAGGTGCCGTTGTATCGGAAATGCTCGAATTGGACAGCGATGCCCAGCCGGGCGCCGCCTTGGAAGTGGCCGCGCCGTCTGCGGATACGCTGGCCAATGACGTGACCAGCGTCGTGCCGCCGAGCACCGTTGCGGCTGCCGCCAGCTCGGCGGACGTACAAGCCGACGCCAGCGATAGCGCCGGCGCGTCGGCGGACGCCGCACCGGTACCTGCCAAGCGTGGCCGTCGCCCGGGGGCATCGGCCCGTCGCGCCCGCAAGACGCCGCAGCTCTTCCCGGAAGAGTAAGCGCGCGTCATGCCGGGCGCTCGCCGCGTAAGCGCTGGCGCCCGGCATGCTCCCCTCAGTCGAAGATCGTCGTCGTAATCTCGCCGCGAACGAAACGGAAAGCGTCGGTGATATCGCTGGCGATGGTCCGTCCCTCCGATAGCGGCGGCAAGGCGTCCGGCGCGAAAAACCCCACATCGGTCGTCTCGACACCGATCTTCGGCACCGCACCCGGCGCCGATTCGCACAGAAAATACAGTTTGTAGAAATCCCGCGGATCGGCTCGATAGCCGCCTTTCGCCTTGTGTCGCACGCTGATCAGCGATTTCACTTCGACGCGCAGTCCCGCCTCTTCCCACACCTCCTTCGCGGTATTTTCCGCGCCGGACAGTCCGACATCGGCGTAACCGCCCGGCAAGGTCCACAGGCCGTCGAATTTCTCACGCACCAGCAGGATCTTCCCGTCGACGATCACGACGCCGCGTACCTCCACCATCGGCGTGGCGTAGGCAGTGCCCATCGGCGGCATCAGCTCGGGGATACGTTCGATGGGAACACTGCCGAGATCTGCCAGCATCGCATTCGAAATTGCCGCGATCTCCTCGAAACGTTCGCGATCGAACACGCCTTCCGCAAAATGCAGTCCGGTGGAGGCGATTGCCTGGAGCCGTTTGACATAGGCGAGCCACTGATTTTCCATAAGCCTCACGGGTTGAGTGATTCGGATTAGGGGGCAATCCATCATGCTAAACCACCGCATCGATCCGCGGCCTAGGCAAATTCCAAGCTGAATTGTTAATTTTTCGGTAGGATCGTGGTTTTCCGTGTTTTCAAGAAACCGCTTGCCATGATCGCCTCCACTCCGACGCTGCGCGTCACGCCTTCCGACCACATCCTGAGCGACGCAGAACGCGTTGCCCGTACGACGGGCCCGGGTTTCGGCCGCGTATTCACGGATCACATGGTCGTGATTCCGTACCGTGACGGTGCCTGGCAACAGGGTGAATTGAAGGCCTACGGCCCGCTGTCGCTGGATCCGGCAACGTCGGCGCTGCATTATGGCCAGGCGATTTTCGAAGGCTATAAGGCTTTTGCCCAGCCGGACGGCAGCATTGCCACGTTCCGCCCGGATCAAAACGCCGAGCGTTTCAACCGCAGCGCCGCCCGTCTGGCGATGCCTGCCTTGCCGCCGGAGCGTTTCCTGGAAGCGGGCGATGCGTTGATCTCGATCGATCGCAAGTGGGTGCCGTCGAATGTCGGCGAAAGCCTCTATATGCGTCCGCTGATGTTCGCATCGGATGCCTATCTGGGCGTGCGTCCGTCGCACGAGTACTTCTTCCTGTTGTTCGCATCGCCGGCGGGTGCTTACTTCGCGCAAGGCGTGAAGCCGGTGACCGTGTGGATCAGCGAGGACTACGTCCGTGCGGCCCTCGGCGGCACCGGTGAAGCGAAGTGCGCGGGCAACTATGCCGCAAGCCTCGCGGCCCAGGCGCAGGCCGAGCAACACGGCTGCGACCAAGTGGTCTGGCTGGATGCGGCGCATCGGGCCGATGTCGAAGAAATGGGCGGCATGAACCTGTTCTTCGTCTACAAAGACGGCGATCAAGTCACGCTGGTCACGCCGGAACTGACCGGCTCCCTGCTGCCGGGCGTCACACGCCGCAGCCTGCTGGAACTGGGCCGCGACCTCGGTTTTAAGACCGAAGAGCGCAAGATCTCGGTCCAGCAGTGGCGCGACGATCTGGCAGCGGGTCGCATGACGGAAGTGTTCGCCTGCGGTACCGCCGCGGTGATCACGCCGGTGGGCAAAGCCAAGGCGAACGGTTTCGAGATGACGATCAACGATTTCGAAAACGGCCCGGTCACGATGCAACTGCGCGAAGCGCTGCTGAATCTGCAGCACGGCGTGTCCGCGGACACGCGCGGCTGGCTGCGCAAGATTGCCTGATGGCAGGACGCTAGCGGCGCGCAGCCGTTAGCGCAAAAACGCGGCGATCCGATGGATCACCGCATCCACGCCCCATTCGGGATCGGTGAAGGCCTGTCGCATCCGGAGAAATCCGTGCACTTGTCCGGGCACCGATACGTGCTCGACCTGTACAGCCGCCTCTTTCAGTCGATCGGCAAAGGCGTCGCCTTCATCCCGCAGCGGATCGCATCTGGCCGTGATCACCATCGAACGCGGATAGCGATCGAGGCGATCCGAATACAGCGGCGAGAGTAAGGGATCCCGCGCCCGCGCCTGTAGTCGGGCAAAGTCGCTGCCGACATACTGCTCCCAGAACCACTTCATCCTGTCGTAGGTCAGCGGATAGCCGCTGCCGAACGTCGTCCAGCTTGTCGCGCGCATCGATGCATCGGTGACGGGATAGAGATACACCATCGATTCCGGCAGCGGCTGATTTTCCTCGATCAGGCGATGTGTGGCGGTCGCGAGCAAGTGGCCGCCCGCACTGTCGCCCGCGGCCGCCACGCGGAGCGTGCCGAAGCCTTCATCGGCCGCCAGCTGCGATGCGTTCGCTAATACGGCACAGACTTGATCCAGCGCACCGGGATAGGCGGTTTCAGGCGAGAGGCCGTAGTCGATCGACAGGACGAACGCGCCGGAGCGCAGCGCCAAGGCGCGGCATAAGACATCGTGTGAATCCAACGAGCCTTTGACCCAGCCCCCACCGTGCACATACACCAGCAGTAAAGTGGGGTTTGTTTCGGTTGGCTGATACCAGCGCGCGCCTATTCCGCCCGCTTCCGTCTGCAGCACGCGATCCCAGGTTTTAAAGACCGGTTCGGGCGCGCCTACCAGACGCGCCTCGCTTACCGGATCGATCGCCCTGATTTTTTCGACCGATAGATCAGCGGGGCTGGACGGGGCACCGAGCAGCAGCGGCCACACGGCAACAACATCAGGATGTAAAGCATCTGGCATAGGGCGCACTTTCAAAGGATGGTCGAGCAGCGTCATACGCCATGATAGTCCGATCGCACGCTCATCGCCCACAAGGCATCCGTTCAGCTCGATATCGAACGCCACCCCGCGCCATGCCAGGGAATCTATTCGAGATCACCGTTACTCAGCGTGGCACTCCACTCCTTTGCGCCGAGGCTGACAATGGATTTCATCTCCACGTCGCTGTCGAACCTGTATTCACGGGTAACGGGAAACCAGCCCGAAAGCGACGCGGCATCCAAAGCGACAAGCTCAGATGCCCTGGTCGAATCCTCCGATGTGCCCCGTTTCGCGCTCCCCGCAGATGTGTTCAGCGTCATTGCCGCCTCCCTCCCGCTGCGTGACGCCGTCTCGCTTAGTCTGACGGGAAAGTCGATCGAGTCAACGCTGAACACCTATTTTCCGCATCACCGCACGACGTGGGTCATAGTGCAGCGTGCGCGAACGGTCGCCGATATTCCGGCCACGCTCGAACGTATCCAGGCGCTGCCGTTCGAGCGCCAGTGCCCCTTGCTGCGCGAACTGACGCGGCAACTGAAACATTTCCCCGAGCGGGTACAGAAGACCGACATCCAGCCGATAAGGGAAGCGCTCGATATCTTGGCAAAAACCCTGCACCAGCCCGATACGAAACAAACGCTATCGCGCACGCTGGCATTATGCGATATCGGCATCGCGCGACGCCTCGCCACGATGGCAGCACTCGACGCTACCCTCCGTGTCGACTCGAACGAACCGCTGAATATCGATCCCCCCGTGGGAGACGGTGCGACGGGAGCAGACGCCCGCCCGAGCGCGGCATTCCCGACGGAACACTGGCCCGCCGCGTTGGAATCTTATCTGGACGACTCGCACTGGCTACTGATGCGCGAGGGCTTGCTCAACTTCATCACATGGGCGCCGGAATATTCCGCGATTTCTGACACATTAGCCAGCGCATTGGCCAATGTCGCCTTTGAAACCGGCGCCCCGGAAACACGGCATCTGGGCCCGGAAGTACGAGCGCTGCTGACCGCCCGCTTCGGCGTCACGACAGAACGACAGTGGGCGCAGGTCGACCGCAGCGTCGCGGATCGGATCGCCGAGCGGTTTGTGCAAGACGGCTTGGTTGCCGACTGGAATGGCTTTACCCAAGCATGTGAAAATTGGCGCCCGCGCGACCTCGCGTTTGTCTCGCTGGCGGAACAAAGCGCGCTGACGAAGTTGGGCGATTGGGTGCTCACCGAGCGGGAGCACGTGGGCGACGGACCCGGACTGCCTGGAATAAACGCGACGCTTATCTCGAAAGACAATCCGCTCGACAGTCTATGGCATTACCTCCCCGGGGGATGGCGATCCTGATTGCACCATCGCGTATCGAATCGATTGCCGTCGATGGCCGGTATTGCCGGTGCGTGTCACCGTCGTAACGCATGCAAACTATCGCCTCTGTGCACCGCGCGCTTTCCTGTCTTTGCACTCTCCACTTCGAAGCGCGGATCGTCGGCACTCGCATCGAAAGTGTGGCCATCGACGTGCTCGCGCCGATGCAACACGCGGACCACTTTTCCCTCGGTTTTTCCCTGGGGCGTTTGCCATTGCACGGCATCACCGGTTTTCCAATTCGTCGACATAGACCCTCTCCTTGATCGCGGTTCACAGCCCCCCGCCGCAAACATCGTGCCCTGGCCAGTTTGGCGATCGGCGTATCATTGCAACAATGCTTTGGGGCGTCACCGTGGGTGCCTGCGCCGACGTCGGAATCGATATAGGAAGGGAGTGAGCTTGACCGTGCATCAGAATAACGACCGAAGCAATCTCACCGTTGAAACGCTCGCGGAAGACGTGCGTCGCGCCGTCGGTACGTTTGTGCGAGCCGTTAGAGAGAAGACCGATGCAGAGAAATCGGCGCAGACCGAAGCATTGGGATTATTGGACCGAGATGGTCCGATGAATATCGCCGCATTGGCGCAGCGACGGAATGTCACCCATCAAACGATGCGCCTCGTCGTCGGTCAGTTGGAGAACGCCCGCCTGGTCGAACGGCAAGCGGATCCGACCGATGGGCGCAGTCAGATATTTTCCTTATCCGCATTCGGCAAAGCTGAATTGCTACGCGGCCGTGCCGCACGTGCATCGAAAATCGGCGACATGATCGAAAAGACCCTGACGGCCGATGAGCGGATCGCGCTCAAGACCGCAGTGGGCATCCTGGATAAGCTGAGTGCCGCAGCAGGCGGTTAAACGCGTCGCGCCTCTTGCTGCAAGCGCTGAAACGCGCGCGAAGCGGATCGACGCCCTCGCCTAGCCCCGCAATTGCGCCAACACGCTTGGCAGCGTATTGATCCCCCAATGCTCGGCATACCGCCCGTCCACCACCCGTACGATGTCGATCACCTCGATCGTCACCATCCGATTGCTTGCGGGAACGCCCATCAAGCTGCCGGTGTGCATGCCCGAGATACGCTTCCTGCTCGTGACCTTATCCTCCTCCGCGACCTGATCCAGGATCGTCACGCGCAAGTCCGACAAGGCCGGGCGCAGGATGTTCTGAAACGTATGCCACATCGACTCCGCGCCGTTCGGCACGTTCGGCGGTGCCGAATGATTGACGAAATCGGGCGCCATCAGCGCGTCGAAACTGGCCCGATCGCCTTTGACGATCACCTCGTCGTTGAAACGACGCACCACGCGTTTATGATCTTCGAGCGACATTGTTAACGAATCCAGAAGAGTAGCGATTCGCCAAATATATACAGCTATGCTGTATATGTCAAACAGATAGGCGGCCATGGATCACGGACGTTGACGCGTTGTTCGCCAGGCGCCACGCCACTACGCGCGGCGCCCCTCGGCGATCAACTCCCCGACCTTCGCCACCAGTGCTTCGATCAAAAACGGCTTCGTGAGGACGTGCATACCGGGTTCCAGTGCGTTTTTACCGGTAGCGGTGCCTTCCGCATAGCCGGTGATAAACAGCACCTGCAGGTCGGCGCGCAGCGACCGCGCCGCATCGGCCAATTGGCGGCCGTTCATGCCGCCGGGCAGGCCCACATCGGTGACCAACATGTCTATCTTGATATCCGACTGCAAAATCGTCAGGCCGCTGGGGCCATCTGACGCTTCGATCACCGTATAGCCGCTGTCTTCCAGTACTTCGGTGATCAGCATGCGGAGCGTCGCTTCATCGTCGACCACGAGCACGGCGCCGCCTGCCTGTGTCGGTGCCATCGCGTCCTTGACCGGCTCGGCGGCGGGCGGGACGTCGCGCGTAAAGCGCGGCAAGTAAATGCGCACCATCGTGCCCCGCCCCACGGCACTCTCGATCCGCACATGCCCACCTGACTGACGCGCAAAGCCGTAGATCATCGATAGACCCAGCCCGGTTCCCTGCCCGATCGGTTTCGTCGTGAAGAAAGGATCGAAGGCGCGCGCGGCGATCTCCGGTGTCATTCCGGACCCGGTGTCGGTCACCGTGATCGTTACGTAATCGCCGGCGGACACATCGAACTCGGCCGCCGTCTGGGCATCGATCGCCTCATTCGCCAGACCGATATCGATCCGTCCGCCGTCGGGCATCGCATCGCGGGCATTGATGCTGAGGTTCAACAGCGCATTCTCAAGCTGGTTACGATCGATCATCGTCGTCCAGAGCGCCGCAGGCGCCTGGATCGACAGCACCCGATCCGGGCCGATCGTCCGTCCTATCAATTCCTCGAGATCCGCCACCAGCGCGGCCACGTCCGTTACGGACGGATCCAGCGTCTGACGCCGCGAAAACGCCAACAGCCGATGCGTCAGCGCCGCCGCGCGCTTCACCGATCCCTGCGCGGCGCTGACATACCGGTCCATATCGCTCAGTCGGCCTTGCGTCAGCCGCACGCTCAGTAATTCGAGATTGCCGTTGATGCCGGCAAGCAGGTTGTTGAAATCATGCGCCAGGCCGCCAGTCAATTGGCCGACGGCCTCCATTTTCTGGCTTTGTCGAAGCTGCGCTTCCATCCGCTTCAGCGTTTCGGCCTTCTCTTTTTCCTCGGTGACATCACGGCCGACGGCATTGATCATGTCCTTCGACGGTTGCGTCGACCAGTCGATCCAGCGGTAGTCGCCGCCCTTCGTGCGATAGCGATTCTCGAAACGACGCAGAGACACGCCGCCTGCCGAACTCTCGGCGCCCTCGCGCGTATGCGCCAAATCGTCGGGGTGGATCAAATCAAAGAGATTCGAGCCCAGCATCTCCGCTTCCGACCAGCCCAAGGTGGTCGTCCACGCAGGATTGACCGCCACGATCTCGCCGGTAAAACGACAGCGCAACATGATGTCGGTGGAAAGTTGCCAAAGTTGATTCCGATCCGTCGTGCGCGCGGCCACTTCCTCTTCGAGTCGCGCAGCCAGCGTTCGCAGACTCAACTCAGCGGCACGGCGTTCCGAAATATCGGTGAAAAGAATGGCGACATGATGCAGTTCGGGAAGCCCTATCGGGAAAGCCTGTACTTCATACCAGCGTCCAAGCGCTTCGGCGGCGTTTTCGAAGCGCACCGGCTTGGCGGTCCGCGCGACCTCGCCGTAGATATCGAACCAATGCTGCTCGTGCGCGGGAACGAGATCGCGAATCCACTTTCCTCGGGCGTCGACGAGACCCGTCTGCCGGATGAACGCGGCGTTTATCTCGACAAATCGGTAGTCGACCGGTGTGCCATCCGCGGCGAACTTCATTTCAATCACGCAGAATCCCGCGTCCAGCGCGGCAAACAGCAGTTTGAAGTCGCTCAACTCGCGCTGCAGCGTCTGCATTCGACGCCGCAGCGCCTCGTGTTCATCGAGGGAAGTCACCGAATTTTCCAATGTTGTGCGTTCGATTTTTCGGAATGGGTCGCGCGCGGCAGACGGGGATGCGCGGGAACAGCAAATATCGCGCCGGACGATAAAAGCAAAAGCCACCGCGGGACCCCATCTCAAAATTCGAACTACTGTCCGAATTTCGAGATGCAGTCCACCGAGGTGGCTTTCGTTACTAAGGCCGGGAGGGCGTCGTACTCGGCGGACTCATTCCTTAGTCTAACGGAATACCCACCCCCGGGCAGTGTACGGCGCGTAATGCACCTTAAAGGAGGCGCCGCGAACGCGCGACGGCGGTTCAGTGACCGGCGTGATCCGGATCGTTGTCTTCCTTCGCTTCCTCCAGATAAGGCGTGCGATAGCCGCTGTGGACACCCCAGCGATAAAACAGGAAGGCGATGACCGCCACGATCAGCATGTCCCAATTTTCTGGGAGATAGCCCTTTCCACCGAATTCGCGACCGCCGAAGTACGACAGCAGCGCCATGACGAACAGGTAGGTCACGAGCCATCGGGCGGCACGCCAGTCGCTGCCCCAGCCCTGCCAACCCTGCTTGGCCTGGTAGTACAAATACACCGGCAGTGCGACCGCCATCAGCAAGATAATCTCGCCGGTCAGCGGCCAGCGCGCCCAATACAGGATCAGCGACGCGAAAACAAACGCGAGCGGTGCAACCACGCCCATGCCCGCCAGCACCAAGGGGCGCTTCAGATCGGGCGCATGGCGGCGCAAGGCCATCACGCTAACCGGACCCGTCAGGTAAGAGATCACCGTCGCCACCGAAATCACCGCTGCCAAGGAACTCCAGCCGCGGAAGAAAAACAGGAAGATGAACGAGACGATCAGGTTGAACCACATCGCCGGCCGCGGCACGCCGAACAGCGGATGCACATTGCCGAGGATCGCCGGCAAGGTGCCATTGCGCTCCATCGCATAGATCATCCGCGACGTCGTCGCCATATAGGTGATGCCGGTGCCGCTCGGGCTGATGAAGGCATCCATGTACAACACGATCGCCAGCCAGTTGAGGCCCAGCGCGATGGCCAGGTTGGCGAACGGCGAGCTGAAATCGATCTTGTTCCAGCCCTGCGCGATCTGCGTCGGCGAGACCGCACCGATATACGCCGCCTGCAGCAGCACATATAGCACCAGTGCCAGCAGGATCGAGCCGATCACCGCGAACGGGATGCTGCGCGACGGGTTGCGCGCTTCACCGGCCAGGTTCACCGGGCTCTGGAAACCGTTGAACGCGAAGATGATGCCGCTGGTTGCCACGGCCGTGAACACGGCAGACCAGCCGTACGGTGCGAACTGACCCAATACGCTGCCGCTGGCCGCCGCGGCGGCATCGCCAGCCGCACCCAGATGACCGAAATTCGCCACCGTGAACTGGCTGGCCATCAGGCCGATGACCGTCAACGCCGGCACGATGAACTTGAATACGGTGATCAGCGAATTGGCGCGCGCGAAAACCTTCACGCTCCAATAATTCAGCAAGAAGTACACGATGACGAGCGCGGCGGACAGGAGCAGGCCGGTCGTCGAGAGTGTCTCGTTCTGGTATAGCGCATGGGCCCAGGGAAACGGCCAGGAGCTCATGTACTGAATCGACGCCTCGGCCTCCACCGGAATCACCGACACAATGGCGATCCAATTCGCCCATGCGCTGATGAAACCTACCAGGGAGCCATGCGAGTAGCGCGCATAGCGCACCATCCCGCCCGACTCCGGAAACATCGCGCCCAGCTCCGCATAGGCCAGCGCGATCGCCAGAATGACCAATGCGCCGATGACCCAAGCCACCAACGCCGCCGGGCCGGCGATCTTCGCCGCGCGCCAGGCGCCGAACAACCATCCGGAACCGATAATCGAGCCCAGGCCCGTCAACATCAATGCAATCGGACCAATGGACCGATGGACGCGTGGGGCGGCCCCGCCACCATTCTTCGTCTGTGTTCCCTGCATGCGTACTCCCAATCAGATGCCGCCCCTGACGAAAGGGACGGCTGAAGGGGCGGTAGTTTATCCGACCGCCGCCGCTTCGTCCTATTAAATCTGATTTCGCGAATAGTCGCAGGCCGTCATATTCGAAAGAATTGAAAGCAAGAAAAATCAAGGGGGGGTAAAAGACGGTGCCGCGGATGGCGCTACACGACTGAAAATGCGTGAACTGTTCCGCATTTCACCACTAAACGTTAAAACGCCCACGATCAATCACCGATCGTGGGCGCATGCGCAAGTGAAACGTCGGCTTTTTTGAAAGAATATAAGACATACCCTTATAGCTTTCCGACGCCACCGATGCGTTCGCGCATTGCGCGCGGCTTGAATGGCTTACTTATTTCCGCCAAACATCCCCATTAAGCCACCAAGGGCAGACAGAACGTTATCGGGCTTGAGTTTGCCGTCTTCCGGCAGCGTGCCGTCTGGCGTCGCCCGATCGACCACGCCGGGCAAGACCATCGCGAGGATGCTCACCAACTGTTCGACCGGCATGCCGACCTTTGCGGCCAGGGGCTCCAGCAGCGGTTTGCCCAAGGCCATCAGCAGCGTCGCCGGATCGATCGGCAGGTTGCTGCCCTTCCCGATCCACGACGACACGATCGAACCGGCCCCGGCGTCGTTGAACTTCTGCACGATGCCGTTCAGACCACCCGGCTGGCTGTTCACGAAGCCGATGGCCGCGTCGACCAGATTGCTGCCGCCTGCGGCGCCCTGTGCGCCCAATCCGTCCAAAATGCTCATCGCACCCTCTCTATCGTTGGTTTCCGTATGTGTCGACACGCCGACGGCGAAGACACACGCTCTATGGCGCGGCATTGTACCGGACAGCGTCGATGCGCCTTTGCTGCATCATGCCGCGCCCACCGAAAACCGGTCATCGCGGCTGCCGCGGCAGGCCGACACGCACGCCGTGCCTTCGACGATGGCACCAGCAGCGGCGGCGCGGAATCAATACTTCGGGACGACGTCGACGAAATCGGCTCAAAAGCCGCGGGACCGTATCGGGCGCACCGGTATGTCGGCGGTCTCGCGCATGGCCGGCTGCTCGATCGTGACATGGCCCTCGGGATAGGCGATACAGGGCAGCATCCATCCTTCAGCCTGCTCGTCGCGGGTGACACCGGGCCATTCGACGCGGTAGTGGATCGTGCCGGCCACGATGCGGCACAGGCAAGCGCGACAACTGCCATTGCGACAGGAGCTGGGAAGGCGCATGCCGCCGCGCGAAGCGGCCACCAACACGGTGGCGTCGCGCGAGGCCGGCACGGTACGCCCCGCAGGCAATACCGTCAGGGTTTCCGCCGCATCGGCCTCAGCGCGGCTCAGACTCGATCCACTGTTCTCCGCCTCTGCCATGCACGCCACTCGGAAATCATTGTCAGGCGGTGCGGCGCCACAGCCTTATCCCCAACATCAGGCACAGCGCCAATAACACCACCGCGAATATCGCCACGCCGGGCCAACTGCCCTGTTCCCAGAAATGGCCACCGGCCGATCCAAGGAAACTCGAACCCAGATAATACGCCAGCAGGTAGAGGGACGAGGCATGTCCTTTCGCGCCATCGGCCAAACGGCCCACCCAGCCACTTGCCACCGAGTGCGCGATAAAGAAGCCGATCGTCAGCAAGACGATCCCCACAATCACCAGCGTCAACTGATGTGGCAAGGTCAGCAGCACGCCGAGGATAGCCAGCGTGACGCCGGTCACCAGCACCGGCCCGCGACCGAAGCGATCGGCCATGCCGCCCGCGACCGACGAGGCGACCATCCCGAATAAATACGCGCTGAAGATCAACCCGGTTTCCGCCGCATTCAAATTGAATGGCGGTTCGATCAGACGAAAGCCGGCGTAGTTATAGACGGTAACGAACGCGCCCATGACGAGACAGCCGACACCGAACACCATCGGCAGCATAGGATGCGAGAGATGACGGCGCCAGAGCGCGACATGGTGCGCCGCGCCCAGGCCGGCCTTCGCCATGAAGTTGCGGGACGGCGGGAGCAGCAGCACGAAAGCGATAGCGGCGGCCAGATCGATCACGCCGAGCGTCGCCATCGCCGTGCGCCACGAAAACCAATCGGTCAGGAAGCTCATGCCCACGCGGCCCATCATGCCGCCGAATGCCGTGCCGCCGACGTACAGGCCCATCGACATCCCCAGCCCTTTCGGATTGATCTCCTCGGCGAGATAGGCCATCGCCACCGCGGGGACCCCGCCCAGGACGAACCCCTCCAACGCACGACCCAGCAGGATCAGATTCCAGCTCGGGGCAACGGAGACGAGCAGATTGCATAATGCCGCCAACGTCAACGAGGCGAACATCAAGCCACGTCGCCCCAAGCGCTCGGACAGCGGTCCGGCGCAGAGGATCGAAAAAGCGAGAAACCCCGTGGACAGAGACAGTGCCAGCGAACTCTGCGCCGCGCCGATGTGGAATTCGCCGGTCAAGGACGGGAGCAAGGGCTGCACACAGTAAAGCAGCGAGAACGTCGAGAAACCCGACAGAAAAAGCGCCAGACTGATGCGCCGGTAGTCGGCCGAGCCGCGCTGAACGCCGGCAAATACGGGACCGGCGGACGACGATGGCAACGGTAGCGTGCCGTCGCGCACCGGAGAAGCGGTTTTCGTTTGCATGAAGGTCTTTTTGCCCAAGCCGCCCTCATCGGCATCCGCTTGGGTCGCATCTGTGACAGGAAAAGCGCCGACCAGCCCGGCGCAAGGCGCATAAGCTTGCCGTGACAGAAGTGTGCGCTGTAAGGGATATACTGTCCAATATATGGAATCGGCATATCCCATACATAGGACATATAGGATGGAATTGCGCCACCTGCGGTATTTTCTGGCGGTCGCCGACGAGGCCAATTTCACGCGGGCCGCCGCACGCCTCGGCATCGGGCAGCCGCCGCTAAGTCAGCAGATCAAGCAGTTGGAGACATTGATCGGCGCGCGTCTTTTCCATCGCGGCGCACAGGGCGTGAGTCTGACCGACGTCGGTCTGGCATTCGCACCCGAGGCCCGTGCCACGCTCGCCGCGGCCAGCCGCGCGATGCAGGCGGCGCAACGGGCCGCGCACGGCGAGATCGGGCGCTTGAGCGTCGGCTTCACCAGTTCGGCCTCTTTCAATCCGATTCTGCCGGATGCGATCCGCCGTTTCCGGCGCGCCTACCCGGAAGTCGCCCTGTCCTTGGTGGAAGCGAATACGCAGCAATTGCTCGACGACATTCAGGCGAGTCGACTCGACGCGGTGTTCATTCGACCGAGCGATGCGGCAATCGAAGGATTGATGCTGCACCGCTTCGCCGACGAGCCCATGAAAATCGTCGTGCCCTCGGATCACCGGCTGGCGCAGGAGACCGGCCTGCCGCTCGCGGCGTTGGCCGGCGAACCCTTTGTTATTTTTCCGCGCATCAACGGTATCTCTTTGTTCGAAGAGGTCTACAACGCCTGTCTGAACGCAGGGTTTACGCCCCTTCTCGCGCAGGAGGCACCGCAGATATCGTCAGTGGTCAATCTGGTGGCAGCCGGACTCGGCGTCTCAATCGTGCCGGCCGCCATTGCCACGGTGCGCGTCGACGGGGTCCGTTATCTCGACATCGTGGGACCAGCGCCGAAGGCCCGACTCGCGCTCGCGGTACGTCGCCCCCTCGATGCGAAAAGCGGCGATGTCACGCCGCTGACATGCGCAACGTGCGTAAATGCGTGGAAAAGCCTGACGCCGATGCTGCGCAATTTTTTAGCACTGCTGCCGCCGGCGCATGCCTCGTCGAACGCAGGCATCACTGGTGAAACGCCCGTGTAACGGGCGTTTCCGGCGATTCGGCAGCCCTCTTGCAGGACCGCAACCGCGGTGTGCACGTGCCGTTTCAGACGTCACGGCAGGCGGAGAAAGCAGAATACTGCACTGCAAGTCTTATATTAGACCCAAGACTGACTCCGATTCTTGTTATACTCGGAGTCGCTCATGGTCCCCACCCGGAACCCGTCCGGCACGCAACAGTTTCACCGTCCGCTTGGCCTTGTTAAACGTCGGACGGATGCCGTGCCGCGCGCCTGCCGTTGAGAGGAGCCGGCGGATGCGAGAAGCGGGATCGGGCGACACCTTCATGTGGAAATCGAGGTAACCAGAAAAATGTCCAAGACGTCGAAGATCATCTATACCCTGACCGACGAAGCGCCCGCGCTCGCGACCTACTCGCTGCTGCCTATCGTCAAGGCCTTTACGCACTCGTCGGGGATCGACGTGGAGACCCGCGACATCTCGTTGGCCGGTCGCATCGTGGCGCAATTTCCGGACGTTCTGGATGCCGCGCATAAGCAAAGCGACGACCTGACCGAACTGGGCGAGCTGGCCACCACGCCGGAAGCGAACATCATCAAATTGCCGAACATCAGTGCTTCGGTGCCGCAGTTGAAGGCGGCCATCAAGGAACTGCAGGCCCAGGGCTATAAGCTGCCGGAATATCCGGACGAGCCGAAGAACGACGCCGAGAAAGAAACGAAGGCCCGTTACGACCGCACCAAGGGTAGCGCCGTGAATCCGGTACTGCGCGAAGGCAATTCGGACCGCCGCGCGCCGCTTTCGGTGAAGGCCTATGCACGCAAGCACCCGCACAAGATGGGCGCATGGTCGGCCGAGTCGAAATCGCATGTCTCCCATATGTCGAGCGGCGATTTCTACGGTAGCGAGAAGTCCGCGCTGATCGATGCCGATGGCGCCGTGCGCATCGAGCTGGTCGGCAAGGATGGTAGTGTCAAGGTCCTGAAAGAAAAGACCTCGGTCAAGGCCGGCGAAATCATCGACTCCGCGGTGATGAGCAAGAATAAGCTGCGCGCTTTCATCGATGCGGAAATCGCCGATGCCAAGCAAAAAGGCGTGCTGCTGTCGCTGCATCTGAAGGCGACGATGATGAAAGTGTCCGATCCGATCATGTTCGGTCATGTCGTCACGGAATTCTACAAGGACGTGCTGACGAAGCATGCCGACGTGCTGAAGCAAGTCGGCGTCAACGTCAACAACGGGATCGGCGATCTGTACGCCCATCTGGCGGATCTGCCGGCAGACAAGCGCGCTGAAATCGAAGCCGACCTGAAAGCCGAGTACGCCAAGCGTCCGCCGCTGGCGATGGTCAATTCGGATAAGGGCATCACGAATCTGCACGTGCCGAGCGACGTCATCGTCGACGCGTCGATGCCGGCAATGATCCGTGACTCCGGCAAGATGTGGGGCCCGGATGGGCAGTTGCACGACACGAAGGCGATCATCCCCGACCGTTGCTACGCGGGCGTCTATCAGACCGTCATCGAAGACTGCAAGAAGCATGGCGCGTTCGATCCGGTGACGATGGGCAGCGTGCCGAACGTCGGCCTGATGGCGCAGAAGGCGGAAGAATACGGTTCGCACGACAAGACCTTCGAAATCGCGGCAGACGGTGTTGTCCGCGTGGTCGCGGCGAGCGGTACGGTGCTGCTGGAGCAACCGGTGGAAGCCGGCGATCTGTGGCGCATGTGCCAGGTCAAGGACGCGCCGATCCAGGACTGGGTCAAGCTGGCGGTCACCCGTGCCCGCGCGAGCGGCACGCCGGCCGTGTTCTGGCTGGACGAAAACCGCGCGCACGACGCGCAGGTAATCAAGAAGGTTCAGCGCTACCTGAAGGATCACGACACGTCGGGTCTCGATATTCAGATCCTGTCGCCGGTGGCCGCAACGCAGCTGTCGCTGGACCGTATCCGCGCCGGCAAGGACACGATCTCGGTGACCGGTAACGTGCTGCGCGATTACCTGACCGATCTGTTCCCGATCATGGAGCTGGGCACCAGCGCCAAGATGCTGTCTATCGTGCCGCTGATGGCCGGTGGCGGCTTGTTCGAAACGGGCGCCGGCGGTTCGGCACCGAAGCACGTCCAGCAATTCCTGGAAGAAGGTTTCCTGCGTTGGGATTCGCTCGGCGAATTCCTGGCACTGGCAGCCTCGCTGGAACATCTGGGCACCGTGTACAAGAAGCCGAAGGCGAATGTGCTGGCCAAGGCACTCGACCAGGCAACGGGCAAGTTCCTCGACGAAAACAAGTCGCCGTCACGCAAGGTCGGCGGCCTGGATAATCGTGGTAGCCACTTCTACTTGGCACTGTACTGGGCGCAGGCCTTGGCCGCGCAAACCGAAGACACGGGGCTGCAAGCCGAGTTCAAGGATATCGCGCAATCGCTGACGGAAAACGAAGCGAAGATCGTCAAGGAACTGGCCGAGGGACAAGGCAAGGCGAACGATATTGGCGGCTACTACCATCCGAATGCCGAGTTGACCGAGAAGGCGATGCGCCCGAGTGCGACGCTGAACGCGGCACTGGCAACGCTGACGAAGTAATACTCCGAGGCGCCAGGCAATACACCACCTGGCGCCGGACGCACGATCGAGCGCGGCAACGCGCGATGGATGGATGCGGCACAAGCAAAGCGCCTCGGGTTTTATCGACCCGAAGCGCTTTTTTTGCGACTTACGCGACGTCAGCGTCCGGTCACAAGACGTTCAACATCGACAAGGCCGTGTCGCGAAGGGGCTGCAGGACACGGGCCACGGCGGCATCGGTTGTCTCCTGACCGATCAGCATATTCGTGCTCAGCGCGGCGACAACCTGCCCATGACGATCCTTCAACGGCACGGCCACGCCCCGGACGCCCACCTGCAGTTGCTGCTCGATCACCGCATACCCATCTTTTGCCGCCTGGCGAACTTTCTCCAGCAAGCGATCCTTATGCGTGATCGTATGCGGCGTGAACGGCGTCAAGATCGCCGCATCGAGCCATTGCGCCAGTCCCGCTTCGTCATCGCGCGAGGCGAGTTGGACGACGCCCGGCGACGTCAGTGGCGCCGGCACGCGTGCGCCGAGTACAAAGCCGGTGCTCATGACCCGCGACGTGCTGTTGCGCGCGATAAAAACCAGTTCCCAGTCGTCCAGGACGCTGACATAGACCGGCTCGTCGATCGTCGCGCTCAGTTGCTGGAGATAAGGCTGCACCATGCGCGGCAAGCGCGCGGAATCGAAATACGACCACCCTACGCGCAGCACGCGCGGCGTCAACTCGAATAGCTTGCCGTCGCCGCGAAGATAGCCAAGCGATTGCAGGGTCAGCAGGTAGCGACGCGCCGCCGTGCGCGTCAAGCCGGTGCGCGCGGCGGCCTGTGTCGGCGTCATCCGGGGATGCTCGGCATCGAATGCCTCGAGAATCGACAACCCTTTTTCCAAGCCGGCAATCCAGTCCCGTCTGTCCAACATGCGCGTCTCCAACCCTCGTTAACCCGATACGCAAACGATCAGCGTTCGTCCCCGAGCGATTATCGCGCAAAACGACGGCATTCGCCTTTCTTCCCGCGCAGTGCAACTTTAGACTGCGACCTAATGACCCAACGCCAGCCAGCGCGACGCCGCGGTGACGCCGGCATGCAAAATGCGGCCATCCCGCAAGACACCTTCCTCACAAAGGAAATTCACGCATTTCGGCGACAGAAATAAACAATTGTCGCGCGCAGACGGGCCATGACGCTTGCCTTTCCAATAGCAACGTGGTTTGATCGCGGGCCTTGGTCGAATCATGCTGCCGAAGCCGGGTTCGCGGTATGCAATCGGTACGCAACGGTGCACCGGACAGGTCCGCCGACGATGACGATCAACGATTTATTGAGACAACGATGACCAGCGCTTTTCGCTCCGCTACCCAACAGACTGCCGATCAGGCAATCGTCACCGCCAGCCGGGCCCGCAAAGCCGCCTGGGGCAGTTTCGTCGGCGCCGTCGTCGATTGGTACGACTTCCTCTTATATGGCATCGTCGCCGCGCTGATTTTCAATACGGAATTTTTCCCGAAGATCAGTCCGGCGATGGGCACGCTGGCGGCATTCGGCACCTTCGGCGTCGGCTTCCTGTTCCGTCCACTCGGCGGCTTTGTATTCGGGCATTACGGCGACAAGCTCGGTCGCAAGCGCATGCTCGTATTGACCGTCACCTTGATGGGCTTGTCAACGGCGTTGATCGGCCTGTTGCCGACTTATGCGAGCATCGGTTGGTGGGCGCCGGTGTTGCTGATCGCGCTGCGCGCGATTCAAGGCTTCGCTGTAGGGGGCGAATGGGGCGGCGCGGCACTGCTCGCGGTGGAGTCGGCACCGGAGAAGCGTAAGGCTTTCTACAGCTGTGGCGTACAGGTCGGCTATGGCGTGGGGCTCGTGCTCGCCACGGGTCTGGTTTCGATCCTGAGTCAGACGCTGGACAACGATGCCTTCCGCAGTTGGGGCTGGCGCCTGCCGTTTATCTTCAGCGTCGTACTGGTCGCCATCGGTCTGTGGATCCGTACGACGATGGACGAGTCGCAAGCATTCGAGAAGGACGTCGTCGCGCAAGCCGACACGCCGGCCAAACTGCCAATCCTCGAAGCGCTGCGTGAGAACCCGAAGGCCTTCCTGCTGATCATCGCGCTGCGCCTCGCGGAACTGTTCACGATGTATATCGTCACGGCGTTCGCCCTGAGCTATTCGACGTCGAACCTGGGCATGCCCCGACAGTTCTTCCTCAACATTGGCTTGGCCGTCGGCGCGATCAGCATCGTCACGATCCCGATCTTCGCCTGGGCGGCCGATCGCTTCGGCCGTCGACGCGTCTATATGCTCGGTGCGTTCGTCGGTGCCTTGAGTGCCATCCCGTTCTTCCTGGCCTTGGATGCGCGGTCGACCGTCTGGATCGTCATCTGCTCGGTGCTGCTCGCCAACGTTGCACACGATATGGTTGTCTCGGTCCAGCAACCTCTGTTCACGGAACTGTTCGGTACGCGATTCCGTTATAGCGGTGCGGGCGTCGGCTATCAGGTCGCCAGCGTGGTTGGCGGCGGATTCACCCCCTTCATCGCCGTCGGACTCGTCAGCATGGCGGGCGGTAGTTGGCATCCGGTCGCCGGCTATCTGTTCATTGGCTGCCTGATCTCCTTGCTGGTATCGTGGAAGATGAAGACGCGGTGATCGCGTGACACCGCCTGTGTCGTCCGCCAGGACGGCCATGGCGGCACAAAACAAAGCGGCGCCTCATGTCAGTGAGGCGCCGCTTTGCTTTATCTCGATCGTATCGTCATCGCTGCGGGCCATCAGACCCGCTCACGCGTACGAGCGTGCCCCTTACTTCTTGAACATGGCGCGACAGCCGGGGCTCAGCTGTTTCACTTTACGCTGCATGCAGGCCGTGATTTTTTCCTTGCTGGGAATATCTTCCGAACACAAACGGATGGCATCGGCCTTGCACGCCTTGCTCTGCTCTTCTTCCGTCGCGCCGTGTGCCGAACCCATATAGGCTGCAGCAGCGACGGGGAGCAGCAGGCAGGCCGTCATTCGCGTCACGCGCGCCCCACCCGCGCGACGATCGTGCGCGGCATGGAGACGATTCAGGTTCGCTTCGGACGGGGAGATATCGTTACCGCCGATGCCGTACGCATGACGCGTGCTCGGCAGGAACGGGGCAATCAGGCGTTGGGGAATGGCACGCAATAGGGCACGCATGGTCGCTGTCTCTCTCCATTGTCATTCAGTGTCGATGTCTTCGCCCCGCGACCGCAAGCACGAGGGTAACAATGACCCAATACGACAACGTGCAAGCCGGCGAGGCTCGCACCGACTGAGCAATTTTCGTGCCGCGCTTGCACTTGTGGAGACAAAGACACGCGATACTGCGAAAGGATCAGAATTCGACGACAGCGAAGTCTTCCTTGCCCACGTCGCAGAGCGGGCAACGCCAATCGTCGGGGATGTCCTCGAAGCGCGTGCCCGGTGCGATGCCCTCTTCAGGCAAGCCCAGTGCTTCGTCGTAGATCCAACCGCAGATCACGCATACCCATTGCTTGTATTCGACAGGCGCTGCCGCGCTGTCCAGGGTGGCGGCAACGGCACCGGCCGTCGCACCCGACGCGGCCAACACGATCGCGTCGAGGTCGGGCTGCTCTTCCTGCGGCATCGTTTCCTGATTGGCGAGGCTGACCACCACGGGCGCGGTGATATCCTCGGCCGCCAGTCGCCGACGCAGACCATCGAGCAAGGCGCGCGCTTCGTCCGCATTCAGCGTCACGGTGTAGGCCGGCGCCGAGGCGGCATCGGAATGCCCCGCCGCGCCCGGTACGCCATCCTCTGCACGGATCAGCCGATTGGCTGGAAACTGCAACTCCAGTGCTACGCCTTTCTTATACATAGAAAACTCAACGTCACTTCAAAAGGGTGGCCAGGTAATCGCACAGGACGGCGGCGCCCAAGCCGGCCAACCCAACCACCATCAGCATCTGGAGCAGGGAAAGGGAGCGCGATGATTTAGCTTGATTCGAGGAAGCCTGCATGGTGTCAACTATCTTGAAATATCGGTTGGCCGGCGCCGCGCCCTTCCACGGATGGCGGTGGGCACGCGCGGGTAAAACACGGCGTGTCGTGTAAAAAACGTCTGCGGATCGAACGGTAAAGGCGGCACCGTGTCATGTCAATGCAGGCGGCGCCTGCGCTTGACGCAGATCAGGCGCCCGCTGCATGGACCCGCCGTCGTCCTGGTATCGCCCCGCCGCAGACATCGCGGTCGACGCACCTGAGGGACAACGGCATCGCGCGACGCAGTCTAAAAGGAAATGGCGTGTCGCGGAACCCATTGCTCGGGATTATTCATCTCATGAACTGAAACAACGGGCGATATTCGACGCGATTTGTTTCAACTCATGACACCGAGGCGTCGTGAAAGATAGTCCATTCTTCCGTCGTAAACCCTAGTTTCGCATGCTCAACGCGCACTTTGCGCGATTAACGTACTATTTGACGGCACGCCCAATTGTCAGTGCCATGCAACGGTCTATGCTGATCGGCATTACGCGCGGAACGTCTACCGGATGACGGCTCGCATCGCAGGCGCATGTCCGCGCCTGCGGCGACACGGTCTCCTCTCGCCGATAGCGGCGAGCGTTCCCTTACGCGCTCTCTGATGGAGATGGACTGCAATGACCCGCGATACCGATTTTGCTCAAGACCCTGCTGCCACGTCGGCGCTGCCGCACGACTTGGCGAATCCCCTTTTTATCAACACGATCCTGCTGGGAGGGCCGACCGTGCAGAAACTGGCCGCCGCGAAGGCCGCCGGTTTTGCGCAGGTGGAACTCTGGCGCCAGGATGTAGAAGCGTATGACGCGGGCGCGGCTGCGCTCGGGCGGCATCTGCGACAGATCGAACTGGGCTTGACGGACCATCAGGTACTGCTCGATTTCGACGGCGCACCGGACGAGATACGGGACGCCAAACGCCAGGAAGCGATTGCCCTATTGGATCGCGCTCAGGCGCTGGGCGCCAATACGGTACTGGTGCCGGCAAGCACGCATAAGGCGTGCGTCGCGGCGCGCGTTGTCGACGACTTGCGTTGGCTCGCGCGCGAAGCGGCCACGCGCGGACTGCGTGTCGCCTATGAAGGCATGGCGTGGAGCACGCTGACCTACACGGTGCCGGCAGCGTGGGCGACGATCCAGGCGGTAGGCGAGCCCAATATGGGCTTGGTCGTCGACGCCTTCCACATGTTCGCGCGCGGCCGCGACGCAAACGATCTTCGCGATATTCCGATCGATCGCATCTTTCTCCTGCAGCTGTCGGATCTGATGGAAGAGATCGATCTGCCGAATATCATCGAGATTGCGCGTCATCGGCGCCTGCTGCCGGGCCAGGGGCGCTTCCCCGTCACCGACCTCGTGGCGCGACTGCTCGATGCCGGCTACAAGGGCCCGATCGGCCTGGAAGTGTTCAACGATGCGATGAAGGCGCGCGACCCGATGGACGTTGCGCGCGAGGCGATGACTGCGCTGCGCAGCACCGTCGCCGCCGCGCTGGCCGAGACGGCCGGCGCCTCGCATTAAGCCGACGCCAGCGGCGACGCGACGCCTCGATGTGACATTCATACCGCGACGTTTTTGGAGAGCGATACAGCGGCGGGAAGTTTCGCTATGATGGAGACGCCTTGTTTCCTCTGCCCGAAGAGTTCCGCCATGCGTCCGACGATCGACTGCCGAATCCCAAAAACGTTGGCGGCTTTGCTCACCGTCAGTATCGGCATCGGGCTCAGCGTCATGTCGATCGACACGCGGGCGGCGGCATTGGATGCGCATAGTCAGGCCACGCGCGACCCGAAGTTGTCGACCGCGCTCGAGGACTACGCGGAGAGTAACTATCCGGTGGCGTTACGCGAGTTTCGCGAAGAGGCGCAGCGGGGAAATCGGATCGCGCAGTTCGACTACGCGATGATGCTGCTCAATGGCGAGGGCACGCAGCCGGATCTGCCACAGGCGCTGCAATGGCTGCACAAGGCGGCAGACGCCAATATGACGCACGCGCAGTACATCTACGCCAAGATCTTCGATGACGGTCAAATGGTGCCGTCCGATCCCACGCTCGCCCATCAATGGTTTTTGCGCGCGGCGAAACATGGCCACGTCGGCGCGGAGATCGCGTTGGCGACACAGTTCATGGATGGTCGCGGTACCGCGCGCAACTACAATGCCGCTTTCCATTGGTATCTTCGGGCCGCACGTCAGGGCGACAGCACATCGCAATACATCGTGGCGAGCTTCTATGAAAAAGGCGGCGACGGCGTGAAAGTCGATCTCGTCTCGGCACAACTCTGGTATGCGCTTGCGTCGGCCCAAGGCGATCCGGCGGCTATTGGTAAATACGCGGAAGTGTCGGAGCGTTTGAAGGCAGAGGGGCACGCGCATGGCGCAAAAGGCGGAATCGCGACCGCTCCCCATCGCACTATCCCGACGCCGGCACCGGCAGATCCCGTCCCCGATTCGCTACCGCGCTCCACAGCCGCACCGGTCTGAATCCCAGGCAAAACGGCAGACTTCGCACCGCGTCAGACAGTGCAGCACATCGTCCCCTCGATTTCTCGCCACAGGCGCGGCTTTCCGCAGCATCGCCAGCAGTTTCACGGGTTAACCCGTCTGACCCGCCCGCCCCGTATTTCGTAAGCTGACACCACAATTGTTCGCTTGTTGAAACGACGTTCATCTATCGAACGCACCCCGGGGAAAACCAATGTCAGCGCGCCCAGCCACGTCCATCGACGTGCAGCAATTCATCGATCTCCAGCCGCTGTCCGCGCGCCAGTGGTTGATCTTTGCAATGTGCTTTGCAGTCGTCCTGCTCGATGGCTTCGACACCTCCGCGATCGGCTTTATCGCGCCGTCATTACTGGGCGAATGGGGCGTGGCGCGCACGGCATTGTCGCCCGTACTCAGTGCCGCGCTATTCGGTCTCGCTTGCGGCGCCTTGCTTGCCGGCCCCTTGGCGGACCGCTTGGGACGACGTGCGCTGCTCTCCGTATCGGTGGCACTTTTCGGGATAGCCTGCCTGATATCGTCGCAGGCCGGCAATCTGACGGAACTGACGGTGTCGCGCTTCGTCACCGGCCTAGGGCTGGGTGCCGCGATGCCGACCGCGGCAACGCTGATGAACGAGTATTGTCCGAAGCAACGGCGCGCGACGCTCGTCAATCTGATGTTCTGCGGCTTCCCCTTAGGCGCCGCGCTAGGCGGCTTTCTTGCCGCGTGGATGATCCCGCATTTCGGTTGGCGTAGTGTGTTGGTCTTTGGCGGCGTAACGCCGCTGTTGCTGCTGATCGTCCTGTTGCTTGCCATGCCGGAATCGATTCGCTACCAGGTTGCGAGCCGACATGCCGGCGCATCGATACTGCGCACGCTTAGCCGCGTATGGCCATATGCCGCCGCGGATCTGCGCCCGGATACCGTTTTCACGTTGACCGAGCAGTCGGCGGTTAGCAAGCAAAGTGAGGCGGGCGCATTGTCTTCCGGAGAACGTCGTGGCTTGCGTCTGGTGCTATCCCGCGATTATTTGCTGGGTACGCTGATGCTGTGGACCGCCTATTTCATGGGTCTGGTCATTTTCTACGCGTCCATCAACTGGATGCCGATCCTGCTGCGCGAAGGCGGCGTATCGCCAGCACATGCCGCATTGATTTCCGCGCTGTTTCCGTTGGGCGGCGTCGGCGCGGTGCTATGCGGTTATCTGATGGACCGGTTCAACGCGGATCGAATCATCGCGCTGTGCTACGCCTTGACGGCGGTCAGTATGGCTGCGGTAGGACAGGCCCTCGGGCATGTCGGTTTATTGATACTGGCGGTTTTTTGCGCTGGCGTATTGATGAACACGGCGCAGTCCTCGTTGCCGGCGCTCGCCGCCGCCTATTATCCGACACAAGGTCGGGGGACCGGTGTGTCCTGGATGCTTGGCATCGGTCGCTTTGGCGGCATCGCCGGCTCTTTTCTGGTGGCGGAGCTGGGGCGTCGTCACTTCACGTTCGGCGGCATCTTCGCGACCGTCGCGCTCGCCGGCGTCGTCGCCTGTCTCGCATTGCTGATCAAATACCGCGGGCGCAGCGGAGCACCCAATGACCCGCTCAATCGCGTTACGGTAAACGGATAAACGTGCTTCGTGAACCACGCTGAGGATGGCACCGAACAACGTTGCACGCAGTCGCTTTCAATGGACCGTTCAAGATAACGTCGATGCCCTCGGCGCCTCCGCGCCCTCCGTATCAACAGCGAAGTGCGCAGCGACGGTCTCGACAAAACGCGCCAATGCGGACGACACGAAGGTATCGCGCCGACGAACGAACACCGAGTCCACCAGCCCTTCCCCGGGTGCAAGACGATGCACGGCGATCTTGCCGGCATCGGCCAACGGCGTCGCCACCGACAATGGCAACAAGCTGATCGCAATCCCCGCCCGCACGCAGCCCATGATGCCGTCCAGGCTGCCGATCTCCATTCTTCGAATACTGGTCACCCCCTGCCGTATCAGCAGGCGCTCGATCCGTTCACGATAGGAACAGCCGCTGCGAAAGATCGCAATCTTCGCTTCTGTCGCCGATGGCAGCCAGGGCGGACGATTGCCATGCGGATAGCGAAGCCAGGGTGCCGTCACGATCACCAACTCCTCCGAGCCCACTTTCTGCTGCATCAACTCCGGATGATCGATGGGACCCGCGACGATGGCACCCTCGATTTTTCGATCGAGCACATCCGCCAGCAGCCGTTCCGTCGTGCTGGTTCGTAGCACCATATCGACGTCAGGATAGTGCTGTGCATAGTCGACCAAGACCTCGGGCAGGCGTAATGCCGCGGTCGTTTCCATCGCGCCCACTGTCAGCGCGCCACTCGGCTTTGTCGCATCGATCACAGAGCGCCGCGCTTCATCCATCGCATGATCGATGCGCTTGGCGTGCGGCAGCAACTGCGCCCCCGCCGGCGACAAGCTCATGCCGCGCCCATTGCGATGAAACAGCGCGACACCCAACTCTTCTTCCAGCCGCTTGATCCGCTGCGTCACATTGGACTGCACGGTATCGAGAAATGCGGCCGCTTTCGTGATACTGCCCGTTTTCGCCACCGCGACGAAATACACCAGATCGATCGAGTTCATCCACCGCCTCATCCATTCGCTTGCGCACGTCAAACCCATCACCCGTCAAAGCAACGGACATGCCCAGCAAGAAAGCGCGCCATCGAGGCGGTATCGCACACGTCGCGCACCGTAAGCGAGCACCCTGCTCCGGTTTTGGTGCAAGGCGCCGGTATCGGCCACAAATCAGTGCACTGCAACGCCGACAAGGGCAGCGCGACGACGTCGACCGACCCTTGTTTTAGTGGTCCAAACCGAGATGCCGATCGCGAAACCAACAAAAGTCGCTTCCGTCATCTGCTGCCGTCATATCAGGCATCTCGAAAAGTGAAATCAGCCCGGTCCGGCATACAGCTCGCATTGCCTGTCGCATGCGCAGCCCCGCTGCAACGATAACGATGCACAACGAGAGGCAGGATCACCCTATGAGAAACGCGCAAATCGATCAGTCCGCCAGCGGCGACAAGCCCCGCTTGGGCCTACTGCTCGCCGTGATACAGATCGTGGCGTACTTCGCCTTTGTCACGATGTGTTCTTACCACCCGACCGCGCTGAAATCCGCGTTTCTGACGACGGGCGTGCCCCTTTCGTTTGTCTCCGGCATTGCGGTCATCCTCCTCGGCGTCGTGCTGACCGCGATCTATGTCGTCGCCTGCCGCCGATCGTCGGAGCGATGATTAAAATGAAAAAATGCTTGATAGCCGTGCTCTTTCTCACTGCGGGCGCCCATGCGGCCACTGTCAACGGGACATCGACTGCGGAGGGCAATGGCCACACGCTGTCCATCGCCATGTTCTTCGGCATCATCCTCGTCACGCTCTACATCACGTGGTGGGCCGCAAGGAAAGTACGGTCCACCGGTGATTTCTATAATGCAGGCGGGAACATCAGTGGCGTTCAAAATGGCCTGGCGATCGCCGGCGACGCGATGTCGGCAGGCGCCTTGCTCGGTCTGAGCGCCCTTGTCTATAGCAATGGATTCGATGGTCTGGTCTATGCAGTCGGCTATACGACCGGCATGCCGATCGTCGTCTTCCTCCTTGCCGGACCGCTTCGGAAACTGGGGAAATATACCTTCAGCGACGTGGTCTGCGCCCGACTGGAGGGGAATGGTGTGCGCGTCTTCGCCGCGATTGCCTCGCTGTGCATCGTTCTCTTCTATCTCGTCGCGCAGATGGTGGGCGCCGGGCAACTGATCCAGACGCTCTTCGGACTGGACTATCTCTTCGCGCTATTTTTAGTCGGCATCTTGATGGTGTTGTACGTCGTCTTCGGCGGGATGATGGCGACAACCTGGGTGCAGATCGTCAAAGCGATTCTGATGCTGTCGGGCTGCCTCTTTCTCTGCTTCCTGATCATGCGTCACTACGGCTTCAGCTATGCGCTGTTGCTGCGCGATGCGGTGGCGACGAGCCCGAAAGGAGAAGGCATCTTGACCGCCAGCGCCTTTTCGCAATCGCATCTGTCCGCGCTCTCGCTTGGCATAGCGCTGATGTTCGGCACCGCCGGCTTGCCGCACGTCTTGATGCGCTTTTTTACGGTGCCCGATGCACGCGCCGCGCGCAGCTCGGTTCTCTGGGCCACGATTCTGATGAACGGTTTCTACGCAATGATCTTTATCATCGGCGTGGGCGCGATCTGCTTTCTGCACCGAGCGCCACGATTTTTCGATGTGCATGGCGCGCTGATCGGCGGCGGCAATTCGGTCGCGCTGCATCTCGCCGATGCACTGGGCGGCGGCGCATTGCTCGGCTTTCTCTCGGCTGTCGCGTTTGCGACCATCCTCGCCGTCGTCGCCGGCCTGACGCTGTCCGGCGCCTCCGCGATTTCGCATGACCTCTATCGTTGCGTGTACGCCAAGGGCAAACCGACTAAAACGTCCGAACTGACCGTATTGCGACTTTCCGTCGTGGCACTCGGCATCGTTGCGATCCTGTTGGCGCTGGTCTTCAAGAATCAGAACATCGCCTACATGATCAGCCTCGCGTTTTCGATCTCCTGCTCGTCCACCTTTCCCGTTTTGCTACTGGCGATCTACTGGAAGCGCTTCACGGCACGCGGTGCCGTATGGGGCGGACTCGCGGGCTTGATGTCGTCGCTGACGCTGACGGTTCTCGGACCCTCGGTCTGGGTGAAGGTATTCGGCTTTACGCAACCGATGTTCTCCATCGATCCACCGGCGCTGTTCACCGTGCCGCTGGCCTTCCTCGTCTGCTTTACGGTGTCGCTGCGCGAGAAAGCGCCGGTTTCGACGAACAACGTTTCACTGCAGTAACACCCGACGCTTCCTGATTTATTGCGATCAATCACATGACGAACAGAATCGATCAAGACGATGGCTTCCGCGAACTAATGGCCATACGCGGGCGCGGCATGCCATCGCGCGACGAAGTCGATATACACGGTGCAGACCCGCTCTTCACCTCGCCCTTTCGCATCGGCGAAACGGCGGCCATGGCCTTGGCGGCGCGCGGCGTGGCCGCCAATGACTTGTGGGAAATCCGCACCGGCTCGCGCCAGCGGATCAGCGTCGATGTCCGCGCCGCGGCAGCCACGTCGCTCTACGGTGGCGACATGACGCAGTGCAAGGACGCGAACGGCATCTACCAAGGCATCCCCTATTCCGATGCCATGCGCCATATGGTGTCCCTCACGCAACCATGGCGCACACGCGACGGAGGATGGCTATTGCCGCATACGAATCTGCCGCACCTCGAAAAACGCGTGCTCGGGGTGCTACAGTGCGCCAGTTCGGTGGACGACGTGCGCGCCGCGGTGGCGGGCTGGGATGCCGATGCACTCGAGGACGCGATTGCCGATGCGCAAGCCTGCGCCGGCAAGGTGCGAACGCCCGAAGCATGGCTTGCGCACCCCCATGGCGCCTACCTCGCGAGCCGGCCGGTGGTCGAGATCACGAAATTGGCAGACGGCGAACCGGAGCCCCTTCCCGCCGGCGACTACCCGCTATCGGGCATTCGCGTGTTGGACCACACGCGCATTCTCGCCGGCCCTACCGCCGGCTTGGGCATGGCCGAACATGGCGCCGATGTGCTGATGGTCACCGCGCCGCATCTACCGCAAGTAGCGTCCTTCGTGCGGGACACCAGCCATGGCAAACGCAGTTGTTTTCTGGATATGGATCAGGCCGACCAAGCGGCCACGCTGCGGCGACTCGTCAAGGAAGCCGATGTCGTCATCGACGGTTATCGTCCGAACCGTCTCTCCGCCCATGGTTTCGGTGTCGAGGATCTGTTGGCGCTGCGGCCCGGCCTAATTCACGTATCGGTCAATTGCTTCGGATCGGGCGGCCCATTCGGCGATCGCGCGGGATGGGATCAGGTCGCACAGGCGGTCACCGGGATCTGCCACACGCAAGGCCTCGCGCTAGGCGCCGGGCAACCGCAGCTCACCCCTGTCTTCATGTGCGACTTTCTCACCGGCTTCCTCGCAAGCTATGGCGCCATGCTCGCGTTAGCGCGACGCGCGCGCGAAGGGGGCAGCTATCGCGTTCAGGTGTCGCTTTGTCAGGCAGCGATGTTCCTGCAGAGACAGGGACTGATCGAAGGATTTGCCGATGCGCCGAATCGCCTGACGCCCGCCGAATTCGACGCACTCGCCGTGTACGACGACGACACCGCCTATGGCGATTTGAAAACGCTCGGCCCGGTGCTACGGATGTCGCAAACGCCCTGTCTATGGCGCGGGACGACGCCAACGTTAGGCAGTGCACAGGCCGTCTGGTTAGCACGCTAACGCGAATGCCGCGCTCAACACTCTCAGCATCGCGGACACATCGAAAGCCCGCACGGCACCGGCCGTCATCGTCGCGGCGGAGCCTAGCAACGTTGCGCCGAACAAGGCCACACCCATCGCGCTACCGATCTGCCGCGCCGCATTAAAAATCGCCGATGCCGTCGCGGCGCGCGAGGCGTCGACGTTATCGAGAATCGCCGCTGTCATCGCCGGCGTGCTGATACCCGATCCCACCGCGAGCAAAATCAGGCTCGGAAAAATCAAGACATACGGCGTCTGTGGACCGATGCCATGGAGCAGCATGAAACTCGATGCGCACAGGAGGCTGCCGGCCACCGTCAACGCTTTCGCCCCAAATCGTCGCGTCAAATGCCCACTCGCCATGTTCGCCAACATGATCACCGTAAAGGGAGCCAGTGCCAATCCGGTCTGGATCGGACTGTAGTGTTTGACGCGTTGAAAGTAGAGGCCGAGTACGAAGACAAGGCCGTAGAACGTCAAATTCGAGATAAAGCCAAGAAGGACCGATGCCGACAATGCTTTGTTGGCAAACAAGGACAGCGGAATCATCGGCGTGGACACGCACGCCTCGTTGACGAGAAACAGTACGCCCGCCACCGCCGCGCCCGCGAAACCGATCCAGACTGCGCCGGCATTCCACCCCTTCGCGCCCGCCTCGATCACAGCGTGCGTCATGAGAAACAGCGCGACCACCGATAGCGCCTGCCCCGCGCCATCCAGTCGACGTTCGGCCACCGGTACCGTTTCGCGCACATGACGGAACGTCAGCCACAGGCCGGCTGCGCAGACCGGCACATTGACAAGAAAAATGGCCCGCCAGCCGAACGCCGTGCTGAGAAGGCCGCCGGCGACCGGCCCCACTGCGCTGACGGCACCGCCGATCGCCGTCCACCATCCAATTGCCCGCGCTCGGGCCGCGGCATCGTCCGCGCAGGCATGAGAAAGCAAGGACAGCGACGTCGGCAAGATAAGCGCCGCGGCCAGTCCCTGAAGCGTCCTTGCAACGATCAAACACGCCATCGTGGGCGCACACGCACAGCCCAAGGAGGCCGCACCAAATACCGTCAGACCGACGATAAAAACAGCGCGACTACCGAATCGATCCGCGGTCGCACCGGCCGTGAGCAAACAGGATGCGAAGGCGAGCGTATAAGCATCGACGATCCATTGCAGCGCGCCAATACCGGATCCGAGCGCAGTGCCGATCTGCGGCAGCGCGACGTTCACGATCGTCACGTCGAGTTGCACGACGATAAATCCAAAACTGGTCGCAATCAATGTGCGGCCGACACCGCCCCGCGATCGCGCGCGGTTCCCTGCGAGCACTAGCGCCACTAATGACACTCCTGTTTCCAAGATTGCGATCGACGCGACACGCTTGTACCGCATCGCCTTTGTGTCGTTTCTTATAGTTAGCTTGCTAACTATAAGAGGAAAAAAAATCAGGTCAAGGAGGAGCGGATCGTTTTCATCTCGTCGACCGTGCGCTCGAATCGCTCGGCCCCCACCTTCCGCTTCAGCCGTTGCGCGATCTGTGCGCTGGCGTGATTCAGCGGCGCCGCCATTGCTTTGCCGGCCTCGGTCGGGACGATCCGCCATTCCCGCCCATCGGCTTCGGCCTGATGTCGTTCTATCAAGCCTTTGCCACAGAGGGTATCGATCAGCCTCGTCGCCGTCGGTCGCGAAATCGCCAACGTTTCAGCAATCTCACTGGCCAGACAGGCCTCGCGCGCCAAGACGACGCGCAGCACGAAGCCCTGCGGCGGCGTGAGCCCGAAAACCGCATAGGCGGCTGTCCACTCGCGCTCGACGGTTCGCGCCAGCGCAGTCGAATTGAAATAAAGGCAATGATCGAACATGCCGCGTATTACATCCGAAAATGGTTAGCTTTGCAACTGTATGAAGAAAAAACGATCGCTGCCCTTGCGGCGCAGCGATCGTTCGAGAATTACAGGTTCTCGGGCCAGGAGGTCTGGTTCCGTGCCATCAGGGCATACGAAGCCGGCGGCCCGTAGGTACCCGCCGCGTAGCGATGCGTCCGAATACCCAAACGCTTCCAGCCGTTCAGGATTTCCTCGACCCAGGACCATGCCGCTTCCAATTCATCGGAGCGCATGAAGTGCGTCAGACGGCCGCGGATGACGTCGATCAGCAGACGCTCGTAGGCCTCCGCACGCCGTCCGGACATGGCGCTCTGCAAATCGAGGTCCAGACTGACCGGCAAGGTATTCAAGCCGCTGCCCGGCTCTTTCGCCAGCATCTGCAACTGGATCGACTCTTCCGGTTGCAGGCGGATCACCAACCGGTTCGCGCTGCCTTCGCCGGAGCGCGGGATGATCGAGAACGGCATATCGGCAAACTCGATGACGATCTCCGAGCGCCGCTCCGGAAAACGCTTGCCGGTGCGCAGGAAGAAGGGCACGTTCGCCCACCGCCAATTGTCGATCATGACACGCAATGCCACGAAGGTTTCCGTATCGCTGTCCGCCGGGACGTCCTTTTCGTCGCGATAGCCCTGCACCGGCGCGCCGTCGACGACGCCGGCGCTGTATTGCGCGCGGATCACATCGCGCGAGATCGATTCGTTCGACATCGGGCGCAACGAGCGCAACACTTTGACCTTCTCGTCGCGTACCGCGTCCGAGTCCAGCGATACCGGCGGCTCCATCGCCACGATGCAGAGCAATTGCATCAGATGGTTCTGCACCATATCGCGCATCGCACCGGTATGGTCGTAGAAATCCGCCCGACTGCCCACGCCGACCGATTCGGCCACGGTGATCTGCACGCTTTTGATATACGGCGCCTGCCACAGCGGGCCGAAGATCGGATTGCCGAAGCGCAGCACCATCAGGTTCTGAACGGTCTCTTTACCGAGGTAATGGTCGATGCGATAGATGCGCTCTTCGGGGAAGTATTTCGTGACCGTCGAATTGATCGCTTTCGCCGACGCGAGATCATGGCCGAGCGGCTTTTCCAGTACGACGCGGGCGTGCTCGTCCGCTAATCCCACCGCCGACAGGTTCTCGCAGACGCCGCTGAACAGATCCGGTGCGGTCGCCAGATAGAACACCTTCAAGGAATTCGGCTGGCAGGCCGACACCAGACGCTGGTAATCGCCCGATACCGCTGCATCGATCGCGACATAGTCCAGCAATTCGAGGAAAGCGGCCCATGCCTTCGGATCGGCATCGCTCTTCTCGATAAAGGGAAAGGACTTCTCATTGATCAGCGCGAGATAGTCCTCACGGGAATACTTGGTCCGGCCAACGGCAATCACTCGCGTCGATGCGGGCAGGCTTTTATGGACGTGCGCCATGAACAAGGCCGGCAGAAGCTTCCGAATCGAAAGATCGCCGGCGCCGCCGAAGATGACCATGTCGAGCGCTTGCTCTTGCGCACTCGAATTCGCTTTGCTCATGTTGGTGGACTCAGTAGTGATAAGGCCCGACTATTTTACCGCCGATCGCCATCCCGCTTTGTAACAGGGCGCGCCGCGACGTCGTCGCCCACGCTCAGGCGCTCGTCTGACGCAGTGCGAGCACGTCGCTGTTCAACGCATCGACCAGATCGAACAAAGCCACCGGTTTGACGAAGTGGCGCTCGAACCCCGCACTGGAAGAGCGTCTGAGGTCTTCCGCCTGGCTATATCCCGTCAGGGCAAAAAGCCGGAGGTCGGCATGGCGCGCCTGGCTACGCAAGGCGGCGGCCAATTCGAAGCCATTCATGCCGGGTAAGCCGATATCCAGTACCGCGACGGCGGGATCGAAATGCTCGGCCAGATCCAGGGCTTGCACGGCGTCAGCAGCCGTTGCCACGACGAAGCCCATTTCGGACAGGAAGGCTTCCATCGCCGCCAGCCCATCGGCGTTATCGTCGACGAGCAGGACACGCACGCCGGCACCATCGGCGGCGCTGACCGGGTGATGCACCGGCGCCGCCAGCGACAGCGCGATCTGCTCCGGCGTCGCGAGCGGCACGTTGATGGTGAACGTGGCGCCCAGGCCAGGGCCGTCGCTATGGGCGAGTACCTGACCATCGTGCAGTTCCACGAGGTTCCTGACGAGCGCCAATCCGATGCCTAGACCGCCATCGGAGCGGTCGATCGTTACCCGACCCTGTTCGAAGATACTGAACAATTTAGGCATCAGATCGGGCGCGATGCCGGCACCGTTATCGACGACCGACAGCATCAGATCACGCCGCACCACGCGTGCGGCAATATGAATCGCGCCACCCGGCTGCGTGTATTTCGCGGCATTGTTGAGCAGATTACTGATGGCCTGCGTCATGCGCGTTAGATCCGCATAGAGCAACGCGCTTTCATCGGCGATATCGATCGACAGGCGCTGCTGACGCTGCTCGATCAAGGGGCTGACCGCTTCCACCGCGCGCATGACGATCGGGCCGACGCAGATCGCTTCACGCTGCAGCACGATCTTCCCGCGCGTGATACGACTGACATCCAATAAATCCTCGACCAGACGCGATAGATGGGCGACCTGGCGCTCGATGATGTCGTGGTATTTCTCAGGAACGTTGCCGCGATCGCGTCGAATCAAGGCCAGCGACGTCGAGATGGGTGCCAGCGGGTTACGCAGCTCATGGCCGAGCATCGCCAGGAACTCGTCTTTTGCCTGATGGGCTTCTTCCCGTTCGTAGGCGGCCCGTGCCGACACGATCCCCGTCGCGGCAAGGGATGTGGCCGCGCGTAGCAGCGCGACCTGATTGACCGAGGGGAAATCGGCCGCCGTCGCGCCGAACCAGACGCTGCCCTGTCCCGAATCGAATCCGAGGCTAAGGCGCACCATGCGCATCGGGCCCGCCGGCGTTTCGGACAGCACGACGCGGGTGCCGATCGGGAAGGCATACCATTGCCGGATGGTATCGGCCCAACCCAAGGTCTGGGCCTGCGCCTCGGTCAAATCTTGGCCGGCCAGCCGGAGCCGCACGAACGCCGGCTTGCTGCGCAGCAGCGGCACGTCGATGTAGCAAACGTGCAGGGGCACCACGCTCTCGACCGCCTCCGTCATCAAGCCGACGATGGCTTCGCCATCTCGACCGGACCATAGCGCAGGCAATGCCAGCAGGCCCATCAAGTCGCGCAGACTCTGCTCCGGTGCATCCAGCGGCGTCGGGCGGTCGTCCGATTCGACCGGCGGGGTGCTCAGGCTATTCAAAGTGGTTCTCGAGAAACGGAGCGCTCAGGCCGCCGCGCGCGCTTTGCGTGCTTCGATTTCCTTCATCATGTCCGAGGGCCGTGTGAAAAACGGATTCTCCTGGACCACGCCATTGATCAACGTCAGCGGATGCGTGCGCAAGACATCCATCAGCGTTGCACCGGACAGTTTGGCCATATCGTAGACGCAGATCGCCGGCTGACAGTTCCGCTCCAGCACCTCGTTGACTTCGGATTCGTACAGGATCAAATCGGTCTTTGCCGGTCCGTCCTGGAAGGCCCAATCCATATTGCCCATGATCCGCAGCCGCGTAAAACCGGCCTCGCGCGTTGCGGCGGTCATGCGATCGATCATGCCGAGCATCCGGTCCTTATCGAAGCGTCCATCGCCGTCGAAATAGGCTTTCGGCCAACTGGCGATTTCCAACTGGCCACACGCCTCGCAATGCGCAACGTCGACGCCCGCGCGCTGCAGACGGAGGCGATGGTCGTCGATCAGCGCCGGATCGATGATATGGATGTTCTTTTCGCCGTTTTCAAAACCCTGGATGTAAAACGGGGTCAGGACGTCGTACTCCAGATCGCGGCTATCAAAGAAGGCGCACACGTGGAACGCGTCCATCGGTGCGCCGGCCAGGGAGAGCGGGTGATCCATCAAGAGTCTCCAGGGGCGCACGCGCCGACGGCGGCGGGATGAACGAAGGGGGCTAGCCGCAGAACGCGCAGTGTCGCGATACCGGCAGCGGCAATTGTAATCCATACATCGCGTCGGCTGGGGCGTTCCACGCTGGGATAGGCCGTTTGCAGCATTTTTCTAATGGGGAAGGACGCAATCGTCTTAGCCACGATAAGACTCACGTCCGCATGATCTGATGGGCGATCAAGGCGCGCAAATGCGTCAGCAGCGTATCGCGTTCGGCGGTATCGGCATCGGCAAACGTCGGCACGCCTTTCAGTAGCAACAAGATGACCTTCGCCGACGCCAATGCGGGCGCCGCTTGTGCGGCGGTCACTTGTTGCAGCAGCAAGACCAGCCGTTCGAGCATCGCATCTCGCAAGCGCGCGCGTAATGGCGCCGACGCCGCCCCCTGAGCATCGACCAGGGCGAGGACAGAAGCACGCTCGGCCATTAGCGTCGTCATCATGCCGATCAGCGCATCGGCGAGACCCATCGCCCCTTCACCCCGCGCCATCTCGACGTCGCAGCGTCGCGTCACGTCGCTCAGCAAGGTCACGACATGGGCCGCATATCGATCGACCAACATGTCCGCCAGCGCCGTCTTGTTCGGAAAGAAGCGGTATAAGGAGCCGATCGCGGTGTCGGCGCGCTGCGCGATCTCGGTCATCGTGGCAGCGTCATAGCCCTGCTCGGCGAATACGGCCGCGCTCGCGGCGAGGATCGCCTCCACGCGCAATCTGCCGCGTGCACGCTTCGGTGCCACGGCAGACCGGTCGACGCCGGACCGCTCGCTCGGCCGGCGACCCGCCGTCCCGCTGTCCGACCCGCCAAAACCGAGACTCGAAGCGACGTCGGCGCCCGAGTCGATGACAGGCAAACGATTTGACTTTTGCGAGTCCATCCTCAACAATTCCATTTCGTTATGCGAGGCGATCCTCGCATAAGTAATTGTCGCATTATGGCATAAGCATCGCTCTAGCCGGTCTGAGTACGATGCGGCCGAATACCGTCCTACGCAAGCGCTGCCGTCGAGCGACCGGTCATTTCAGACTGCGCCAAGTGGCGAGCGCTTGCGTTCACGCACCCTTATGACCGCTCGCCACCCCATGTCCTTTGTCTCTCGCGCCCTGACTGAGGGACCGCTACGTACGATGCCCGCCCAGTGGGCGACGCTGCTCGCCTTATCGGCAATCGTTTCCTGGCTGATGATGCGGGCCGGCCTGTCCGCCTCCTTACTGCTCGGCCCGTTGGTCGCGGGGATCGCACTCGCGACGCAGCGCGCGGCCATCAAGGTGCCGAAAATCCCTTTCTATACGGCACAGGGGGTCGTCGGCAGCATGATTGCCACGAAAGTGCCGCCGACGATTTTCATCGAGATCGGCAAACATTGGGAAATGTTCACATTGGCCGTGCTGTCGGTGCTGTTGGCCAGCTGCCTGCTGGGCTATTTGCTAGGCCGGCTGCAGGTTTTGCCCAATACGACGGCGATCTGGGGCAGTTTCCCGGGCGCCGCCACGGCGATGACCTTGATGGCCGGCTCGTTCGGCGCCGATACCCGATTGGTCGCCTTCATGGCGTATTTGAGAGTGGTCGTCGTCGCCGTCGTCGCATCGGCCGTGGCGCGCTACAGCTTGCACGTCAGCTCGACGCACGACATCGTGCACGTGCTGCCGAGTCCCGTCTGGTTTCCACCGTTGCAGTGGGAATGGCTGGCGGCAACCTTGGCGATCGTCGCGGTCGGCATCATGATCGGCCTGCGCTTCCGCATTCCTGCCGGCCCCTTGTTGATTCCAATGGCCTTGAGCATCGTGCTGTCGCATGCCGGTCTTGTCGAAATAACCCTGCCTTACTGGCTGCTTGCGGCCAGCTATGCCTTGGTGGGTTGGACGATCGGTCTGCGCTTTACGCGCGAAGTGGTCAGTCACGCGGCCAGCGCTTTTCCGCGCGTGCTCTTGTCGACTCTGGCCTTGGTTGCCTGCTGCGGCGGCTTCGCCGCGATCCTGGTGAAGGTATCGGGCGTCGATCCGTTGACCGCCTATCTGGCGATGAGTCCCGGCGGCGCGGATTCCGTCGCGATCATTGCCGCCGGCGCGCCGAATGTCGACATGCCGTTCGTCATGTCACTGCAGATGGCGCGCTTTTTGACCGTCGTGCTCTTCGGACCGGCCATTGCCCGATGGATGGCGCGCTCGCTGCAACGCTCCCTGGTCCGGAAAGCCGACCGCAAAGCCAAACGCGCCGACGCGGAACGCCGTCAGGCCCGATAGAACCCTTTGCCGTCGAGTCCGTCGCGACCATGCGGCTGGTCGAGCGTATCGGCTGGCCCGACCGGCACGATGCGATTCGGATTGATCGTCGGATGGCTGCCGTAGTAGTGCCGTTTAATATGGTCGAACGAGACCGTCTCGCGAATCTCCGGTATTTGATACAGCTCGCGCAAATAGCCGGACAAATGCGGGTAATCGGCGATGCGTCGGATATTGCATTTGAAATGGCCGTGATACACGGCGTCGAAACGCACCAGCGTGGTGAACAGGCGGATATCGGTCTCGGTGATATAGGCGCCCATCAGGAAGCGTTGGTCAGATAGACGCTTGTCCATTTCGTCCAGCGCCTCGAAGAGACGCCCGACATGGCGCTCGTACACGCCCTGCTCCGATGCGAATCCCGCTTTATAGACACCGTTGTTGATACGGTCGTAAATGTAATCGTTCAACACGTCGATCTCGATCGCCCACGGTTCGGGATAGAGATCGATCTTGTTACCGGTCTGGCTGTCGAATGCCGTATTCAGCATCCGCATCAGTTCCGCCGACTCGTTATTGACGATATTGCCCCGCTGCTTGTCCCATAGCACCGGCACCGTCACGCGCCCGGTGTACTGCGGGTCGCTCAAGGTATAGAGATCGCGATGGAAGGCCTTGCCGTTCAGCGTATCGCCGGTCGAGCCAGTCGACGTGTCATAGGTCCAGCCGTCATCCCCCATCATCGGGCTCGTGATCGACACGTCGATCAGCGGCGCCAGCCCCTTGATATTGCGCACGATCAGTACGCGATGCGCCCACGGACAGGCAAGCGACGCATACAGATGGAAACGGCCGGGCGTGGCCAGTACTCCCCGCTCGGACTCCCGCGCGCCAGAATCCGGATCGATCAGATAGCCGCGCAGCTTCGCCTTTTCTCGGACGAATTCACCGCCATGCGCCTTCGTGTCGTACCAGTCGGTACGCCATTGCCCTTCCACCAACATGCCCATCGCGTTTTTCTCCCTTACCTTTCACAGCCGTTACTAACAGGATAACCCGGACCCGACGCGACGCGCGGCACTTGCCGCATCAGTCGCCTCGTTGTAACGATGCACCGACGACAACGAACACGCGCGGCGAGCTGCACAAAAAGCAGGTGGCACGGTACACTGCGCGCCGACGGCTCGGACGCATCGAGCACCTGCGACATCCTCTCTTCCTCGAATTTCAAGAATACTGATATGGAACGCGACATCGTGATCGTCGGCGCCGGGATGGTCGGCGTCTGCTGTGCGCTGGAAATGCAGCGTCGTGGCGCACGTGTCACCTTGATCGATCGGCGCGCGCCGGGCCTGGAGACGTCGTATGGCAACGCCGGGTGCTTTGCACGGAGTTCCATCGTGCCGTTCAATAATCCGACGCTTCGTCATGCCTTGCCCAAGCTGCTCGGAAACAATACGCCGCAATTCCGCTATCGGCTCGGTTATTTGCTGCGCGAGACGCGGTGGGCGCTGTCCTTCCTGGCACATTCGCGCGAACACGTTTTTTCGCAGACGGCGCGCGCGCTAGACGCGTTGATCCAGTTGTCGAACGGCGAGCACCTGCGCTTGCTGGCCGAGGCGGGCGTCACGCACCGCTTGCGGGAGAACGGCTGGCTCTTTCTGTATCGCTCCGAGGTCGGCTATGCGGGAAGCGCGTTCTCTCAGCAGATCTACAGGCAGTTCGGCATCGATATCGAGACGCTCGACGCCGAGGGCGTGAAAGCGCTGGAACCGAGTTTGGCCCCGCTGTTCCCGCGAGGCCTGTGGGTCAAGGACAGCCGTTCCGTCGACAATCCCGGCGCCGTGGTCGCCGCCTATGCCGCGTTGTTTCAGGCGCGCGGCGGCCGGATCGTGCAAGCACAGGTGACGTCGATCGCTCGGGATGGCCAGGACTGGCAGGTCGTCGCCGACGATGCGCGTCAATGGCGCGCGCGGGATGTCGTGGTCGCCCTCGGGCCCTGGTCGAAAGCGCTCTTCGCCCAATTGGGTCTGCGCGTGCCGATGGCATTCGAGCGGGGCTATCATCGCCATTTCGCGGCACAGTCCGGGGCGGGGCTGAATCGGCCAATCTACGACACCGCGGCCGGTTATGTGATGTCGCCCATGGAAATGGGCTTGCGGCTGTCTACCGGCGTCGAGCTGGCCGACTGCGACGCGCTCCCACGGCCAGTGCAAATGGACTTGGTCGAAGCGTCCGCGCGCGAGGCGTTTCCGCTCGGCGAGGCATTGCAGCAGACGCCGTGGATGGGCCGCCGCCCGACGCTACCGGACAGCCGCCCGATGATCGGCGCCGTACCCGGCCGCGAGGGCTTGTGGTGCGCCTTCGGGCATCAGCACATCGGTTTCAGCACCGGCACGGGCACCGCATCGCTGCTCGGCGCCTTGATGCACGGGGAGGGGCCGCCCATCGACCCGACGCCGTTTGCGCCGTCGCGGTTTCTCTAAGCGCGGCAACGCACCGGACGCCGCGCCATCGTCCGTTTCTGAAAGTGGACCGAATGGTCCACGGTTGTGCAAGGGCCATTGCGAATCCTGTAAGCTGTCTAGCCTTGCTCTCTCGCGTGACGGCGCTTCCTGTGAATTCGCGTAAATCTCCCGATTTTTCCGCATCGACCGCCTCCGCCCTCGCCATCGGACGCGGCGAGCAATGGGCCACGCGCTGGGTGTTTCTGCTGTCCGGCCTCGCAACGGCCGTCTGGGCGGCCCTTGTCCCGTTTGCCAAGGCACGACTCGATGTCAGCGATGGCACGCTCGGCTTGTTGCTGCTGTGCCTGGGCGGCGGGTCCGTCGCCGCCATGCCCTTGGCGGGCGCTGCCGCGGCGCGACTCGGCTGCCGCGCATTGCTGCTTTTTGCCGGTGCGCTGATTTGCGGCACGCTGCCCTTGCTCGCCACCACGGACAGCATTCCGGTTTTCGTTGCCGCCCTGCTGATTTTCGGTGCCGGTGCCGGCACGTTCGACGTCGCCATGAATATGCAGGCGATCATCGTCGAACGGGAGAGCGGCACCGTGATGATGTCGGGCTTTCACGGCCTCTTCAGCGTCGGCGGCATGGCGGGCGCCGGGGCGATCAGCGTATTGTTGGCGGCCGGCCTGTCGCCGTTGCAGGCCACATTGGCCGGGGTCGCGTTGACGGTGGGGCTGCTCTGCCTTGCCGCACCACGGCTGCTGCCCTATGCCAATCCCAAGGACGGCCCGTCCTTCGCGCTGCCACGGGGCATCGTGCTGCTGATCGGTGCGATGACTTTCGTCGCGTTCCTGACCGAGGGCGCCGTTCTCGATTGGGGCGCCGTCTTTCTCAACCAGACGCACCATGTACCCGCGTCCGTTTCCGGCCTGGGTTATGCCGCGTTTGCGACGACGATGACGATCGGAAGACTGCTAGGCGATCGCATCGTCGCGCGTCTGGGCGAACGGGCCATCATCGTCGCCGGCGCGCTCAGTGCGGCCGCCGGTCTGCTGCTGGCGACGTGGTTGCCGTGGTGGCCAGCCACCTTGGCGGGCTATGCCTTGGTCGGCGTCGGCTGCGCCAATATCGTGCCGGTGCTCTTCAGCGCGGTAGGACGCCAGAATCGCATGCCGCAAAGCGTCGCCGTGCCCGCCATCACGACATTGGGCTATGCCGGCATTCTCGCCGGACCGGCAGGCGTGGGCTTCGTCTCCCATCTCAGCAATCTGCAAGTCGGGCTGTCCTTGGTCGCCTTGCTGCTGGTGGGGGTGGCCATTGCTGGCGTAATCACGGCCAGCCGCTGGACCGGCGGGCGCCGCGGCTGACGCGAAAGCGACCCATCGACGATAGCTGTCAGGAAAGCGCCCACGCCTGCTTCTGGCTCGGCCGCTGGGCAAATCGGCTGTACCACTCGGCCAGCGCCGGAAAACGCTCGGCCCAGCCGTGGTCCGGGAATCGGATGCCCAGATACCACAGCGCACAACCCACGGTAATCTGACCGATGCAGAAACGTTCGCCGAGCAATGTCGGGCGCGCCTCCAGATACTGCAGCGACGTTTCCACCTTGTCGAGTTGTCCGGCACGCCATTCATCCCAGCGTAGCGCCTCCGGTCGGGCGACATCCTCATAGCGTGCGAGCAGCAGTGCATCGAGCATGCCGTCGCCGAGCGACTGCAGCGTCAAGCTGCGCCACTTGCTTTCGCCCGCTGCCGGGAACAACGCACCGCCATGGACGTCGTTCAAATATTCGCAGATGACGCGGCTATCAAACAGTACGAGACCATCGTCGGTGAAGAAAGTGGGAACCTTGCCGAGTGGATTGGCCTTGATGATCGTCTGATCGCGATTGACCGGATGCGCGTTCGATGGCAACAGCAAGAGCGCGTCATGGACGCCCAACTCATGCGCGGTGGTCAGACATTTGCGGACGTAAGGGGAAAACGGCGAGAACAGGATTTTCATAAAGGCGTCGATGGACTTCGAGGGCCTGTTTATGATCGACGATCCAATAAAGCTCGGCAAGATCGCCGCTGCCTCGCAATGCGCATGCGTTGATAGGGCGGCAGCGTTTAGCGCTTATTCGCGGGAAGCGGGCCGTCTCGTCAAACCAGGATCACGCCCCAACCGGCACCCCCTTCAGCCGCGCGACATAACTTTCCCGTACCGTCAGCAACAATGCCACCACGCCGACTGCGGACAAAGCGCTGGCGAGGATAAACGCCGACGCATAGCCCGCGCCGTATTGCACGAGCCAGCCGGTCAGGCTGGGCGACAGGATACCCGCGAGGTTGGCGAGCAAATGCACGAAGCCACCGGTCGCGCCGATACGTCGGGCCGGCACGATATCCTGCAATAAGGACCAACAGGCCTGTGGCGTCATGAAAGCGAACAAGCTGGCCGTCGCGATCAATGCCACCGCCGGCGTCAGCGTGGTGGCCTGCGAGGCCAGCAACACGCAAAGCGCCGACACGCCCAGACCCGCCGTGATCACCACCTTTCGCGCAAACAGCACATTGCCGGTCCGCTTGTACAGGGCATCGGAGACCACACCGCCACCGGCGAAACCCAACGCCGCACCCAACCAAGGCAACATGCCGACAACGCTCATCTGCTTCACATTCAAATGCTGGAAGTCGACGAGATAGCTCGGCAGCCAGGTCAGAAAGAAATACAGCACGTAATTGAAAGCAAAAAAGGCCAGTGCCACGCCGATGACCGGCAAGGAGAACAGATACTGCCACATCGTTCTTTCATGTTCGGGCGTCGCTGCGCCGCGCGTTGCGTCGAATACCGGCGACGGCTCGCGATCGGAAGCAATCAATGCCGCCTCAGCTGCATTCACGCTCCGATGCGCACTCGGCAGATCACGAAATCCCCACCACCAGCAGGCCAGCCAGACAAAGCCCAGCACCGCGATCACGACGAAGGATAGACGCCAGCCGAAGGACAAGGCGATCAGACCGACGATCGGCGCGGCAATAGCGGCCCCCAACGGTTGTCCCGCGTTGGTCAGGCCGACGGCGCGCCCCGCCTCGCGGCGCGGAAACCAATTCGAGATGGCCTTGTTGGTCGTCGTGCCCATCGGCCCTTCCGCCACGCCAAAGGCAACGCGCGCCACCAGCAGATGGGAGAAGGTTCCCGCCAGCGCCGTCGCGCCGCAAAAAGCCGACCAGAACCCGGCCGCCATCATGAACACTTTGCGCGGCCCAAAGCGGTCCGCCGCCCACCCGCCGACGAAGCAGAATACGCAGTAGCCGATAAAGAAGCTGCTGAAGATCAGCCCCATCGACGCATCGTCCAGATGCAGATCGTGCTTGATAAAAGGCGCGGCAACCGACAACGCGGCGCGATCCAGATAGTTGAGCATGCCCGCGAAGAAAAGCAGCGCGGCCACCCACCAGCGAAAATGCGTCGCCTTGCCCGGGACGCTGTCATTGCGAGATGACGGCGGCGTGCCCTGTTGCTCCAACATAATGCATCTCCTGATGTCCGCCGTAGCGGCGGCAGCCCGCCACGGCGTCGTTTGTTCTTATGGAATAGGTGTCAGGCTGCGTGCGCGCGGTCGATCGTATGTCGCGCCAGCACATCCTCGTCGGGTGCGAAGCCAAGCCCCGGCACTTGCGGCAATGCGAAAACCGGCCCGAAGACCTGCTGTGGATACAGCGGCGTCGGCCATTGCAACCAAGGTACTTCCAACGCGATGTCGTTCGGCAGCGTCGCGACGATATGCGCGGTGGCGAGCAAACCCGCACCGTAGTAAAAGCAGTGCGGGACGACCTTGACGCGATGGGTCTGCGCCAGCGCGATCACTTCGCGCATGGCGGTGATGCCGCCAATCTTGGCCACGCTCGGCTGAGCGACATCGATGGCGCGACGGGCGAAATGCTGCGCGAAACCGGCCACGCCCGAGGCGTTCTCCCCCGCCGCGATCGGCACGCCCAGCGTACGCACATCGGCCAGCGCATCGAGATCGTCGGGCGGCCAGACGGGTTCTTCCACCCAGCCCAGGCCCAATTCGTTCAATTCACCCACGCGCACTTTCGCTTCGTCGGCGGGCCAGGGGCAATTGACGTCGACCATCAAACCGAGATGCGCCGGCAAGGCCTGACGTGCGGCAGCGATCGCATCACGTTGCGTCTCATGCAGTTTCATCCGACGGAAGCCAGCCGCTTGCGCACGCTGCACTTGGTAGACGACCTCTTCGGGATCGTTGTCATAGCTGACCAGACTGGCGTAGACATCGATCTGGGCCAGTCGGCCGTCCGCGGTTGCCGCATCGCGACTCGGGTGCGCGCCGCCCAGCAGTCGATAGAGCGGAACGCCGGCGGCTTGCGCACACAGATCCCATAGCGCCGTATCGATGGCAGATAGCGCGAATACGACCGGCCCGGTACGACCGAAGGGGTGAAAGGCCTGTCGCGCGGCCTCGATCTTCGCGGCGAAACTGCCGGGATCGGCACCGATCTCCGTGCCGATGAAGAAACGGCCGACCGGGCCGGCCAACGCGGCGAACGTCACCGGATTGACCAAGTGACCGAATCCCTCGCCCCAACCGACATATCCCGCATCGGTGCTGACTTTGACCAGCAACGTTTCCATCCGCTGCAAAGTGCGGGACGCGGCGTTAAACGCATCCTCCGGCTCGGCCGTCTGGCCTGCCGCCCCTGCACGCACGCGACGTCCTGCATCGAACGGCAATGCCACGCGCATCACCTCGATCTTCGTCACCCGCCCTACGTTCTGCTTTACCTGCGCTGCGTCTGTCTGCACCCACTGCTCCTCGATTTCAAATCCCGCCGTCCCGATGCGCCAAGGTCATGCGCGCTTCAGGTCACCGGCGCCGGATTGAAAAGCACGAGCGCGTTATGCAGCTTCAGGGTTTCCGCACAGGTTTTCTTGCGACCGCTGGCCACGTCGAGCATGTAATGGAACAGCTCCCAGCCCACATCCTCGATCGTGGCGTCGCCGGTGGCGATACGGCCCGCGTCGATATCCATCAGGTCATGCCAACGGCGCGCCAGATCCGTGCGCGTCGCCATCTTGATCACCGGCACTTCCGCCAGGCTATACGGTGTCCCGCGCCCGGTCGTGAAAACGTGCAGATTGATACCGGCGGCCAGTTGCAGCGTGCCGCAGATGAAATCCGAGGCCGGCGTCGCCGCGTAGATCAAGCCTTTCTGCTTGACCTTCTCGCCCGGCGAGATGACGCCGCTGATCGGCGCATTGCCGGATTTGATGATCGAGCCCATCGCCTTCTCGACGATATTCGACAGGCCGCCCTTCTTGTTACCGGGCGTGGTGTTCGCACTGCGATCCGCGCCACCGCGTTTCAAGTAATCGTCGTACCACTGCATCTCGCGGATGATGTCCTGGGCCACTGCCGGCGTCGCGGCGCGGCGCGTCAACTGATCGACGCCGTCGCGTACCTCGGTGACTTCGGAAAACATCACCGTGGCGCCGGCGCGAACCAGCAGGTCCGTGGCGAAACCCACGGCCGGGTTCGCCGTCAGGCCGGAGAATGCATCGCTGCCGCCGCATTGCACGCCGACGACCAAATCCGCCGCCGGACAGGTCACGCGCTCGCGTCGATTCAGGCGCTCAAGATGTTTTTCGGCGGTCCGCATGATCGATGCGATCATCGCGCCGAAACCGACGTTTTCCGGGTCCTGCAGCACGACGACGTCGCCATTCTCCGGAACGGCGCAGGCATCGTCGGCCAACGCTGCGGCCGCGCCAGTGGCAGCCGACGAATCCGGCTTCGGCATACGGACCAGCGGAATCGTACCGGCCGGCATCAGACGCTCGGGCTGCAGCTTTTCGCAGCCCAGGCTGACCATCATCACTTCGCCGCCGAAATTCGGATTTAGGCTGATATTGCGGACGGTACGAATCGGCACGATCGCGTCAGGCGCATCGATCGCAACACCGCAGCCATAGGTATGCTCCAAGCCGACGACGTCGTCGACATTCGGATAGCGCGGCAACATTTCCGCCTTGATGCGCGCCACCGCATGTTCGACCACGCCGGATACGCACTGCACCGTCGTCGTGATCGACAAAATGTTGCGCGTGCCCACGGAACCATCGGCATTGCGAAAGCCTTCGAACGTGAAACCGTCCAGTGGCGGCATCTCCTTGATATCGGCCGTCGCCATCGGCAGCCCTTCGAGCGTCGGCGGCTCCGGCATCCGGGTCACATGCTCGTTGATCCAGCTGCCGCGCGGCAAGGCCTTCACGGCATAACCGATCACCACGTCGTAACGGATCACCGGATCGCCCTCGGCGAAGTCCGTCAGCGCCACTTTATGACCCTGCGGCACGCGCTCGCGCAGCGTCAGACCGTCAGCAAACGTCGCTCCCTCGCCCAGTCCACCGTCATTGACCACGATGGCGACATTGTCATTCGGATGCACTTTGATATAGAGGGGACTCATCACTGATTGCGTGTCCATCGTCATCCTTTTGTTCTTTCCGGCAGTGATCTTAATTTATCGGTCATCCTACAACTAGATGCCATTTTAATCGATGAAAACGCCCCCCGTATTTACCCTATCTAGCATCTTGAAACGAACCTCCCTACTATGCGTTTCATGTTGTACGACAACTTATGAGCTGAGCTTCTGACGCCGCCACGGCCTCGTACGACGACGAAGTCCAGCCTGACGAACCACCCATCACAGACGACATACGGATCATGACGACACCTCAAGAGCTCAAAACCATCGTTTCCGAAGGCCTGCTGTCCTTCCCGGTGACCGACTTCGACAAGAACGGCGACTTCCGTCCGGACACCTATGCCGATCGCCTCGAATGGCTGGCACCGTATGGCGCCACCGCCTTGTTCGCCGCGGGTGGTACGGGTGAGTTCTTCTCGCTGACGAAGAGCGAGTACTCGAACGTGATCCGCACCGCCACCGAAACCTGCAAGGGCAAGGTGCCGATCCTGGCCGGCGCGGGCGGCCCGACGCGCGTGGCCATCGAATACGCACAGGAAGCCGAGCGCCAAGGCGCCAACGGCATCCTGTTGATGCCGCATTATCTGACCGAAGCCAGCCCGCAGGGTATTGCAAACCACGTCGAAGAGGTTTGCAAGGCCGTCAAGAATATCGGCGTGATCGTCTACAACCGCGCGAATTCCAAGCTGAACGCCGATATTCTGGAGCCGCTGGCCGACAAGTGCCCGAACCTGATCGGCTTCAAGGACGGCGTGGGCGAGATCGAAAACATGGTGACGATCCGTCGTCGACTGGGCGATCGCTTCTCCTATCTGGGCGGCCTGCCGACCGCGGAAGTCTATGCCGCGGCCTATAAGGCGCTGGGCGTGCCGGTCTATTCGTCGGCGGTCTTCAACTTCATTCCGAAGACGGCCATGGACTTCTACCGCGCGATCGCGGCGGACGACCATGAAACGGTGGGCAAGCTGATCGATTCGTTCTTCCTGCCGTACCTGAAGATCCGCAACCGCACCGCGGGTTACGCCGTCAGCATCGTCAAGGCCGGTTGCACGCTGGTCGGACATGACGCGGGCCCGGTGCGCGCACCGTTGACGGATCTGAGCGCAGCCGAAGCCGAAGAGCTGGGCGCGCTGATCAAATCGCTCGGCCCGCAATAAGGCTGCCAGCGTCATAGCGCAAACGCCGCGACACCACACGATCGGACGGTCAGGGCTCCCTCGGTAAGCGATGGGGCCGAAGTCGGCCCGTGCCCGCTCGCGGCGCGCGTGAAGCAACAACAATACTGGGGACAATCGCCATGGATGCGAGCCGGGTCGGCAGTGCCGTCGGAGTCATGAAGCGCACGAACACGCGCTATCTGATCCTGGCGATGCTCTTTATCATCACGACGTTCAACTACGCGGATCGCGCGACGTTGTCCATCACCGGTGGCGAAATCAGCAAAGAGCTGGGCATCAATACCGTGCAGATGGGGTATATCTTCTCGGCATTCGCATGGTCCTATGTGATCGCCCAGATTCCTGCAGGCTGGCTGCTCGACCGCTTCGGCGCGCGCCGCGTCTACGCCACCAGCATCTTCGTCTGGTCGCTGTTCACGATGATGCAGAGTGCAATCGGCATCACCGGCTCGGCGGTCTTCGCCGTCGGCGCCCTTTTCTCGCTGCGTTTTCTGATGGGAGCGGCCGAAGCGCCCGCCTTCCCGGCTAATGCCAAGGTCGTTTCCAGCTGGTTCCCGACCAAGGAACGCGGCACGGCCTCGGCGATTTTCAATTCGGCACAATATTTCGCCGCCGTCGTGTTCACGCCCTTGATGGCATGGATCACGCACATGTTCGGCTGGCACCATGTCTATCTGGTCATGGGCTTCGCCGGTATCGTGCTGTCGTTTATCTGGCTGCGGACGATGAAGGCGCCGTCGCAGCACCCGATGGCGAACAAGGCCGAAGTCGATTTCATTCGCGAGGGCGGCGGCATCGTCGACGCCACGAGCAGCAGCGCCGCTGTCGGCGGCAAACGCCGTGACCAGAGCTGGTTCTATGCAAAGCAATTGCTGAAGAGCCGTATGTTGCTCGGCGTCTATCTCGCGCAGTTTTCGATCAGCGTACTGACCTATTTCTTCCTGACCTGGTTCCCGATCTACCTGGTGCAGGCCCGTCACATGACCATCCTGAAAGCCGGCCTGATTGCGTCGTTGCCTGCCATCTGCGGCTTTGTCGGCGGGGTCCTCGGCGGCTTCATCTCGGACTGGCTGATCAAGCGCGGCAACTCGCTGACCGTATCCCGAAAAGTCCCGATCGTCGTCGGCATGTTGCTGTCGTCGAGCATCATCGCCTGTAATTACGTGTCGGCGACCTGGCTCGTGGTGCTGTTCATGTCGCTCGCCTTCTTCGGCAAGGGCGTGGGCGCGCTCGGTTGGGCGGTAGTCGCGGACACCTCGCCGAAAGAAGCGATCGGGCTGTCGGGTTCGCTGTTCAATATGTTCGGCAACATCTCGGGGATCGTGACGCCGATCGTCATCGGCTACCTGGTGTCGACCCACGGCTCGTTCAACGGCGCGCTCGTATTCGTCGGCATCAACGCGCTTGTCACGGTGTTTTCCTATCTGGTCATCGTCGGCGAAATCAAGCGATTCGAATTGAAGCAACCGGCCTGAAGCACGACGCGTCGCCACGCACGGCGGCGCGTCGAATGGGTGTGCGGGTCAGCGCCGGTATAATGTCGTCCATAAACGTGACACAATCCCGTGTCCGAGACACCGTGCCGGAAAGCCCGCGTTTCTTCTTGCTTGAATCCTGAAAGGAATATGCCATGTCCGCGTCCTTGACGTCGCTCGCCGCTCCGCGGCGCGCCCGCAATCTGGCCGGGCTCGTCGTCGACTACGTGAAAGAACGCGTAGAGGCGAATATCCTGAAGCCGGGCGACAAGCTCCCCACAGAATCGCAATTGATGTTGGCGCTCGGCGTCAGCCGGACGGTCGTCCGGGAAGCCATTTCGCGGCTTCAGGCCGGCGCCGTGATCGAGACACGCCACGGCATCGGCAGTTTCGTCCTCTCGCCGCGCCAGGACGCCTTCGATATCGACATGGTGCCCGCCACCACGTTGCGCGACGTCCTGAGCGTGCTCGAACTGCGAATCAGCCTGGAAACGGAATGTGCCGGCCTGGCGGCCCAACGCGCGACGGCCGACGATGTCGCCCGGATGCAGGCCGCCCTCGAAGCGATCGAAGCCTCGCACGATGCCGTCAACGACAGTGCCAATGGTCCGAAACAGCGCTCGGCCGCCGCCAACGCCCTGCTCGACGGCGACCCGGCAGACGCCGTCAACGCCAGTATCGCGAAACGACGCGACCGCAGCGTATCGGCCGATCTGCAATTCCATCTCTCGATTGCGCAAGCAACGGGCAATCGCTACTTCGTCGATATCCTGACGCAGATGGGCACGGCGCTGATCCCGCGCAACCGGATCGATTCGGCCGGCATCGCCCACGCCGACCCGAAGGCCTACGTCGCTCTGGTTAATGTCGAGCATAAGAGCATTCTCGACGCGATTCGACGCGGTGACGCCGATGGCGCACGCGCCGCCATGCGCCTGCATTTATCGAACAGCCGTGAGCGTGTCCGTCAGGCCAGCGAAATCAGCGCCATGAAAGCCGATGGCCGGGCGCAAGGCGCCGCGCCTTTCTCTCCCTGAACCGGTGAGACGGCAACGCCGGCTCTGACCGGCGTTGCCGTCTCAGACTCCCCTTCCCAGACGACCCAAGCAATTTCTCCGAACGGCGTTCGACCCGCGGCTGTGTGTCCGCGGTGCCCGTCGCGCCCGTCGCGCCCGTCGCACATATTATCCGAACCGCCTTGCGCGCTTCAATAGCGTCGACAAATACGCCGTTATAAGATGTTTCGCATTCCTTGTTATAGGATTGCGTTATCAACAGCCCGTCCCTTCGTCTGAAACTACGCAGTGACCCGTCCACTTCCCCGCGCACGCCCTTACTATCGTCGCACTCAGGCAATGGCATGTCTGTTTCGGCACGGCGGCTGCCCCGTGCGAAGCGCGTCATGCCCTTGTTTGCCGATCCGCGCAATGAGCACGCGGGATGACTACAGAGGAGACAGGGTGATGGCAGTTTCATTGATAAAAACAGATGTGGGTATCGATCATGCCGGTAAGGCAGCGCGGGCGGCGCGCGTCTCTCGGCCGACGCGACGTCTTCGATCGGACCACTGGCAAATGGCGGGCCTCGGCGCCTGCCTATGGGCCTTTACCGAGTCGGCCGCCGCGGGCAACGTCACCTTATACGGACTCGCCGACGTGGCAGTCCGCTATGAATCGAACCAGGACGAAAAGAACCGCGGCGTGCTGCGCATGACACAGGGACCGATCTCGCCGAGCCGAATCGGTTTCCGGGGCAGCGAGACCTTGAACGAGGACCTGCGCGTCTTCTTTCAACTCGAGGCCGGCTTTAATCTCGAAAACGGCACGATGGCGGCAAATGGCGCGCGTCTGTTTCATCGATGGGCGCAGGTCGGCATCGAAAGTAGGCGCTACGGCCAGCTCTCGTTCGGTCGGCAACCCTCGGTCATGTTCGACTCGCTGACGACGACCTTCGATCCGATGACGTTGGCCAACTACGATGGCAACAGCTGGCTTCCCGGCGCCCTGTCCGGCGGCATCTTCCTCGACAACACACTCAAATACCGATACACGATCAACGGCTTGACCTTGCTCGCCGCTTACTCGGCCGGCTATGACACATTGAGCACGGGCCCGAACGGCTATTCCGGCGGTGTGACTGGCAGCCCGAGCGCCGGCAGCCTGCGTGGCCTGGGCGCCATTTACCACCACGGCGCCTTCGGCGCTGCCGCGTTGTGGCAGCAAGGGCGCGACAACGGCAATCGCCGTCGTGATGCCTACAACGCGGCGCTGACCTATCAAATCGGCCATACCCTGATTGCCGGCGGCTATATGCGCTCGCAGGACAACACCGGCGGCGTGGATGCGCGCCTCAATCGTGGCCTCGTCGCGCCGTCGCCGACGGCCTACAAAGGAACGAATCGGATCGACGACGCCTTCTACCTGGGCGCCACCTGGCGTCCCGATGCGGCCTGGACCTTGATCGGCGCCTGGTATTTCGCCCGGATGCGAAACGCCACCCAGGCCTTCACCGCCACAGGCCAAGCCGTCAAGGGCACGGGGCACCGGCATAGTTGGGCAGCGCAAGCACAATATGCCTTGTCGAAATCGGTCTACATGTATGTGGAAGCCGATTTCGGCGTCGTCAGCGGTGCCGCGCAAGTCCATTATCGGGGAAACCGCTATCAATACGGCGCCTCGATCGGCATGGGCAAACGATTCTGAGACACCCCAGCGGCTGATCGACCGATCGTCGCGCCTGGGTTTTTCGAGCGCGCTCCCGAGAGGAAGGCGCTTTTCGAGCCAGTATTTTTGGAACAGCGCGGCACGCCAGACTCGCATATCATACGGGCCTGCCCTTCTGGATCGGCGACTGCTCGCGCAAGGCTGGTCTTAGCGCGCGTGGCGCGATCTTGCGTTTGTCTTACTCGTTCGCCGCGCTTTTCTCGGAAAACTCGATGGCCCAGCCCGATTTGCCGCCCCGCCCTAGCGCGGAATCCGCTCCCACCGCGAGTGACACATCAGCCAATCCCTATGCGCAGGGCAAATGGCTGCGCTATCTCCCCTTCCTGGTGGCGGCCACCTTCTTCATGGAGTATCTGGACACGACGGTGCTCGCGACCGCGCTGCCTCAGATGGCCCATTCTTTCGGCGTATTGCCGAATGCGCTGAGCATCGGGATGAGCGCCTACATGCTGGCGCTGGCCGTTTTCATCCCGGTGAGTGGCTGGATGGCGGATCGCTTCGGCTCGAAGTCGATTTTCAGCACGGCGATCGTTATCTTTACCGTATCGTCCATACTCTGTGGCCTCTCGGTCGGCATCGTTTCGTTTACCGCCGCGCGTGTCCTGCAGGGCATCGGCGGCGCCATGATGGTTCCGGTGGGGCGCTTGATCGTGGTCCGGGCCGTGGACCGCGCCAATCTGATGCGCGCGATCGCGACCATCACCTGGCCCGCGATCGCGGCGCCGGTGATCGGACCGCCGATCGGCGGCATTATCACCACGTATGCGTCATGGCGCTGGATCTTTCTGCTGAATGTCCCGTTCGGCATCGCGGCGCTGATTGCCGCCGGCATCATGATCCGCAATACGCGCGGCACCGCACGTCGCCCGCTCGACGTGCTGGGATTCATTTACTGCGCACTGGCGTTGACCGGCCTCATGTATGGCACCGAACTCGCCAGCCAGCAAAATGCCAACCTCTGGACGGCAGCCGGCTGCTTCTTTGGCGGCATTCTGATTGGCGTGCTCGCGGTCCGGCACCTGCGCGGCCATTCCCACCCGTTGCTGGATTTCTCGGCGATGCGTGAGCCGACATTCTCGGTCACCGTGCTCAGCGGCTCGCTGACGCGCATCGGCATCAATGCGGTGCCCTTCCTGCTGCCGCTGCTGTTTCAAGTCGGCTTCGGCCTGTCGGCCTTCCACTCGGGCATGCTGTTGCTCGTCAGCGCGCTCGGCAATTTCGGGATGAAGGCGGTGACGACGAAGGTGTTGACGCGGTATGGCTTCCGCAACCCGTCGCTGATCGACGTCGCGATCGGCGGCATCGTCATCATCGCCTGCGGCTTGCTGACGCCGCAGGCGCCTATCGCCATCACGCTGATCGTGATCTTCGTCTACGGCTGCACCCGATCGATGCAGTTCTCACTGCTCGCGACCCTGGCCTATGCCGACATCCCCAAGGATCAGGTCAGCAGCGCCAATACCTTATGGAATGCCGCACTGCAGATGACGATCGGCCTGGGCATCGCCTTTGGCGCGCTGGGCCTGCGCATGGCATCGGCACTGCGAGATGCCGGTACCGATCATGCCAGCGCCGCTAGCGCGCCGACCGCAGGCCATCTGGTGCTGGCCGATTTTCGGTTGGCCTTCCTCGCCGCGGGCATCCTGACACTGGTATCGCTGTACGGCTATTGGCGACTGGCACCGCAAGCCGGGCGCCATTTGAGCAAGACCTAGACGGCTCGCGGTCGCGCTACTCAGCAGCCGTGCCGGCGCGAAGCAGCTTATTGAAGCGCGCAATCGCGCGGTCGCGCTTCAGGCGCGATAGACGCTCGACCCAGAACACGCCGTCAAGCTGGTCGATCTCGTGCTGATGACAGACCGCGCGGAAGCCGTCGGCTTCCTCGATCTGCTCGACGCCATCCAGGTCCTGATATCGCACGCGGACCTTCGCCGCGCGGCTGACTTTTTCCACGACACCGGGCATCGATACGCTCCCCTCGTCATGCACGATCAGATCGTCCGCGCGCCAGATAATGACGGGATTGACGTAGTGGCGGGGCGCCGGATCATCGGGTAACGCCAGTACCACGACGCGCTGTCCCACGCCGATATGCGGCGCCGTGATACCCACGCCGTCGACGGTCAGCATCGTGTCGTGCAGATCCTGCGCCAATGTACGAAGCGCTTCGTCGAACACGGCGACGGCCTGCGCCGCGGTGCGCAATGCCGGGTGGGGATAGCGGACGATTGAACGAACGGACAAGATGGACGCTCCTGGAGTAGCAAAACCCGCATCCTACACTGACGCATGTTCCGCCGTCGCATTGTTATACTAAAAGGCAGGTCTGCATGGCGACGATGCTGACGACGTGATTGCACGGCTATCGCGATGACGCTAGCCGCGGCGCTTCGTTGTACTGGCATTTGCCGCCATGCAAGCCGATCCTGCACAACGATATGAGGAGGAGCACCATGCGCATTCATCGATTGATCACGCTCACGCTGGCCGGTACGGGCCTCGCATTGGCAGCCTTGACGGCCAACGCACAGAATGCCGCGTCGGCACCGATGTCCCCGGCCGATAAGGGCGATGTCGCGAAGTCCGCGACGCACGCCGACAAGAAAGCCAGCAAAGCCCGCAAGAAAGCGGTAAAGGCACAGAAGAAGGCGGAAGAGAAAGACGCCGATTAACGAAGTACCGCGAGGGCCGGGCCCATCGGGAGACGGGTCCGTACCTTCCGGCATGCACAGGAGCAGTTGATGTATCAGATTCGCGAGATGGTGATCGAAGATTACGATGCGGTACGCGCGCTCTGGGAGGCCACTCCCGGGGTCTCGGTACGCGATGCGGATTCGCAAGCGTCCATTGCCCGATATTTGCTGCGCAATCCCGGTCTAAGCTTCGTTGCGATTCAGGACGACGCAGTGATCGGTTGCGCGATGTCGGGCCATGACGGCCGACGTGGCTATCTGCAACATGTGGTAGTGCTGCCGGCCTTGCGCCGACGCGGCATCGCCAACGCCATGGTCGAACGCACGCTCGCCGCATTGGAAGCACTCGATATCTGTAAAAGCTATCTCGAGGTGCTGTGTACCAATGTGGAAGGCGCGGCCTACTGGGAAAGCCGGGGCTGGCAGCGCCGCGACGACATCACACGCTATTCCTTCATTCGCAATGCCGGCGCGAACTGCTGAGCCGTTCATGCCCGCACGGCGCCCTTATTTTTCGCCTTGCCGCGCAGCGGCCATGCCGTCGTTGAATTGCTTGAAGAAGGCCGCGTAGTCGGCGGTCTTGTCGGCCCCGCCCGCTGCAAACCGCAGCGGCTTGACGCGATCGACCAGGATTTCGTGCACCTCCGGCTGCGTGCTCAAGATCGTCATTACCTCGTCGATGAAAGCCTTCAACGGCATCGCGTGCGGATCGTTCGCCTGCCGGTCACCCATCAAGCCCGTCTGAACGTAGGGCGGCGCAAGTTCCAGGACCTGCAGCGACGTGTCTTTCAACTGGTAACGCAGCGATTCCGTGTACGAGTGAATGGCCGCCTTCGTCGCGCAGTAGGTCGGCGTCATGGCCAGCGGTAGATAGGCCAGACCCGAGCTGACTGTCATCAAGGCGCCATGCGGCTGGGCCGTCAGATGCGGCAGCAAGGCGGCGGTCAAGCGAATCGGACCCAGCAGATTCGTCGTGATCGTCGCTTCGGCCGTGTCAGTCTCGCCTTTCTGCAGATCCTCGTTGCGCATGATCCCGGCATTCTGGATCACGACATTGAGCGCCGGAAAATCGGTCGTCAGCTTTGATGCAAACGCTTTGATCGCATCGTCGCGCGTGATGTCCAATTCCAGCGCCTGCATACCCGGGTTCGCCGCGACGACCTCTTCCAGCATCGCGCGTCGCCGCCCCGCCACGATCACCTGGTTACCCTTTGCATGAAACGCTTCCGCCAGCGCTCGACCGATGCCCGAGCCGCCACCGGTAATCAAGATCGTATTGCCTGTCATTTGCATGATGTGATGCTCCCGCGAAATGGATCGTTGTCGATAAGAAAAGCGCGGCGGTCCGGCAACCGACACCCTTGAGACAGATGGTATGATCTACACTCTCCATTGGGAAGTAGGCACCCAAAAAATCCATACTTACCGATAGGAAACTGACTTACACGTTGAACGGGCATGCCATGGAAAACGCAGACATCGAGAGCGCAACACACGTACCCGGCCATGCCGCCTACGCGGCCGCGCACGCGCCGAAACCGTCGGAGCGCGACCCGGAACTGGACGCCCTCGTACGCGAGATCATCGAGCGGATCGCCGACAAATGGACGATGTTGGTATTGGAAGCGCTGGAGGAGCACGGCAAGCTGCGCTTCATGCAGCTGGGCCAGCGGATCGGCGGCGTCAGTCAGAAGATGCTGACGAAGACCGTTCGGCAAATGGAAGCCGACGGCCTGGTGGTGCGCACCGTGCATCCGGTGATTCCCCCGCGCGTCGACTATGAGCTGACCGAAATGGGGCGAAGTCTTGGCGCGGCGTTCTGCGGCGTCTGGATATGGGCGGAGCAGCATCGGAAAGCGATCGCCGACGCGCGCGGTGCCTTCGCACGCCTCCATGCCCCCGAAGCGAAATAAAACCAAACGTAACGGTGCCTCACATCGCATCGGATTTGCTTCTAAAATACGAAGCTGCGCCACCGCTGCCCCGCGCCAGCGTGGGATTGCATGAGGGGCGCACTCTACGGACCCCTTTCTTTACGGACGCTCGATGGCCTATCCCTGGCAATACTTTCGCGCCGGTGGCGTGGATCAGGTTGCAATTCGCTCCGGCGCCGATCTCGCGCACCTTCGCGAACTGGATCAGAAACAATGGGTGGCTCTCGCCTGTCCCACACGCGGACTCGAATTCGACGCACGTACGCTCGACCTGCTCGATACCGATAAAGACGGCCGCATTCGTCCGCCGGAACTGATCGCGGCCTGCGAATGGGCCTGCGCGCAATTGCGCGATCCGGACGACTTGATTCAGGGCGGCGACGCCATCACCGTTGCGCAGATCAGCGACGCCGAGGGTGCCGCCGACCTGATCGTCGAAGCCAAGCGCATTTTGGAGCTTTTGGGCAAATCGACCGACGAGCCCTTGACGCTGCAGGATGTCAGCGACCGTACGAAGTTGATTTCCGCGATGCGCTTCAACGGCGATGGCGTCATCACGCCGGACACCGCTGGCGACGACGACGCGGTCCGCGCCACGCTGGAAAAAATCATCGGGACGCAAGGCGCCGTAAAGGATCTGAGCGGCGCCGATGGCGCGAATCAGGAGAAGTCCGACGCGTTCTTCGCCAATGCGGTCGCGCTGCGGGATTGGCACGCCAAGAATGCCGGCGACGAAGCGATCATGCCCTACGGCGACGGCACCGCCGCCGCGGCCAGCGCGCTGGAAGCCATCCGCGCGAAGATCGACGACTTTTTCGCACGTTGCAGCCTGGCCTCCTACGATGGCCGCGCCACCGAGGAATTGAATCCGTCGCAGGACGATTACAAGGCCATCAGCGCCTTATCGCTGTCCAGCGGCGCCCCGGAAATCGCCGGTCTGCCCCTGGCGCCGATTCAGCCGGGCCGCATGCTGCCCCTGCTCGGCGAAAGCGTCAACCCGGCATGGGCCGACGCGCTGGCCGCCTTGCAGAAGACGGCCGTGACATCGCAATTCAGCGAGACGCAAACCACGTTGTCGCAAAGCCAATGGCAGACGCTGCAGGCGCGCCTCGGGCCGTATCGGCAGTGGAGCAGCACGCGACCCGCGTCGAGCCTCGACAGCTTGTCGATAGACGAGATCACGCAGATCGCAAATAGCGAGGCGCAGACGGCCATCAACGCCCTGATCGAGGAAGACAAGGCGATCGAGCCGCATAACGCCCGCATCGTCGATCTGGAAAAGCTGCTGCGCTACAAGCGCGACTTGCTGCGCCTGGTTCACAACTTCGTCTCCTTTAAGGACTTCTATCGGCGCGACGGGGCAATCTTCGAGGCGGGCAAGCTCTATCTGGACAGCCGCAGCTGCGATCTGACGGTCGAGGTGTCCGATATGAACCGCCACGCGCAACTCGCCGGCATGGCGAAAGCCTGCCTGGCCTATTGCGAGTGCCGTCGACAGAATCGGAAAATGACAATCGTCTCGGCGTTCACGGCCGGCTCGACGGACTTTCTGTTCGTCGGCCGCAATGGCGTGTTCTATGACCGAGAAGGTCAGGATTGGGACGCGACCATCGTCAAGCTGATCGATAACCCGACCAATGTGTGGCAAGCCTTCCTGTCGCCGTACAAGAAATTCGTGCGGGCGATCGAGGAGCAAGTCGCCAAGCGGGCCGCTGCCAGCGATGCGAAGGTGCAAGGCAATCTTGGTTCGCTCGCGACCAATATCGCCTCGACCGGTACGCCGACTGCCTCGGACCCGAAAGCGGCGCCACCGCCAAGCAAGATCGATGTGGGAACGGTTGCCGCCTTGGGCGTGGCCTTGGGCAGCATCAGCGCGGTGATCGTCGGCCTGTTCGGCAAATTCATCGAACTGGGCATCTGGATTCCGGCTGCGCTCGTCGGCATCATCATTGCGATTTCGGGACCGAGCATGGCCATCGCCTGGCTCAAATTGCGCGAACGCAGTCTCGGGCCGATCCTGGATGCGAGCGGCTGGGCCATCAATGGCCGAATGAAGGTAAATGTGCGGATGGGGTCGCTGCTGTCTCAGACAGCGCATATTCCGCTGTCGTCGCGTCCGATCAAGGATCCGTACGCGGATCGGCATACCGGCGGCTATATCACCGCGGCATTGGTCGTGCTGGCCGTCGTCGCGATCGTCGGCTGGCGCTATGGCTGGGCCGATCGGTGGCTGCCGGCGAAGGCGCAATTCGCTAACGTCCAGGCGCAAGTCACCGGCGTGAAACCACCGGCAGCGCCGGCCGCACCGGCCGCGAAGTAGCACGTCTTCCGTTGGCTCGGTCTGGCCGCGCGATCGCGCGGCCTGGGGCGGGCACCCCTGAACGGCCTACTCGCTCGGGGGCGCCGTCACCCCACCCAGGTCGGGTCAGCGGGCTTTTTTCAGTGCCCGCTCGGCTTCCTGATACGCAATCTCCGCCATCAATTCCGCCCATGTCGCCAACAGCGTCTCGTCGTTCGACAGAAAGAGCGGATCCCGGATCCAGACCACTTCGGTATGCGATCCTGTCGACGCCCCGTCCTCGCGCCGCCAGCTCGTCTCAAAAATCCGTAGATCCTCGTCGTCGCTGCTACCTTGCGCGACCAACTCGGCATGGGATGCCACGCTTCGGACCGCCACCTCGGTGGTCGGCACTTGTCGTAATGTCGCCAGGACTTGGGCCGCTTTACGTACGGCTGCGCCGCGCGCGCCAGCCTGAATGAATATCACGGTCTCAGGCAACGGCGCCTCGCAAATCAGCCGAAACAACGTGCTCTTGCACCGCTCCGAAAGGCTCATCGCAAAGCTCGAAAAGACAAAAGAAAACCGACTCTACCGCACTCGTGTGGCGGCAGGTCGTACGACAAAATTCACATTTTGGAATTATAGGCAGAAAACGGCCGCTCGGATGCATTGAAAAGCGCCGAAAGACACGCGAATCGTGCTGCGTGCCTTCCTGAATGCCATGCAATCCTGCCGTTCGCGCTTTAGCGAGGCTGCTTTCCAGACGATGGGCCATCCGGCGCAATCGTCTCGCTCGCGGCATCGGTATCGAAAGACGCATCACCCGGCACACGCTCGCGCGTTTCCGGCATCGCCTTCCAGACCATCAGCACCGCCAAGGCGCCCACCGCGGCCAGACCGAAAAACGCCATCATGCTGCCGAAGCGGTCGGCGGCAAAGCCGGCGAGCGTCGTGCTCAGCGTCGCGCCGATGCCGGCGGCCAGCCCGAAGAAGCCGATACACAGATTGTATCGGCCCTTGCCGCCTGCAACATCCGCGGCAATCAGCGGCAGCATCACGCCGAACACGGCGGCACTAAGGCCGTCGAATGCCTGAACCGGCACCAACAGATAGGGGCTGTTGCTGGTGACCGCGAACAGCAGTGCCCGGATCGGCAAGGCCGAGAAGCCGAGCACCAGAATCGGCCGCCGTCCCCAGCGCTGCGACGCGCGACCGACCCAAGGCGACATCGCCGCAACGATGATCTGCGGCACGACGATACAGGCCGCGATCACCAACTGCACGTGATCGCCCATCTTCAATGTCACCTCGCCCGCCGCCAGGTTCAACATCGCCGCGTTCGACAGATGGAACAGCACGATACAGATCGCGAACGTCAGCAGCCGACGGTCGCGCACGAGGGTCCAGATCGATTCCTTCGGCTCGTCATCCTGTACCGGGCGAGCGGGCGCGGCCGTGCCGCCCGTGCTGTCGGCAGCCACCGGATGATCGACGCCGGCGACGGTGCTGCCCCCAAAACGCGCAAGCAAGCGGTCCATCCAATCGAAGGCACTGCCGCCGCCCTCGATCATCGCAAGCGCGAATATCGCCGGGATCGTCAGTGCCGCCGTCAACCAGAAGATCGCCACAACCGACACGTACTGCCCGAACAAGCCCATCAGCAAGGCCGCAAAGGCACTGCCGATCGATGCCCATCGCGCATTGCGCCCAAGCCGATCGCCTAGGTTCGCGCGCCCAACCAGCTTCAGCGAAATGGCGGCCAATGCCGGCACCAGCATGCAACTGGCAAAACCATGCAGCACCTCGGCGGCGACGACAGAGATCCAGGCCGCGCTGAGCGCGAACATCAGGGCGCTGATCGTGACGGCGACGATCGCCGAGACGGCAGCAAAATGCTTGCTGCGAATGGCATCGACGACCGCGCCTGCCGGCAACTGGCTGATCATCGCCGTGATCGTCCCGACGCTCAGCGCCACGCCGATCTCACCCTGCGTCCACTTCTGGGAAGCCAGGTAGGAGGCAATGAAGGGGCCAAAACCGGTCTGGACGTTCGCGATAAAGAAGTTCAGCCAGTCCAGCGCGCGAAGACTACGAATCGTGATCATAGGCGATCACTGCTTCGCGGGACCGGAGGCTGGGGGCTGTCCCCCGGCCGCGGTCTTCGCTGTGGCACCGGCGCCGCTCGTCGACTTGTCGTCGCTGTCGGCCACATCGGTCACGGGGGGAGGCGATACCAGACGAATCGGCTTGCCGGCGATAAACTCGGGCGATGCCTCGATCTGTTTTTCGTCCAGCTCCGTTTCCAGTCGCGGCGCCTTCGGATCGCCGCGCAGATGCATGGCGCTCCACGCCGCGGCGATCAAGTGCTTATCGTGGATCAGCGAATCGCTGATATTCAACACCACGCCTTGCGGCTTGCCGGCGGCGTCCAGCAGGACATCGACGACATGGCCGACTTCTTGCCCCTTGGCGGTCCGCGCGGTGGCGTCGATCAAATTCATCATGCCGGCCGGTGCCGCGGGACTGCCCCCTGAGCCCGGGCTCGAGGCGGTCGGCTCGACCTTGTCCGACGTCAACGTGAACGGCGGTTGGCCATGCGGCGCGGGATTGAAACGCACCATCGACCAGGCGAGCCGCACTTTACGGTCACCCACGCCCATGAAGCCGACCAGATTGACGACCACCGCTTGCATCGAGCCGTTTATCCCGGCCACCGCATCGACGGCGCGGCCGATGACGTTGCCGTTCGAGCGCTGCACCTCGGCATCGAGCATGCCGCGCATCGTCCCGGCCGGCACCTCCTGAATCGCGACGACGAGCGGCGCCTTTGGCGGGGCCGTGGGAGCGGGCGGCGGCGGTGTTTCCTTGCGCGGCGGCGCGAGCTTGCGCACCGGGCGGGGCACGGGCTTGCGCACCGGACGCGGTGCGGCCGTTCGCATCGGATTCGGCTCCAATGCGACGGGCGCTGGCAAAACGGGCGCCTGCGGCTCGTCATCCGGATCCGCCGGCAAGATATGCGCATCGATGATGGGCGCCGGTACGCGGTCCGTCATCGCGCTGCAGGCGCTCAGCAGCGCGAACGCCAGCAAACAGCTCGCCGTTCGCCAGCCGGCTGCGAAAGCGGCAGATAGCGTCAGCCACAATGAACAACCGATCAAGCGGGCGAACTCAAACGACTGGCGGCACGTCCTCATGAGCGGGCTGCATTCCTCTTTCAGGCTGACGACGGGCGCCATAAATTATTACGGATGATGTCGGGAGCCAATACGCCCCAATCGGCCGCATGATAGCAATACGCCGGCCGACAATCGGAAAACGCGACCGATGACGAGAAATTCTCGATGATGCGCGCCCCAAAAGCACCGCATCATCGATCCGATGCCACTTATAGTAAGTCATTCTCGTCGAAATCGTCGAGATCCGAGCCTGCAGCACGGCGTCGCGGGGCATGCACCACCGCCTCGCCGCTCGCGCTGCAGGCCGCATACCTAAAAAGACAAGGAAGCCGCGCGAGACATTTGCATACGCAAAAGATACGCAATTGCGTGTAAAGTCTGCCTTTTGAATCGACAAGACAGATCTTCGTGACGAGTCTCAGCCTACGCGGAACCCCAGCCTACCGATGAAGCGCATTCTGATTGTCAAGATCACGTCCCTCGGCGACGTCGTGATGGCCCAACCGGTCGTCGCCGATATTCGCCGCGCCTACCCGGATGCGATCATCGATTGGGCCAGCGACGAAGCCTTCTCCGAGATTCCGCAATGGAACGCCGACGTGGACACAGTCCATCGCGCGCCGTTGCGGCTGATCAAGAAACAGCGGAATCTGAACGGCGTCCGGCAGGTGCTGGAGGCGATTTCGGCGATGCGGACGCACCGCTACGACGCGGTCATCGATATTCACGGCGCCTACAAGAGCGCGATCGTCGCCTTCCTTGCGCGGTCCAAGCACCGCTATGGCTATCCGAACAAGGCGCTGGGTGAACGCGGTGCTGCTTTTGCCTATCGAAGCCGGATGTCGTATTCGAAAGGGTGCAGCGCCGTGCAGATGATGCGCGAAGCGGCAGGCAGCGCCTTGGGCTACACCGTCGAGGGTCCGCCCCGCTTCGGGCTGCAGCCGCCGACGCTGGACGCCGCGCGATTGCAGGCGTGCCGGCTGCCCCCGCGAACCGCGCTGTTGTTGCACGGTGCCTCGAAGCCGGAAAAATGCTGGCCGCTCGAATCATGGACCGCCGTCGGGCAGGCCTTGTGTTCGATGGGCCTGACGTGCGTGCTTCCCTGGCATTCGGACGAGGAGCATGCGCGCGCGCACGCGCTCGCCGTGACGATCCCCGGCGCGCGCGTCTTGCCCAAGATGCCATTGGCCGAATGCGCGCAAGCCATCCACTCCGCCAGCCTGGTCATTGGCGTCGATACCGGGCTGACGCATCTGGCCTACGCGCTCGAACGCCCGACCATCGCGATTTTCGCCGCGACATCCCGTAGGCACTTCGGCTTCGAGGCCCCGGGACGCGCCTACTCGGTTGGCGAGGAAGGTCGCGTGCCGGATGTCAACGAAGTACTGGACGCCGTCCAGAAACTGCTGCGCGGCAGCGCGCCACAGCCGCCCAACGCCGACGTCACCGACGTCGCCGACGTCGGCGAGACGGCGCGACCGATAAGCGGTGCGGCGCAAACGGCAAGCGACCCAGCCGGCTCCCGCCTCTCCATTCAACCGGCTTAATCCATCACGGTCGTCGCCGCGCCAGACATACGCGCGACGACCGTTCTCGCGCTTCACGCCTTCCTTCCCCTGCTTCGCCCTGCCCTATCGCGCGAACGCGGCCGCCTCGATACGCAACATTCCGGTTTATTCGCATAACGAAACGATTTATCGCGCTCCCCGTGTGCGAACACGAGATCGAACTCTATAGTTGCGACGCGAAACGATCGCCGCGCTGGTACACGCCTTCCTGGACAAGACATCGACGATGCATCCAGACCGTACCGGCGACGCACTCAGGAGGAGACCCATCAATGAGCGATGTCATCACATCAACCGGCTTCACGTCACCGCGCGCGGCCGCTCGCCCGCATCCCCCACACACGAAGGGAGCGCACCTAGCAGGGGGCATCGTCGGCGCCCTGCTTGCCATGGCGATCGGCAACACGTCGGCACACGCCGACGCCCGGCTGACCCTCTACGGCCGCATGGACAATGGCATCGAGTACTTGCACGGCGTGACCGATGCCGACGGCAAGCGCGCCGACCGGTGGCGCGGACAAAGCGGCGACTGGGGCACCGGTATGTTGGGCGTACGGGGCGCGGAAGCGCTTGGCGGCGGGATCACGGCGCTGTTTCACCTCGAACAGGGCTTGAACACGATGACGGGTACCGTAGGCGGCAATGGCGGCTTCAACCGCTGGGCGCTTGTCGGACTCGCGCATCCGACGTGGGGCACCATGTCCGCGGGACGCATGCTGTGGCTCTCGAACGGCGTCTGGGACTTCGACCCCTTCGTGCAGCAGATCTGGTCTAGCGCTTCCCTCGTACGCGGCCGCAATTGGCCGCAGACAAGCAACAACCTGCGGTATCAGTCCCCGCGTATTGCCGGCTTCGACGTCACGGCGCAGATGGCACTCGGCAATCAGACCGGCTTCAATTTAGGCGCGCCCGGTGAATATGGCCGCTCCAGCGCCGTGCAGGTCACCTACACACGGCCGCAATTCCAACTACGCGCGATCTATGACGATCTACGCGATTCGAATGGCCGTTTCTCGGACTTGTATGGATTTTCGAGGGAATGGACCGGTGCGATCAATGTATTTGCCGGCCGCTTCAAGATTCAGGCGGCCTGGACGCATATGTGGGCCAGCGACACGCGTGGTGGCGGCGCGCCGACGCGAGGCGATCATCGCTGGCTCGGCCTGACGTATCAATTCTCGCCGAATCTGGCGACGACGATCGGGGGCTTTCATATGCAAGCCAACGGGGACCCGGCCAGGGGCGGCGGCCGTGCCACGATGCTGGAAGCCGGCACGACCTACAACCTGTCCAAACGCACCATGCTTTACGCAACGGTCGCCCATGTCCGCAATAGCGCGGGGGCGCGCTTCGGCTTGACACCGGATCCGATCACATCGGCAAACAATCCGCTGCCAGGCGGTAAGCAAACCGGCGCCTATGCCGGCGTCAACCACAGCTTTTGATAAGACGCGGCAAACCGCACGTCAGGTGCGTACGCGGTTGCGTCCATCCCGCTTGGCCCGGTAGAGCGCGGCATCCGCCGCCTCGATCAGCATCGTCGGCGGCTGTCCTTCCTCCGGCTCGATAATGGCGACGCCGACGCTGACGGTCACGCACTGGGCCGTCGACGATCCGCTGTGCTCGACACCAAGCTTTTCGATCAACAGTCTTGCCTTTTCAGCCATCATCCGCATGCCGACCGGCGTCGTGCCCGGCAGAATCACCGCGAACTCCTCACCGCCGAAGCGGGCCGGCAGGTCGGCCGCCCCCGCTCCCACCTGGGTCAGCACGTTTGCCACGCGCTTCAATACGTCGTCGCCGGCGACGTGGCCGTAGGTATCGTTATACGATTTGAAATGGTCGACGTCGATCATCAACATGCCGATCGCACGCCGTTCACGCACTGCGCGCTTCCACTCCGCGCCCAGGTATTCATCGAAATATCGCCGGTTCGACAAGCCGGTGAGTCCGTCCGAATGCGTCAGCCGCTGGAGCTCGAGATTGGTCTCCAGCAGTTGCTGCTGACTCTGCCGCAACGCCCGGTAGGCTTCGTCACGTTGCTGCAGATTCATGTAAGAGCGCGAGTGATAGCGGATCCGGGCGATCAGTTCGATCGCATCCGGCAACTTCACCAGATAATCGTTCGCGCCCGCGGCAAACGCGGCGCTCTTGATCTGCGGCTCTTCCTTCGTCGACAGCACGATGATCGGGATCTCGCGCGTCTCGCGCCGCGAACGGTAACGCTGCACCAAAGTCAGCCCGTCGATACCCGGCATCACCAGATCCTGAAGGATCACCGTCGCACGCGTGTCGATAACGGCCCGCAACGCCTGCTCCGGATCCGTGCAGTAATGGAAATCGATGTCCGGTGCCGATGCCAGCGCCCGCTTCACCGCCTCGGCAACGATCGGCTGATCGTCGATCAGCATCACCATCGCATGGCCGGACTTGTCTTCCAGCTTGGCCTGCGCGGGGGCACGCGCCGACGACTCCTCGCTCGCGTGCGACACCGCATCGGCGGGGTGCGCGGAGGACGCGTCGGCCACGGGCGCGCCTGACGGCGCCCCCCCGTGGGGACCTGGCGCACCGAAGGAAGCGCTGGCTGGGGTTGCCGCCTGACCGGCTGACCCGGCCGGGGTCGAATGAATACGATCGTCCATATGATTATGCAGGGAAGCATCTTCGCCGAAGCGAGCATTGCGATGCGGAGTGGCCGGTTGGCTGTCGCGGGGCGGCGTCATCGCATCATCCATCTCAAAAATGCGACGCGACTGCGCCCGCAATCTGCCCGAGCGGCAGCACATCCACTGCCGCATTGGCCTCGGCTGCTGCCTTCGGCATACCGTAAACAGCACTGCTTGTCTTATCTTGAGCCACGGTGTAGAACCCACGGTCACGCATTGCTTTCAGGCCGATGGCGCCGTCTCGGCCCATGCCGCTGAGGACCACCCCGACGGCCTTGCCTTTCCAGACCAAGGCGACATCCCCCATAAACGCATCCACCGAGGGACGGTAAAAGCTTTGCACCGGTTCCGCACTGTAGCGCAACACCCCCTCCGCGTCGAGTCGCAGATGGTCGTTGGTCCCCGCCAGCAGCGCGACACCGGGCTGCGGTTTCTCGCCGTCGCGCGCGATCCGCACGGGCATGACTGCCTGCTGCGCAAGCCATTCGGCCATGCCGATCGCAAACGCCGCATCGACATGTTGCACCAACACCACTGGTGGCGCGAAGCCTGCGGGCAGGTGCGACAGGAGTTCCGCGAGCGCCGCCGGCCCCCCCGCGGAAGCCCCCACCGCGAGGAGGGGACCGTGCGTGCCGACCTGCGATCGGGCCGCGGCCAGCGCGGGCGCGCGATCCAATCGCGTCTGCTGCTGTTGGGCTATTCGTTCCAGACGGTTATGCAGCACGGCCGCCGTCTTCGCCAATTCATTGCCCGCGAACGAGGGGGTATCGACGGCATCGAGGGCGCCATGCCCCATCGCTTGATAGACGAGCGGCACATGCGCGCCGATGTCGCTGGTCACGATCAGGATCGGGCAAGGCGACGCCCGCATGATCTGGCGCGTCGCCTCGACGCCGTCCATGATCGGCATCAGCAAGTCCATCAGCACGGCGTCCGGACGATCGACTGCGCAGAGTTCGACGGCCTCCGCACCGTTGCGCGCAACCCACGCTATTTCATAGCCTGGGCGCAGGGCGAGCGCGCGACGTAGCACCGTTATCGCGAGGTCGAGATCGTTGACGATGCCGATTTTCATGCAGAAGCGTCTCCTATCAGGTCACGCACAGCGTCTAAAAGCGCCGCATCGTGGAAACTGCTCTTGGCCAGATAATGGTCGGCACCGGCGTCGAGGCCGCGTTGCCGGTCCGCCGCCCGGTCCTTGTACGACACGATCATCACCGGCAACGTGCGGAACTCCGGATCGCGACGGATCATCGTTACCAATTCGATACCATCCACGCGCGGCATATCGACGTCGGTCACGACCATATCGAAGCGACTCGACATCAACGCATTCCAGCCCTCCATGCCATCGACGGCGACGCTGACGTCATAGCCGCCGTTCGTCAACAGCTTGCGCTGCAGTTCGCGCACCGTCAACGAATCGTCGACCACCAGCACGCGCTTGCGGGGCGCACGCGACGCGTCGGCACTGGCTCGCGTCACCACATCGACCCGCGCTGCCGACGCAAGTCGCGCCATCGACCGCATCACGTCGGCGACATCGATGATCAACACCGGGGCGCCGTCGTCCATCAGGCTCGCGGCGGCGATGTCGGTGATCTTGCCGAGTCGCGGGTCGATCGGTTGAATCACCAGCATGCGCTCTTCGCGGAATTTGTCGACGACCAGGGCATAGCGCTCATCGTCGCTGCCGAGAACCACCACTTGCATGCTGCCGTCGCCGGCCGGTGGCGGCGCACATCGCAATACCTGCGACGCCAGCACCAAGGCAACCGATTTTCCGTCCAAGGTGAAATGCGGGCGCCCCTCCACCGTGTCCACCACCTCGGCTTCCACACGAAGGGCACGCACGATATGGGCCAGCGGAAACGCATAGGGCTCGCCACCGATCTCGGCCACCAGGCAACGCATCACCGACAGCGTCAACGGCAGTTGCAATTGGAAGCGTGTACCGACGCCTGCCGTCTGCGTGATGCGCATATTGCCTCGCACCTGCCGGACCGTTGTCTGCACCACATCCAGGCCGACGCCGCGACCGGACACGTCACTCACCGTTTCGCGCATGCTGAAACCCGGCAGCATCAGGAACTCAAGCAGCTCCGCTTCCGAGAGACGCGGCGCGACCGTCGGATTGACCAATCCGCGTCGCACTACCCGTTCGCGAACCGCGTCGATGTCGACACCGCCGCCGTCATCGACGATGTCGATGACGAGCGTCCCGGCCACGTGTCGCGCATCGATTCGAATCTCGCCTTCCTCCGACTTGCCGGCACGCGAACGGATTGCCGGGGACTCGATCCCATGATCGACGGCGTTGCGCAGCAAGTGTCCGAGCGGCGCATCGAGCAGCGCCAGGATGTCCCGGTCGACCGGCACCGTTTCCCCGACGATCGTCAATTTGACCTGCTTGCCGAGGCTGCGCGCCACCTCTCGAACCATCCGCGCATACCCGCCGGTGATATCGGCGAAAGGGCGCATCCGCGACGCGAGGGCCGCTTCGTAGAGCTGGTTCGACAGGCCGTGATGGCGCTGCTCGACTTGCTCGATGACACCGACCCGGCCCGCGGTCTCCTCCACGAGACTGTCGACGAGGCGAGCGGTTTCCTCGAACGACGCCATCGCGACTTCATCGACACGCGCATCGATCAGGCGATTGCGCAACGACTGCATCGACAGCACCGTTTCGCGTTGGCGCTGCATCAAGCTGAGCATGCTCGCGATCAAGGGGCGGAAGGTGCGTGCCTCCACCACCGCCTGCCCGGACAAAGCAAGCAGCCGGTCCAGATTGCGCGCCGCGACGCGCAGCGTGCGCTCTCCCGACGGCGGCTGGGCAGCGACCGTCGCGGTTGCCGCCGCCGGTGGCGCGACCGCTACCACGGCTGGTGCTGGTGCTGGTGCTGGTGCTGGTGCTGGTGCTGGTGCTGGTGCTGGTGCTGCCGGTGTCGGTGTCGGTGTCGGCAATGTCGCCGATGCCCCCGGCTCGACGTCGCGCTCGCCCGTCGTCACATCGGCACGCGCGGCCTCGGCCTCGACATCGTCCTGCCGCGCCGCCGGTTGAGCGACATGCCCGCGCTGTTCATTCGCGACCGCCATTGCCGGCTCGGAGCGCATCGCGAGGGCCTGCGCGAGGTCTGCCTCGTCCTCCTCGGCGCCCTCGCCCTCGACAGGCGCCTCCTCGGGTTGCTGCACCGCGCCGAACAAGCCTTCGAACGCGGCGTCGGCGAGCGACGCATCCGCGTGCGGGACATCCTGATCCGCGTCGTTCGAATCGCGTTCGGCGTTCGATTCCGCCGGGACGGATGCCAGCGCCTCGGCGTCCGCGCCGTCGGTTTCCGATCGCGGCGATTCAGACTCAGTCGACGCCACATCGGAATCGGCGGCCGCATCCCACGCCGACGCCGACGGCTGTGCCGCCGCATCGTCCGACGCGCGCGGAAAATCGAACGCCGGAAAGGGCGGCGCGGTATCGGGAAACGCGCCTGATCCGGTATCGTGGTCGTCATCGAGGCGGATCGGCCCATCGTGCTGCGGCGCAGTCGGCAGTGCCGTGGCGGTGCCAGGATGCTCTCCCGCGCACACCTGTTCGAGGGCGACGATCACTTCGGCCATCGTCGCCGGTGCCGCGGCCCCTTCACCCGCGAGCGCGATATCACGGAGCAAATCGACACCGCGCAATAGCAGATCGATATCGGTCGGCTCGAGCCGGATGTCCTGTCGCTGCGCCTGAACGAAACACTCTTCCATCACGTGCGCAATGGCAACGCCCGGGGCAACGCCGACGATGCGCGCCGCACCCTTCAGCGAGTGCGCGGCGCGCATGCAGGATTCCAACGTGGATGCGTCGTCCGGTGTCCGCTCGAGTGTGATCAGCCCGTTCCCGAGGAGTGCCGCTTGCGCCTCGGTTTCCTGGGCGAATAGCCCGAATAGCGACAGATCGCCGTAATCGTCGCTCATCCGAGGCTCCGTCTCAGGGTTTCGAATAATTTTTCGCCATCCAGCACACCCAGCGTTCCCTCGCGCCAGTCGGCAATCGCCCGCGTGTGCGAGGCACTGGCATGCGAGAGCGTGGCCGGGACCGGGCGGTAGCGATCGCGCCTGAAGCGTACGATGCCATGGACTTCGTCGACCGGGAAGACGGTATGCGGTTCATCGCTACGGTCCTGACCCACGAGGAAGCGCCGCAGCGCGTGTTGCGTGCGCGGCCCGGAAGCGCCGGCGGGCGCCGCATCGGCGTCGGCACCGTTTTCCTGTAAATCGAGCAGTCGCGCCAGGGACACGCAGACGGTCAACTGCCCGCGAATATTCACCAGCCCGATCACAGCCTTGCTGCGCAATCGGGGGAGCGAGTGAACGGGTCCAGTCTCGGCGATCTGCGCGACATGCCGCGCGGGCAAGCCGAGCCATTCGGTGCCGATTCGCACCACCAGTAACGGTTCCCCGGTCGTCTGTACCGATTCGGCGCCCCGCTGCAGCGACGCGATATCGAGGCCCCCGACGTCGATACTGCCGCCTAGCGCCCCGTCATCGTCGCCCGCCGTCCGCGCGATGCGGTCGAGCAGATCGGCCGCGCTGCGCGCATAGACCTCGCAATTGCGACAATGAATGTGTTTGACCAGTTTTTCGCAGGACTGATCGCCATGAATGCCGATACGATTCCAGCAATCGTCGACCGGTGGCACGGGAATGGACAAGGTTTCGATCATTGATCAGCTTCGATCAGAAAAGGTCAGGGTGAGCACGTCGAGCGCGGGCCATCAGACGCTGCGCCCCCGCATCGTCGCCTTCCATTGCGAGATGCTCGGCAAATTGCACAAGCGCGCCAGCGTGGTTGGCTTCCATATACAGGGCGCGCCGAAAATGTTCGCGCGCATCGGCACTACGGCCGCCAGCATCCGCCAGCACGCCCATCAGGCAATACACATCGGCCGTGGCCGCGCCTCGGGCCACGATCGCCTGACATTGCCGCATCGCCTCGGCAATCGCGCCCAGATTCGCCAATCGCTCGGCCTCGGCATAGGCCGCCGCTTCGGTCTCCCGCTTCGATGGGGCATCATGCGCATCGGACAGATGCCCGCGCGACCTCGCCGCACGCAAGCCGATGCCGCCCGCGCCGCCGTCGGCGGTCGGCGCGCGCTGCGGCTGGCCGAATGCGGCATTGGCGACGGTAGCAGCCCGCGCCGGCGCGGGCGTCGATGCAGCACTCCGCCCGCCGGCGAACGCCGCGCCCTGCGGCAACGATCCCGGCAACGATGCGGCGCCGGAAGCACCGATCGGCCGCCCCGCTTGGCCGGACCGCGCGGCAGCCGACGACGCCGCACCGGCGACAAACGGCTGGGTGATCGGCGCGATCGACCGCGGTGCGGTTGCCGGCGATCCCGCACGCGACACCGACACGGAAGCCGCGCTCCCCATCGGCGCGCTCGCGCGATAGGCGACGGGCGCATCGGCCGCCGGCTTATCGCGGTGGAAGGCAAACGCCAAAGGCGCCGGCGCGGCAGTCAGGCCCGCGCGGCTCACCAATGCCGCCTCGGCGGGACCGACCAGCAGGAAGCCGCCAGGACGCAATGCCTGTCGCAGTTTCTCGATAACGGCGGCCTGCGTCGGCCGATCAAAATAGATCAGCACATTGCGGCAAAAGATGAAATCGTAGACGCCGCCCTGAGCCGTAGCGGCACCGATATACGTGTCCGCGACCAGATTCACCTGTCGAAACGAGACGCCAGCGCGCACATCGCCATTGATGTTCCACACGGATTCCCGGATAGGCGAACCCTTTACCGGCTGACTCTGTGCGGTGAAGAAGCGGTCGCGCAAGGTATCCGGACAGCCGCGAAACGCATTGGGGCGATATATGCCCGCTTCCGCCTGGGCCAAGGCCACGGCACTGATATCCATCGCATCGATCAGAAACGCGCTCGGCGGAAATCCGTCCTGCAACAAGGTCATCGAGATCGAATAGGGCTCTTCCCCGGTCGAGCACGGCACCGACGCAATACGCAAAGGCGTGGGCGCCCGCCCTGCCGAGATGTCGCTTCGGCCGTAGTAATGCTGGCGCGCTTGCGCCGTGAGAAAGTCGAACGATTCGCGATGTCGGAAGAACCACGTCTCGGGCACGACGGCAGCCTCGATCAGCCATTGCCGCTCTTCCGCATCCTGTTCGACACGGGAGGGGTAGGCCCACGCATCGTCGATCACGCGCTGCGCGATCAGGTCCTGGATACGCTCCCCCACTGCCCGCTCGACGCTGCGCGCACCCACCAGATCGATCTCGAGCCCCGACAGCCGTCGCAGGGCCGCCGCGATATGGGCGGCCAAGCCGGCCGGCAGACCATTGTGGGGGGGAACGGCCGACGCGCCACCGCTACCGGCATCGGTGCCGGCGGGGCCGAGCAAGCGCCTCGCAGAGCCGGCACGGACGGCGGCTGGCCGAGGCACGCTAGCGATCATTGCGTTCTCCTTGCATCGAGGAAGCAGCCTGGGACAGGGTTCACTCAGGCGTTTTCCGGGACGGTCACTGCGCGAAAAGGCGCTCGCGCACCCACGTAGGGAGCAGGTCCCGTACCACCACACGTTGAATCACGCGGCCGTCCTGATGCTGCAGCACCGGGCCCAGATAAGGCGCCTCGGGCGTCGCGAGCCCCGGATCGACAAAATCGGCCTCGTCCGCCGACAACGTGGACGTGGCTTGCTCGATGATCACGCCGAGTCGCGGCTCGGACAGCGCCGCGGTCGCACCTTCCGTATAGCGCAGCAAGGCCATCCGGGTCGACATCACCGCACGTGCCGGCCGATTGACCGCCAGCGCGCACAAATCGATCACGGGAAAGGAGCCGTGCGCGTCGCTTGCCAAGCCGGAAACCCAGGGCGGCGTGGATGGCAAGGCTTTCACCACCGGAACCGGGCGCACCACGAGAACGTCCGCGGTACTCAAAGCGTACCTGTCCGCGCCGAGCGAGAAAATCAGATACAGCATCAGGCCTGCAACCGGAAGCGGGTCACGCCGGTACGCAGTTGATTCGCGACCAGCGTCAGGCCATCGATCGCCTGCGTCGACTGCTGCAAGGATTCCACCGTCTGCTGCGCGGCTTCGGTCAACTGGGACAAGGCTTGGGTGATCTGCTCGGCGCCGCCGGCCTGATGTTGCATGCCTTCATTGACCACCTGGAAACGGGGTGCCAACGCCTGGACCTGCGCGATGATCTGCGACAACTGACCGCTGGCCTGCTGCACCTCGATGATGCCGCGCCGTACTTCCTCGGCAAACTTGTCCATCCCCATCACGCCGGCCGACACCGCCGACTGGATTTCCTTGACCATCTGTTCGATGTCGTACGTTGCGACGGCGGTCTGGTCCGCAAGGCGCCGAATCTCCGTCGCCACCACCCCGAAGCCACGACCGTATTCGCCGGCTTTTTCGGCTTCGATCGCCGCGTTCAACGACAACAGATTGGTCTGGTCGGCCACCTTGGTGATCGTCGATACCACCTGATTGATCTTGCCCGCCTTCTCGTTCAGGATCGCCAGCTTTGCATTGACCGAACCGGCAGCTTCCATGACGTGCTGCATCGTCTCGCCCATCCGCGTCAGACCTTCATGACCGGTGTCGGCAAGCATTGCCGTCTGTTCGGCCACGGTGGACACTTCGCTCATCGTCCGCACGAGGTCGGTGGACGTGGCGAGCATCGTCCGCGTGGTCGCGCCGATTTCAGCCGTGGTCGCGGCAGTCTCGGTCGCCGTCGCCTGCTGCTCTTTCGACGTGGCGGCAATTTCAGCCACCGACGTCGTCACCTGCACCGACGACTGCTGCGCTTGCCCGACCAGCCCCGTCAACTCCTCGATCAGGCGATTGAAGCCCACTTCGAGCATGGCGAACTCATCTCGGCGACGCAGATCGAGGCGCCCGGTCAGGTCGCCGGTGCGCATCACATCGAGTGCTTCGACAATTTCGCGCATCGGGCGCGTGATCGCGCGGAACAACAGATAACCGAAGAGAATGGCACACGCCAACGCGACACCCAGCGTGATCGCCATGGCCCTCTGCGCATCCTGAACGGACTGCCGGATGGCCTGCGTGGCGTCGTCGGTGCTGTTCTTGTTGATGTCGACGATCTTGCGCAAGGACACGCGACCTTGATCCCACGTCGGTGTCAGTTGCGTCGCGAATGCGGCGTCGGCGGCCTCGTGCGAGACATCGCGCGCGGCCAGCACCGCATCGACCGACTTCGAGTAACGCGCTGCCGCCTCGCGGAACACGATTGCCTCGCGCTGTTCGACTGTGGAATGGACGGTGCGGCTGTACTGTTCCATCAAGCTAGCCAACGACTTGCGTGACTCGTCGAGACGCTTGCGATCGTTTGCCACCTGCTCATCCGTGCTGTCCACATAGACCAGGCGCAGGTTCGTCAAATAGACTTCCCCCCAGGTGGCCCGCAAAGATGTTGCGTCGAACAAGCCGGGAACGCCGTCGTTCTGGACGCGGTCCGCCTCCTTGTCGATCAGAAGCAAACGATTGTAAGACACGCCTGCCATCACGATCATCAGAACGAAGATGACGCCGAGGCTGAAAATGATTCGCTGACGAATCGATCCCTTGACCATATTTCCCCACATTGACCGAAGATCCTTGTGGGGCCGAGTGTATCGGTTTTTTTTAACAGGTCAAAGAAGAAGGGGTAGATCAGGCAGTTTCGACAGGGAAGACCCTCGTTGCCGAATAGGCTGTCGTAATGACGCCACTCCGTGCGAGCAGCGTGCGTCAGCGCTATGCAAAAACATATTAACGCAGATAGCCCGCGTCCTTGAACCAGGCGATGGCATCGACCAGGGCGTCACGATAGGGACGCGCGGTATAGCCGAGTTCGGCCTGCGCCTTGGCGCTGCTGAAGAACATCATGTAGCGCGACATATTCAAGCCGTCCACCGTCACGAAGGGCTCCCGCTTCGTGACCTTGGCCAGCGCCTCTGCGGCGGCGGCCAATGGATACAACGGCCAGCGCGGCAATTGCATCATCGGCGGCTTGCCACCGGTAATGCCGGCGATGGTCTGGAGCAAGGTGCCCAGTTGCACATCGTCGCCGCCGAGGATGTAATGCTCCCCGATCCGCCCTTTGTGCAATGCCAGTAGATGCCCTGCTGCCACGTCGTCGACATGGACGAAGTTCAAGCCGGTGTCGACATAACCCGGCATCTTGCCGGCAGCGGCCTGCACGACCAGCCGGCCGGTAGGCGTCGGCTTGATATCGCGTGGGCCGATCGGCGTGGACGGATGCACGATCACCGCCGGGAGTCCGCGCGCGGCGATCATCTGCTCGACGACGCGTTCGGCCGCCACCTTGCTGCGCTTGTACGCACCAATGGCTTCGTGCTCGTCGACACGTGCGGTCTCGTCCACCGGGGCGGTGGCGCCCTTGACGCGCAAGGTCGCGACACTGCTGGTATAGACGATCTTCTCGACGCCGGCTGCCAGCGCCGCCTCCATCACCGTCCGCGTCCCCTCCACATTGGTCCGCACGATCTCGTTCGGGTCGGGTGCCCACAAGCGATAATCGGCCGCGACATGAAACACGTAGCGCACGCCGACCAACGCCCGACGCATGGCGGCCGCATCCCGCATATCGGCTTCCACGACATCGAAGCCATTACCGTCGATATTGCCGCGCGGGCTCGTACGACGGACGGTGACGCGAACGCGGAAACCGGCACGCTGCGCATGATGCGCAACGGCAGCACCGACGAACCCGGAGGCTCCGGTGACGAGTACTGTGTCTTGATTCATTCAGCTGCTGATAACGGGATACCCAAATCGGGCTCCTCGGGGGTGGGGGTGCGGTAGAACCGGGCGAAACTAGGCAGCGCTACGCCCTTTCGTTCCGGCCTCGCGTTGCTGACAGTCCGGACAAATGCCTTTTAGTTCGGCGGCATCGCTCGCCAATTTATAGCCGGACAGCTTGATTCGCTCGAACAGCACACGCTCGATCTCGGGCTCGTGCATCTCCTGCACCGCGCCGCATTGCTGGCACACCAACAGCATGCCGTGATGACAATGGGTGAGGTCGTGGCACGCGGCAAACGCATTGATCGATTCGACCCGATGTACCAGGCCGACCGACAACAGGAAGTCCAACGCGCGATAGACGGTGGGCGGCGCGGAGCCGCTGTGTACCTTGCGCATCTCATCGAGCAAGGTATAAGCCTTGGTCGCCCGCCCGGACGACAGCAGGAGGCCCAAGACCTTGCGCCGGATGGGCGTCAAACGCTCGCCACGCCGCTGGCAAAACGCCTCGGCGGTAGCAAGTTCGGCCTCGACGGCCTCATCGCTCAAGCCGGGAGCGCCCGCATCGTGGTGAGGGTGAGCATGGTCATGGCCATGATCGGTCGCCGGGCCGCCCTCGGCGGTCGGCGTAGCACCGGCAAGAACGGTATCGGCGGGGGAATCGCTCACGACGGCATGAAGATGATTTGACATGCCTCGATTCTACACCGTCTGAATGGGCAGCCCCCGAAGCCGCCGATAGCCCCGTGCGGTGCCCTGCCTATTCCGATGATTAAGCGCGACGCAATCCATTGGAACCGGGTCCGTCGCGGCTGCCCCCGACGACGGCCTCCCCCCGAAAGACAGTTGAAAGTTGCTCTGGCTATGATGTTGCGCGGAGACTTTGACAGCGTCGAGCAACCTGTCACGACGCGGCGTCAATAATGTAAAAAAGGAGAAGCCGCTTCATGAATGAAAAATGGACCTCTGTCCAGCGCAATGTCGTCATTGCCGCTGTGGGGAGTTGGACGCTCGACGCGTTCGACTTCTTCCTGCTGACTTTTTTATTGAGCGATCTGGCGAAGGCTTTCAGCGTCGATATCAGCAAGGTCACCTTCTCGATCCTGTTGACGCTGGCGGTTCGCCCGATCGGCGCATTTATTTTCGGCCGCGCAGCGGAGAAATGGGGCCGCCGACCGGTGCTGATGGTGAACATCGTGATCTTCTCGATCATGGAGCTGGCATCGGGACTGGCACCGTCACTCGAGGCCTTTCTGGTGTTACGGGTGCTGTACGGTATCGCGATGGGCGGCATCTGGGGCGTGGCCTCCTCGCTTGCCATGGAAACCGTGCCAGCGCGCTCGCGCGGCCTGGTTTCGGGCATGTTCCAGGCCGGCTATCCCGGTGGCTATCTGATCGCCTCGATCGTCTATGGCCTGTTCGCCTGGCTGGGTTGGCGCGATCTGTTCTTTATCGGCACGCTGCCGTTCCTGATGGTTTTCTTCATCTGGTTCAAAGTACCGGAATCCCCGGTGTGGATCGCCGCGCGGGAGCAGAAGGTGCGAACCGCGCTGCTGCCGGTGATCGGTCGCGAATGGAAGCTCTGCCTCTACGCCGTCTTGCTGATGGGCTGCTTCAATTTCTTCAGCCATGGCACGCAGGACATGTATCCGACCTTCCTGAAGGTCCAGCATCACTTCGATCCGCATACGGTAGCAATCATTGCCGTCGTCTATAACATCGCCGCCATCTGTGGCGGACTGGTGTTCGGATCGCTTTCCGAGAAAATCGGACGCCGACGCGCCATCATTATCGCGGCGTTGCTGTCGCTGCCGGTGTTGCCGCTCTGGGCATTCTCGTCGGGCAGCCTGGCAATCGGCGCGGGCGCCTTCCTGATGCAATTCATGGTACAGGGCGCCTGGGGCGTTATCCCCGCCTATCTGAACGAACTCGCGCCCGAGGGCACGCGTGCCGTGCTGCCGGGCTTCGTCTATCAGTTGGGGAATTTCATCGCGTCGGTCAACGGACCGTTGCAGGCGGGATTTGCCGAACGGCACGGCAACAACTATGGCTTGGCGATGGCCATGGTTGCCGGCGTGGTGGCAGTACTGATCTCGATCTTTATCTACTTCGGCCGCGACACCCAGGGGCAGCTTTTTGTTCCCAAGGACGCCACGACCAACACGCACTGATCGCGTCAGGCGGCAACGGCCTCGTTCGCGGCGTGTGCGCTAGAGGCCGACCCGGCCGCGGGCAAGCGGCTCAACGCCGTTACCGTCGCGGTGCAGGCATGCGCCGCTTCGGCGCCCTTCGTCACGAAGTGCGTCCGGAAATACTCGGTGTGCGCTTCTTCGTGGAAATGATGCGGCGTCAGCGACACCGAGAACACCGGCACGTTCGTGTCCAATTGCACGCGCATCAAGCCGTCGACGACCGCTGCCGCCACGAAATCATGGCGATAGATGCCGCCGTCGACGACAAGCGCCGCGCACACGATGCCATCGTAGCGCCCGCTTTCCGCCAGGCGCTTCGCGTGCAAGGGCAATTCGAAAGCGCCCGGTACGGCAAAGTAGTCGATCGTGTCTTCGGCATGGCCGAGTTGGGCCATCTCCGCGGCAAATCCGATGCGCGCCTGATCGACGATCGCTTTGTGCCAGCTCGCCTGGACGAAAGCGAAGCGCGGACGGTGCGCGGTGCCGGACGTGTCGTGGGCACCTGCGGACAAAACTGAAATTGATGACATGGTCGGTTCCTGTTCGATTAAGAAACAGGGCGATCGGCCGGTTCCGGCGCCAGACACCTTGACTGGCGACCTTACGTCTTGCAGGTAAAGCGCCTCGCACGTACATGCGTCAGGTGGCCCAGCGCGCCGTAAACCGCTTCTCTCTTTCATCCGGACTATACCGTCGGCCCCGGATTCACACCGGATCTGCTGACCCTGACAGCATCGCCGTCAGGCGCTCGCGGGCTTTGATGGACAGTGTGACCGGACGGCCTCGGCTTGCGCCTGCTGCCGTCCCTCGCTCACGCCTGTTCCATCCATCACCGCCGGTGGGGAATTTCACCCCGCCCCGAGAGCACTTCGAGAAGTGCGAACCGCAAAGTAGCATGAATTGTCTACGCATGCAGTATTCCTGCCTCGTCAACTTATAACGATTGCATCGATGCATCGCAGCAGAAATGCGTTAGTCCACCAATTCGGCCGCCCGCGGCCACGCGCGCCCCGTCGGATAGCCGGAAATGCGTGACCATCGGAGCCAAATGCACCATTTGCAACACATTTAATAAAACGCATAAAATGGTGCATATCAACGCGCGCACCGATTGAGGAGATGCCTCGGAGGCGGGATGCCCCTTGGATCCCGTGCGTCGCATTTGTGGCAATCGATCAATAACAAGGAGACAACATCATGCGTCCAAACCGCATTCGTCAAAAGTGGGCCGCGGGCGAACCGGTCATCAATGGCTGGCTCGCCATTCCGCATTCGTTGTCCGCCGAAACGATGGCGCACCAGGGTTGGGACAGTGTCACGATCGATATGCAGCACGGGCTGGTCGATTATGAAGGCGCGCTGAGCTTGCTGACGGCAATCTCGACGACCGACGCCGTGCCGCTGGTGCGCGCCGGCTGGCTCGACGAGGGCATGCTGATGAAAGTGTTGGACGCCGGGGCCTACGGCATCATCTGCCCGATGATCGAAACCGCGACCGAGGCCGAACGCTTTGTCCGCGCGACGCGCTACCCGCCGCGCGGTAATCGGAGTTACGGGCCGATCCGCGGTTTGCTTTATGGCGGCGCCGATTATGCGCAACATGCCGACGAAACGCTGGTCCGGTTTGCAATGATCGAAACGCGGGCGGCCATCGACAACGTCGATGCCATCCTGGCCGTCGATGGCGTCGATGCGGTGTATATCGGGCCAGCGGATCTTTCCCTCGCGCTGGGCGAGTCACCGAAATTTGACCAGGAAGCGCCCGTGGTGCTGGAAGCCATCGACCATATCCTGGCGCGGGCACGCGCCGCCGGCAAGCCGGCGGGAATCCACAACGGCACGGCGGCCTACGCGAAGCGAATGATCGACAAGGGATTTCAATTCGTGACCATCGGGTCGGATGCGCGCTTTATTGCGGCAGCCGCCGCGCAAGCATTGGCGACGGTGCGCGGTTAAAGATTTCAGCAAGGCTTCGCATCCCTTAACGCCATCTCGCATGCTCGATTGAGCCAGTCTCATCTTGGCCGATATAGTTGACCGCAGAAGTCTGTCGAATCATTCGACGGACCGCGCAATCGCGCGCGCACGCCTACTCGAGCGCGTGAACAGCATCGGATATGCCATTACAGCATCGTCCGTAGCATGCTATTGCGCAATCAACTGGGGCAATCCCAAGGCCAAGCGATGCAAGCAGCAAACAATCCCATGACGTTCAGCCAATTTGTCGAACTGCTTCCGATGGCATTCGGCGAAGAGGATGTCCTCACCATACAGCCAGACGCCTTATCTGCAATCAACACCTTGGGGCGCACCACCTACACGACCCGCAGCGGCTTCGCCGTAACGGTGGAAAAGAGCCTGCCTGAAGAACGATGCGCCGTACGGCTGCGGGCCAATATCGCCTTCGTGCATCCGCAAAAAACGGACGCGATGGAATTAAGTCCAATGCTGACTTATCTTCAATACGCGATCGCGACGAGCAAGTTATCGATTGCAAAAGACGCGCAGGTCCTGGAACGGCAAGTATCGCTTTTCGACCTCACGCCGAGCCGCGTGGAAACCGAGGTCGCACGCTTCTGCAAGAACTGTTTTTGCGCATTGACGATGCTGGAGTACAGCCCCTGTCCGGTCGGTGCCAAGGATAAAATGCGGCGCGTGGTGATGCCCGCCATAAACGCGCCGAACCGGGTTCCCGATTGGGCGAATCTGTCGTCGATGCCGTCGTCTCTCACGCAGAAGCCAGAATCCGCACACGGCCCCGCACAGCCTATCGACGGCAACCGGGTCGGGTTCGCGAACCGCGCTGAAAACGCAGAACTGATGCTGTTTCCCTTGTCCGCAAAATCGCATCAGCTCTCGCATCTCCACCAATCAGACAATCACCACGGGGCGTTGGAAGCGGTACAGGATTGGACGACGTTGCTCAGGAAGACCTCTTATTTCCTGGGTGACACGCCGGCAAACATCTCGCACGTGCAGGTCTTTTACGATGTGGAAGCAACCCGCGGCTTCTGGTACCGGATGTCTAACGGTGCCGAACTCTACTTCCTGGCCAATCCCATTAACGATGGGGATGGCGATGTCTCAATTGCCGCGCGAATAAAAACGCTCGATATGAATCCGGCGGGCGCTACGCAGATGACGAGTTTTGTCAGCGCGTATAACCGTTCGCCGTATGTCGGGACATTGTCCTTCGACACCGATTCGACGTTGACGTTATGGCGCGCCATGAATCTGCAATCGTCGCAGCCCGGCGAAGTCAAACGATCGATGCAAGAATTTGCAGCCGCCGTCCGGGACATCGACGAGAAAGTGACTGCGATGACCCACTACATCAAAGTCCCGTTCTGCCCCTATATCGGCGTGCGCCCGCTGTCGAAGCCACAAAAAATGCATCGGATGAATGAACCATCTTTTAGGGAGAGTCTGTTGACCACCCTACAAGACTTTGGGGTCGACGGAAAATTCGCCGGCTTGGACCTCGACGCAATTCGGTCTATCGATATCAAGTCGATCAGCGCAGCGGCATTGCGGGATATCTGCCTGCAACGTCTGACCCGTTTCAATTATCACTGGGCCCTCGACATAGCGACGCGTACGTACAAGGTTGCGCTGTCCGCACGGAACGCGACCCCGACCATCAACAACATGTCTCAATCGATAGGGCAGACAGAAACCGGAGGCCTGCCATCCGCGCAGGCGGAGGATAGGGACTTTGCGTCGATATAGGACGGCATGACCGCGACCAGCAGCGCTGCCGACAAGGCCATGCCCTTCCCGCGATCTCGCTGAATCCCCTAATCCGCGTCGCTTGTCCGTTGAAAAGACCACTTCGCATCCTGCAACGCCAGCTCGCAGGATCGATTTAACCAGTCTCATAGTCCTCGATATAGTCGGTCGCAGAAGTCCGTCGAACGATTCGACGGATCGTGTGCACATTGGGACCACAACCGCGGGTACCAGTACGTGCAGTAGCGTAACTGGGGCAACCCCGAGGCCGAGCGATGGAAGCAAACAACCGCATGACGTTTAGCCAGTTTGTCGAGTTGCTACCCATGGCATTCGGTGAAGAAACCGGTGTGCCCATAGAGCGCGAGACCCTCACGGCTATAGACCAGTTGGGTCGCGCCAGTTATACGACGCGCAGCGGTTTTGCCATGACCGTCGAAAAGGGTTTTCCTGAAGAACGTTGTACGGTGCGCCTGCGCACCAATATTGCGTTCGTCTATCCAGTGACGATGGACGGCATCCGACTCACCTCGATGCTTACGTATTTGCAGTACGCCATATCGACGAGCAAGATATCGATTACCAACAACGCGGAAATCCTGGAAAGACAGGTATCGCTTTTCGATCTGACCCCGGAACGCGTCGAGAGCGAAATCGCGAAGTTCTGCAAGAACTGCTTTTGCGCACTGACCATGTTGGAACATAGCGTCTGTCCTATCGGTCATCAGGAAAAGATACGACGTATGGTGATGCCTGCCAAAGGCGTTCCGAATCCGTCGCCTGAATGGGCACAGCTGCCGGCATCGGAGTCGTCGCTCTGGAAGAAAAGCGATATCGAACTGGGCCAGATTCGTATCATAAAAGGGAAAGATCTTGATCTGATCGGGTCAGAAAAAACCAGCGAATCACAACTGTTCCCGCCATCCGCCAAATCGAATCAGCTCTCTCATCTCCGTCGGTGTAACGATGACACCGGACCGCACGACCATGTAAGGCATTGGCGCGCCTTCCTTCAAGGAAAGCCTGTTGACCTCGTTAAGGGACTTTGGGGAAGACGGGAAATTCGCCGGACTAGACCGCGACGCGATACAGTCCATCGATATCAAGTCATTGGACGCCCCTACATTACGAGACATCTGCCTGGCCCGTTTGACACGGTTCAACTATCGCCTGGACTTCAAGCCCGGGGTAGGAGGCTATCCGGTCTTTACGTCATGGAAAATGACGCCGATTACGAATGCGACGTCCGACCTCGGTATGCAATAGGAAAAGCGGTGATAAACCGAAAAGGCGACATAACGCCATCTATGCAGACCACCTAAAGCCACTCGAATCGGCCTTCACGCACGCCACGCGCACGCTTGCTTTCAAAAAACATGTGAATTTGAAAGATCCCCGCGAATCTGCAGAAAATACCGCTGTCTGCTACGCTTCTCTATCGGTACCTTTCCCTCTACCCGTTATGGAGAAATACGCGACATGGCACTTCGTTCATTGGGGCAATCCGATATCCAGGTCTCTTCCATCGTCCTCGGCGGGAATGTATTCGGCTGGACGATCGACGAAGCGACGTCGTTTTCCATTCTGGATGCGCTAGCGGATACGGGCATCAACTTCATCGATACCGCGGATATGTATTCGCAGTGGAAGCCGGGCAACGAAGGCGGCGAGTCCGAGACGATCCTCGGCAAGTGGTTCAAGAAGTCTGGCAAGCGTTCGCAATTCGTATTGGCGACGAAGGTCGGCATCGCGGACAAACGCCCCGGTCTATCGCGCACCAATATCCTGAAAGCGATCGATGACTCCCTGCAACGTCTGCAGACGGATTATGTCGACCTCTACTTCTCGCATCGCGATTTGCCCGACAGCGCGCCGTTGGAGGAAACGCTGGCCGCCTACGACACCTTGATCAAAGCCGGCAAGGTGCGTCTGATCGGTGCATCGAACTACTCGGGCGCACGCTTGCACGAAGCGGCGACCATCAGCGCGCGTGATGGCTTGCCGGCCTATACCGTCGTGCAACCGGAATACAATTTGTACGATCGCGCGGCCTACGAGCGCGAAGTCGAACCGGCGGTGAAGGATCTGAAACTGGGCGTGGTCAACTACTACGCGCTAGCAAGCGGCTTCTTGACGGGCAAGTACCGGACGATGGCCGACGTGAAAAACGGCAAGCGCGGGGACAAAGTGGGCACGTATATGAACGAACGCGGCCTGAAGATTCTGAAGGCGCTCGACGAGGTCGCCGCCGCGCATGGCAAGCCGCTGTCCAGCGTTGCGCTGGCGTGGCAGATTGCACGGCCCAGCATCACCGCACCGATCGCCAGTGCCACGTCGCTGACACAGCTGCAGTCGCTCGCCGACGCGATGCATCTTACGCTGACGCCGGATCAGATCGCCGCGATCGACAAAGCCAGCGCTTACTGAGTCGAACGCGGGGCCCGGCCGTCGAGATCGAGCGACAGTCGCGCGGCCATCGCCATCACCAGTGACTGCGCCGCGCACATCGGCGCGGCCAGCGATGCCGCAAAGTTGTGCTCGCCCGCCGGCACGATCAAACTGGTCACGGCGTGCTTCGTAAGTGGCGACAATGTGCTGTCGGTGATGGCGATGACCGGCACCTTGTGGCGCGCACGTTCCTCGACCAAATCCACCACTTCTCTTGCGTAGAATCGGAAACTGACCGCGATGAGCACGTCCTCGGGACCGCTCAGTTGGGCAATCTCCGGCGCCAGTCCACCGCCGACGCTGACCAGATGCACCGGTCTACGCAAATGCAGCATCGCATAGTGCAGATAGGCCGCGACCGGAAACGCCCGCAGTTGTCCCGCGATATAAATCGTGCGGGCCTGCGCGAGCGTATCCGCCGCTATCGCCAAACTGGCTTCCGAAACCGATTGCGCCAAGTCACGGATCGCTGCCATGTCGTGCGCGGCAAGGTCGTGTACCACGCGCTGCAACGGGCCGGCATCGTTTGCGTCACGCGGGCGTCCGGCGCGCGATACGCGCGTCGGTCGGGCGCGATCGCCCGTCCCTGCAAGCGGTGACGCGTCGGCAGGCGACATGGCCTGCAAGCCTGTGCGCATGTCCATCCGCAGTGCATCCATGCGCTCGGCCTGACCCGGCGCCTCGGCAACGAGCCGGGACTGGAACACGCGCTGCATCTCGGAGAAGCCGGCATAACCGAATCCCTGCGCAAACCGTACGAGGTTCGACGATTGCACCCCGATCACTGCGGCGAGGGTTTTCGACGACGACAGCGCGATGTCGTTTGGATTCTGGATGACGAAACGGGCAATGTCCTGCGCCCGTCTACCTAAGGAATCGTGCCGCGCCGTGATGACCTCGATCAGACGTTCATAACTATCTGGCCCGGCCACACCGCCCTCCTTCTTCCGGACGACGACAACCCATCACACGGGTCCGACTTGGCCCTGCCGCCCACTGCTTCATGGATTTTCCGGGCCCTTTGCGCCCTTGGCCGCCCATCCGTCCTTACCGAGCACCATCGTCGTGCTCAAACGCGCATCGTCGGCACCAGTCAAGGTGTTTTGCAAGGCGGGGAATGCCGCACCCAGCGCCGGCGTCTTGGCCCAATCCGCTACGTGACTCACCTTATAGGTGTAATGCACGACCGCTTCCTTGCGCCCGTCCACCGTGGTCGGGCCATCCCAATCAATGACCTTGTCCACTTCGATCTTGCCATAGCACAGGTCGCTGCGCTCCACCTCGTGTTTGCCGGTAGCCTGCACTTCGTCACCGACGATCTTGCGCGTCGCATCACGGCCGGCGGTCGTCAGCGTATAACGGCGTACGAGCGCGCGGCGGCCCGTCAGATGTTGGTCGCTATAGGCCATGCCACCCGTCAGCACATCCACCGAGCTGACCAAGCCAGCGCGCTGCAATGCAGCCATCTGCGCCGCCGGACCCGCCGGCGTACTCGCCTGCGCCTTCAGCGCCGCTTCGTCGATATCCGCGGGGAAGCGCCCGACGTTCAGGCAGAGGTCGCCATCGACGTCGAGGTAATGGTTCAGCGCAGTCGCAAAATTGCCGGTGGACGCGTCCTGCTTGCTGCTACAGCCCGCCAAAGCGCCGAGTCCGGCCAGCACGCTCACTGCGCCCCATCGACGCCATGCATCGGCGCGGCGTCGATGGCGAGCCATGCCGAGGTCATTCCGTGCCGAAGACAGATCCTGCTGTAACTGGCTCGCTGCTCTCATGCAATACATCCTCTGTATGACCGTTATCGACAGATAGTGTAAAGGATGCCGCCCGTTACGGCCGATGACATGGCCGCGGCTGTCAGGCGCTAATGACGTGAATACGCCGCGCTTCGGGCGCACCGTCGGGCCGCGCCGGGGGATGAAGTTCGAATTCGAGCACGACCTGCCGGGACGGCAGCCGCGCGGCCACCTGCGGGTCGATCAGGCTGGAGAGCTTGAAATACGCCGGTTTCGTCTCGGTTGCGGCCAGAATCGGCGTCTCGGGCAAGGCCGACCAGTAGGCGATGAAGCCATAGCCGTCTTCCGGCGAATACCGGTTGCAGATGCCCCGCACCTTGGCGCCATACTGCCCCCACCGCGAACCCGGCGTCGGATTGTCGCGCAGCGGCAGCAGATTCGGCACCAGATAACCATTGATGAACTGGTCCGCACCGTCCCGCAGTTCCCGCGACACATTGTCGAAACCCAGGACCTCCACGCGGCAACCCTTGCTCTGCAGCGCCCGCACGACGCGGATGAAATCCCCGTCCCCCGTGGCCAACAGCACCGTATCGAGCCGCTCAGACTCGGTCAATACGTCCACTGCCATATCCAGATCAGCGTTCGACTTCGTCGTCTCGACGCCGTCTTCGTCACGGTAATATTTAACCGGCTTGACGGTCACGCGAAAGCCCTGATCCCGAAGGGCGGCCTGATAGGCCAACGCCCGGGCGCCGTATTCGGGATAGGTGTCGGAGCGGCGCTCGTCGAATGCCAGATAAACGTTCAGCCGTTGGGCCTCTCCGTCGTCGCGACAGGCCAAGGCGCGCAGGACGTCATAGCGCATGCCATGCCCCCCGTTCATTCCGATATTGCTTGCGTCGACGTAAACGCCAATTCTACGAATCATATTCTTCCACGTGCGGCAACCCGCCGAACTGGGACGCCGCCGCCGGGCAAGCTCCGCACGTAAAACGGCGCGGCGCATGCCCGGCGATCGGAAACCCATACCGGAGGCTCGGCTTTTCAGGGCCTGGATCTGTGCATCTGCTACACGTATTGTGCCTGCCGCGCGCGCCTTCCGGCAATCACGATCGCATCATCCGATACAGTTTCCGCGTTCGGCGCAGTCGCCCGCAAGCGAATGTCCGTCTTCCCCCTCGGTCCGAACCGTCCGGAGGCAATCGACGATATCGTCCTCGGACATCACGTGCAAGGCGGGGGCAAGCGGCAGAAAAGCCGGTGCGGATGAGCGCAAAGCCGGCAGAACAGGACGCGGGAACGACTGCACGGCGGCATGGCGGTCAAAATGCCCGACGACGATTCGGCATGCATGCAACACATCGGCGCAATCCAACAAGGGATGCGCGACGACGTAATTGTCGATCCATGTCCGAAGGCGCTCCTCGCATGCCGGACCGAGCGTGAGATCGCCGTCCGACAAAGGTTTGCGCGGCGCCCACACGATATCGGTTTTGTCGGCCTGGCGTTTCGGGGGGACCGCAGCACACACGCCTGCCCAGTGGGTCCGCGTCCAGGCCGCGCGGCGACGCGCCACTTCACCGGGAAGGTCATCGGCGACCGGTAGATCGCCGTGTTCAGCCTCCCGTCGCCGTGGCATGGCAGTCTCTGCTTGCGCAAGAAAACGGATGACCCCCGCCGGCGCCGCCTCGATGTCCTTCAGTACGTCGCGCACCGCGGCTCGGAACGCTTTCCGCGTATCGCCATTCGTCGCTTCGGGCAGACTGCCGAGGTCGTCGAGCAGACGCGTTAGCGCGCAGGCGACGTCCGGATGACGGGCCGCGATGCCTTGCCAGACATCGAGCGATGCCCGACATCGGTCCGCACCGGCAATGAGCCAGGCAAACGCCGCTTCATCGAGCGTCCGCGAGAAGGGTTGCGCGCCACGATGATCGAACATCCAGACCGGCGCGGCCGGGCCGTCGCGCAAGGCCCGACGGACGCGATCCGGAAGCGGGTTGTCATGCAAGCGCACGACACAGGCAGCGGGTAGCCAGCGGATCGCGTCCGGCAGCGACGTCAAAGCGTTATCGGAGACATCCAGCTCCCGAAGCAACGGCAGCGACCCCAAGGACGGGGGAATCCAGCGCAACAGACAGCCGTCGGCGCGCAGAAACTCGAGCGCGACCGCCTCACCCAGTGCGTCCGGCAATCCCTCCAGATCATTTGCGGCGACATTCAAATAGGACAGTGCCGGGAGGCGCTTCAATGCATCCGGCAAGGAAGTAAGCCGATTATGCGCGACGCTCAGATGCCGCAACGACGACAGGCACGCGATACGCTCCGGTAGCACGCGGAGGCAATTGCCATCCAACAGCAATTGACGCAAGCGCGCAGCCGGCTGAGACGGCTGAGACGGTTCAGTGTGCCTGTCATCAGCAGGCGATCGTTCGCACATCGGCATGCCCTGCATCCCCGGCGTTCGCCGCGGATAGCGCTGGCTCAGCATCCACAGGCCGGGAGGAAGCGTCGATAGCCGAAGGTCACGCAAATCGAGCACCGTCGCATCGGTTTCCCAGCACTGCAAAATGCGCAGCGCCGCTTCGGCCCGCAATTCATCGGCCGCCTGATGCGCATCGGCCGCCCAGCGCTCCACGCTCATCTGGAGCGTGGTCGCGTTCTCGCCGCGTACGTCGGCCGTGCCGTCGGTCCAACGCATCGGACGAGGGACGTCGCCGCGTGTCATGTTCGCCATCGCCTCGTCCACGCACGCATCGTTCAAAGCATCGCTGTCGTGCATCTTATTTCTGTCTACCGTCATCGCAGTCACCATCGGCGCGGGGCGCCATGCCATTTCCCTGTCTGTCACGCCATCGTAGTGGGCAAGTACAGCAATCGCGTGTAGGAGTTGTCTGAACCTGTCAGACCCGATTCGCATGCCCCCCGCCTGCTTCGGACTCTATTGCCTGTTAGAGCAATCGTTTACTGATCAATCGCACGCCGAACGAAATACGACCGTTTCAAGCGAAATGCGGAACCGCCGTTTCGCTTTTTGTTACATAAAGTTAAGAAATGGCTCATTCGCCATCGAGGCGACTGGCACGCATGCATGCAATGCGCCGAAGCCAGCGTGTTCGACATTTCCTTCGTCTTTGATTTTCTACCGGTGTGCCCGTGAAACTTGCCATTGTGACTTCCAGCCAGCGCTTCCAGGACGCCGTAACGTCGTGCTTCAGCGACGACACGAGTATCGTTTCCTTCAGTGATGACAAGGCGTTGATCCGGGCACTGACGCGCGACCTGTTCGAAGCCATCCTGATGGAGGCGAACGATATCGGTGCACTGCGGGAAAATAGGCCGCTTTTCGTATCGCGTCATTGCCAGTCGCGCTTGCAAGTGCCCTTGATCCTCGTCGGTCATTTCGCCAACCGCGCGGCGCTGGACCTCGCTTTTTCCCTGGGGGCCGACGATATCGTGCGACTGCCCATCGATCAGGACGAACTGTTCGTGCGGACCTCGCGCGCTATCCGGCGCGCGCAGCAGGATCCGGTTGTCGGCGAGACGTTGAGACTGTCTGAATACCGCCTTGAAAAACGCATTGGTGCCGTCGTTTTCAATGGGCAAACGGTGCAATTGACGCCGAGAGAGTTCGCGATCGCATGGATGCTGTTTTCGCGCCCCGGCCAGTATCTGAGTCGCAAACAAATATCGATCGCGATTTGGGGCTGCGGCGAAGAGGTGGCCGGCCGCACGCTCGAACAGCACATCTACAAGCTGCGAAAAAAGCTGTTGCTGTCCGGCGTCCACGGCGTCCGCCTGAGCACGCAATATGCTCACGGCTATCGCGTGGAGACGTTCGGCTCGCTGCAAACACCGAACGCCCCCACTGCGGCCCATGCTGCAGCGAACGAGAAAGATGCCGCGCTGCATGACAGCGCTCGGGACGACGCGCCACGCTATCTCTCGCAAGACGGCGGCGACGGCAGCGAGGCGCGCACGCCGCACGGCGATCGTGCATCGGAGACGGCGCCGCTCGACGTCTTGTAAAACCGGTGCCGACCGCCAGCGGTTCTCCGACGCGCGTTGCCGTAACCACGATCGCGTTCCATGCAGCTGCATCGACATGCCGTGCGCGCACCGGTCGTTCAAACCATAGCGATCCGCACGCCCCCTCCCCACACACTGCTTATGCGACCGTTGCGGCTTGCACGACACTGGTCTTCCCCTCACGTTTTTAAAAGTCACTAACAGTTGTACTATCAATTAATTAACAGGGAAATCAGCGCATGCGTCGCGGTGTTTCCTGATCCGAACCGGTGCCGTCAGGCAAAGCGCCGCAGGCTCGCCCGTCCGGCGTCGCGCTTCTGGGCGCACTCGACAATGCAGGCCGTCGCGAACCGCCGACGGCCTGCGCGCGGGGAGAAAACCCGCCGTTCAGCGCGATAAGGTTTCCGAAGGCACTTCGTCGAAATACTTCCGATAGCCGTTGACCAGCGTGGAGCGATGCATCACGCCCCAGCTGTTCGCAACGTCGAGTACCGTCTTGTCATTGCCCTCATGCGATAACTCCGCATGAATGGATTCCATGCGGCGTCGACGAATGACTTCGGTCGGGGTCAAACCGACAAAGTTCTTGAAGGCCGTTTGGAGCGCGCGCTCGGTCACCTTGATTTCAGCCGCGACTTCTCGCACGGACAGATCTCGTCGATCGAGATTGGCCAATAGATAACGATAGGCGCGGCGGTATTTCGCTGGCAAACGCGCGCCCACATCATCGAGCGGCGCGTCGGGACGGGCGGCTTCGCGCACCGAATACGGCGTCGGCACGCGGGCGTCATCGCGGCTGGCGCGCAGCGATAGCAAGGCATAGCGACTGTACTTCTGGTGCCAATCGGCCGTGCGCCCCTGTTCTCGTCGGACTTTCGCCGTGCAATACAGATGCTCCAATTGCAGACGGCCAGCGGTATCGCGTGCCGGATCGCTGAGCGGCTGCAACACTTGCTCCGCCACACCGAAGCTGCTGCTGCTCAGACTCGCCACGGCAATATCGACACGCAATGCACGCTGATATTCAACCTGGTTTTCCTGGTTTGCCCAGCGCAGATGCGCGTCCAGGCTTGCGAATGCATCTCTCGCACCATTGGCCAGCATGCGTAGATCGTTCAGCGCTTGGAAACGCATCCGCAGTAGCGCCGATGTCGGCGCGGTCTTGGGCGCCTTGGCTTCGGGACCGGCCGTATCGCGCCGAATCGATTGCCAATAAACATGATCCTGTAATGCCTCGGATTGACGGATCTCGTTCTGCACCGCGATATCGAAACGCATCAGCGATGCCAGTTCACGCCATATCGGATGCGCCTCGGCGACATCCGCCTCGAACGCATCCAACGCCCGATCCATTTCCGTCAATCTGCCCAGCTCACCCAAGACGGCCACCAGCGCAAAACGCGCCTCGCGGCGCCGATCGGGGTCCAAATTCGGTTCGCCCAACACGCGGACCCAACAACTCAGCGCCGTCCCGCTGCGGTGACGGAACATGGCCTGCCAACCCGTGTCACGGCAAGACATCGCCCGGAGTTCGTGCGAGGCCCGCATGATGCGTAACGTCCGCCGATAGCCATCTTCCGCATCCTCCGTCTGGTCGGCGACCAAGCGTAGATCGGCAGTGAGCCGAACGATGTCGGCGTTCGACTTCTCCGAGGGCGAGTCGAGCATTCGCGCAGCCGCAGACAATGCATCCACCAAACGGCCGTCGGATACACGGCCAATGATGGCGGGTTCGTTTGCCGCCAGCGCCGCGACGAGAGGAAAATACACGGGAGAAAACATACATGCACTCCGTTTTGCAGGCCGGTTGATGTTTGCCGGGCGCATTAACCTCCTGCGCACTTGGTAGGGGCCGATCGTCGATCTGCACGATCCGCACGGCCAAGCTGGCGTCGAGAGATCTGCTCGGTGCGTCGGGCGGTCGTCTCGGCGGAATCCACTCTATCAAGGCGCGCGCAACGTAATTTCAACAATCTTTACGATCCGATGATTAAATGCCTCCTTACCACTGTTTGAAACAATAATTGCCGCAATAACGGTGTAAGTCGCCGACCGCCGAGGCGCGGATCAAACAGGGCATGCCGTTTTTAAAAAAATAAAATTGGCGGTTGGCGGTATGATTAATTCATGGACCAAGGGCGGTATCGCGCGATACCGCCTGTGCTTCAGGATTCGATCCGACATGATGAAGACTGTGGATACAGCGCTTCCGCTTGCCATACGGCGCGCGGCAACGCTGGAGACAACGCTCTGGTCGAATGGCCGTGGAGCGAGCTGCGAAGTGGCGATCTCGCCCGAGAGTGCAACGATGGACGATTTCATCTGGCGCGCGAGCATGGCGCAGATTTCGGCCGATGTTTCTTTCTCGACCTATCCTGGCATCGATCGTACCTTGGTACTGCTTGGCGGCGCCGGCATGGAGCTCGACTTGACGCATCACGCCGCGGCAGGCGCCTCGCATGCACTGCGCGAACCGCTGAGCGCGTTCGGCTTCGACGGGGCAACGCCTCCCGAAGCGAAGCTCGTCGATGGCCCCACGCATGATTTCAATCTGATGGTTCGGCGCGATAGCGCCAATGGGCAGGTGGAAGTCTGGCGCGGCCCGGGACGCTTTACGTTGCCCGACGATCTGGTATTGCTCTTCGTCGTGCGCGGCACAGCCGCATTGGCAGGGGTCGATTTGAACGACCCACTGCCGATCCCGCTCGAACCGTGCGACAGCGTCAAATTAAACGGCGTTGCGCGACTCGACTTATCGGTCGAACTTCCGGAAAGGACGGTCGTGCTGGGAGTCCGGGTGCAACTCCATGACGATGACAATGCCGCCGACGATGGCGGCATCGCGCGCTGATCGTCAGGCGTTCTTCCTGCGCTAGACGGCGTGTCAGTTCCAGTCGTGTTCCACGCGCAGACTGAGCACATAGCTTTTCAGCACGAGGTATTGCGTCGGCGTCAGCGTGGCGAATGCCAGGCCATGCACCCAGTCGCCCGTAGACGGGTCTTTCGACTTCGATTGCTTGACGCTGCGGATCGTTCCTTCCACATCGACGGCGACCGGCACGCCCTCCGCCTCGACATAGAAGTTGACCTTCAACTGCTCGCCCACCGCGCCGAGAGGCCGGTCCGCCGCGAGTAACATACCGAAAGTACTGACATTGATGGCGACGCCCAAGCCCGGGGCCTCCCGCATCGCCGCATCGGCAACCGGATTCGCCGCGGCCTCGGCGGGATCGCCGCCAGAAATGACGCTGGCATCACCACCGCCAGCAGTAAGGGTGGCGTCGGCGGTCAAGCCGGCGTCGGGCGCGGGGGATGGAAGCGGCGCGGATTTGTGCGACGGATCGAGCAGACTGACCTTGATCGGGGTGTACAGCACGGCAAGGCGCGCCGGGGAGCGGATGGCCCGGCGCTCGCGCAGCTTTCGGATACGCGCCGGCGGCGACAAAACGACGTGATGGAACGGCATCGTGGCCAACCATTCCACGGTGCACGCAAAAAGGTAGATCGATCGCGGACAGACCGCCACCACCTCGACCGTCTCGCCGACAGTCAGCTTCAGGCGAGCGTGGTCGAGCACCGGCGGCATCACCATCAAGGGGCCGTGCGGCGCGACACCGATCAATCGGCTCGCGTACGCAAGGCCGCCGTTCCCCAACGGCAGGCGAATGGCCAGTCGATTGCCGATGGACAAGCCCATCTCATTAATGGCACGTCGGACACGCAGCGCGTCATCGTCGTCTGTCGCACCGACACGCAGGTCGGGCGGCAAACCGCCGGTGCTCGGCGTCTCGGCGAATTCCGCGCCATAAGGCGATGTTTGACCGGCTTCGCTGCCGTCCTCCGCCTGCGGCGCCGCATCGCGCGGCCGATGCGGGCGGAAGTAACGAAACAATTGCGCCCGCCGCACCGTGTCGACCACCGCGCCGATATCCAGCAGCAACGTTCCGTCGGCATCGAGTACCCGTATGTCCAACGGCTTGTCGACCGGCAAGTCTTCGATTTGCAAGGGATTGCCCAGCTGGGCGTCTCGCCGAGCGGGCGCGATCCCGTTTTGCTCGTCGTTAATCGCCGTCAATGCCTGCTCCTCGTGGAATATTGTCAAATTGCCGACAACGCGATTTTCGTTCATGCTTCGCGCTGCGCCAAGCCGGTCGGCGCGATAATTTGCGCACTGTACTACGCCGAATACACGCCTTACTCCCGACCGACTGACGCGCTTGCGTCCCGATCACGGTATCGTTGTCGAAACAGCGCCTGGTCCGTCACGATAGCGTTCTGTTCAATGATTTCCAAAACGTGGATTTGCCGCGACGCCGCGCCGCCTGCCCGCCCATTGTCACTCGATTTATGCTCGACGCCGTAACTGCCTTCCCGTTCAACGATGCCGTCGCCCCTGCGGGCGGGGCGCCGCATGGCGCCAACCTGGACACCCCGGCCGCCGATGATGCCGGCTGGCAAGCTCGGCTTGCGCTCCGCTTCGCGACCCGCTCGGTGACGGACTCGGCCACCTACATGGCATCGTGTCGACACGTCGGGCCGTTGCGGATTCAGAAAACCCTGTTCCCGGAAGGGCCCGGCATCTGTCACGCCCTGATCGTTCATCCGCCGGCGGGTATCGCGGGCGGTGATACGCTGCGCATCGATGTGACACTCGACGCGCACGCGCACGCGGTGCTGTCGACTCCCGGCGCCACGAAATGGTACAAGGCGAATGGCCGCCGTGCGGCGCAGCATCTGCGTTTCCGCGTGGCCGACGGCGCCCGCCTCGACTGGCTGCCGCAGAATAATATCGTTTTCGATCACGCGCGTGCCGACATGTCGGTACACGTCGAGATTGCGGCGGACGCGTCGGCGATCGGCTGGGATGCCTGCTTGCTGGGACGTCAGGCCGCCGGCGAAACGTGGCGCGATGCGGATCTGCACGCCGATGTGCGCCTGCAACGCCCTGACGGCACGCTGCTCTGGGCCGAGCAGGCGGTGTTTTCGTCGGACGACGCGATCCGACTCTCGGCGCAAGGCCTGGACGGCTGGACCAGTTTCGGCACGCTTTGGGCGGTGGTGCCAGCCGCACGGGCAGCCGGCCTGGCCGAACATGCCGTGGTGGAAGACGTCCGCGCGATGTTGCCCTTCGATGACACCATGCGTGCCGGCCTCACCTGCCTGCCCGATGGCGTAGTATTGATCCGCGTGACCGCACAGCGCATGGAAGCGTTGCAGCAACTGCTCACGCAGTGTTGGACGGCATTGCGTCCCTTGATTCATGGCGTCCCGGCGCGCCCACTGCGGATCTGGCGCACCTGATGAATGCGGGTCGGTCCATGGTGCGTGGTTGGCACGGCGGGCACGGCACGGCTATCGTTTCCTTTTTCGCTTCACCCCTAGACACCGTCATCCAATGAACCTGACTCCGAGAGAGAAAGACAAGCTGCTGATCTTCACCGCCGCGCTATTGGCCGAACGCCGACGCGCCCGCGGGCTGAAGCTGAACTACCCGGAAGCGGTGGCGTTCATCTCGGCCGCGTTGATGGAAGGCGCACGTGATGGTCAGACCGTTGCGGATCTGATGCATTACGGGACGACGCTGCTGTCGCGCACCGATGTGATGGATGGCGTGCCCGAGATGATTCCGGACATCCAGGTGGAAGCCACGTTCCCGGACGGTACGAAATTGGTCACCGTGCATCACCCCATCCCCTGACCCGGGACGGACCGCTTGCCCCGTGCCCGGCACGCCGTGCACGGGGCAAGCCTGCATTTTGCAAAGATTTACGTGTCCCCGCCACGGAAAATGGTTGTATAACCCCCCGTTGGCGCCGCGGGCACCCTTCCCATTTGACGCTTTCAGATCTCGACGAGGCTGCAATGATTCCCGGTGAACTGCTGACCGAACCAGGCGAACTCGAATTGAACGCCGGCCGTGCGACCGTCAGCGTGACGGTTTCGAACACCGGCGACCGTCCGATCCAGATCGGCTCCCATTTCCACTTCTACGAAGTGAACGATGCGCTGGCGTTTCCGCGCGAGCAAGCGCGGGGTTTCCGGCTGAACATCGCCGCCGGAACCGCCGTGCGCTTCGAACCGGGCCAGGAACGGACCGTCGAACTGGTCGCGCTCGACGGCGACCGGATCGTCTATGGCTTCAACGCCAAGATCATGGGCCCGTTATAAGCGCTTCCCGCGCATCGACCGGACGCTTTTCAAGATAGCTGCGCGGGAGTGCCTCGAACGAGGCTCCCGCCGACGCGCACCAACCAGGACCAGCACATGACGCTTCGCATCGACCGCCGCGCTTATGCGGAAATGTTCGGCCCCACCACGGGCGACCGTGTCCGGCTTGCCGACACGGAACTGTTGATCGAGATCGAGCACGATGCCACGATCTACGGCGAGGAAGTGAAATTCGGTGGCGGCAAGGTCATTCGCGACGGCATGGGCCAGTCGCAGCGCTGCCATGCCGATGTCGTCGATACCGTGATTACGAACGCGGTGATCATCGATCACTGGGGTATCGTCAAGGCCGATATCGGCATCAAGAACGGCCGCATCGCCGCCATCGGCAAAGCTGGCAATCCGGATATTCAGCCGGGCGTGACGATCGCGATCGGCGCAGCCACCGAGGTCATTGCCGGCGAAGGCAAGATCGTGACCGCCGGCGGCATCGATACGCATATTCACTTCATCAGCCCGCAGCAGATCGATGAAGCGCTGTGCTCCGGCGTGACGACTATGCTAGGCGGCGGCACCGGTCCGGCCACGGGGACCTTCGCGACCACCTGCACGCCCGGTCCCTGGCATATGGAGCGGATGCTGCAGGCCGGCGACGGCTGGCCCATTAACCTGGGCTTCCTCGGCAAGGGCAATGCGAGCCAGGCTGCCCCGCTGCTCGAGCAGATCGCTGCCGGCGCCATCGGTCTGAAGCTGCACGAAGACTGGGGCACGACGCCGGCGGCGATCGATACCTGCCTCAGCGTCGCCGAAGACACCGACACGCAGGTCGCGATCCATACCGATACGCTGAACGAAGGCGGCTATCTGGAAGCGACGGTGAAGGCCTTCAAGGGCCGCACGATTCACACGTATCACACCGAAGGGGCCGGCGGCGGCCATGCGCCGGACATCATCGCCGTGGCCGGCGAGCCGAACGTATTGCCGTCCTCGACGAACCCGACGCGCCCGTACACGGTCAACACGCTCGACGAACATCTGGACATGCTGATGGTCTGCCATCACCTGGATCCGTCGATTGCCGAAGATATCGCGTTTGCCGAATCGCGCATCCGTCGCGAGACGATTGCCGCCGAAGATATCCTGCACGACCTGGGCGCCTTGTCGATGCTGTCGTCGGATTCGCAAGCAATGGGGCGCGTGGGCGAGGTCATCATGCGCACGTGGCAGACGGCGCACAAGATGAAGGTACAGCGCGGGGCGCTGCCTCCGGATAACGCGCGCCACGATAACTTCCGCGTGAAGCGTTACATCGCCAAGTACACGATCAATCCGGCGATCACGCACGGTATCTCGCACGAAGTGGGATCGCTCGAAGTGGGCAAGTGGGCCGATATCGTAATCTGGGACCCGGCTTTCTTTGGCGTGAAGCCGGCGCTGATCCTGAAAGGTGGCATGATCGCGATGTCGCTGATGGGCGATCCGAACGCGTCGATCCCGACGCCGCAACCGGTGCATTACCGGGAAATGTTCGGCTCGCGCGGCGGCGCGCTCGCGCGCAGCTCGCTGACCTTCGTTTCGCAAATGGCCTTGAATGCCGGCATCGGCGGTCGTTACGGGCTGAACAAACAACTGGTGGCGGTCAAGGCATGCCGGAACATCACCAAGGCACAGATGATTCACAATGCCTGGCAGCCGAAGATCACGGTGGACCCGGAAACGTATCAGGTAATGGCCGATGGCCAGTTGCTGACGTGCGAGCCCGCCAAGGTGCTGCCGATGGCACAACGCTACTTCCTGTTCTGACGCACACGTGTGCGTCGAACGGAAGCAGTGATAGTCCGAATGCAGGAGAATCGCAATGCGTAAGATCGAAAAACGCCTGGACCGCAGCGTGCGGCTGGCAAAACCGTTGCTGGCCCGCGCCGGCGTGCTGACCTTGCCGTACGAGGCGCGTTGCAAGAGCCGTCAGGCCGCCACGCTGGAAAGCGGCGAGGAAGTGGGTCTGGTGCTGCCGCGCGGCACCGTCCTGGCCGAAGGCGATGTGTTGGTGGCCGACGATGGCGGCCTGGTGCGCATCGTCGCCGCCGCAGAACCGTTGATGCGGGTGACGGCGCCGACGCTGGCGCAGCTGATCCGTGCCGCCTATCACCTGGGCAATCGCCACACGCCGGTGGAATTCGGCGAAGGCTATCTGCAGTTGGAAGCGGACAGCGTGCTGCGCGCCATGCTGCAAGGCATCGGCATGAGCGTCGCAGCCGTGGATGCCCCATTCCAGCCGGAACCGGGTGCGTACGGCGGCGGCCACAAGCACGGCCACGACGCTACGTTCGCGGAAGACTATGCGCTCGCGCAAACGGTCTATGCCGAGCATGGACATGCGGGCCATGACCATGGTCACGGTCATGATCACAAACACGATCACGGCCACAGTCACGACCATGATCACAAGCACGACCATGGCGGCCCGGGTCATGTGCACACCGCGGCGTGCAACCACGGCCATGACCATGGACATGCACCTGTGCAGATTCATCGAAAATCGCCGGTAAAAAAAGCCGCCGATGCGCCGTCTCAAGATCACGACCACGCTCACGGGCATAAGCACGGACACGATCACGGGCATAAGCACGATGACCACAAGCACTGACGTCGCGTCGACAGGCGCGCCGACGTCGTCGGACGCCGCCGTCACGCAACCGGGCGGCTCGGAGACAGCGAATCACGAGCTGATTTCCCTGCTGCATCTGGCATCGCCGGCGTTGCCTATCGGCGGCTTCAGCTATTCGCAAGGACTCGAATCCGCGGTGGATTGCGGCTGGATCCACGATGGCGAATCGGCCGGCACCTGGATACGCAATGGCTTGTCGACGGTGCTGGCGCGCTGCGAACTCCCCTTCCTCGCCCAGCAATGGCAACGGTGGGACGCACTGCTCCAGCCGTCAGCGCACACCGATACCGCGCCGACGACCGCACTGCGAGAAGCCGATGCGTGGTTCCTGGCCAGCCGTGAATCGGCTGAATTGCGTCAGGAGACCGAGCAGATGGGCTGGTCGCTCTCCCAGCTTTGCGTCTCGCTCGAATGGGGCGAGCCGGCGGCGCGTGCCGTGCTGGCATCGATGAAACCGCTGGCCTTACCGACGGCCTTTGCCTTTGCCGCCCGCGCGCATGGCGCCGGCGCGCGCGCAAGCTGTGCCGCCTACGCCTTCAATTGGGTGGAAAATCAGGTCGCGGCCGCGTTGAAAGCGGTGCCACTAGGCCAGCTTGCCGGGCAACGCGTGCTCTGGGGTCTGCGCGGCGACATCGCCCGCGCCGCGGAAGACGCTATGCAAACGCCACCGCACGCGATGTCCACCTTCTCGCCGCTGCTCGCGATCCTGTCGGCGCGGCATGAATCTCAATATTCACGATTGTTTCGCTCCTGATCATGACGACCTCCTCCTCTGCTATTGCCGCCACTCGTACGAAAAAGTTGCCGCCGTTACGCGTCGGCATCGGTGGCCCGGTGGGCTCCGGCAAGACCACTTTGGTCGAAATGCTGTGCAAGGCCATGCGTGAACGCTATGACCTCGTGGTGATTACGAACGATATCTATACGAAGGAAGACCAACGCCTGCTGACGGTCGCGGGCGCGTTGCCCGCCGAGCGGATCATGGGCGTGGAAACCGGCGGCTGCCCGCATACGGCGATTCGCGAAGATGCGTCGATCAATCTCGAAGCGGTGGATCGGATGCTGACCCGTTTTCCCGATGCGGACATCGTCTTCATCGAGTCCGGCGGTGACAATCTGGCGGCAACCTTCAGCCCGGAACTATCGGATCTGACGATCTATGTAATCGACGTCGCCGGTGGCGAAAAGATCCCGCGCAAGGGCGGCCCCGGCATCACGAAGTCGGACTTGCTGGTGATCAACAAGACGGACCTGGCTCCGATGGTCGGGGCGTCGCTGGACGTGATGGCCAGCGATGCGGCAAAGATGCGTGGCGTACGCCCCTTCGTGATGTGCAATACGAAAGCCGGCGCGGGGCTGGACGAGGTGATTCGTTTTATCGAGCGCAAGGGCCTGCTGCAGGATTGATGTCGCGCAGCTAGCACGGCCGGCCGGCGTCGCGCAGCCGCGTCGTGCAACGCGCCGCGCTCAGATACTGACCAGACGATCCCGGGAGATCCCGGCGATCGACGTCACGCCGAGCATCCCCATGTCGCGGGACACCTCCTGGCGCAACAGATCGATGGCATGCAGCACGCCGTCACGACCGCCGATCGACGCGGCATAATTGAACGGTCGGCCGACGAAGACGAAACTGGCGCCCAAGGCGAGCGCCTTCAACACATCGGTACCGCGTCGGATACCGCTATCGAGCATCACTGGGTAATCCGGCAAGGCTTCGACAATCGCAGGCAATACCGTCAGCGGCGCTACCGTGCCATCCAACTGCCGCCCGCCGTGGTTCGAGACGATGATGCCGTCGGCACCGATGGCGCGTGCGGTCCGGGCGTCGTCGACATCGAGGATGCCCTTGATCACCAGCATACCCTGCCAGCGTTGACGGATCTTCTCGATGTGCGCCCAGTTCAAATGACCGCGGTCTGCGAAATCGCGCAGCACGGACTTCGACATGATGGGCGCGCCACGGGTCGCGTAGTTGTTCTCGAAGTGGGGCATGCCATGCTTGGCGATCGTCTTCAGGAAAGTCCCGAACAGCCAGCGCGGGTGGGTGATGCCATCGATGGCCAGCCGTAGCGATGGCCGCAACGGCGTCGAAAAACCCGTTCGCACATTGTTCTCGCGATTCGCCGACACCGGCGTATCGACGGTGATGACCAAGCGCTTGAACCCCGCCGCCGCGATGCGGTCGATCAGAGCATCGATCTTCTGCTGCTCGCCCGGCAGATAGGCCTGAAACCAGGCATCGGGATTGACGGCCGCCACGTCCTCCATGCGGATCAAAGAGGATCCGCTCATGATCATCGGAATGCCGGTATCGGCCGCAGCCAATGCCAGCACTTCGTCGCCCCGATACGCGGACAAGGCGGATATCCCCATCGGCGCGATGCCGAACGGCGCGTCGTATGTCGCCCCCAATAGCGTCGTGCGCATCGAACGACGCGACACGTCCACCAGCGTCTTGGGAATGAAACGGTAGCGCTGAAACGACTCGCGATTGGCGCGGACCGACACGTTGTCCTCGACCGCGCCGTGCACATAGCCGAAGATCGGACGCGGCAGGTGGCGCCGTGCGGCGGCCTCGAAATCATCGAGGCTGAGGATATGCGGAAACCCGGCCGCGCGGGACGGGATGCGGTCCGGCGCGGGCGTCGATTCGGGCGTCGCACCGTCAGGCGAGCCCGCCGACGCTGCACCCGGCACGCCGGACAGATCCGACGAGACGAAGAGTGGACGCGTCACCGTGTCGACCACTGGCTCGTTCACCGCGGCGGCGCGCGCTTTTGCGCCCGATCGGGCGCGCGGCCTGCCTGCTGCGCGGGCCTTGTCGCCGCCCTCTTCCACAACGGCAGGGACCTGCGGATCGGATGTCTCGGAGTCTACGGCGATTTGCTTCATGAGGATGAGGGGCGAATAGCGGGCGTCAGGCGATAGGTCACATCTTACCGTATGCGCCGCCGCCCGACTTTCCCGTGAACTTACTTGGCGAACAGGTTGTCCATGCCCGTGAACCCCTTCACCTCGATCGGATTACCGCACGGATCGAGGAAAAACATCGTCGCCTGTTCGCCTGGCTCGCCGGCGAATCGGATCTGCGGCGCCAGTACGAAATCCATCTTCGCTTCGGTCAAACGGGCCGCCAGCGCTTTCCAGTCGGCCATCTCCATCACAAAGCCCAGATGCGGCATCGGCACCATGTGATCGCCCACACGGCCCGTGTTCGTCACCGGGAAGGGCTCGCCCAGGTGCAACGAGATCTGGTGACCGAAAAAATCGAAGTCAACCCACGTATCGGTGCTTCGCCCTTCGGTGCAACCCAAAAGCGTGCCATAGAAGGCGCGGGACGCGTCGAGGTCGCGAACGTGATAGGCAAGGTGGAAGGCGGTCTTCATGGGGCTCTCCGCGCGGATCAGGCCGGCGTGTTTTTAAAAAAAGCAGCGTAGCATTGACCATTCAAAAGCGATAGCATGTAATTTTTTATCGCTTCGAAAGGAAATCTTTTGGATACGCGCTATCTGCGGAGCCTGCTCGCGGTGGTCGATACCGGATCCATCGCCGAAGCCGCGCGCGCCGAAGGATTGACGGCCGCAGCGGTCGGCCAGCGCATCCAGGCGCTGGAACGCCAGCTCGGCGTGTCGCTGCTGTCCCGCGCCCGACATACCGCCCGTCCGACCGAAGCGTGCTTGAATCTCGTGCCCAGAGCACGACACATTGTCCGGGAAGCCGCGCGGCTGGCGGCGGACATTGATCCGGGCGTGGTACGTGGAACCTTACGCGTCGGCGCGATTTCCACCGCGCTGACCGGCCTGATGCCAGCGACACTGCGTCGGCTCACCGCCGATGCACCCGGCATCAAACCGGTCATCGTGCCCGGCACGTCGCGAGAACTCTACGAAGCGGTGGCCGATGGCTCGCTCGATGCCGCCCTGCTGGCCACGCCGCCGTTCGGCTTGCCGCGAACGCTTACGGCACGAACGCTGCGGCAGGAGCCTTTGATGCTCGTCACGCCGCTGCAGGGTCCGTATCGCCTGGATGGCGAGCGCGGCACGCAGCAATCGGGCGCCGACAATCAGGAGGAGTTTAGGACGCCCACGCGCGGCGGACCGACGCGACACGATGCGATTGCGTCGATCCTGCAATCCCTGCCGTATATCCGATATGACCCGCAGGCCTGGGGCAGTCGCCACGCGGCGCGCTGGCTCGAGGACGCGGGCATCGCGCCGCCGATCGTATGCGACCTCGACGCGTTGGAAACGATCGTGATGTTGGTGTCGGATGGCGTGGGGTTCAGCCTGCTGCCGGGATGGCACGGGATCGAGAGACTCGCGCACGGCTGTCGTCTGACGTCGCTCACGACAATCGCGCAAACCGGGGCGCTTCCCGCCATCGACCGCCCTGAAAATCGGATCGACGCGCGGCACCGCCGCGATGTGGACGATGACGCGCACCGCTACGCCCGCCCGATCATCCTGTTGCAGGCGGCGCAGCCGGACCGGCCCGGGATGCTCGCGGCCTTGGCGCGGGCATTGGGTATCGACGGCCCTGCCAACCTTATCGCGCCTGCCGCACCACGAGATGATCGATCAGGCTCGTGATGGCATCCAGCGTACAACCTTTCTGACAGTAGGCGTCGAAGCCGGCCGGCAGTCCCTGTCGCGCGACGTCGGGCGCCGACAAGGCGGTGAAGGCGATAATGCCCGCGTTGCGCGTGTTCACCAGACAGCGCAGCAGATGCGCCGTCTCGAACCCGTCATACTCCGGCATATTGATGTCCAGAATGATGATGTCCGGCACCCAATGCGATACCAACTGGATGGCCGAGACGCCGCCGAACACATAGCGCGTCTCGTAATCATCCTCGGCCAGCGCCAGCGACAAGGCTTCCGCCGCGGTTTCGTTGTCGTCCACCACAAGGACGCGCACGCGCCGATCCGGATCGATCGCCAGTCTGCGCTGGCTCCATAACGCGTGGCGCACCGATGCATCGAACCTGTCGGTCGACTCTGCCAATCCCACTCCGTAGCATTCTGTAGATCGCATAAAGAACGATAGTGCTGTGCGAATCGTGCTGTCCCCGCCTCGAATCGCCTGGGTTGGATGCGTCGGGGCACGCCTCGAATACGCATCACGGTTGGTTGTAATAACCCCGAAAGCACGCCATTCCTCGGCACGCGCTCTCCGCCCTCATACGGTTTAACGGCCGGCTTTCTCATTCCTGAAGGGGAAATCCTTACCTTTTTGACAACGCCGCGTGTCACGGCCTTCGGACCGTCGCACGCGTCGCAAAAATCCCGCACAGTCCGTGTCGCGTTAGCGAAATACAGTGAAAAATGGCACAATACGGGTTTTCCAGAGTCAATTCGTGCCATGTCGGCGCGTGCGTCCTGGGCCTGCGTGGCGATGCATGCGGTGAATGCTTTCACCCTGGTCGCTGTGTTTGTGCGCCCCCAGGACGCGATGCCCGACGATTGGAATGGATGTCGACTCGCCCGTCGCTGCTTGCCGGTGACGCTGCCCTCTTTCCCCAGAAGCGTCTGTCATGGTGTTTTCGCTGGGCCGCGTCATTGCAAGCGGCCCTGAAATAGGAAACGCATGAATGCCGTCGCTTTACGCCAGAATGTTCTCGCTGGCCTGACCTCGTCGTTCGCGCTGGTGCCCGAATGCATCGCGTTCGCACTGGTCGCGCACCTGAACCCGTTGATGGGTCTCTACGGCGCCTTCATCATCTGCACGATCACGGCCCTGTTCGGCGGTCGTCCCGCGATGATTTCGGGCGCGGCCGGATCGATGGCGGTCGTGATCGTCGCCCTCGTGGTTCAGCACGGCGTGCAATACCTGCTTGCCACCGTCGTGCTGTCCGGCATCGTCATGGTACTGTTCGGCGCCTTGCGGCTGGGAAAGCTGATTCGCATGGTGCCGCATCCGGTGATGCTGGGCTTCGTCAACGGGCTCGCGATCATCATCGCCATGGCGCAGCTTGAACATTTCAAGCTGACGTCCCCCGACGGCAGCACGCACTGGCTGCAAGGCGGCCCGCTCCTGATGATGCTGGGCCTCGTGGCGCTGACGATGGCGGTCGTCTATCTGCTGCCGCGCGTGACGAAAGCAGCGCCGGCCGCGCTGGTCGCCATCATCGGCGTCGGCCTGCTGACGCAACTGCTGCATCTGCCCACTCGCGTGCTCGGCGACATGGCGCACATCGCGGGCGGCCTCCCGGCGTTTCATATTCCCACCGCCCCGCTGAATGGCGAGACGTTGCGGATCATCGCCCCATATGCGGTGCTGATGGCGATGGTCGGACTGCTGGAAACGCTGCTGACGTTCAATCTGACCGATGACATCACGCAGACCAGCGGGCAGCCGAATCGCGAGTGCATCGCGCTCGGCGCCGCGAATATCGTGTCGGGACTGTTCGGCGGCATGGGTGGCTGCGCGATGATCGGCCAGACCGTCGTCAACCTGTCGTCCGGCGGCCGTGCGCGGCTGTCCGGCATCGTCAGCGGCGTGATGATCCTACTATATATCCTGTTCCTGTCGCCGTTGATCGAACGGATTCCGATGGCAGCCTTGGTCGGCGTGATGTTTGTCGTCGCGCAACAGACCTTCGCCTGGGGCTCGCTGCGCGTCCTGCGCAAAGTACCCCGCAACGATGCGCTGGTCATCATCGCCGTCACCGTCATCACCGTGTTTACCGACCTCGCCATCGCGGTGGTCTGCGGCATCCTGATCGCCGCGCTGAACTTTGTCTGGCAGCATGCGCACGACATTCGCGTCGATGTCGTCGACGACGTACACGATAAGACCGCCCACGACGACAAAACGCCGCACAGCGCCGATCGCAAAGTCTATCGGCCTCACGGCACGCTGTTTTTCGCGTCGACGACGCAGTTCCTGTCGCTGTTCGACAGCGCGAACGATCCGGCGCGTGTCATCGTCGACTGCCGTGACCTGCGCGTGACCGATCATTCGGCGATCGCGGCATTGGAAAGCTTGATCGGGCGCTATGCCCAGGCCGGTAAGGAGCTGACCCTGCAGAACTTGACGCCTCGCTGTGAGCACCTGCTCGCCCGCGCCGGCGTGGCCGTGCCGCAGCCAGCTCACTGAACGAGTCGTATCCTGCTCAGCGCATATTCCCGGTATGGCCGAGCGAATAGCGGCCCGGCTGCGGCCACACGGTCAGGCCATGCGGCTCCATTCCGACCTTGATCGATCGCGACAGGCCGCTCTCGGTATTGATCGCATAGACGACGTCGTCGAAGCGACCCGACAGCCAGAGCGTCTTGCCGTCCGCGCTGACATTCCCCATGTCCGGACTGCCGCCGCCAGCGATCGGCCAGGTATGCACGACCTGGCGCGTCGCGAAATCGATCACCGACACGCTCCCCGGACCGCGCCGCGGCCCGTGCACGCGATGCGAACCGCGATTCGCCACATACAGGAACTTGCCGTCGCGGCTCGGATACAGTCCATGCGTGCCGATGCCGGTGGCAATGAAGCCGATTTTCTTCAACGCATCGCCGTCGACGACGAACACGCCGTCCGCCATCATATCCGCGACATAGAACACGCGACCGTCGGGCGAGACGCGAATATCCTGCGGCATGCCGCCCTTATTCAATTCCAGATAGCCGACGACCTTGCGATCGACCATGTCGATCTTTGCCAGCTTGCCGCCGAATTCGCAGGTGAACAGCGCATACCTGCCGTCGATCGAGAAGTCCGCGTGGTTGATGCCCTTGCACACCGGCACGTCCAGGCTTTGCTGTAGCGCCATCGTATGCGCATCACGGAAGTCCAGACGCGCGTGCGCTTCCGCCACGACAATCGCCTGCTTGCCGTCCGGCGTGAAATACATATTGTAGGGATCGTCCACCGGAATCGATGCGCCGGGTTTGCCGGTCAGCGGGTCGATCGGCGTCAAGCTGCCGTCGTTATGCCCTTCCGCATTGTTCGCGACCCAAAGCGTCTTCAGGTCATAGCCGGGAACCACGTGCTGCGGGCTGCGGCCGACCTTGAACTTGTCGACGACGCGATACGTCGCCGGATCGATCACATACACATCGTCGGATCGCAGGTTCGGGACATACACACGCGGCAGCGCGCCCTTGACGGCGGGGCTCATATCGCTGGGCGTCGTGTCGCTGTAGAGATTGTTCGGATCGGTGACCGGCATCATGCCCGCTACCGAGTGGATGGGCGATGGCGCACCGTTTCGCGCGGCGGTCGGCGCGGTGGCGGCGCCGTCACTCGCGGGGGCGGCATACGCCGCGCTCACCAGCGTCAACGACATCGCCAATGCGGTCATCGCGGTGCGCGCGCGCCCCGTTCCCCGCGCCCTCAGGGCGGTACGCGAGCCGCACACCGATTCACGCGCCGCATCGTCGTCCAAACCGGTCGCTCTCACCGCACCACGCTGTTGCAAAGCCATGAACAATTTCCTGTAGATCGATGTCAAAGACGCGCGACGTAGACACTCCGTGCAGTCCCAAGCATGCAGACTAGCACCGCACGGGGCAGTCGTCGCCGCGCCACTGCGAAGTTGCGTGCAGCGCAGCCTCACGGCCACCTGCCGCATCAGCACTCATTGTGCCTGCCGGATGGCGGCAACCGTATTCGACACGATGGCATCGATGCCGAGCTGGCCCAATGCGGCGGTGGCTTTGCGTGGGTCCCCACCATATACCCCATCCGCCACGCCGGGCTTCGGTGCGCCCTGCATGGCCTCGGTCCGAACCATCGACGGCGCAACGGCCAGTTGCAGGGACGCATCCGCCAGACCGGCATGCGTCCCGATCTCGTCATCGCGGAAACCCTTTGCCCGCAGAATCGCATTAAAGCCGTCGGAGCTGGTCCGATAATACGTTTCCGGCACCAAGGCACGCGCCGTTCCGCCAGCCCACTCACGGTTCAATTGCGCGACCACCTTTCGGACATCCGCCTGATATCCGCCGTGATCCCCAAGGAAAACGATGCGCGTGAAACCATGCACCTTGAAGCTGTTCGCCGCGGCGACCAGCGTTTTTTCGAACACATCGTCCGGCACGGTGATCGTGCCGGGGAAGCGCATATGCGAAGACGGCGGCGCATAGCTGCCTTCCGGCACATAGGCGATGACCGGCGCGACCAGCGCATTGCCGAGCGTCCGCGCGATGCGCGTCGAAATGACGCCGGCGCGCACATCGTGCTTGCCTACGGCGATATACGGTCCACTTTGTTCGGTGCCACCGATCGGGATCAGTATCGTCGATCGCCCCGCACGCACGGCATCTCGGATTTCCGGCCAGGTCATGTCTTCGATGCGCACTTCGGAAACGGCGGCCGTCGTGCCGGTTACGCCGCCGCTCGCCGACCACGCGGAGCGGGTCGCGCCACACAGCACCAGCGCGCACAGCGCCGCACTGGCGGACAATTGCAAAATCTTTCTCACTTTCACTGCCTTTTTTCGGCGCTTGGCGCCTTGCTGTTGACGATGTCCGTGATGCCTGCGGGACACGCCGAATGGGAACGGGATCGTCAGCGTCGCACCCTCAGTCTAGCGGCACGATCGGGGCGCGACAAACTGAAAGGCTGCCGGCCTTGCCGCGCCAGCGCACCGAGGGGCGCAAAGCGCGAGCCACGCCAGCGCACCGACGCCTGCGTCGCGTCATCGGTCATTATAGTCAGGCGCGCGCTATCCGCTTTCCACGCAGCGAACGCTTACCACGCCGACAAAGCGCATCAGCGGCGACGGCGGAACGCAGAAAAGGACGGTTGTGCGGGATGTCGGTGCAGCCGATAATGGCCGTTTCGACGGGACGGGAATGGCGGATTGATGGAACCAGAAGATCTGCAACGTCTGACGACGATGCGCATGCCGTTTGGCAAATACAAGGATCGCGTGTTGGCCGATCTGCCGGGAGCCTATCTGGCATGGTTTGCCCGTGAGGGTTTCCCGCCGGGGCAGATCGGCCATCTGCTGGCCTTGATGCACGAGATCGATCACAACAATCTGCGTGCGCTGTTGCAGCCCTTACGTCGCTGAGTCGGCAAGGGGCAGCGGTGACGCGCATTGCACGCGTCACCGCGACGATCACTCTTCCGAGGTGACGGTCTTCACCGCGACCCACTTGCCGCCTTCGACCTTGTACAGCGTGGTCTTCGCGTGCTGCAAGTCACCGTACTGATTGAACGTGATGTGGCCCAGGACGCTATCGAAGGAGAGTTTCGCGATGGCCGGTCCGAATACCTTCGGATCCGTCGAGTTCGCCGCCTTCATCCCTTCGATCGCAACCCATGTCGATTGATAAGCGAATACGGCATAGCCCACCGAGTCACCGTTGTACTTCGCGCGGAAGGCCGCCAGGAACTTTTGCCCTTCCGGCGTTTTATTGAGCTGCGCCCCTTGTTCGAAGGCATACATGCCTTCGGCGGCATCGCCGGCCAGACCGAGGAACTTCGCATTGGCAAAGCTTGCGCCTGCCATCAACGTGCCCTTATACCCCAATTGGCGGGCTTGCTTGACGAACATCGAGCCCTGCGGCGCCAGACCCGCGAAGAAGATCAAATCGGCACGCTTGCCTTTCATCGACGTCAAGACGGCGCGGAAGTCGACATCCTGGTCGCCGATATATTCATGCGCGACCATCGTGCCGCCATCGGCCTTGACCGCCTTCTCGAACTCGTCCGCGAGGCCTTGACCGTAGGCGGTACGGTCATCGACGACGGTGATGCGCTTCAGATGCAATTCCTTCACCGCGTAATCGGACGCTGCCGTTGCCACGGTGTTATCGGTGCCGTATGGACGATAGAGCAGTTTATAACCGTGCTTCGAGATGCCGGGATTGGATGCCGACGGCACGATTTCCGGAATGCCGGCCTTATCGTAGTAGGACGATGCAGCGATCGTCGGCCCCGAACCGTAGTGGCCCACGACAGCGACGACCTTCTGGTCCACCAGGCGATTCGCCCCTTGCACGGCAACCCGCGGATCGCCTTGATCGTCCTGCGCCAGCAATTCGAACTTGATCGTCTTACCGCCGATGACCAGATGTTGCGCATTCGCTTCGTCGAGCGCCAACTGCGCGCCCTGCTCCTGATCCTTGCCGTAGTTGGCCAGCGGCCCCGTCAACGGCCCGTTGTACCCGATCTTCACGGTTTCGGTACTTTGCGCGTGCGCGGCCAGGGGCAGCATCGTCGCACCCACGGTCGCCATCAGCGCGGCGATCAAGGTCTTACGCGCCCGTTGTTTCATGCCTGCGTGGCGCGTCGCCACATTCGTCGACTGACTACGATCCATCCAATCCCGTGCTTCCATTCCATACTCCAGACCAAAATTGATGAGCCAACGGCGAGGGGAGCGCCCACAGGGGCGCAAGGCGCACCACGCCGCCGTTCCGACGTTTCAGCGGCGCGGCGCGGTGCTGCCAGACCTTCCGAACGACGTTGCGGCGCGACGTCTGATCGGTGCGCCATTCGGAAGGTCCGTGTAAGACGATATGTGTCCAATATTCCCGCGACAACGATTGTCAAATTTTTAATGCAGTTAAAATCGCCTAAAATTGCTTTATCGGCAGCGAGTGCGCAGCACTCTGCTGCGATCTACCAAAACGGCAGATGCGCCGACAATGCCGTGGCAAGGTCCGCGTCAACGCGACGCAGCGGTGACCTGGCCCGCGATCGTCTGCGCGCCGGCACCCGAGAAGGAATTGATCAGGCGTTTCTATCAGAAAACGTAATTTGACTGATCAAAAAAAAGTCTACAGTGTGAGTTTTCCGGCATTTACCGAAGGACAACGCGTGATGAAGCAGATCGATATCAATTCCGATATGGGCGAAGGGTTTGGCATCTATCGTGTCGGCGACGACGAGGCCATGCTCGACATCGCGACCACCGCCAACCTCGCCTGCGGCTACCATGCCGGTGACCCGTCGATCATGACGGCCATGTGCCGCCTGGCAAAAACCAAGGGCGTCGCGATCGGCGCACACCCGGGCTACCCGGATTTGCTCGGTTTCGGGCGGCGCAATATGCCGTTCACGAAAGCGGAAACGATGGAGATGATCGCCTACCAGATCGGCGCCTGCGATGCGATCGCGAAGTCCGTCGGTTATCGCATGACCCATGTGAAAACGCATGGCGCCGTGGGTCACGTCATCGCCAATGATCCGGAGATGGCGGAGGCCTTCGTCCAGACGGTCCGCCGTATCAATCCGGAGCTGCGCATTTCGGTGATGTCCTGCACCTTGCTGGAAGATGCCGTGACCGCCGCCGGCTCGCCGATTCTGCGCGAGCTTTACGCCGATCGCGCGTATTTGGACGACGGCAAACTGATGCCGCGCAGTCGCGAAGGGTCGGTGATCCACGACGCCGAGGAAGGCGCCCGCCGCGCGGTCGCGATGCTCGAAGCCGGTGGCATCATCACCGAATCCGGTAAGGTCCTGCCGGTTGCCGCGGACTCCGTCTGTATCCACGGCGACACGCCCGGCGCGCTGGCGATGGCACGCGCGGTCAGAGCGCGCATCATCGAAGCCGGCTGGACAGTGCGGCCTTACACGGCGGCCTGATCATCGGCGTGCAACACGCTTTGTCCATTTTTATGTTTTTGTAAGACGGTCTCACCTCATGAAAACGCTTGAAGTACACCCGCTGACGCGTGATGCCTTCGCCCCCTTTGGCGACGTCATCGAGCTGGAAGGCGCGCGGCAGATTCCGATCAATCTTGGAACCACGATCCGCTTTCACGATCTGGCGAAAGTCGATGTCGAGGACGGCGGTGGCCGGACCGCCATCAATCTGTTTCGAGGCCAGCCGCGCACGCTGCCGTTCGAAATCAAGATGATGGAGCGCCATCCGCTGGGCAGCCAGGCTTTCATTCCCCTGACGGAAGCACGCTATCTCGTCGTCGTGGCGCCGGCCGGGACATTGGATCCGACGCAGATCCGCGCCTTTGTCAGCAATGGCTGGCAAGGCGTCAATTACGCGAAGGGCGTCTGGCATCACCCCTTGCTGGCACTACCGGGCACGACGGATTTCATTGTCGTCGACCGGGTTGGAGAAGGCCTGAATCTGAACGAAGAGGACCTCGAGGCGCCCTTTCTTGTAACCTTGCCGCAAGGCCGAACGGCGTAAATCCGGCGCACGGCGTATTTCGGGATAAACTGGGAAACAACCTCCTTCAGAGGCAGACCTGCGATGCCCGTTTCCGCCTACGCCACGCGTGCGCCGGCCTTGCCTGACGACGAGGCCCGCGTCGCGCTGCTACAACGCCTGAATCTGCTGGACACGCCCCCCGAGGAAACCTTCGATCGTGTGACGCGTCTGGCGTCGATCATCGCGGGCGTACCCATTGCGCTGGTGTCGTTAGTCGACCACGACCGGCAGTGGTTCAAATCGCGCGTCGGTCTAGAGGCACAGCAGACGCCGCGCGACATCGCATTCTGTCCGCACGCGATGCTCGGCACCGACCTCTTCATCGTCACCGATGCGGAAAACGACCCGCGCTTCCGCAATAATCCGCTCGTCACCGAGAATCCGCACATCCGCTTCTACGCGGGCATGCCGCTACGCTCGTCGCAGGGCCATGCCTTGGGCACGCTTTGTGTCATCGATACCCAAGTCCGTCAGTTGACGCCAGCGCAGGAAGACGCGCTACGCGATCTCGCCGCCATCGTCCGACGGGAACTGCTGCAACGGGAAGCCGCCGCGATGTCGCAGCGCATGCACCGTGACGATCGCCGGGCACTGGAGGAATCGATCGCCGCGCTGGAAGCCACTTTCGAACAGGCGGCCGTGGGGATGGTCGTCATGGGCATGGACGGCCGATTGCAGCGCTCGAATCAGCGCTTCGCCACGATGCTGGGCTATACGGCGGCGGAGTTGAAAGGCTGGCACTACAGCCGCATCATCGACCCCAGTGAAAGGGCGCGGACCGAGCGGGACATCGTCAGGATAGGCAGCGGCGAATTTTCGTCCTACACGCGGGAGCGCCGCTATCGTCGGCGCGACGGCGATTATCTCTGGGTCAATGTGACGGTGGCGCTGGCGCGGACTCCCGACCGGCAGCCCTTGCACTATATCGCCGTCATCGAGGACATCTCGGAACGCAAGCGCAGCGACGAGGCGTTGGCGGATTTACGCGCGGATCTGGAGGCGCGCGTGGTACGGCGCACGGCGGAACTGCAGGCCGTCAATACGGATCTCGCGCAGGTCGTGGAAGAACGGGACCGCACCATCGCGGCGCGGCGGCGCATCGAGGAAGCATTGCGATCCAGCCGGGAAACACTGCAAACGATCACCGACAACCTGCCGGTTCTGATCGGCGATATCGATCGGGATCTGCGCTACCGTTTCACCAACGCGACGTATGGCGACGTCTTCCACTGCGATGCCGCGGACTTGCACGGACGCCGCGTCGCCGACGTCGTCGGACCGGAGCGCATGGCGCGACTCGCGCCCTTGTTCGAGCGCGCCTTGGCCGGCGAGCGCGTGGTCAACGACAATGTCGTCTATGACGATGCGTCGGGCCGCATCTGGAGCGCGACCTATATTCCGCATCGGCAAAACGGGGAGGTCAACGGTTTCTACGTGGTCAGCTACGACGTCACCGAGCGCAAGCGCCTGGAATCGTCGCTGACCGAACAGGCCTTTCAGGATCCGCTGACCTTGCTGCCGAATCGCCGGTCACTGATGGCACACCTGAGCGAGGCAATGGCCGACAATGCGCCGATGGCGGTGCTCTTCCTCGACCTCGACGGCTTCAAACGCATCAACGATCTCTACGGCCATGAGAGCGGCGACGTCTTGCTGAAGCGCGTCGCCGACCGTCTGAAAGCCTCGGTGCGAACAACGGACATCGTGGCGCGGCTGGCCGGCGACGAATTCGTTCTCGTGCTGCACGGTGTGCTCGGCGAGCACTCGCTGTCGGCCGCCGATGCGCAACACGTGGCCGCGAGCGTGATCGTCGCCTTGAACCGCCCTTTCGATATCGGTATCCAGCAAGTCGGCGTCGGCGCCAGCATCGGCATCAGCTACTATCCAGGGCGGCCTTCCCGCCCCGTCTCGGCCAAAGGCGTGCTCAGTTGCGCGGATCTGGCGATGTACGAGGCGAAGGCCGCTGGCAAGAATGCCTATCGGCTCGCGAATGACGACTGCGTACTGGCGCATGCGCCGCGCAAGCAAAACGACGGCGTGCTGGTTATCCCAGCGTCCGAGGCGTAACGCCGAGATCGCGCCAGCGTTCCGGATGACAGGTAAAAAGCAGGATCTGATGCCGTGTGCCGGCATCGAACAACGCGCGTTTCATCTGCGCGAGGCGCGCCTCGTCGCTGTGCACGAGCGCATCGTCGAGCATCAACAAGGTCGGACGTCCCGCCTCCCGCAACAGGTCGGCGTAGGCGAGACGCGTCAGAATGCCCAGCTGCTCGCGTGCGCCGAAGCTCAACGCGTCGACATCGGCGCGCTCGTCCCGTTCCACCCGGCCCCCGCCGCCGACATCGCCATCGCCGTCGCTGCGCGATGGGCCCGTGCCATCGTATCGTTCGCGAACCAGCGTCATCGGCTGCATCTTCGCATCGAGCGTCAACGCGGCGCCGGGAAACAGCAAGGACAGATAGTGCTGCAGGTGTCGTTGCAATGGCGCCTGCAAGCGCTGGGTCAGCGCCTTCTGCTTGTCTCGCAATAGCGTGAGCAGATAGTCGAGCGCGGCGGCGCGACGCTGGAGATCGTCGCGCCGCCGCGCTGCCTCACCGAAAGCGCGCGCCACGTCCGCCGCCTGTTCGTCGAGACCTTGCGCGCCGGCCGCTTCCAGGGAGACCTCCAACTTCAACAGCGCCTTGCCTCGCGCATCGTGCTGTTGTTCGTGTTGCTCCGCGCTTCGTGCAAAACGCGCGATATCCTGCCGCAGAATATCGGGCCGTGCTTGCGCAATCGCTTGCTCCTGCCGTGCGATGCTGTCCTGCAAGGTCTGCGCTTGCGCCAAAGTATCGGTCAACTGTCGCGCTATCGCCGCCACGCGAGCTTCGCGGTCCGGCGCGTCCAAGGCGACCTGCGCACGCTCCCGTTCACGCTGCGCGGTGTCCAAGGCGGCATGCGCCTGTGCCGCCTGCAGTCGCGCGTCATGCCATTGTTGCGTCGCGCGATCCAGCTGCTGCCGCGCCTGTCCCTGCGCGGCGGCGGCGCGTTCCAGTTCCGCATCGTCCACCGCCGCCTCGACAGGCGCGTCGGTATCCGGGCTGCCTGTCGTCCCGGCGGGCGGCGTCTGAAGGCGTGCAGCCAGATCGCGTGCGGTCTGATACGTGTCACGCAGGGCCTCCACGCCTTTCGGCGCCAGCGCATCAAGCGACGCCGTTGCGGCCTGGAGGTCCGCCTGCGCGATGCGCGCCGCGTCGCGGCGTTGCCGTGCGGCGTCCAGATCGGCCAGATCATGGGTTGCCAGCAGCGCGTCGTGCTCGGCGCGCAAAGCGGCCTCGTCACGGCCCAAGGCCGCCAGATCGGTGCCACCCGGCACGATGTCGAGACGCCCGACCGTGGGGATATCGATCGTCATCTGTTCGAGCAAAAGGCGCTCGCCGTCGCCCTGGAGCGTCGTATCGCCCAGTTGCAGCGACGCGCCCGGATGCAAGGCAAAACGCACCCGCGTGGCAGCCACCTCGCGCCTGACGCGGAGGTCTCGCAACGCATCGTGCTGTTTCTCCAACGCTGCCAACACCTTGTCATCGAGCGTCAGTGCCGCCAACGCCGCCTGTCGATCGCGCACGCGCGCCTGCGCTGCCTCGGCATCGGCCAACTGACGCGACGCTTTCTCCGCCAGTGCGAGCGCATCGTTCAATTGCCGACGCCATTGCGCCCGCCGCACGCGGTGTTGCAGCAAGACGCCATCGCGACTCGCCTGCTCCATCGCGGCCTCGGCCTGCTCGCGACGCGCCGCGCTTTGTGCCAACGCGGCATCGGCGTCAGCGCGCTTTTGCGTCGCCGCGGCTTCCGCCACACGCCGTGCCTCGAACGCTGTCTGCTGCGCATCGAACGCCTCGCGCTGACCTCGCAATAGCGCAATCTGCGCATCGCATTGTCGCCACTGCCGCTGTGCGTCCTGCAACGTCTGTGTCAGCGCATCGATCTCGGCCAATGCCCGCTCGGCGTCGCGCTGCTGCGTTCGCAAGGCGCGCCACGGCTGCACGGCGCTGTCTTCCGCATGGGCACGCCGCAAGGCACTTAATTCGTCCACTTGCTGCCGATACTGCAGGATCTGCCGCGACAGTACGTCGCGTTGCTCCGCCCGCGTCTGATACTGCGCATTCGCCTCCGCAAAGGCGCCGCGCGGCGCACCGGTCGCAGGCGTGAGCAGCGCATTGCGCGCGGCCTCGACCTGTGCGGTTATCGCATCGGCGCCCGTGCTCGACAGCGCGTCCAGACTGTCGTGCAACACGCCTCGAAGATGATCGGTCGCGTACGTGATGGCATCGCGGAAGACCTGCCCGCTGCCTTGCTGTATCCACAGCAGGCCGGGAACGCCCCATTGCGGCGCGTCACTCGCGCCACGCGATGCGTAATGGAAGCCGAGCAGCTCGGCAAGCCGGTCCTCCGCCGCCGCGCCATCCAACGTTTCGATCGACGCCGTGCGGCCGCCGCCCGGGACGTCGTCGGCGGCACCGATGCTCAGCGTGCAGCGCTTCCGTTGCAGGAAGCGCTTGGAGAGCGCATAGCGGCGCCCATCCAACGTGAAATCGATATCGATCTCCGGCGCGGCCGCGCTATCGCCCCACGGCCGCAGATCCTCGACGCCGTTCGATCGATGACGCTCTAGAAAAGCAGCACGGATGGCGGCCACGACGGTGCTCTTACCCGCCTCGTTCGGGCCGCTGAACAGATTGATGCCACTGTCCAGGTCGCGCAACTCCAGCGCGCGCCGGAACTGTCGGACCTGCTCGATACGGATGCGTTGCAGTTTCATCACTGTGCTTTCCCGGTTGCGCCGGTGCGTGTATCGGTGCCGCTTTCGGCGCTCGGGTCGGGCTGCAGCAGGGCTGCGAGCAGGATCAAGGCATCGTGCGCGCATTCGGCCTGTTGCGGGTCGCTATCCTGCTGCGCGTCCTGCAGCGTGGCGATCACCTCGCCGAGATAACCGTCGGCACGCAGGGCAGCGATATCGTCGGGGGTCGGTTGCAGGCGCAGCCCGCGCATGTCCGCGCTGACACTCCGCGCTCGCCCTTGCGCCCGATCGAGCGCCTGTTGCAGACGCCGTTGTCCGGCGAGATCGGCCACGCCCTCCACCTTGTATTGCACGACATCCTGCGTCTGCAGTGTGGCGATGTCCTCTTGCAGCTTTTCCAGGTCGCTATCGACGTGAAGCGTCGCTGCAACGGTTCGCCAGCGATAGTGGGTGGTGCTCAACACTTCGACCGTCGGCGGCGGGCGTCGCTCGGTGCGGTCGGTGCGGTCGGTGCCGTCGGGGTTCTGCGCGGCACCGTCGATCGTCGATGTCGATGCTGGCCAGGTCAGCAATAGCACCTGGCCGGACTCGTTGGCACGGAACCGGTCGGTCTCCGGTGTCCCGCTGTACCAGGTCCGCGCATCGATGCGGCGCGTACCGTGCCAGTCACCCAAAGCCAGATAATCCAGATCCGCCTGATCGGCGCGGTTCGGCGCGATCGGATTGCTCGAATCGATATCGTCGGCCAGGATGCCCTGGACACTCCCGTGCGCGAGGCCGATGCGCCACCATCCGGATGGCGTATCGGCTTGCGCGAACCATTCGGTCAAATCGTGATGGGTGTGCCGTTGCGTCAATGGCGCCGGCAGGATCGCCAGACGCAGCGCGTCGACCCGATGGACACGCGGCGCCAGACAGAGATGGACGTTATCCGGCACGCAGCCCAGCCGTTGCGCGCGCGACCAGATCGACTCCGTCAATGCGGCATCGTGATTGCCCGGCAATAGAAACCAAGGCCCGGTGAAGGCGGCCAGGCTATGAAACAGACGATGGATCGTGCGATCGCTCAACCCTTGCGCGTCGAACACATCCCCTGCTACCAGCACCGCGTCGACGCGCGCTGCCTGTGCCTGCTGCGCGATGCGTTCGACCACTTGGAAACGCGCTTCCGCCAGCATGACCGCGTCTTCGGCCGGAAAGCTGTTGTACGGCTTGCCGATCTGCCAGTCCGCCGTGTGCAGCAGCCGTAAGCCGCGCCCGACGTCGGCCCGAACCTCTACCGACGCCGCAGGGGAAGCGGCCGAGACGCGCATCGCATCAGTCGCGGCGGGCGGCAGGGACATGTCCGCGTCGTGCTGAACAGCGGTATCGAAAAGATCGGGCGTCGCGGTGGGATCGGACGTATCAGACTTCGGCATGGGGTCCAAGGGGCGGCGGAGGGAACGGTAACGGTTGTCATGTTACCAGCCAAGCGCCCCACGATCACCCTAGCGGGCGCGCGTTGGCGTCTCGTCGAAACGCGCTTGGGTCAAGCCGAGCCGCTTCGACAGCCTCGCGCCGAATGCCGCGTCGGCTTGAGTGAAGTACGCGACCATGGTCTGTTTGGTCTTCATACTGCGCACTTGCCCGAGATCGCCGATTAAATTATCGATGAGCGCGGTTTTTTCGGCGCGACTCAGCGCACGATAGAAGTCGCCTGCTTGCTGAAAGTCAGCGGTTTTCTCGATTCCCACTTGTTGGCTGGTGCCGCGCAGCGGCGACGGATGCAAACGATATTGCGTATCGGCGCGCGTCACCGGCGCCGCGGCGCCTTCGTAATTGACGCGATGCGATGGCATCGGCGCCATCGACTCAGGACGCGCGGCCGACAGGGCCGTACCGCCTGCACCGCTGTTTCCGCCGCTGTTCATCGCACCATCGATATTGTAATCTGCCACCGGCGCGACGGGCCGATTGATCGGCAATTGCAAGGCATTCGTGCCTACCCGATGCAACTGCGTATCGGCATAAGAAAACAGCCGGCCCTGCAACAGGCGATCCTCGGACGGTTCAATTCCTGGCACCAGATTGGACGGTGCAAACGCGGCCTGCTCGGTTTCGTTGAAGACATTGTCCGGATTTCGGTTCAGCGTCATGACGCCCACCGTTAGATACGGCGCAATGCGGGCGGGCCAGATTTTCGTCGCATCGAGGGGGTCGAAGTCGAGCGCGGCAAAGTCCGCCGACTGCAGCGTCTGAATCTGCAGCTGCCACTGCGGGAAGCGACGCGCGTCGATATTCGCCAGCAGATCGAGCGTGAGGTAATTGAAATCCTTCGCGCGCGCCGCAGACGCGGACAACGGAGACGCGCGCTGCATGCTCTTCCAGTGGAATTTCACGTACCGCGTTTCACCCGCTGCGTTCACGAATTTATAGGCATGGACGCTGTCACCGTCCATCGCGCCGTACGATGCGGGCGTCCCGGCATCGCTATATAGCTGCGTCAGCATATGCGTCGACTCAGGATGCCGCGCAAAGAAATCGAAATACCGGTTCGGATCCTGCACATTTGTATCGGGTGCCGGCTTCAAGGAATGCACCATGTCGGGAAACTGCATCGCATCGCGGATAAAGAAGATCGGCAGATTATTGCCGACCAGATCCCAATTGCCCTCGCGGGTGTAGAACTTCGTCGCGAAACCGCGCGGATCGCGAAGATATTCAGGCGAGTCCTTGCTATGAATCACCGCCGAGAAGCGCACGAACACCGGTGTTTCCCGCCCCGGCGTGAACACCGACGCGCGGGTAAGCGCCGAGATATCGCGCGTGGCCACGAACACTCCATGCGCACCGGTACCACGCGCATGCACCACGCGTTCTGGAATGCGCTCCCGGTCGAAGCGTTGCAGCTTTTGAATCAGGTTCGCATCCTGCAATAAAACGGGGCCATCGGGACCGGCCGTCTGGGAATGGCGGTTCTCTCCTACCGGCGCCCCGTTGTCGCGGGTAAGGCGGGCCGGCGCGGATGCCGATCTCGGCAGGGAGTCGGCCTGAGCCGCGCCGATAAGCGATATCGATATCGCTGCAGCCACAAAGCGTCTCAGTGCGGGGGATGCATTCATTTTATCGTTCCTCTTGACAAGTGTGAATGCCTGCACCCTACCGGAGCCGGCAGCGTAAAACCTAATATGAAGTACTAATGAGTTTGATAGCCATAAACCATTGCTCCAGCCACCAATGAGACCGCTTGATCGGCTGGAAAGGCTGACGCCCGGTCACACCGCACTTCTATCTGGTGCGGTCTTACCGACGCTTCCGCGGACACCTCAGGGAAGCGGCTCCTGGCACGCCGGCGACACCGCCATTTTGAGACCACTGACCGGGGCCCTTATGCTCCAAGCCGCGCGTCAGGTGGCAACGTTATGCACCCTGCGCGTACAATTTGCGCATTACACAAAAAGGAGAGGTAGGCAATGAACCAGGAATGGGTGTTTCGTCTCGCCGAGCGCGCCGACACCGACGCCGTCGTCGCGCTGATGCAATCGGCCTATCGCGGCGAGTCCGGAAAACGGGGATGGACGACGGAGTCGGATCTTCTCGATGGTCAACGCACCGATGCCGCAGAGGTGTTATCCACGATCACCAATCCGGATAGCGTCGTCCTGCTTGCGTTCGAGCAAACGCCGGAAGGACTGCGGCTAGTGGGCACCTGCAACACCGCGCGGAACGCCAATGGCACGGCCGCCTATTTCGGCGCCTTCGCCGTATCCCCCGACTGCCAGGCCCGCGGCCTGGGCAAGCGGCTGCTGGAACAGGCCGAGCGGCATGCACACGAGACATGGGGGGCGGCCACGATGCGGCTATGCGTCGTGCATAGCCGCGAAGAACTAATCGCCTTTTATCTGCGGCGCGGTTATCGCGCCACCGGTGAGACCGAGCCTTTTCCTTACGGACAGCCGCGATTCGGCCTTCCGCGCGTGGAAAATCTGCAATTTGTATGGTTTTCTAAAACACTCGTTTGAATGATTTTATAAACACGCGTTTGAATAAAGCGAAGTAATCTACTAATCCCGCATTTTATTTGCCGCTTACCCTTCATTCGCCACGTATTGCGTCGTTAATCACGTTGCAACCGGCAGAAGGGCGCGGCGTCGTTATTGGGAAGTCAGAACGATGTCTTGGCAAGAAGCTTTGCCTTAGAGCACTTTGCGCTACTTCGGTCAGCCAGTTTTGTATTTCTTAAGATAGTCGGGCGATTATTCCTGCATTGCGCAAAAAACCGCTTGCCTACCTTCTACGCATTAACGCTGCAATCGGATCACTGCTCTCACGCACATTTTGAGCAGCACCTGGCAGCGATTTACGGCCGATTTTTCACCGAGAAGCGCAATGACACTTGCCAACATGTCGATAAAAAACAAGCTGATCGCCGGATTCGGCGTGATGGCCTTGCTTGTGATGATCGTATCCACGATGTCCTTGCGCGCGCTTGGATGGGCGACGGACGGCTTCTCGGGATTCGTCGACGGCGTCAATGCCCGCGCCGACGTCGCGAGCCAGTTCCGCACGGCGGTGGATCGCCGCGCGATCGCCGCACGCAATCTCGTGCTGGTCACGAAGCAGGATGACGTATCGCTCGAACGCGCAGCCGCCGAGCAAGCGCAGGGCGATGTCATGGCGCGCTTGAAGCAACTGGATGACATGGTCACCAAAGCCAATGACACCAGTGATAAAGCTAAGGCCTTGGTCGCTGAGATGAATCGCATCGAAGCGCTATATAGTCCGGTCGCGTTGAAGATCGTCGGTCTCGCCGTCGCCGGCAAGCACGAGGAAGCCGTCACGATGCTCGACGACGAGTGCCGGCCGCTGCTGGCTGCCCTGGTCGGTGCCACCGATGCCTATGCGACCTATACTCGCGAAGTCCAACGTGAGCGTGTCGCCGAATACGAGGCGCAGTTCGTCATTCAGCGTAATCTGCAGATCGCCTTGTCCCTGGCAGCCATCGCGCTGGCCACGCTGGCCTGCTGGTTTATCACGCGCTCTATCACCCGACCGATCGATCGTGCGGTACGCGTTGCTCAAACGGTTGCCGCTGGCGATCTGACAACGACGATCGTTGCCACCTCGACCGATGAAACCGGTGTGCTCCTGCGCGCCTTGGGAGAGATGAACGATCATCTGCGCGACACCGTGGGCCGGGTCCGCAACAGCGCCAACTCGATCGGCACGGCGACGCGCGAAATCGCCGCCGGCAATCACGACTTGAGCGTGCGGACCGAAGAACAGGCGGCCTCGCTCGAGGAAACGGCCGCAAGCATGGATCAGCTGACGCACGTGGTCCAACAAAACGCGGAAAACGCCCAGCAAGCAACGTCGCTTGCCAGCACGGCATCGGAAATCGCCACCAAGGGCGGCGATCTCGTCGATCGGATGGTCCAGACGATGCAGGACATCGAGCGCAGCTCCGCCAAAATCGCCGATATCACCGGCATGATTGAAGGCATCGCGTTCCAGACGAACATCCTGGCGCTCAATGCGGCCGTGGAAGCGGCGCGCGCCGGCGAAGAGGGACGCGGCTTTGCCGTGGTGGCCGGCGAAGTGCGGAATCTCGCGCAGCGTTCGGCGTCGGCGGCGAAGGAAATCAAGGAACTGATCTCGACCTCGGTCGTGCAGGTCCAGCAGGGCTCGTCCCTGGTGGGCGAAGCCGGCGGCACGATGCATGAAGTGCAACAGGCGATCGGCCGCGTCAGCGTGCTGATGGCCGACATCGCCGCCGCGTCCGGCGAGCAGGGACGTGGCATCGAACAGGTCAATGAAGCGGTCTCGGTCATGGATCAGGTCACGCAACAGAACGCAGCCTTGGTCGAAGAAGCGGCCGCGGCGTCGGAGTCCCTCAAACAGCAGGGCCGTGAACTGACCGATGCGGTCGCGTTCTTTATCGTCGAAGCGGGTCAACGTTCGATGGACGCCGTTGGTACGCATGACGGCGGCACGCATCGCGAGCCGCCGGCACGTCCGCGCAAGCCCGCCCGCGGCGCACCGCGTGCGCGGCCGGCATCGACGCCGACGCGCTTCCCCAGTCCCGCCGGTGCACCTGCAATGGCGCGGGTCAGCCAGGAGCAATGGTCGACGTTCTAATCGACGTCATTCGCCTGAGCGCATAAGCATTCCCCCGTTTAACCGCCGCCCATCGCGGCGGTTTTTTTAGGCGCAAAACGGCGTTACGACTGCTCCTTTTGCGTCGACCCGGTCAAAATTGCTTCTTCCGCGCATCCCCGTGTCCCTTTGTCACGCAAAAATAACCGATCTTCATCGCACGTCGATTTGTTAAAAAAAAATCCTCAAGTTCTTCTCAAGCGCGCCGTTTACCCAATTGTCGACATAGGACCAATGGCCAATCCGATGTAAAGCGGATGATCCATTCCGACTCACAATCAATCGCCCGGGGATTGACGATGCTCAGACAACAACTTTATGTATGGATGCGTGACAAACTTTTCGCGAAGCAATACGCGGAAATGAACGCACTGTATGGCAACAGCGCGATGCCGGCCGGCCCGAACGTGCCCCGCCGTGTGCCGCTCGCGCAGGCTCCGGGAGCGTGGAGCGCCGCCGGCGTCACCGACAGCTTGGCTGCGGCGACCGCCAGCGTCACCGATACGATCGTCGCGGCGACGGAAGCAGCAACGGGCGCAGTGGCTGCGTCGGTCAATGCCGTGTCCGCAGCGGCGGCCGTATCGCCGGTCGTGGTCGACTCGATCGCCACGTCCGCGCACATCTGAATAGGTCGCATCGGGTTCGCGCCTGATTCTGGATTTCTTCTAGACGGCGCGCCCCCTGTGTTTTACCCGCTGGTGATCCTTGCTCAGCGGCGTTTCGACGTTCAGCCTCCTTGCGCGGCTTTTCCGTTGTAATTCCCCCTCGATTCGGACCGTCCGCCGCGCTGCTCGCGCGCCGATTGCACCGAACAATATTGATCACGCTACGATCAGACTTATCGGCCGATCATGGGACGCTGGCGCATTCGGTGCGCTTGACCGTACAATGCCGGCCGCGACGTGTTGATTCGCCACGCCTTTTCTGCGTATCCGCAGTGGCCGGCGAATCGCGCGCCGCCGCGCCGTCGATGACGTGCGTAGCGAAATACAGACATGCTCCGCTGGCGCGCGCGGTTGGTGATCCCGACCATGCGCGCCGATGGGGCGCTTCGACACCCGGGGCTTACGCCTCAGAAAGGCAGGTCGTCGCCACAAGCGACGCCCTGTCCTGGTCTGGAATCATCGATCATGATCAACGCCGCAGCCATTGGCACGCTACGACACGTACGCGCCGACCAACTGAACAGCACACCCGCACTCGCCCATTTGCGCTACGGCCTCGTCAGCGTCACCGCTGCCGTCGCAACCGCCGCCTTGACCGTCCCCACACTGCATCAACTCGCGCTGCCGATTCCGATGGCCGGCGTGGCCGTCTTGTTCGGCATGATCTGCCCTTTGTTCCTGCGCGACAGCACACGTCATGGCGCCGGTGGACATGACCACAAAGCGCGGTGGTGGCAGACCTTATTCCTGCTATACGGCACCGTATGCCTGTCCTGGCTGGCGGGTGCGCTATTGAGTCATTCGGTCCTGACCGCCGGTATCGGCTTCCTCGCGATCTTCTTTGTCGGGCTTCTGCTTCAGGGTTGGGGCCCGCGCGCGGTGGGCGCCGCATTAAACGCCTTGGTGGCCTATTACCTCGGCATTTACCTACAGCCGAGCTTGAACCATACGGGCCTGGCACTGTTGTTATCGGTGGTCGGACTTGCCGTCGTGGTGCTGACCTGTCGCGTGGTGTGGCCCATCGCAGCGCCCGATGCGGCATCGGCGCTGCCCTCGACTGGCAGCGCTTCATCCTCTGGTCAAACCAACGAAGCGCGCGGTGCGAGCGCATTGTCCGCGGCGCGGTGGCAGGAGATGCGGGCCTCGCTATGCTGGTCGCCGGCATTACGGGGCATGGGCGCCGCGGTGTTGGCGATTGCCGTCGGTCACTCACTATCGCCCGAGCGCTGGTGCTGGGCGGTGATCAGTGTCTTCGTCGTGTTCATGGGCACGCGCTCCCCTACCGACGCGCTGCGTCGCGGCCTGCAACGCCTGGGCGGCACCGTTGCGGGTGTCATGGTCAGCGGGCTGCTGATCATGTGTATCGGGCACTCGCTGTGGTTCGATTGCTTGCTGATGGCACTGTGCGTGGCCGGGTGGGCGTATCATATCCTCCACGCCTATGCGCGCGGGGTATTCTTCATCACGATCCTGGTGGCGCTGGTGTATGCCGCGCTCGGGTTCTCGTTGACGCCGTTATTGGAAGTACGCTTGCTCGAAGTCATCGCCGGATGTTTGTGCGCGTTCGCGACGGCATTGATTCCGGTTCCAGCAGCGTGGATGCATGGCGGGAGCAAGGGCGTGGCGGCTTCCCCGGTCGCGGAAAAAGTGGACCTGGCGGAAGCGCTAGCCGAAGCGACATCGGACGAAGGCGGTATAGAGCCGTCACGCCCGGGGTTTGTGCCGGTGGATTGATTGGAAAGGGGACTGTCAGAAATGTTGTGTGTGAGGCTACCATTATGGAAATGGAGCCGTTATGCCACGCAAACCTAAGACACCGCCACGCGAACTGCCATCAATCCCTAAAGACCTGATCGACCAATTGGCTTCAGGTCCGATGACGGCAGGTTCCATCGAAGACCTGTCTGCTGCCTTGAAGAAGGCCCTCATCGAGCGTGCCTTGGGCGCAGCATGGCGACGAGGGTGGGAACGTGTCACTCCCTTCTTCACGTTCCAGACGGCGGTGTGCAAGGTGATTTACACGACGAACGCGTTGGAGACCGTGAATGCGGGCCTCCGCAAGATCATTCGCACGCGCGGCCACTTCCCGAGCGATGAGGCCGCAACCAAACTGCTATGGTCGTGTTGCGCAACATCACGGCGGGCTGGACGCGTGCCGCGCAAGACTGGAAAGCAGCCATGAATCAATTCGAGATACTGTACGAGGAGCGCTTCATGCATCCCTAAGACTGAGATATCCTCAAATTCCGCCGAGCATCCCAGGCGGCATTTCTGTTCCATCCCTGCCAATTGCTACTTGATTCGACAGTGTCCTGCAAAAAAAGAGCTTTTAGAGCCTTTCGATCCCCCTGTTGACTGCGCTCGGCATGGCCGGATGACTCGAGGAAATGTTTGCAATGCGCTATGTTGCTTGAAAAATGAATTGTACCGACGCATGCGCCAAACATACCATGCGCGGCTAGGCGCACACCCCATCCCGTGGTTGCGTAAGGTAGACGACATCTGCGACGAATCACCAGATTACAGAAAGCGAAACGCCACCGAAATCGGTGGCGTCTCTTCGACCTAAAGGCCGTATTGTTAGCTCCTCCCAAGCCTCCCCACTTAACGGCGCAATTCTGCCAGCCACCACTTGCCGCACAAACCCGAAGATACCCTAGATGCATGGCTTGAAATTTTTCATTCGCCATACATTTTTCACATGCATGCGTAACTCCGAACTGGTCCCTGGCAGTTGTGCTTTAACTGTACATCTTCGCTCCCTGGCATGTAGTTTGCTCTCCTATTCGGTCCAGATCAGGCGAAAACATCCCCTTCGGAAAATATGGCAAACAGCGAACTAGAGCACATCTCGATTATTTACATTGCTGTAAGCATTTTTTGCGCTCTTGTTACACTCGTCGATATTTTCAAAATCGGGCGGCGGCAAGCGATGGGCATCATGGATGCCGTGTGGCCACTGACAATGCTTTACTGGGGTCCGATCGGCCTCGTAGCCTATGCGTGGTTTGGCCGTACCAAAAAACCTGTCAAGGCTGCCGCGCACCAAAAATCGTCGCCGCCCCACCACCACCACCATGAACACACCTCCGGCATGTCACATGGGCAGGCAGGAAAGCCAATGTGGCAAGCCACTTTTGTCGGCGCCAGTCACTGCGGAGCAGGCTGCGCCCTGGGAGATTTTATCGGCGACTGGTTCGCCTTTGGTATCGGTCTGACAATCTTTGGCTCCGCGCTTGGTGGCACCTATCTCTTCGCATTTCTCTCTGCGTATTTGTTCGGGATTCTATTTCAATACTTCTCTGTCGCGCCGATGCAAGGGCTTAAGCTTAAAGCAGGGTTGATCGCGGCCGTCAAGATTGACACGCTATCCCTACTTGCTTACGAGATCGGCATGTTCGCATGGATGGGCTTTCGCGCCTGGCGCTTCCCAGATCTGCGGCCGGATCAGTGGTCTTATTGGTTCATGATGCAAATTGCGATGATCATCGGCTTTGCCACAACCTACCCGTTGAACTGGTGGCTCATTCGAAAAGGTATCAAAGAAAAAATGTGATGTGCGCAGCCCACGCGATGGTCTAACCAGGAATGAATCATGGCTAAAGTTGCAGTGATAACAGGCGCAGGAGCAGGCGTTGGTCGAGCAACCGCCGAGGAATTTGCACGGCAAGGCTATAACCTCGCGCTGCTCTCACGCAATAAAGACCGACTTAACAAAGCAGTCGACGAGTTGGAAAGCTGCTACGGCATCCGCGCACTCGCCATTCCGACGGATGTGGCCGATGCGAAAGCGGTAGAGCGAGCTGCTAGTGCCACCGAGGATGAATTGGGTCCGATAGACGTATGGGTCAACGTCGCGATGGCCACGGTTTTCGCGCCGGTGTCCGAGCTAACCCCGGAAGAGTTCGAGCGCGGCACACAAGTGACCTACTTAGGGCAAGTGCATGGCACGATGTCTGCTCTGTCACGCATGCGCAAGCGTAATCGCGGCACCATCGTCAACGTCGGATCCGCACTGGGTTATCGTTCAGTACCCCTGCAATCGATCTATTGCGGCGCTAAATTTGCGATCCGCGGTTTTACCGCCGCTCTGCGTTCGGAAATCATTCACGACAAGTTGAAAGTGCATTTGACGATGGTAGACCTACCCGCCGTCAATACGCCGCAATTTGACTGGGCCAAGAACAAAATGGGCAAACGGGCGAAGCCCGTCGCGCCGATCTATCAACCGGAAGTGCCAGCACGCGCTATTTTCTTTGCCGCAACGCATAAACGTCGCGAAGTGTGGGTCGGTTTTCCCACGGTGCGTGCCATTCTCGCGAATCGCATCGCGCCGGGTCTAATCGATAAATACCTCGCAACAGCCGGGTATAAAGGCCAGTTGAGTCAAGAGGCGCTCCCAGTGAATGCACCAGCAAATCTTTTCCAGTCAGTGTCCGGTCCGTATGGCGCACACGGGCGTTTTGATACAAAGTCAAGAACGGGCAGTTGGGAAATGTTCACTGATCGTCACAAGTCCGTTCTATTGGCAGTGGTTGGGGTAAGCATTCTCGGCATCGCTCGCTTGGCGTTTGGAAAGAAGTAATACCTATTCACCCTGTTTCGCGTCAATCGAACTTAGGATAATCAATGAGCGCTCGCATCGAAGATTATGCGTTGTTGGGCGATGGCGAAACAGCTGCACTGCTGCATCGCAATGGCTCGATCGATTGGCTTTGCTGGCCAAGGTTCGATGATGATGCGTGCTTTGCAGCACTTCTAGGGTCGAACGAAAATGGGCACTGGAGCTTGCGGCCGGTCGGGCAAGTCTTGAACATCAATAGACGGTATCAGTTGGATACGCTGATCGTCGAAACGGATTTCGAACTTGCCGAAGGAACGGTACGAATCATCGATTTCATGCCCCCTCGAGCCGATTACTCATCCATCGTTCGAATAGTCGTAGGGTTACGAGGAACAGTGGAGATGCGCTCAACGCTTCGTTTGCGTTTTGACTATGGCGCGCTCTCTCCTTGGGCACGGGAATGCGGCTTAGGAATAACTGCCACAGTAGGACCCAACACGGTGGCTTTCCACGCACCCGTAGCGGTGCATAGCCATAGCGACGCCACGTATGCGGATCTCACCATTTCCAGAGACGATCGCTTCGCGTTCGTGTTGCGCTATGGACCAGCCAACGAGAGCCCTCCGCCAAATATCAACGCTGAGGCGGCATTGCGAGCAACTCAGGACTATTGGCAGGGTTGGATCGCCAAATTTGACAATACCAAAAGCGATTGGCCTGCGGCAGTCAGACGCTCGTTGATCGTGTTGAAGGCAATGATTCATCAAAAAACAGGGGGGCTCGTCGCTGCACCCACGACGTCCCTCCCGGAAATGCCAGGTGGCGACATGAACTGGGACTACCGGTATTGCTGGCTGCGCGATGCCAGTTTCACCATGGGTGCTTTGATTGCGTCTGGCTTTCATGTAGAAGCCGAGGCTTGGAAAACCTGGTTGCTTCGCGCTATCGCCGGCGCGCCAGATAAAATAAGGATCATGTACCGCGTTGATGGGGCGCGCCACTTAAACGAATGGACGGTGGACGCACTCGACGGCTACCGGTCTTCGCTACCGGTCAGAATCGGCAACGCTGCATCGACACAACACCAAGTGGACGTCGTTGGTGAGGTGTTGAATTGTCTGTATCTAGCACGCGAAGGGGGGCTCTCGGCGTCCACGGCGGAGCGAGACATCGAACGACAGCTCGTTGAACATATCGAAGCGATCTGGCAAACAAAAGGCTCCGGCATATGGGAGGCGCGAAGTATGCCGCGCCATTACACCTACTCAAAGGTTATGGCATGGGTCGGCGTTGACCGGGTCCTTCGCGGCGCTCAGGCAGACTCGCACGGACACGAAACGATTGCACGACTTGAGCATCTCCGTCAAACCATCCATGACGATGTTTGCGAAAACGGATGGAATGCGGGCTTGGGATGTTTTACACAGTACTACGGCGGCCAGTGCATTGATGCGAGCCTGCTTTTATTACCCGTTGTCGACTTCCTGCCGGCCGATGACCCCAGAATCGCATCTACGATATCCGTAATTCAACGCGAGTTATCCGAAGACGGACTTATTAGACGCAACAAAGCGCTTGTCGATGGGCCAAACGAAGGGACCTTTCTTGCCTGCTCGTGCTGGATGGCCGACTGCTTATATCTCCAAGGAAAAACGGCCGAGGCAGGCGCCCAATTCGAACGCGTCCTTTCGGTTGCCAATGACCTCGGCCTACTTTCTGAACAGTACAACGTTCCAGGTGCGCACTTGTCCGGCAATTTCCCACAAGCATTGACACATCTTGCCATCGTGAATACCGCTTCACGCCTGAGTGCGCCACGTGTGCTCTGAGCTCGGCATCACTTTGCGCGCAGCACTCAAGCTGCTTCTGGTATTGCCTCTTCCGCTATTGGCTGAACCACATGAACGGTCCGTGTGGGGAAGGCAAATTCAATATTCCGCTTGCCTAGCTCCTCCATCAACTCAAGGTTCACCGCTTGCTGAATGTCCATATAGAGGTTGTAACTCGGGTCGGTGACGTAATACACCGCCTCAAAATCCAACGAACTGTCACCAAACTGCTTGAAGTGCGCCCGGTCAAATCGGGTGTTTCCTGCGGATTCAATGGCGCTTTTTACGATGCTCGGTACTTCCCGAAGCTGCCCAGGTGTCGCGTCGTACGTTACACCGAATCCGAACAAGATCCGTCTTTCCGCCATGCGCTTATAATTGTGGATAATGTTTTTAAGAAGTTCTGTATTGCTACAGACAATTTCTTCACCACTCAAACTTCGAATACGCGTGGTTTTAAGGCCGATCTGCTCCACGCTACCCGCGACGTCTCCGAACACGACGAAATCACCAATCTCAAAAGGCTTATCCAAACCGATGGCCGCGGACGCGAAAACATCGCTGAGAATACTTTGCACAGCCAGCGCGATCGCAATACCCCCGACACCAAGACTGGCCACGAAGGCGGTAATATTCACTCCCATGTTAGCAAGGACGTCCAACAACAGGACAGCCCATAGCAGCGCCCGCAATAGCCACGAGATCATGGTCGTAATAACGGGATTGTGAGCGGCAGGCCCGGTCCCTGTTAGCCTGGAAGCTGTCCAGACACTCACAGCCCGGTTGATCCAAATGGCAATCTGTAGACCAATCACGAGGAACCAAAGATGGCTGATACGTACATCCCACTTTGGCCCTACCTCCAGAAACTTCGCGCCAATCAAAATGGCAGCGATCAGTAGCGTGAAGCGATGCGTGCGCTTTATTACCGCAATGACAACATCGTCAACCTGCGTTGTCGTTTTCGCAGCAAAAATCTCCAGGCGTTTGATAATGAAGCCCAGCGCCGCAACCAACACGACGTAGCTCACGATCGCTGCGACACAGGCATAAAGCCAATCCAAAGCAGAAATTCCTAAAAGCGTATTAATTGTTAACCAGTTCAGCATCCAATATCGTCGAATTTCGGTTCGCAGTAGCGGTCAAGGATAACAGCATCGCTTTTCAGCTTGGAGTTTGCAAAGATAGCGTATGAGCCACCTGTCGCGTCGAAGGTTCCAAGCCAACCAACAACTCAACAAAGAAACCGCAATGTACGCAAAATGGCAGTGGGTCTTACGTCGAATCAGCAAACGGATTTGGTTCAGAGCCAGCCTATTCTCGGTGCTGGGCATCGTGTCCGCCCTCGCATCGCTGACGCTTCGTCAATATATGCCGGATACGCTTTCCACGAAGATCGGTGCAGATGCTGTGGATAACATCCTCGGCATCATCGCGTCCAGCATGTTGGCCGTCACCACGTTCTCGTTGAGTACGATGGTATCCGCGTATGGGTCTGCCACGAACACGGTGACACCGAGAGCGACCTCGCTGCTGGTGGAAGACAGCACGACGCAGAACGCCTTGTCGACTTTCATAGGATCCTTTCTCTTCAGCTTGGTCGGGATCATTGCGCTAAGCACCGGTGCCTACGGAAACAAGGGTCGCCTGATCTTGTTCGTCGTCACTATCGGCGTGATCGCGGTCATTGTCTATACGCTATTGCGTTGGATTGATCATCTTGCCCGCCTAGGTCGGCTGGGCGAAACGACAGATCGCGTAGAAGAAGCGACGCTACGCGCCATAGCGGAAAGAAAAGAGCGCCCCTACCTCGGCGGCCAACCATTCCCTGTCAACGGCGTCTTGCCGATGGCTGTGCGTCATATTTACCCGGTTGACATCGGCTATGTGCAGCACATCGATATGCCAGCCCTTGCGAGATTATCTGAAAACCCTGAGAGCCGAATCTATCTGCATGCTGTGCCCGGCACGTTCGCGGAACACACCATGCCGTTGGCCTCGGTGATCGCTGTCGATGAGGATGACGACGGCGGGGTGAGAGCGGCGTTTTCTATCGGCGTTCGGCGTTCCTACGAACAAGATCCTCGCTTCGGTATATCCGTGCTCACGGAAATCGCATCCCGCGCGCTCTCTCCTGCGGTGAATGATCCCGGGACTGCTATTGATATTATTGGGCGCGGCATCCGCGTGTTTTCCGCGTTTGCCGACACACACCCAACCGAGGTCCAAGATGAACACGATTGCTCGCGTGTTTTTGTGCATGGCCTAAACGTGCAGGACATGTTCGATGACTTTTTTATGCCTATTGGCCGTGATGGTGCCGCAATGGTCGAAGTAGGTGTCCGAATGCAAAAGGCATTGGCCGCCTTGTCAAGAATCGATTCACCCGGCTTCGCGACGGCCGCTCAAAGACATTCGACCCTCGCGCTCAAACGCGCTGGAGCGGCATTAGCGATCGAAGAAGATTTGCAGCGACTGCGCATACTCTCCCTACAAATCTAGGAAAGCTCTTGGGATATTCACCTCCGTTGATGTGCCTCGTAAGGAAAGGTACGCTCAGGTGCCATATGGCGCTTCCCTCTAGGCCGTCAATCGAGAATTCGTTGCCTAGCTAGACGACTCCTCATTTTGCTCGGGACCAGAGCCAGCTAGTTTTTCCGCGATCTGCTTCGGAAAAAGCTAGATGCCGCATACCAATCTCGACAACCGAGGCTCTCGGAGCAGTGACGTTTCTCATTTCTTCTCCTCACGGTCAAGGCATCGTTACTACGCGCCGAGTGCGGGCCGCACCTATCCGATCCACTTTGAGCCATCAGGATCCGCGCTCACATTCGCTCTGCCAGGCTACCCATGATCCAGATCGTCCCGCCGACCATAATGGTCAACAACAGAGCAGAAAACAAGATCAGCTGCAGATCTTCCCGTTTTCGGTGGAAACCGATATGTAGAAAGCAACGAAAGTGAACTATGACTTGAGCGAGTGCTACAGCGCCGATAATGCCGAGCCTTGAGAGGTGCGCAACCCCAAGCCGCTGCCACGGAGCAAACGCAGCAAGGGTGAATACGAGCGCAATCCCGGCTCCCCAAGTATAGGTTCTGAGCTCGGTACGTTCCTGTTGCTCGGCTTCGGCCCCGTTCTTCATTCTCCCGCTAGACCTCGTCATCGAATCGATCCTATATAGACGATTGAAAAGATAGCGATCCAAATGATATCGAGGAAATGCCAAAACAACGCAAGGCGCATGATTCCCAATTTTGTCTGCGTGTCTATGCCATAACGAGCTATCTGACCCATGATGCAAACCAGCCAAATGCAGCCAACGAAAACGTGGATTCCGTGCAAAGGCACGAGATCGAAAAAAGCGGACAGAAACCCGCTTCGGCTCGGATAACCGCCGTTCGCAAACATGTTTTGGAAATCCCGCAGCTCGAAGCCAAGAAAAGTGACACCTAGCAGCAGTGTCACAGTAAGCCACACAAGCAAACGGAAGATATTGTGCCTGTATTTGAGTGCAAGCGACACCAAGCCGAAAGTGAAACTGCTCAAGAGCAGCAGTAAGGTTTCAATGAAGACACTTTTGATGTCATAGAGCTGATACGGCCCGGGTCCTCCAGCGGTGGCACGCAACGATGTCACATAGGTTGCGAAAACCATGCCAAAAAGGATTGCGTCGCTCATGAGAAAGACCCAGAATCCGAAAATTAAGGACTCGGCGGCCTCGTCATCGTTACCGTGCGAGACGCTCAGATTCAACCCGGGGTATTTGGCGGCTTCTCGGTTCATGAGGCAGTCTCACGCAAGTTTTTTCCCGCCAATCCATGATTGTTCGGCATGCATTCTTTGGCTCGCGATATTGACGAAGTGGCCGCCACTCTTTCGAGCCAATCAAGATGCTCCGCCCGCACCTGCGCCGCGGCGACTACACGCGTCGTGTCTCGGGCGAAGCCGTGCACTATCATCACTGCCATCACGGCAATAGATGACACAATGACCATCCACCACATGTGCCACACAAGGCCAAATGCAAGTGTGAAACTGATGGCAGCAATAGCCGGACCCATTGCGCTATTCTTAGGCATTTCGATATCTTCGTAATGCGCGTGCGGCTCGTACGCGCGATCTTGAGACTTAAGCGCGCTGAAAGCGTCTCGGTCCGACACCCTTGGGATTAGCGCGAAGTTGTACTCGGGCGGTGGCGCCGACGTGGACCACTCCAAGCTTCGCCCGTCCCATGGGTCACCGGCGAATACACGATTAGCTTCACGTTTTCTAATCGATACCCACAATTGAATCGCTAACCCCGTTAGGGCCAGCACAATGATCACGGCACCCAGCAATGCCACCATCTCGAGTGGAGCGTAAGCTCGCTCTGAATAAGCAACGGTACGACGTGGCATTCCCATCAGTCCCAATGCGTAAAGTGGAAAGAACGCAAGCATAAAGCCGACGATCCAAAGCAGAGCCGAGATTTTTCCCCACGGCTCATTCAAACGAAACCCAAAGGCTTTTGGAAACCAAAAGTGATAGGCAGCCAGCATGCCGAACAATACGCCGGGAACCGCAACGTTGTGAAAATGGGCGACGAGAAAAACGCTATTGTGCACTTGGTAATCGATACCAGGGTCTGCTAGCAAAATTCCACTCATGCCACCCAACACAAATAAAAGCATAAAGCCGACGGAATAGATCATTGGGACGGTGAAGCGGATGCGCCCCCGAAACATCGTGAGCATCCAGTCATAGATTTTAACGCCGGTGGGAATGCCGATCAGCATCGAGGCAATGCCAAACACAGCGTTGATATCTGCTCCTTGCCCCATTGTAAAAAAGTGATGTACCCAAACCGTGAACGAAAGAATTGCGATGGCCATCGTCGCCATGACGAGAGCGCGATACCCAAACAGTGCCTTGCCTGAGAAAGTTGAGACGACTTCGGAATAAACACCAAACGCCGGCAGTATCAAGATGTAGACCTCGGGATGCCCGAACAGCCAAAAGAGGTTGGCAAAATGCATCATGTTGCCGCCAAGATCGTTTGTAAAATAGTGGAAGCCAAGATAGCGGTCGAGCGCGAGCTGTGCTGTCGCAACCGTCAGCGGCGGCATAGCAAAAATCATGAGGATGCTGGTACATAGCGCAGTCCAGGTAAAGAGCGGCATACGCATATACGTCATGCCCGGCGCACGACGTTTGTAGATCGTGACCACGAAATTGATCCCCGTGAATGTGGATCCGAGAGACGCCAAAGACAACGACCAGATCCAATAATCAGGTCCAACCCCAGGACTGAAAGTAGCCTCTGTATATGGCGGATATCCAAACCAACCTCCGGTTGAGAACTTTCCAATGCAAAGGGATACCATGATGAGCGCCGCGCCCGCGGCGGTTAGCCCCAAGCTAATTGAGTTAAGCACAGGAAATGCAACGTCACGCGTGCCGATCTGTAAAGGCATCGCGTAGTTGATGATGCCGGTAAGGAATGGCATGGCCATGAAGAAAATCATGATCGTGCCGTGTGTGCTGAATAGCTGTGCAAAATGATCGGGAGAGAGGAACCCACCGCCCAGCCCGAATGCTTGTTGCGTGCGCATCAATAGCGCCTCGATGAGGGCGCGCGCGAGCATGACAAAAGCGAGGACGACATACATGATGCCGATCTTTTTATGGTCGGGACTCGTGAGCCATTCGGACCACAATACACCCCACTTTTGATATCGTGTAAGCAACAAGACGGTCACGAACCCTCCAAGAACAACCATCGACGCCGCGCCCGTCGCTATGATGCCGTTGATCACATTAACCTTGGTGGGGTCCTGCAGCATTTCCCAAAAAGGAAGCGATGGCAGACTAAGCCGGCCCAACGGGTGCGAAAAAATCTCGGAGCAGCTCACGGGTTGGAGTCCTGACGTATCGGGGTGGAAGGAAGATACCCATGCGCAACGCGCATGGTAGAGGTCGTTCCAGTGGCCAACCGCGTAAACGCGGTGCCATTCATCGTCGCCTTCACAATGCTCGGAAAGACGGCGGGATCAACGTGGCTGAAGTAGATGCCCCCTTCGGCGTCCTTGGACACACCTAATGCGAGCGCAAGTTGCGCTTGTGTGGACGGCTGCGCTAAGTGGCTTAGGGTGCCTGCGTCGAGATGCTGGCTAGCCGATTGCCGCTGCTTCACCCAACTTTGAAATTCCTGCGCGCTCATGGCCAACGCTGAAAATTGCTGTGCATGGAAACCGTTGCCGTTATACATCGTATTTTCGCCCATAAAGCGCCCGGGCTTGTTTGCCAGCAAGTGTAGCTGTGTCACCATGCCGCCCATCGCGTACATTTGACTTCCTAAAGACGGTATCAGCAGTGACTGCATCGCCGTGGCGGACGTGATGTCCATTGCGACAGGCTGCCCCGTCGGAATAGCCAAAACGCCAATGGATGCTATCCCCAAGTCAGGATAGAGAAACAACCATTTCCAGTCGTATCCTATGACCTGCACGCGAAGCGCCGAATTGGGGGATAAGATTGGTCTGTAGGGGTCGAGCGCATGCGTGCTCCGCCACACCAGCGTGCCGAGCACTGCCACGATTACGACCGGTCCACTCCACGCGATTACCTCCAAAGGGGTACTGGAAGCCCAGTTCGGGGCATAGCGCGAGGACTTTGCACCAAATCGGTACCGCCAAGCAAACCAGGGAAGGAGAATAAATACGGGAAGAGCAACGAAGATTGCGAGTATTGCCACCATTTCGAAGAAGTGCGTCTGCTGTATCGCTGCTATCGGGCCCTGCGGATCTAAAAAGCTCCGGTGAATGTCACTAGCGCATCCGCTCAGTGCCAACGGAATTACGCAAAGATAGGCATCGCGCAAAATCGACTTTGTTCGGGGTCGTTGATCGATAACATCGGGTTGATCATGTTTAGCAGACATACGATGCCACCTCTGCCGGGTGCGGCGATGTTTCAAAGCGCGAATGAGCAGAAACATTTTCACGATAACGTACAGTCTAAGTTTGTTGCTCTTTAAAAAATCCAAGTGTCAGGCAACGTTTACTGGAGGCGTGGAGATACGATTTCGAAAAAATCTTACTTCTCTTCAGGGCCGACGAGATATTAAACCACTGACAGTCAGCCAATCCGGTTGGGCGACGCCACTCCCGCGTATGGAGCAAATTTGTGCTTTCTGCCCCGGGTGCCACTACCAATACTCAGCCTTGCCGGATTTCTTGGGAAAAATGACGTTTAAGTTTGTCGCGATCGTTTTCCCCTTGGCTTAGGTCAAACCCGTCGAGATCGGGCGTAGCTATAAACATGTCAGACATACGTAGCCGCAGCGCGCCCCCTTACCTCACCACTTCTGTTCAGTTCTGAGATCCGGTCTGCGGTGCGTAAGGCAATCGCTTGGATCGTCAGGGAGGGGTTGACGCCCCCAACCGTCGGAAACACCGACCCGTCACAGATCCACAGGTTAGGAACGTCCCAGCTCCGACAGTCTGCATCGACGACACTTGTTTTCGGGTCCTTACCCATTCTGACCGAACCGTTCAGATGGCAGGTGTCGTCAACTTCTCTCCACGTATCGCGCCCGCCCGCTGCCTTCAGAGTTTTGTCCATAAAATTCACGGCATGCGATACCATGCGTTTATCGTTTTCGCATAGCGAATACGTGACGCGCGCGATGGGTAAGCCGTATTGGTCTTTGTCGTCTGCCAGCGTCACGCAATTACGCTCCTGCGGCATATACTCTCCGACCATTTTGAAGCCGGCCTGATGGTTGTATTTCAACATTTCCAGGCTCAAGGCGTCGCCCCATAGACCTCGGCCATTGAGCGTTGCGGACCATGCTTTTGGCAACGGCCCCTGACTCATGAAACTGTAACCACCGAAAAAATCTTTATCCGTATCCTTGTAGTTCCAATGCTCAGTCAATGACAGAGAGGGAGGCCCCTTATACCAACGAATCTCCTCATCCATCGTGCCATAGACGCCTTGATTGGCTTGTACTGTCAGATACTTACCGACCAGCCCAGAACTATTCGCCAAGCCATCGGGATAACGACCGGTCGCCGACATTAACAAAAGTCGCGGCGTCTCGATCGCATAGCCCGCAACAATGACGTTTTTCGCCTTTTGAAATTGCCACTTACCCTCGCGGAAATATTCCACGCCCGAGACTCGCCCTGCGTCATTCACCGCGATACGACCGACCATCGCTAAGTCCCGAATCTCGGCACCCGCCTCGACGGCACGAGGAATCCAAGTCACCAGGGCGCTTTGTTTTGCATTCGTCGAACAGCCAGATACGCAAAATCCACGGTACACACATGGGTGCGCTTTCCCGTCCGGCGCCGACAAGGTCGCCAATGGCGTGGCCGACCAGTCGATTCCCATCGCCTCGGCGCCCCTCGCCAGCACCAGCGCCGAAGCATTCAGTTCGTGCGCACGGTACGGGTATCTTGGCCTCTTCGGTCCCCACGGGTAATTAATGGGGCCAGAGATATGAAGCGCCTGCTCCACTTGCGCGTAATATCGCCACATCTCTTTCCAATCAAGGGGCCAATCCTCGCCATATCCCAGTAAAGTTTTGGATTGAAACCACTCTGGCCTGAATCGAAGGGAAACCATCGCAAAGTGAACGGTACTCCCTCCCACCGCCTTGCCACTGTTGTTGTTCCCAAGCTTGAGCGGGTTATCGCCATCGCAGATTCGGTCATCGGTCCAAAAGAGTTTGGATTGGTGAGTCTCGTCGGAAGCAAACTCTTCCAGCGGCCGCCACCACGCCCCCGCATCGAAGGCGACTACGCTAAAACCCATCTCCGCGAGTCGACACGCGAGGGTCCCGCCGCCGGCACCTGTTCCGACTATCGCAAAATCAACCTCTTCATTTTCTGGATATTCGCGCATGGGAATCCAGCCTTTTTGGCTGAAAACGTCCGGGGCTTGACCGTTTTTGCCTCTAGGGATTTCAAGTGCGTCACTTAACACGGCCATTCTCCAGGCGAGCGGCAACGACGCCGCCATTTTTTTTCACTTCGACGGCTTCCCAAGGATCTCTGCGATCAAAATATAGACGCACGTAGCCACGAGGATTAGCAGGTCCGCCAAAGCCTATTTCGGACCACGCGTGTGGGTGGGAGTAATAGGCACCGCAGATATCGTGTAGAACCCGAGCCGAAAAAAAGAGTTTCGGCGCTATCTTCTCCCAGGCGCCATGGATGACGTCGCCATTTTGAACGCTCTTGAGCAATTCGATGCGCTGCGTTTGCGTGAGGTCTGCAAAAGATCGATGCCAGCGGGCTTCGGATTCCGCGTCCAGCGCAGCCAACCCGAGTAGCCAAGCTTCGGATGGCGGAGGAAGCTGAGCATTGCGAAAGCCGTCTTTGATACCCTTCTGCAAATTCTCATCCAACATGGCGGCCAGGGGGACTTCGGGAGGAGCTTCTGCCTGCGGGACAATACAATGACACAACGCCATTACCGTGCGCGATTGCGCTTGATCAAAGAATTGGGGAGCAGAGCGGACCGACATACGATCGCTGACAACTCGGCGCGAGGCGTCATCCCATGATGGCGTGGCAATCTTGCGCAGCACATCGTAACCGGGGTATTGCGTCTCTCGCTGTGTCATTTTTCCGTTTCTCTCAATCTGAGCGCTGCCAGCCCTGCTAAAGCCAAAGCAGAAAAACTGGGTGGTGCCGGCAGTGGCGGCCCGCTAAATAAGTTCTGGCTCCAGTTCCGCCACCCGCCCTGGCGCCGCGCGATGCCACGTGCATGAAACCCGGAGCCAATCACGCCGAGGCACATCGTTACAAACATCCAAAGACGTGCAAAGCCACGCGGGCGCGGTGCTGAAACAGTGGCAGCTGCCAATACCAGCGCCGCTGCAGGCGGGATCAACACCGGTGCATACATGGCTTTATGCTGAAACGACCCTCGAAAATGCAGAAGTGCAGCCTCACCTACCGTGCCCATCAAGCCAGCGCTGATAAACAACCCCAGCGCAGTCCCCGCAGGCAAACCCAACAGTCGCGGGTCTTCCTCCGGCTGATCTCGCAAACGTTCCGCCAAAGCACCCAAAGCGCCTGACAACAAAAGGGCCATGGGCGCACCAAGCGGTGCTGCATGAAACAGGTTATTCCAACTCCAGCCGCCTGGACGCTTTGTGACGTTATAAAGATGGAAAGCGGTGCCGGAAATGCCGGCCGCTGCGGCACAAAGATACACGCCGTGACGCAGTGTGTGTTGCGCGGGCGTTCGGTCCGCGCCACCGTGTACGCCGGAAATCATCGATAGCGTTGAAGAGATCAACGGCGTCCACATGGCCGGATTGTTGAACGACCCTCTGTAGTGCTCCATCGCGCTATCGGTCAGCACGGATAAAGCTAATAAACCAGCGCTATGGTTCAAAGAACGAGCCGCCTCTATGTGCGCAGGAATATTGTCAGACAACGTTGACATACCCGGAGACGGTAATCGCGGCGTCGCACGGAGTTCTGGCTTGTCAGTTTCTCGCGTCTGCTTTCGTACCGTCGCTAAAGCGATCCCGCCTGCAACAACACCAAACAAAGCCATCCATCGATTACCCATCATGCTGACTTTTCCAAAGTTACTGACATTTCACCCACGAGGTAGCGCTTGGCATCGACCTACCGCAACGCGATGCCAAAACCTGGCCGGGATAAGTCGAGGCGAACAACGCCATTCGATGCAGCAGGGGCTCCGTCAAATAGCATCGTTTCAATGCGGACATGATCATGAAACCATTCGAGATGCCTGAAGTTCGCGATCGAACCGGCAATGTGACGGTGTAATGCGGGCGCGCAATGCGCTGAAAAAGGAATATGAAAAGCATCTGAAAGCGCCGCCGCTTTTAGAAATCCCGTGACGCCACCGCACCTGCTCGCATCCGCTTGAAGCACATCCACCGATTTTGCATTTAGCAAACCCAGGAAATTGTCAGTGTTGTATCCGTATTCGCCTGCGGCGATCTCCATGCCTACCGGTGCTCGCCGTCGTACGCTGGAAAGCCCCAGGGTATCGTCAGATGAGACTGGCTCCTCGAACCATGACACGTCATACGTAGAAAACGCCTCGGCCATCGCTAACGCTGATCTTACTGTAAACGCACCATTGGCATCTACAAAGAGCCCCGCTGTACCTCCAATTGCGGCTCTCGCGACTTTGACCCGATCTACGTCCTTCTCGGGATGCGTTCCGATCTTCATCTTAACCCACTGGCATCCGTCCTTCTCGATCCAACTCGATAGCTGAGCTTGAAGTTGCCGATTCGAATAGGTTGTGAAGCCACCGCTTCCGTAGATGGGTACGTCGTTCCGTACCATGCCCAGCAATTGCCCCAGAGGCAATCCCAAAAGCTTCGCTTTCGCGTCCCATAGGGCGGCGTCAATGGCAGATATCGCCGTCGCACACATTCCTTCACGCCCAATATTGCGGATATGGCGCTGCAACTTTTGCCAACACGCCTCGATATCGAAAACGTTTGCACCGGCAAGCACGGGCGCCAGGGTTTGGCAAATCAACCCAACGCTGCTAGCGTCTGTATAGGTGTAGCCAAGACCAATCACGGAGCCCGCCGTCAACTCGACCGCAATCAATGTGGTCGAGGACCATGCAAAGGTACCGTCCGCTTCCGGACAGTCTGTGGGGATCGTAAATGCACGAGCGCGTACCTGCGTGATCGGCACTCGCTCTCGACAACTAGAGATGTCACCTCCCGATGGCGTCGCCATTTCAATCTCTATGCCCAGGAAGTACGGAACTCAGCACTTGTTTAGCCGTTTCCACAATCACACTCCCTTCATTCGGGTCTCCCTCAAAAAGCGTCGTTGCGAATGCCTTTGCTTGTTGCAGTGTGATATGCGGCGGTAGCGGCGGCACGCTCGGGTCGGCCTTCACCTCGATCAAAACAGGTACGTGGGACGCAAATGCCGCTTCCCAGGCCGTCCCCATCTTCTCAGCGCTATCGACATAAATGCCCTTCAGTCCGATCATTTCCGCAAACTGGTGGTAGGGCACCGACGGAATATCTTGAGAGGCGGAAAACTTCGGATCGCCTTCCATGACACGCTGCTCCCACGTCACCTGATTCAGATCGGCATTATTCAACACCATGCATATCCACTGAGGGGAGGCCCACTGCTTGTAGTACTTGGCGACTGTGATTAGCTCGGCCATATTGTTCATTTGCATTGCACCATCACCAACCAAAGCGACGACGGGACGGGACGAATGCGCAAATTTGGCTGCAATTGCATAAGGGACTGCGGCCCCCATGGATGCAAGACCACCGGATAAAGAGCACATCATGCCAGTCTGCACCTTTAGATCCCGCGCATACCAATTTGCGCAGGAGCCTGAGTCGCTTGTCACGATGGCATTCGAGGGAATCCGGGAGGACAGTTCGAACACGGTACGCTGCGGATTAATACCGGTCTTCGCGCTATCCTTAGATTCCACAAGCGCACGTTTTTCCAGCGTGGACCACCACTTCGCAGTCCACCCGGAAATCTTCTTGCGCCAGCTCTGATCGTCTTTCTGCTGAATGAGTGGCAAGAGTGCACGGATCGTTTCGCCGCTATCTCCCACCAAATTCACTTCCATTGGATACCGCAGGCTCAGCATGTCAGCCTTGAGGTCGATTTGAACCCCTCGCGCAGCACCTTCCTTGGGTAAAAACTCTGCGTAAGGAAAGCCCGATCCGATCATTAAAAAGGTATCGCATTCGGCCATTAAGTGATCACTCGGCTCTGTCCCCAAAAGGCCGATCGATCCGGTAACCCACGGCAAATCATCAGGAAGAACCGCCTTACCGAGCAGCGCCTTGGCAACGCCTGCACTTAGCTTGTTTGCAAGCACGATGAGGTCTTCACGAGCGCCCAATGCGCCTGCACCTGCCAAAATCGCGACCTTCTTTCCGGCATTCAAAATCTCGGCTGCTCGCCTCAAATCTGCGTCAAACGGCACGACCCTGGAGGGCTGATAGCCCACCCCCGAATGCACCGTCCCGTGCTTACGAGCGGGCGCTTCATAGGGAAGATCCTGCAGATCATTCGGTAGGATCAGTGCCGTAACCTTACGCTCGGAAATGGCCGTTCGTACCGCACGATCTACCAGGTGCCGCACTTGCGCCGGAACCACTGCTTGTTGAACGAAAGCGCCGGCCACGTCCTTGAACAAACTGGAAAGATCTAATTCCTGCTGATAATGGCCTCCTAGCGAAGCCCGTGCTTGTTGACCGACGAGTGCTAGAACTGGCATATGGTCCATGCGCGCGTCATACAGCCCTGTCACCAAATGCGACGCACCGGGGCCGGAGGTGGCAATACAAACGCCAAGTTCCCCCGTAAACTTTGCGTGGGCCGACGCCATAAATGCCGCCATTTCCTCATGGCGGGCTTGAATGAATTCGATTTTTCCTTCGGCACGATTAAGGGCACCAAAGACACCATTGATGCCGTCGCCCGGATATCCGTAAATCCGCCGAACGCCCCACGCGTACAAACGATCGACGATAAAGTCGCCAACTGTTGGCTTACTCATTCTGGACTCCAAGTTAGGGACACACCGAACTCCGCTAAAGCGGCATCAGATCGCCGTCATCATCTAGCAAAGCCCGGGCCTGAAAGGCAATCGAAGGTGTCCAGAAGATAATTGCGAATCCGTGGCGAACCAGCATCACACTCCGGTAAGCTGATAGGAGATCGGGGCTTCCTGCGGAGGAAAAGCATCATGCATATCGAACTGATTCTGGATGCAGGCGCAACCATTGGAGAGTCACCAACATGGGTCCCCCAAGAAAATGCGCTTTATTGGATTGATGTGAAAAAACCTGCACTTTATCGATTGGCCGCGGACACCCGACACACGCGCTGCTGGCCTTTACCAAGTGATATCGGCGCATTTGCATTGCTTGAATCACAGGATGGCGCAGTCGTGGCGTTACGCCACGGCGTGTTTCATCTAGAATTTTCGTCAGGCGCGCTCACACTGTTGTCGCCTCCTCCTTTCGATCCGAATCTGTTTCGGTTCAATGAGGGAGCCTGCGACAGCGCGGGGCGATTTTGGATTGGTGCAATGTTCGATCCGGTAGTACCTACGAACACGCGAGCGAAAACGTCGCTGCACTCATTTACATTTGCGAGCGGACTGCGGCCGGAGCCTGATGCAGCGGAGCTGTATAACGGTATGGCGTGGTCGCCTGAAGAGACTGCCTTCTTCCTATCCCATTCGCAAAAGCAGGAGATCTACCGCTTTGACTACGATGTACAGAAGGGAAAGATCTCAGAGCGAAAGCTTTTCGCGCGCGTGCGCGCGGAAGACGGCGTCCCCGATGGTGCTGCAGTCGACATAGAAGGCGGGTACTGGTGTGCGTTGCATGGGGCGGCGAAGATCAGACGTTATACGGCAAACGGCGCGGTCGATCGCGAAATTGATTTGCCCGTCAGCCAGCCGACCATGTGCGCTTTTGGCGGTGCGAAATTAAAAGATCTCTTCATTACTAGTGCTGCTGACAGTCTTAGCGTTCAACAGAAACGACAGGAGCCGCTTTGTGGTGGCCTGTTCCGCGTGCGTACATTGGTACGGGGTGCGGAGCGTCATTGCTTCGTGCGTTAGACTTATTGTGTAGTAATGGTATGAACGCGTCCCACCCGTGATCTTGAAGGAATAGACTGGGATTCTTACGATTCGACGAAATCGATAAGTCGAAGCGAGAATGCTCCATTCCTAGTCAATCAGGGGTAAGCGTCCACCCAAGGCATCTTTCGTCGCGACATGAACGCGATCATGCTGTCGGATTTTTCGGTGGATGCAGACGATGGAAGGCAAGGAAGTGGTACCTGTCACGCGGCGCACGGCGCGGCGCAGTTTCACCAAGGAATTTAAGCGCGAGCTTGTGCGCCAAGCCATGTTGCCGGACGTGTCGCGCGCAGCATTGGCATTGGCCAACGGCGTCAACGCCAATCAACTAGCGCGCTGGTGCCGCGAGCATCACCGCGCTGATCACGTCACGTTCGTGCCCGTAGTGAGCGCGGCACCCCTGCCTCAGAATATGCTCGCGCTCAGAATGCTCCGGTCTTACCGACTGAGATCGCGTGGCAACATGGCGATACCAGCATCGTTATTCGGGGTAAATTCGACGCCGAGGTGCTGCGCACCCTCATCTCGCAAACCTTGACATCGTCACGTGCAGCATGATCGGACTACCTCCCGGCACGCAAGTGTGGCTGGTCGCGGGCGTGACCGATATGCGGCGTGGCTTCGACGGTCTGGCTGCTGTCGTGCAAACCAAACTTGCCAACAACCCGTACGGCGGCAAGGTGTTCGTCTTCCGAGGTCGGCGCGGCGACCGAATCAAGGTGCTCTGGTGGGATGGGCAGGGTCTGTGCTTGCTCTGCAAACGCCTCGAACACGGTTACTTCGTCTGGCCGCAGGCCAATTCCGGTAGCGTGCATTTGAGCGCTGCGCAGTTGTCGATGTTGCTTGAAGGCATCGACTGGCGCCGTCCACAGCGCACCGCCACACCCCGTGCGGCGTAGTCGTAGCAGTTGTATACGTGGCCTGAAGTGCGTAAACTGTCGCCATGACCGAATCCCCTCACAATGCGCTGCCCACCGACGTCGAATCGCTCCAGCGCATGGTCGCGGATCTGGCCGGCCAGGTGCGCAAACTCCAGTCGAATCTGAGCGCACGCGAACTACTCATCGAGCACTTGCAGATTCAGATTGCGGCGCTTCGCCGCCAGATGTATGGCCGCAAGTCCGAGAAGCTGGAGGCCGAGATCGGTCAGCTCGAGCTCAAGCTCGAGGAATTGCTGCTCGACAACGGGGAAGATCCGCCGCCCGCCACACCTGCCGAACAAGAACGTAAAAACCGCACTCGCAAGCCGCTGCCGGCAGACCTGCCGCGCGACACGGTCGAGCATCTGCCCTCAGGCGATGACTGCCCGGACTGCGGCGGCGCGCTCAAGCCAATAGGTGAGGATGTCGCTGAGCAGCTCGAGTACGTGCCGGAGAGCTGGCGCGTCATTCGACACGTGCGTCCCAAATTCAGTTGCGCATGCTGTCAGACACTCGTTCAAGCGAGCGCGCCGTCGCGACCCATTGCCCGCGGGTTAGCCGGTCCGGGTTTGCTCGCACACGTCATGATCGGCAAATATGCCGATCACCTGCCGCTGTATCGACAGTCGCAAATCTATGCACGCGACGGACTGGACCTGGATCGTTCGACACTGAGCGAATGGGTAGGCGGTGTCACGCTCCTGCTTCGTCCATTAGTGGAAGCATTGCGCCGATATGTCATGTCGGGGCCAAGCGTGCACGCTGACGACACGCCAGTGCCGATGCTGGCACCGGGCAAAGGCAAGACTGTCACGGGTCGGCTGTGGGCGTATGTGCGTGACGAACGCCCAGCGGGCTCGGTGAATGCCGCCGCATTGTGGATGGCATTCACGCCCGATCGTCGCGGCGAACACCCTCAGCGCCATCTTGGCGAGTTCAACGGCGTCATCCATGCCGACGGATTTGCAGGATATGACGCGCTGTATGGCGAATCGCGAACGCAGGCGGCCTGTTGGGCACATGCCAGACGCAAGTTCTACGAACTCACAAAGTCGCATCCGTCACCGGCGGCGGGCGAAGCCGTGCGCCGTATAGCCGCCCTGTACGCGATAGAAGAGCAGATCAGGGGCGAGCCGCCGGATAAGCGTTTGCAAGTAAGAACCGAACACAGCAAACCGCTGCTCGACAGTATGCGAGCCTGGCTAGACACGCTGATCCCAACGCTATCGAACAAATCGGCGCTCGCCGGTGCGATCCAATATGCGCTCAATCGATGGGATGCGCTGAACACGTTCGTCCAGGATGGCCGTGCGGAAATCGACAATAACGCTGTCGAACGCGCGTTGCGTGCCGTGGCATTGGGTCGCAAGAATTATCTATTTGCCGGATCTGAATCTGGCGGCGAGCGTGCTGCCGCCATGTACAGCCTGATCGGTACGGCCAAGCTCAACGATATCGAGCCCGGGGCGTATCTGCACGAGGTGCTCACGCGCATAGCCGATTACCCGGTCAACCAGATCGACGATTTGCTGCCGTCGAACATCGCTTCCAGCAAACTCCGCGAAGCTTAAAAGGCTTATTGAAGTGCCCATTTAAAAATAAATGGGCACTTCCGTCATGCCGCGGATCATCAGCACGACACCGAAAATACACATCACGCAAGATGCCGTCGTTGGACGTACATGGACGCCCCCGGTTTGCCAAGCTTTCAGTCCATGACAGTTTGAGAGAGAAGATTGCACCCGTACATCCGGACTTTGTTCGCGGGCGTAGCTCGCTGTCCCTGATGGGTTTTGCTGGTCGGCTCCACAATCGCTTACACGCACTCTAGGTGCCTCGTCCACCGCGGGTTTTGCCAACCACGGTCTTACCTGTCTCGCCATCACTGCCTGATTACTTGCGCAATCGTTGGATCGTTTGCTTGCTGATAAGTCAAAAAAGTTTCATCTTATGCAGATGCGCGATCTGCTTTAAAGCTCGGGTCAAACTCTCGGTGATGAACTAACATCGCCCAGATAATTCTCGCGGTTTTATTGGCCAGAGCAACCGCCGCGACGTTTGCGTTACGTCGATTAACCAATTTTAATAGCCATGAGTGAGTGTCGGCGCGCTGGTTTGCCCGGTAGATCACGGAGCGTGCACCATGAATGAGTAGCGTGCGCAAATAGGCGTCGCCACGTTTGCTCATGCCCAGTAGAGTCGACTTACCACCACTTGAACTCTGCCGTGGTACAAGCCCTAGCCATGCGGCTAGCTGCCTCCCATTGGTAAAATTCTTTGCATCGCCGATCGTCGCGGCCATTGCACTTGCGGTGATCGGGCCGATGCCAGGTACTCTCTCGAGCCGGCGGCTCAACTCACTGTTTTTATGCCAGTCTTTGATTTGTGCTTCGAGTTCGTCGACCTGCTTGTCCAGCAATTTAAGATGCTCCAGCAGTCGGTCGATTAATAGTCGAAATGCGCCTGTCAACGGCAACGTCGCGTCTTCAATAAGTTCCGGCACGCGCTTGGCTATGTACGCGATGCCCTGTGGGACGACAAGTCCAAATTCAGCCAGTAGTCCACGGATCTGATTGGCCTGTGCCGTACGTGCCTTCACAAATCCTTGCCTTGCGCGATGTAACGCGAGTACAGACTGTTGTTCGATATTCTTAATCGGCACGAACCGCATGGTCGGACGCGATACGGCCTCACAAATTGCTTCAGCATCGGCGACATCGTTTTTATTGCTCTTGACGTATGGCTTAACGAATTGCGGCGCGATCAGCTTGACATTGTGCCCGAGCGCTTCGAGCTTACGGGCCCAATGGTGGGCACCACCGCATGCTTCCATTCCTATGAGGCATGGTGGCACATTGGAAAAGAAGATTACAAATTGATCGCGGCGTAGCTGTTTGCGCAGAATCGGCTTGCCATGTTCGTTAGCGCCGTGGATCTGAAAAACGTTCTTGGCCAGATCAATTCCAATAGTCGTGATTTGCATGGTGGTCGCTCCTTGCTGGTCGACAGGTGACAGACTCCGTCACTTTATACGCCAGCACTCCGGTGTGAGGTGGAGGCGTCCATCCCATTGCTTACGTTGTACCAGCAACAGGCCTCCGAAATGCTTTCTTGCCTCAAAATGCTCATGCCAGAAGGGACTAGTTGGAATACTCCTCAAGGCGGAATGTTCATTTGGCTCCGGCTGCCTTCTGGGATGGACAGCAACGCATTATTGAGCATTGCTTTAGCTCACAAGGTCGCCTTCGTTTCAGGTGCATCGTTTTATGGGCCCACAACAAACTCAGACGACTCTCGACGAACTCTGCGGTTGTCTTTTGTTACATCAAGCACTGAGCAAATTCGTGAGGGCATCAGTCGATTGGCTGCTACTATAGAAAAAGCGCGGAAATTGCACCGCTAAGGATTGCCTAAGGAGTAGCCCTGGCTAGACGTCGACTTGTCGATGGGCCGTCCAATCAGTCTAACCGCCGGCCGCACGAACTCACTTAGCGCCGGGTGATAGCACGTTTAGGATCGATGGCCTGCTCCCCGCGATTGGTACGCGAATGCTAGCCAGGTATCTCCCGTTTTCCGGGAACGCTCACGAACCCACGCTGTCATATTTGATGACAGGGGTAATCTAACTCCGGAGGGTGAAGCTGATGCAGCGCCCGTGACCGACGTAGTCCTCGAGTGGTAGCTTCTTCTCTTCCTCTAAGTACTTGGGCGTTCCACGAACATACGTTTTCTGCAGATTGCCGCTCTACTCGAATTCCTGACACCACGCTTTGAGAAAATTCTTCGTCGGATAACTCCACTGCCGGATTGTCGCCTTGATCTGCGTTCCGAGCCTCAGATACAACTCGGCCGCACGAACACGGTCCTCGTATCAATACATGGACTACCTCCTAATAGTCCAATATTTTGTCCGCCCCCTAGGTCAGAATTCCATGCAAATTGACATACGGGAAATTTCCCCCCACTACGTAAAGCTTTGATCTGAACCCGCTAGGACAGAAATTTTTCGCGTATTTATAATATTCCATTCTCGCCGATAGACGTAGTCGGCGAAAGCGCGGCATGAACTGGAACCAGTGTGGAGTAACGAGAATGAGATGGATTATTTTGCTAGTTTTCATTTTGTCGGCCTTATATGTGCATTTTCGCGGAAAGGTCAGACACCGGTTTTTCCGTCAGATGTCGGATCACTCCACGTTCCTCGCCCCCCTAAATGTCCTGATGTATGCATTCTCGCGTGTGCCGAATACACCTTATCTTTCGCCCAGTCTGTTTCCGGAATTACGGTTGCTCGAAGCGCACTGGGAGGAAATCCGCCTGGAAGCACTTGGTCTGCTCCGTGGCGGTAACATCAAAGCCGCCGATACCTACAACGACCTTGGTTTTAATTCCTTCTTCAAATCAGGCTGGAAGCGCTTTTATCTAAAGTGGTATGACGAGGCGCATCCGTCGGCGGCGGTGCTATGTCCACGCACGACGGAACTGCTACGTGGTTTGGGCTCGGTGAAGGCGGCGATGTTTGCAGAGCTGCCGCCCGGAGCAAATCTAGTCGTGCATCGTGACCCTTATGCCGGCTCGCTGCGATACCACCTTGGTCTGGCAACACCTGGCGATCCTGACTGTTTTATCGATGTGGACGGCCAACGCTATCACTGGCGTGATGGCGAGGCAGTCGTGTTCGACGAGACCTTTATTCACACTGCGTCGAACCGGACCGCGCAAGATCGGATTATCTTATTCTGTGACGTCGAACGGCCGATGAAATACCGATGGGCACAATGGACGAACCATATGGTCGGCCGCTTTCTTATGTCTGCGGCCACATCCCCGAACGATGCGCATGACCGCACCGGCGGCTTGAATCGCGTTTTCAAATATATCTACCAGATCCGGATTGTCGGCAAGCGCCTCAAAGCATGGAATCGCAGCGTCTACTATTTGGTGAAGTGGAGTTTGTTTGCCAGCATTTTTGCCCTGATCTTCATACACTGATTTCGGTGTCAGGACTTGCACCAGTCCGCTGATCATTTTTGACCGATTTTTTTTGCTTAGGAAGACTTGCATAAGCAGCCAACTACTCACACCGGAGTCCAATGACAATGCCGTCAGTAGGTAAGGGGCGTACGCAGAAATTGCGAGGATCTCGACAGAGGTTTCGACGTCCAAACCTTCGCGCAACAGCTGCGACTGATGTACTCGATCATGGCGCGGACGTTGCAAAGGTTTAAGAGCGGCCCGGACAGCTGAAATTGCGACAACCTGCATCTATGCTAGGCCGCAAAACCGCACGGGAATTTGCTTACCTATAACTTAGCCTGCTAGATCGCCTGCTTGTCACGAGAAGCGGCAGGAAAGGGATCGCGCGGGGTAAAACTAGTTTCATATTCAGTCGGTCAAGCAAATCGGTTGACAGCTGACCAGGTATGACGCTTGCTTAACCCGTATTTTGTTAGCTGGCGCACCCTATAGTTGCTAAGCAATACGACGCGCCCTGACCAAGGTATCGTAGGCCGCGGAGGGTCTGGGAGCTCGCACTTTTGGCAGCGTCACCTGAACCACGCCGGGTTTCGTGGAGGCCGGTTGGTTTAAGTTAATACTGCCTCGGCGACGTTGATTTTGCCGTGACGGTAGTAGTTTGCCTCAGCTTCGGCTGGAGGGATATAACCGAGTGGCCCCATCAGACGATGATGGTTGAACCAAGCGACCCATTCCAACGTTGCGACTTCCACCGATTCGCGCGTTTTCCACGAACCGCGCCTGTGAATCACCTCTGCCTTGTACAATCCGTTGATGGTTTCAGCGAGCGCGTTGTCATAGCTATCGCCGCGACTTCCAACCGATGGTTCAATGCCCGCAGTACTTAATCGTTCGCTATAGCGAATGCTTAGATATTGAGATCCGCGATCCGAGTGATGCACCAATTTCTCATCGTTTGACGGTTGCCTTGCGTAAAGTGCCTGTTCTAAAGCATCCAAAACGAAATCGGTCGTCATCGAAGAGCTTACCCGCCATCCCACAATCCGCCGCGCGAAGACGTCAATGACGAATGCCACGTACAGCCACCCTTGCCAAGTAGACACGTACGTGAAATCCGAAACCCACAGCTGGTTCGGACGTTCGGCCTTGAAATGGCGGTTGACGCGATCCAGGGGGCACGGCGCGCTCTGATCGGGTATCGTCGTGCGAACGCGTTTGCCTCGCATTACACCGCGCAGACCGTGTCGTTTCATTAGACGTTGCACGGTACAGCGCGCGACCGTAATCCCTTCTCGATTGAGCTGCTTCCAGACCTTCGGCACGCCGTAGACCTGACGGTTAGCCTCCCAGACCCGCTTTACCTCTGGGCTGAGCATCTCGTCGCGTACTGCGCGGGGTGGGCGTTGCGAAGGATCCCGCAAACGCGCTGCATGGCGCCAGTAAGCCGACGGGGCCATCTGCAAAACCTTGCAGATCGGCTCGACCCCAAACGTGTCGCGATGCTGATCGACAAACGCCCTTAGGACTTCAGCCGGCGGTCGAGCTCCGCCTGGGCGAAAAAAGCGCTGGCGAGCTTCAAGATCTCGTTGGCGCGGCGCAATTCCTTGACCTCGCGCTCCAGCGCTTTTACGCGCTCACGCTCGGTACTCGTCGCGCCGTCACGCTCGCCCGAGTCGACCTCTTCACGCTGCACCCAGGCAAGTAACGTCGCGCTGGAACACCCGATCATGGGGGCAATCGACTCGACCGCCGCCCACATCGATGAATGCTCGCCGCGCTGTTCGCGAACTAGGCGAACGGCCCGCTCGCGCACTTCCGGGGAAAACTTCGATTTCTTGTTCATAGCTCCATTCTCTCAAAGATTGGAGCCTCCTCAAAATCCGGCTCGGTTCACACCTCGTTTTCCTATATGAGACAAGTGAACTGAATGAATCGATTGCGGGTCGGTATTCTTACTCATATAAAACATCCGATTCGCCAACCTTTCGCAGGAGGTCTGGAGGCGTTTACCTACGACGTGACACTCGCACTTAGAGCACGAGGGCATGATGTAACCCTGTTCGCGAGCTCGCGTTCCGCGCCCGAGTTGCTACACACATCGATCATCAGCGACGACGACTATGACCCAGATGGGGTGGATAGTCGCGGCAAAAAAGAAGCTTTCTTTCGTGAATACCTTGGTGAGCACGTCGCCTATATGCAATGTATGCAAGGCATTGATGCTCAACGCTTTGACGTCATCTTCAATAATTCTCTTCACTACGTCCGAATTACCATGGGCAGTATCGTCGCGACGCCCATGCTAACGGTGCTCCACACGCCCCCTTTCTTCGAGATGACTAGCGCGTTTTCCGCGGTAGCGCAGAAACCAACGCAGCGTGTCTGCACCATTTCGCATGCCAACGCTACAAACTGGTCTAAGTGGGTAACCCCTTGTGAAGTAATCCACAACGGAATCGATGTGACCATGTGGAAGCCCACTTCGGAAAAGCCTCGTAACCGCGCTATGTGGTACGGCCGAATCGTGCCGGACAAAGGTCTGCATCATGCGATTGATGCTGCGAAAGCCGCAGGGATCCCGCTGGATATTGCAGGCCACGCAAACGACCGGTCTTATTTCCAGACCGAGATTGCTCCTCGCCTCGACGCTGACGTGATCTATCTCGGTCATCTTAGCCGAAATGAAGTCATTGAACATTTGCAGCGTGCCGCTGTTTGCGTCGTCTCACCCTGTTGGGACGAGCCATTCGGGTTAGTGGTTGCAGAGGCTCTTGCCTGCGGGACCCCTGTTGCGGCTTATGGCCGCGGCGGTTTGGTTGAACTACTCACGCCTGAGACCGGTGTACTAGCGAAGCCTGGCGACGCGTCTTCGCTTGCTTGCGCCATTAAACAGGCTATAGAGCTTGATCGCGAAGTTTGTCGGCAACACGCAGTACGTCATTTTGGCCGGGACAAGATGCTAGACAGCTACGAAAAGGTTTTGTTCGAGCTTGCAGAGCTGAGACAAGTCAATGCATAACGTCAAAATTGGCTATTACGCGCATCATCATGGCAGCGGGCACTTGCAACGCGCACATCTGATCGCGCGACATATGAGAAGCCGGCTTACGATCTTCACAAGCGCTGGGGATGGTGGAAATTCGCGTTCGCTCGCGGAGATCGTCACCCTGCCCATCGATACTGATGACCGCAGTCGAGAACATAATGTTACAGGATTGCACTATGCGCCGCTTGCCTTAGAAGGCATCGCGCGCCGTATGTCAATAATGAGTAGTTGGTTTCGTGACCACTGGCCATGCGTACTTGTCGTGGATGTATCCGTCGAAGTCGCACTATTCGCTCGCTTACACTCGGTACCGGTCGTCTATGTCAGGCAAAATGGCGCACGCGATGATTTGCCTCATCGGCTTGCATATGCCGCATCAAGCCAGCTCTTGTCGCCTTTTCCCGAAGCGCTCAGCACCCTACGCGAAAGCGACGAATGGCGTGAGAAGACTGTCTACACTGACTTCATATCTCGCTTTGCGCCTCGCACTGATTCCCACGAAATTGATCCACACACTGTGGCTGTGTTGATCGGCAAGGGTGGTACATCGCTGAGCGCCAAAGACATGTATGAGGCCGCTCAGGCTACACCACATTGGCGATGGACCGTCCTAGGGCCAGTCGACAAACCCTCCAAAGCAGATTGCCCCGAAAACATCCGCTTCATGGGCCTAGTATCCTCGCCGGGCGCAATTCTATCTCGCTCAGAAATCGTTATAGGATCCGCCGGCGACAACGTCGTTGCCGAAATGGCATCGCTAAGAGCAAGATTCATTTGCTTCGCCGAAAAAAGGCCATTTGATGAGCAAAGCGCAACGGGTGAGATGTTGGCGCGCCTGGGCCTTGCTTTATTTATCAAAGAATGGCCCGACGCATCGTTTTGGCCTGCTTTACTCGCACGCGCGGCAAAGTTTGACTGCAAACGCTGGGACAACGTAGGCGCCGGTGGCGCCCGAAAGGCAGCCCTGGTCATCCAAAATTTAGCCAACCGGTTCGAGCGGGAGGGAGCGTTACCTTGACGAGTATACTGACCCTGGTACATAACCGGCCGGAGCACTTAGACAATCTCATTAAGGGTTTAGAAAAATCGATCGTCGCTCCTAGTGAGTTGGTCATCGTGCACATGAATGAGTCGGCGGTACGGGCTCGGTCAGAGGCGTTTCCTATTATCACCAAAACGCTGCAAGTCAACCAAAAATCGCTGCCGCTCGCACAAGCCCGCAATCTTGCAGTCTGCTCCGCCCATTCGGAACAATTGCTATTTCTCGACGTTGACTGCATTCCTGCACCTACCTTTTTGGCAGATCACCAAGTGGCGCTCATACGAGACCCGAAGGCGATTCATCAGGGAGTTGTACGTTACCTTTCTGAGCCCGTTGAGATGCGTACTGCTACCATCGCCAACTTGTCGACACGCTCAGCAGTCCATCCGCTGCAAGCTGATCGGCAAGCACACGACATCCTCCCCTATGCCCTATTTTGGTCGCTAAACTTTTCTTGCTATCGCGACACGTTCAATCATGTAGGAGGATTCGATGTTGCGTACACCGGATACGGGGGTGAAGATACAGACTTCAGTTTTACAGCGCAACGTATGGGTGTTCCCTTGCGCGCATCTACTGCGCTTGCGTTCCACCAGTATCATGCAGCATATGACCCGCCGCTTAATCACTTTGTAGACATCGTGCAAAACGCCCGCGTTTTCAAAGCCAAGTGGGATGAATGGCCCATGATGGGTTGGCTGCAGGCTTTTGAGGCAAGAGGTTACCTTCAGCTCGCCGATGGCAATATATCAATAATTCGGCACCCGAGTAGCGAAGAAATCCGCGCGGCTCTTGTTTAAGCAGCGGTTAAATTATCTACCTATCGTGCCTTAGATGTGCAGCGTATAAAAAACAAACCCATGATCGGCTCGCTCAAAATTACCGATATGCAGTTTTGGCTGAATCGAATGCATCAGCATATGTACTTATGTTCATTTACGGCGGCATTTTGCCGTTGAGTCGATGCCAAAAACAGCACAGGGGGCCGATGGGTTGGATCCCATGAGAATAGCATCCGCACCTTGGTACGTCGCGTTACGGAGAAGACCATGTTGCAGATATGAGCGAAAGTATTAGCGCCTACCAGCGAAACCCGTGCAATGCCGCCTTTCCCCCGATTCGGCTATCCGTACCGGACGCCGGACGCCCGCGTTTCGCCGAGTAATGCGCTCGGTAGTCACATACCCTGCGCGTGAGTGTGAATGAAGCAGAAAATCCTCAACTTCATGAGAAGCAAAGTTGACGTGTGAACCACGCCGGGTTTCGTGGAGGCCGGTTGGTTTAAGTTAATACTGCCTCGGCGACGTTGATTTTGCCGTGACGGTAGTAGTTTGCCTCAGCTTCGGCTGGAGGGATATAACCGAGTGGCCCCATCAGACGATGATGGTTGAACCAAGCGACCCATTCCAACGTTGCGACTTCCACCGATTCGCGCGTTTTCCACGAACCGCGCCTGTGAATCACCTCTGCCTTGTACAATCCGTTGATGGTTTCAGCGAGCGCGTTGTCATAGCTATCGCCGCGACTTCCAACCGATGGTTCAATGCCCGCAGTACTTAATCGTTCGCTATAGCGAATGCTTAGATATTGAGATCCGCGATCCGAGTGATGCACCAATTTCTCATCGTTTGACGGTTGCCTTGCGTAAAGTGCCTGTTCTAAAGCATCCAAAACGAAATCGGTCGTCATCGAAGAGCTTACCCGCCATCCCACAATCCGCCGCGCGAAGACGTCAATGACGAATGCCACGTACAGCCACCCTTGCCAAGTAGACACGTACGTGAAATCCGAAACCCACAGCTGGTTCGGACGTTCGGCCTTGAAATGGCGGTTGACGCGATCCAGGGGGCACGGCGCGCTCTGATCGGGTATCGTCGTGCGAACGCGTTTGCCTCGCATTACACCGCGCAGACCGTGTCGTTTCATTAGACGTTGCACGGTACAGCGCGCGACCGTAATCCCTTCTCGATTGAGCTGCTTCCAGACCTTCGGCACGCCGTAGACCTGACGGTTAGCCTCCCAGACCCGCTTTACCTCTGGGCTGAGCATCTCGTCGCGTACTGCGCGGGGTGGGCGTTGCGAAGGATCCCGCAAACGCGCTGCATGGCGCCAGTAAGCCGACGGGGCCATCTGCAAAACCTTGCAGATCGGCTCGACCCCAAACGTGTCGCGATGCTGATCGACAAACGCCCTTAGGACTTCAGCCGGCGGTCGAGCTCCGCCTGGGCGAAAAAAGCGCTGGCGAGCTTCAAGATCTCGTTGGCGCGGCGCAATTCCTTGACCTCGCGCTCCAGCGCTTTTACGCGCTCACGCTCGGTACTCGTCGCGCCGTCACGCTCGCCCGAGTCGACCTCTTCACGCTGCACCCAGGCAAGTAACGTCGCGCTGGAACACCCGATCATGGGGGCAATCGACTCGACCGCCGCCCACATCGATGAATGCTCGCCGCGCTGTTCGCGAACTAGGCGAACGGCCCGCTCGCGCACTTCCGGGGAAAACTTCGATTTCTTGTTCATAGCTCCATTCTCTCAAAGATTGGAGCCTCCTCAAAATCCGGCTCGGTTCAGTGAGTGCGTGGAAATGTGTAGGAGAAGTTTCGTAACAGTTGCCTAGAAAAGTTAGGAAAGGGCGCCTCGCTTTGATGGTGTGGTCGGAACTGCTTATTAAGGCACTATGCAATCGCCCATGGGTCGCAACGTAGATGCGGGCCGCAGTGTCGGTCAAATCCCTCTTCGCGTGACTGTATGGTAATCGATGGATGCCTCAGCACTCAGCCATGAGCGCGAAGCGTTGCGCTTGCCGATTTAGGCTGTGGAATCGGGGACGCTACGCTAATAACAGACGTTGCGATGCGGTCATACGCCATACCTCGAGAAACCGCGGCCATTGGACAGGGTGACAACCGTAGCCCCTTGCAACTAGATATCAGAGTAGGCTGTAAAAAGCGTACGTTCGTTGAAAGAAAAAACAAAAAGCCCGCGTATTAACAACGCGAGCTCCCGCGTATCTTCTGATCACCATCAGAACTTGCTGCGTATCCTCTCGCAATGACCGTCAGATCTTTAGGTACCTAGCTCAGCTTGTGCTGGCTAGATCGAGTCTTGGACGCCCTTTCCGGATCCTAAGTCGGCGCCGGTAAGTGGGTTCGATTTGACATCTGACTTTGTGCGAGTGGCCATCGCCTCCAATGCCGCTACGTCTTCGGGGGCGCCATTCGCAGTTGCAGTGCCGCTGCCCCCGTCCACTGCCGGCTGCGGCGACTCTACAAACTCCCACTGGTCGCCCGAGTTCCATGGACCCTTCACATCATCCCCGGAGGACATGTTGTAGTAGACGCTAGCAAATTCTGGCTTGCCAGGCAACTTGCCTTGCGGGAAGTTCGGTTGAATCGAGTGTAGCGCCTTTTCAAAGGATTTTTGATGTGCGATTTCTCGCGTCATCAGAAATCCGAGCGCATCTTTCACACCGGCGTCGTCGGTGACATTGATTAATCGCTCATAGACAATTTTTGCGCGGGCTTCCGCCGCAATGTTGGAGCGGAGGTCAGCCGTCGGCTCCCCGATCGTATCGACATACGCGGCAGTCCATGGGGTGCCCGCAGAGTTCGTCAACGCAGGGCCGCCGCCGTAGAGCAGCGACGTGATATGAGAATCGTTGCCGCCGCCCGTCATCGATCGATAGAGCGCGGCTTCTTCCTCAATGCCTTCAGCCAGCTGCCCCTTTGCGCCCTTATTTAACATGGCGACAATCGAGCCAATGATTTCCAGATGGCTCAGTTCTTCTGTAGCGATGTCGAATAGCAGATCCTTGCGGCCCGGGTCGTCCTCAGCGATCGCTTGCGTAAAGTACCTGCACGCCGCTGCAAGTTCGCCTTGCGGACCGCCAAACTGTTCAAGCAAGAGATTAGCGAGACCTGGGTTTGCGCCCGCGACGCGAACCGTGTATTGCAACCGCTTATTGTGCATAAACATATGATGGCTCCTGTGATTGACAGCGTTCATCGCTTAGTACTATTTCGCTGTTCCCGAGCAGCGGGTTCAATTAGACAACCGCCCCCCTCGCTTTCGTCGAGGCGCTCGGGTCTCAGAGGCTAGCTCTGGCTTCTTGCGGTCTAGCCGCAGTGGAAAAATGCGAAATGCCCTCTGCCAGTCGCAGAAAGCGTGCCTTGCCCCGAATAGCCAGGGTAGCTAGAATCTCAAACGGTCGTTCGTTTTAACTTTTTATTGAGGCGGTCTGAGTGTAGGTATTGATTAATTATTTTACGAAAATTGAGAGTTTCATTGTTACGGCGATAAACATGGCGTTTCGGAAAATTTTTCGTGATCTATATCGCGGCGAGGGGAGTAAGCCTCCATTCAACTTCAACCGCGACAAGCGAGCACAGCTCGCACCTTACCTTCATGCGCATTGTTGGAGCGCCAGAACCGGTGAGTATTTTGTAAAACATCTTGGTCGGCATTTACGCGTTGTCTTTCAGCTGAGCGTCGGCCTCGCTATAACTTGGTGCGCTTATCGAGGCTATATATGAAATGGAGAATGTTTGCCGAACCAGCTGGTGCTTTGCCGGCAGGCGCGCGAACGTTCACGCGGGTATATGTTCAACGGATTGAAAAACATACCTCTCGAAACGAATCGTTTGCCAACATCAAGAACGCCGAGACTTTGCGCGCCTACATAGGCGATCTTGGTTAGTCCATGGGATTCGCCGGTATCATGCAGCCTGACGAATTTCGTCTTGTGACACGTGCACACGTCATAGTATGGCGGAGATGGCTCGAGAAACGCGCGTGGTTTAACATGACGATCGGGAGTACGCTCGCTGCGCTTTAATGATTTTAAACTGCCTGTGCAAGAGGACCGCTGTTGGCTTCAAACCGGTCAAAAATAGGATGCCAACGTATTTACACGCATTAAGCGGCTGTGAGCCGTACCGAGCCGCGAAGCACACGCTGGGTGGCCTGTTGAGCTCAGAATCACTACTGATTGCGTATTCCGCTGTCTTTTCGCAAGCGTTGAATTTTCGACCAATTCGGTCACTGGTGTACATAGCCTCGCGCAACCGGTGCAAACAATGCTTTATATCACGAAGTTGATATTGCTAAAGTCCTAGAGTGGCCTGGGCATGCCACATTGCGATGACTCGTATCTTTGATCGCCGCCAGAGCCGCCCTAAATACTCGCCAACCTTTAATATTGCGTAATAGCACCCGGGGACGGCTGCGATCGGCAGCTTGCAATTACGTGGTCGGCTGGCCGATTATCCCCTCGTGCGTCTTACGCACTTTCAGCTTAAGGGATCAGCACTCGGCAGTGCGCCAGCGTTGCTGGTCGGCTTCTTTGGATCAGACACCGGATCGTTGGGGCTGCCTACTTCATCGTCATTTGAGGGAGTGTCAGAAATTTTGTGTGTGAGGCTACCATTATGGAAATGGAGCCGTTATGCCACGCAAACCCAAGACACCGCCACGCGAACTGCCGTCAATTCCTAAAGAGCTGATTGACCAATTGGCATCAGGCCCGATGACGGCAGGTTCAATCGAAGATCTGTCCGCCGCCTTGAAGAAAGCGCTCATTGAGCGCGCCTTGGGCGCTGAACTCGGTCAGCATCTGGGCTACGCGCCCGGGGCCGCGAAGCCCGCAACCGCCACGAATCAGCGCAACGGGCACAGCGCCAAGAAGGTGCTCACATCCGATGGCCCACTACACCTGCAGATTCCACGGGACCGCGATTCCAGCTTCGAGCCGATTCTGATCCCGAAGCACGAGCGCCGATTCACGGGCTTCGACGACAAGATTATTGCCATGTACGCACGCGGCATGACGGTGCGTGAGATTCAGGCATTTTTGCAGGAGCAGTACGGCACCGAGGTGTCACCGGAGTTTATCAGCTCGGTCACCGACGCCGTGATGGACGAGGTTCTCGCCTGGCAGGGCCGTCCACTCGAACCGATGTATCCGGTGGTCTTCTTCGACGCTTTGCGGGTAAAAATCCGTGCCGATGGCTTGGTCCGTAACAAGGCCGTGTATCTGGCCTTGGGCGTGCTGCCGGACGGATCGCGTGACATTCTGGGTCTGTGGATCGAGAACACCGAGGGAGCTAAGTTCTGGATGAAGGTCTTCAACGACCTGAAGACGCGCGGCGTGCACGACACTTGATCGCCGTCACGGATGGGCTGCAAGGCATGGAGCAAGCGCTGGGTGCCGTGTTCCCGAAGACGACCTTACAGACGTGCATCGTGCATCTGATTCGCAGCAGCCTGGATTACGCGAACTGGAAGGACCGTAAGGCGCTGGCCGCCGCGCTCAAGCCGGTGTACGCCGCACCAAGTGCCGAAGCCGCTGCGGCCGAACTCGATGCGTTCGATGAAGGCGAATGGGGACGTCGATATCCGACAGTAGCCGCAGCATGGCGACGAGTATGGGAACGTGTCATTCCCTTCTTTACGTTCCCGCCAGCGGTGCGCAAGGTGATTTACACGACAAACGCGCTGGAGAGCGTTAATGCGGGTTTGCGCAAGATCATTGGCACACGCGGCCACTTCCCGAGTGATGAGGCAGCAACGAAGCTGCTATGGCTGGTGCTGCGCAACATCACGGCTGGCTGGAAGCGCGCGGAACATGATTGGAAAGCGGCGATGAATCAATTCGCGATACTGTACGGGGAGCGCTTCACGCATCCCTATGACTGAGATACCCTGAAACCGCTGCCCGCCGGAAAGCGGGTTGCATTAACCGCCTCGAACACAAAAAATCTGACAGTCCCGCTCAGCGAGCCTAATGCGACTGCTTTGCCTGTTCAGCCGCGTCACCTGCGGCCTTTTCCACTTTCCCTGCACCTTGCTGGGCGTGACCCTTGGCTTCTTGTGCCTTGTCACCCGTCACCTTTCCGACCATTTGACCAACCTTGCCCTTGACTTGATCCTTCATGCCTTCGGTTTGTGCCTTATTCATGGCCTATCTCCTATGACGGTTGCAGAAAAGCGTAGATACCATTGACTATAGAGTAATGAGCCAAGGCCAAAGCGGGTATTAGGCGACATCTTATTCATGTGTCAGACCACTCTGACATCCAGGCGCGGAATTATTCGCTCGGCTTAATACTGTCCATGCTAGTCCGGTGGATCAGCAGACGCAGCCGCAACCGAGGCGGAACAGATTCTGCTTACGCTCGCCTGTCACCGTTTCAAAACAATCGCATCGGCCTTGCCGACCGCGCGGCGCGCACCTACCGCCGCATTCAGTGGTCTTCGACCAAGAAAACTCTATGCTAGGCATTGTTATCCCTGCCCATAACGAGCAGGACTGCATCGAAGCAAGCGTAACGGCGGCCGCAATCGCGGCGAACCACCCTACTTTGCTCGGCGAGCAGGCCGTCGTCATCGTTGTTGCCGACGGCTGTCGCGATCGCACTGCGGAATTGGCCAGAAGCTGCGGGGCGACTGTCATTGAAGTCGATAACAAGAACGTCGGCGCCTCGCGTGCGATCGGCGCGGCTGCCGCAATTGCGCTCGGCGCACGCTGGCTAGCATTTACCGATGCCGACACCATCGTGGCCCCAGACTGGCTTACCTGTCAGCTTTCGTGCGCAGCTGACGCGGTTTGCGGCACCGTCAGCGTGTCAGTTTGGCCAACAAAAGCAGAAATAGCGCGCACTTGCTTCCTCCGATCCTACCGAGACGAGGATGGGCATTCGCATATCCACGGCGCAAATTTCGGCGTGAGCACGGCTGCCTACTTGACCGCAGGCGGGTTCCAAGACCTGACAGTCCATGAGGATGTCGCTCTGGTCAGGGCGCTGGAAGGCACTGGGGCGATGATCTGTTGGAGTGCGCTCCCACGCGTGGAGACAAGCGCTCGGCTCCATTCGCGGACCGTAGCTGGATTTGGCGCTACGCTGTGCGGATGGAACGACGGCCTGTTCGCGGCCTGAGCGGCCCGCCGATAGGCGGGGTGCAGTTTTTGCGCACGCTTCTTTTTGCCTGACACTCAAATTGGTCTTATTACGCCCCATGCATGCGACTGCGCAGAGATCATTCGCGTAGAGGTGCGCCTCGCTTGCCACAAGGACACAGATCCCCTAGCCCCTGCCGCTGGGATCTTTTCTGCTGCGGAGCTTGTGGGTGTTTGCGCCACGCACACGAATTTTGTCGCGGCGCTCGAGTGGATATACTTTGCACCTAAATTTCAACCTATAGGGGGAGCAATGTCAGAGAGGCTTGCAGATCTTCTCGCCCAGCGCGCAACATTGAATGACGCTATTGAGAAAGCGGAGAAGATAGAGAGATCAAATGCGCTAGAAAAAGCGCGTGAACTCATCGCAGTATTTAACCTGACAGCGAAAGATATCGGATTGAATAACGCGAAGCACCATTTTGAAGTACGCAAGCCACTCGTCGCGAAATATAGAGATCCAGAATCAGGTCTGACTTGGGCAGGGCGCGGGAAAGCCCCAAAATGGATCCGTGACAAAGACCGCGAAAGTTTCAGGTTGTAATCGATCTGAATCACAGCATCCACACCGAGACCCATAGACCCGGCTGACCGTTTCGACGGTGTGGAGCGCAGCGTTTTTGCCACTAGTTGGGAGTGCGCCGTTAGGGGCGCCACACGGACGGTCAGCTGCTGGCGCAGCGTTGCGCGAGCATCGCACCGATTGTTTTCACTTTGCGGTTTGACCGAACTTAAGTTGATATCTTCACAGCAGTGAAGTGTGAAACACGTTATCCGGAACCACAGCCAAGCTCTTAAATGCGGGCTTCGCAAAATAGAAGCCCTGCATCAGGGTTATCCCTTGCGCAAGTAGAAAATCGCGCTCCTCCTGCGTTTCGATTCCTTCGGCGATGACTTGGACGCCGAGATCTCGACAAATGGCCAGCACACCTTTGACGACGCTTTGACGCGCTTTATCTTGGTCAATGCCGCGCAACAGATGCATGTCGAGCTTTATCAGGTCCGGCTGAAAATCGACAAGCAGCGAAAGCCCGGAATGACCTGCGCCAAAATCATCGATTGCGGTTTTGAATCCAAAGCGTTGGTAGGCCCTGAATATGTTGACGAGGTGCTCGCGGCTCACCATCGTCTCGCTCTCAGATGTCTCAAAAATGATGCGATCGATTGGAAATCCGTATTGGTCTGCCGCAGCAAAAGTGCTTCGGATACACGCCTCTGGCTGATACACAGCATTCGGCATGAAATTAATAGACAGCCGGCATTGAACGCCAAGTTCAGCGGCCTGCGCGATCGCCGCAGTCCGACAGCGCTGGTCAAATTGATATCGATTGGCGTCTTGGACCTGGGCGAGAACGGATTGCGCAGACTCTCCCGATGGGCCGCGAACCAGCGCTTCATGCGCGTAAATCGACCCATCACCGAGGTCAACGATTGGCTGAAGCGCAAATGCCAAGTCAATTTGACCGACTTCCGTGCTTCGACAACCGGCACACCCTCGAACGTTCATTTTGTATCTCGATTTGCCCGCATAGTACTTACGCACCTAGCTGGCAATTGGTTCCGAAACCCAATTATTGCCTGCTATGTTTCTGTTTACGGCAAGCGGTAGGAAATCATGAGCTTTCGGCGAGCAAGATAGTAAAACGGGCACCATGCCAGTCGTATGCCTAGACTTGGAATTGTTCGACTACAGTTCTGAGGTTTCGCGACTGCTCAGACATCGTCGTGCGGAAGTGGCGGCCGCCTCAACCAGCACCGCGTTGCGCTGCGTTAGAGCGTCCATCTGCGCGACGGCTTTATTGACTTGCTCAATGCCGGTTTGCTGCTCTGCTGTGGCCGTCGTTATTTCTCCCATCAGGCGCTTTACATTGTCCACGGACGTCACAACGCTCGCTAGCGTGATCCCCGCCTCCTCTGCAAGGACGCGACCTTGTTGTATTCCGGAAACCGACTGGCTGATGAGATCCTTCGTCTCTTTGGCCGCCCCCGAGCTTCGGAGAGCGAGCGCTCGCACCTCGCTCGCGACCACAGCAAACCCGCGTCCATGTTGCCCCGCCCGCGCGGCCTCCACTGCGGCATTCAGGGCGAGAATATTCGTCTGGAACGCGATGCCTTCAGTTACGCCGATGATCTCCGAGACGCGAGCGGAATGGTTCGAGATCGCCTGCATAGTTTCGACTACTCGGCTGACCACAGCGCCACCAGTTTGCGCGATTTGAGATGCCTCACTCGAGAGCGCATTGCCGTTTCTGGCATTTTCCGCATTTTGCCGAACGGTCGCCGTAAGTTCCTCCATACTGGCGGCGGTTTGGGCCAAGGCCCCCGCTTGCTCATTCGTGCGGGAGGAAAGGTTGACGTTTCCACTGGCAATTTCTTCGGCGGCCGATGCCACCCGTATACTCGTATGGTGGATTTCCTTGACCATCCCCCCCAACTGCGCGTTCATTTTGGATAAAGCGCGTAGTAGACGACTCGTCTCGTCCTTGCCCGTCGCATTGATTGGAGAGCTGAGGTCGCCGGTTGCGACCGTTTTTGCAATACCAACCGCCGTGACGAGCGGGCGCGTAATCGAACGGGATACGGTAATTGCTACTGCGATACCGACTAGCAATGCAATCAGCAGCAGGCTAAGGGTCACGCCCACAATCGTCTTATACGTCGCATCTGCCTCAGCAGCTGCGGCAGATGCGCCGGCAGCGCTTCGTTTGACTGCTTTCTCGATAAGGTCGGAAAGCACGGTGAATTTTGCAACGGCCGCATGAGACGCTATTTCCCGCGCAGCGGCGAAAGATTCTCCCTGCCGGCAGCGGTATCGATGCCTCGCTGTTCGACCGGAAGATAGCCTTGCCACGCCGCATCAATGTCGCGCGCGAGCGTCTCGTCTACGTGAGCTGCTTGTGTTGCCTGGTATTGCTGCCAAGCTATCCCATAGGCGGCAATCGCCACGTTATGCGCCTTGACCTTTCCTGCCCTTTCGGTCGGCGTGAGCGCTAACAAATAACCCTGCGCGGTCCTGTGCGCGTTCTGCGCTTCGTTGCGCAATTCACCCAAGTTTTGTACGGCAATTAGCCAATCCGATGCTAGCTCGGTGACGCGAGCATGCAGTCGCGCCGTCTGAATGAGCGAACCAATACCAATGATCAGGGTGATGGCGATCGTGACACCGAACCCGAGAGTCAGTCTTGTACTTATGCGAATGTTATTCATATCGTTATTTCTCAAGCATCGCCGAGCGTCCCGGCGTACGTTTAGTTAACGACAATTCAAGCGATTGTTTTGAATAGAACGTTACAAAAGTTACAGTTAAAATAGATATAAGACGGTAATTTATTTACCGTTTTAGAATTTAATCGGTATTTTTCCGATTTTTGCAATTTAAAAATGCACCGACGCGGGCGTAAGCGATGGGTGAAACCAGGTCTGTGATCTGCTATTAATGGGGGTATGAAGGAATGACGCGCTCCCTACGCCGCCCTTGCCGACCGACCTATTCGGCCCCACGTCACTCAAATAGCCCAAAAGGCGCTTGTGGTGGCCGATATTTGCCAATGGGCGGAAGCCACCGCAGCATCGCTTAGAGCCGATGGCTTTGAGGTTGCAGTCGCTTATTCGGGTCGGCGAAACGACAGACCGCGTAAAAGAAGCGACGCTGCGAGCCATAGCGGAAAGAAAAGAGCGCCCCTACCTCGGCGGCCAACCATTCCCTGTCAACGGCGTTTTGCCGATGGCTGTGCGTCATATTTACCCGGTTGACATCGGCTACGTGCAGCACATCGATATGCCAGCCCTGGCGAGATTATCTGAAAACCCTGAGAGCCGAATCTATCTGCATGCTGTGCCCGGCACGTTCGCGGAACACACCATGCCGTTGGCCTCGGTGATCGCAGTCGATGAGGATGACGACGGCGGGGTGAGAGCGGCGTTTTCTATCGGTGTACGGCGTTCCTACGAACAAGATCCTCGCTTCGGTATATCCGTGCTCACGGAAATCGCATCCCGTGCCCTCCTTCCTGCGGTGAATGATCCCGGGACTGCTATTGATATTATTGGACGCGGTATCCGCGTGTTTTCCGCGTTTGCCGACACACACCCAACCGAGGTCCAAGATGAACACGATTGCTCGCGCGTTGTTGTGCATGGCCTAAACGTGCAGGACATGTTCGACGACTTTTTATGCCTATAGGCCGTGATGGTGCCGCAATGGTCGAAGTAGGTGTTCGATTGCAAAAGGCATTGGCAGCCTTATCAAGAATCGATTTGCCCGGCTTTGCGACGGCCGTTCAAAGACATTCGGCGCTTGCGCTCAGACGCGCTGAAGCGGGGTAAGCCATCAAAGAAGATGTCCAGCATCTCCGCGCATTTTCCGTGAGAATCTAGAAAAGCCGCTGGAAACCTCACCTCCATGATGTGCCTTGGAAGGATGAGGTAACGTCAAGTGCCTTCTGAGGCATCCGTCTAAGCCGTCAATATGGGCTCGGCGGCTCGTAAGACGCTTCCTCATTTTCCTCGACGCGCGTCAGGGCAGGAATATCGGCAAAAGTAGCGCGGCGAGTATACTTGTCGGAGTATCGTTGTTCGTCGGCCTGCGGTCATCAAAATCGATAAAAACGTCGCATTTTAGCAACAAACCATCTAGCGTTGCCGTGCTTATCGAACGCAGCGGCGCGAAACTCTGGACGATTATATTCTGATCGATGGAAAGCTAAGAACATCAATTTTATACCGCAATTTATCGCCCGGAGGGCGGGCGTTCCCTGCCAAGAATAAACAATCGTTCAAGCCGTTATGCCGAACACGCCAGACCACTCCTTTCTCAATGTTCCAGGGGACCTCCCTAAACTGATTCGCGAGCATGACTGGACGACGAGCCCATTAGGTCCGATCGATACATGGAGTCCAGCCTTGCGCTCGGCCGTTGGCATTTGTTTAGGGTCGAGATTTCCGATCGTACTGTATTGGGGTGAACAAAGAGCGCTTATATACAACGACGCTTGGTCTCCGGTTCTTGGGGAGAAGCATCCTTGGGCGCTAGGTCGCGCAGGATCGGAAGCTTGGGCTGAAATATGGGACATCATCGGGCCGATGTTTGATCATGTCATGGAGACGGGGGAAGCGACTTGGTCCGATGATCAACTACTGCCGCTAAAACGGTATGGCTACACAGAAGAGTGTTATTTTTATTACAGCTACAGTCCTGTTCGCGCCACCGATTCAGGTGAGGTTGAAGGGATTTTCACGGCGGTAACTGAAACTACCTACCGTGTACTTGCCGAGCGTCGCGAGAGGCTTTTGCGACAAATCTCTGAAGCCACATCGGTAACACAGTCAGCGCCGCAGGCATGCCAAGTCGCTCTGTTGAAACTTTCTGAAGTTCCGGAGGAGGCGCCGTTTTGCGTCGCCTATCTGTATGAAGACGATGGCAGTACCCTGGCCGAAGTCTCGGCTATCGGCGTTGTAGATCGTGAGTTGGCACCGCGACGGTTCGACACCTCCGTAGTCAATCCCAGGCCGATGCCACTTCACGGCGTCGAAAAGATTCAGGTCGATTTTAAGCGTTTTCCGCAACTCCCCGGCACGCCATGGCCAGAACCCTTGGTCGAACTGGCGGTGATCGCCATCGAAAATCCTGCGGGTCTCAAGCCCTTTGGATATTTGCTTGCTGGTGTGTCACCACGGCGCCGGTTTGACGCCAACTATTCGATGCTTTTTTCGCGCATTGCGGGACACATTGCAACGGCAATCATCAACGCGCAGGCTTATGAAGCTGAAAAAAGAAGAGCGGAGCAGCTTGCTGCGATCGACGAAGCGAAAACCGTCTTTTTTTCAAATGCTAGTCACGAGTTCCGTACACCGCTCACGCTCATGCTCTCGCCGGTTCAGGCCATTCTTGACCGAGAGGCCGACCAGACAATGCTCCACGTGGAGCGCTCCGAACTCGAAATGGTGGCTCGCAACGGCCAGCGATTGCTGCGCCTCGTCAATACCTTGCTTGATTTTTCCCGGATCGAAGCAGGCCGCGCGCGCAGCACACAGATACCCTTAGACATTTCCAGCGCGACGGCCGACATGGCAAGCGCATTCCGATCGACAATCGAAGCCGCAGGTTTGGAATACAACGTCGCTTGTCCAACACTCTCGCATCCCGTATCGATGGATCCCGAGATGTGGGAAAAAGTTGTCCTCAACTTGATATCGAATGCGTTCAAGTACACCCTTGTCGGGGGCATCAGCGTGTCGGTGAAAGCGGAGGAAGATGTTGCGTCCATCCAGATAACCGATACTGGGGTAGGCATCCCATCTGGAGATTTGCCTCGCGTATTTGAGCGATTCCACCGGGTCAAGGATCAGTCTGGTCGCACGTTTGAAGGAACAGGGATCGGGCTTGCACTCGTAAAAGAACTGGTCGAACTGCACAACGGTTTTGTCAGCGTTGAAAGCAAGGTGGGCGAAGGGACAATCTTCACGATTAAGTTGCCTTTTTGCACCGAGCTCGAGAAGACAGACGCGGTTACGCATACGCTTGACGGCATAACCTCCAAGAGGGCCGAGTCGTTTATCTCTGAGGCGCGACGATGGATTCCAGCGGAAATTTCGGACAGTGGTCAAGGGAATGTCGAGGCGCCAGCGGCCGTGCGATCAGTCAACGAGTTTAGAGGTCAAGTCTTGCTGGTCGACGATAATGCAGACATGCGAGACTACGTTCGTCGACTCTTGGAGGATATGGGGCATACCGTTCACGTCGCAGCCGACGGTCTGGATGCGCTTGAGCGTTTGACCGATGAGTCACCCGATCTGATCGTGACCGACGTCATGATGCCTCGTGTAGATGGTTTCGAGTTGGTCAAACGGATTCGTAAGACTCCCTCGCTGTCACACATTCCGATCATTATGCTGTCGGCCCGGGCCGGTGAGGACGAGGCGGCGATTGGTTTAAACGCTGGCGCGGACGAGTACCTTGTCAAACCGTTTACCGCGAAAGACCTCCGCGCGCGCGTAGATGCCATGTTAAAGCGCAACGAGCATCGCAATCAGGTTGCTCGAAAACTGGTGGATTCGAATAACGAGCTTGGTGAGACGGTCTTGCAACGAACACGTGAGCGAGATCAAGCATGGAACTTGTCCCACGATCTGTTCGGAATAGCGAACTACGATGGCATTTGGGTGTCGATCAATCCGTCGTGGACTCGCTTGCTCGGCTGGAAAGAAACCGATATTTTGGGGCGCACGTCCGAGTGGATGGAGCATCCGGATGACATACGCAAAACGCGTGAGGAGATTGTCGCATTATCGACGGGAACCGCCTCATACAGTTTTGAGAATCGGTATCGAACTGCGGATGGAACCTATCGGACACTCTCCTGGACGGCAGTGCCGAAAGAGGAGCTTTTGTACTGCGTCGCGCGTGATGTGACCGATGAACGCCTACGTGAAGACGAAGCGATGCGGGCTCGCGAGCGCTCCATGCAGAGCCAAAAGATGGAGGCGGTAGGACAACTGACGGGCGGCGTTGCTCACGATTTCAACAATGTCTTGCAGGTGATTGGCGGGAATTTACAGATCATTCGACAACAAACCGTGGACGCACAGGTATTAAAGCGAGTCGACGTGGCTTATTCGGCGGTCGAACGAGGTGGGAAGCTAGCGTCGCAACTGCTTTCTTTTGCTCGCAGGCACCCGATCGAGCCCGTGGTAGTCAATCTTCGGCGATTGATCGATGGGATGGACGAGCTGCTGAGCCACGCTGTTGGTGAAGCCATCACGTTACGGATTGAGAGTCCGCCTGACTTGTTAAACAATCGTGTAGATCGTGCGCACGTCGAGAATGCCATTTTGAATCTATCGTTAAACTCGCGTGACGCGATGGATGGATCTGGCCGCTTGACCATCACGCTGAAAAATACTCACGTTCCCACCGATGAAGAAATCCCGGTCGATCCGGGTGCCTACGTCCGTCTGACCGTCACGGATACGGGGTGCGGTATGAGCGAGGAGGTGCGCGCCCGTATTTTCGAGCCCTTCTTCTCCACGAAACCAGAAGGACGTGGAACGGGACTTGGGATGAGCATGGTGTATGGCTTCACAAAACAAGCAGGCGGATACGTTGATGTTGTGAGCGATTTGGGTAAAGGCACCAGCATCAGTCTTTACTTGCCAGCCGTCCCAGACGACGAGACCCCGCTCAAGGTCACAACGAACGATGCTCCAAAGGGTGCCGGTCAAGTCGTTTTAGTCGTCGAAGACAATCCATCCGTGCAGCAAACTGTGACCGAGATGTTGCGGATGCTCAACTACCAAACGGTGACAGCGGACAGCGCGGATGACGCCGTGGATGTTTTAAACAGCAGGAGCGACATCGACATCTTGTTCACGGATGTGGTGATGCCGGGGACGATGAAAAGCGAGGAGCTCGCGAAACTTGTTAGCCAATCTTTCCCGCACATCGCAATCCTTTTTACTTCCGGCTATGCCGAAAATCGCTTGACGCGTGGAGGATTGGTCGATTCAGGTTTGCGTCTATTAAGCAAGCCATACACACAGATTGCACTCGCTCGCTGTCTGCACGAGACGTTGTTCCATCATCACGGTGCGACCAAACTTTCAACGCGCAACAGAAGATCCCCCGTGGTGATTCTCGTGGAGGATGATGAAAACCTGAGGGAAGCCACATCCGTATTGCTGTCGGATTATGATTTGGATATCCACGAAGCGAGCACTGGTCTAGGTGGAGTGCGTTTGATCGAGGCCGTTTCAGCGGATGTTCTTGTGACAGACGTCAATCTTCCAGACATGACGGGTGTTGAGCTCGCTGTTCAAGCACGCCGTCTGATGCCGCATATCAGTGTCCTGTTCGTCACTGGTGAAGGAGCGCAAGAATACGCGAACGCGGTGCCTAATGCTTCTTCGATTCAAAAGCCATTCACGGTCGAGGACCTCGAACGCGAGATCACGCATCTTATGGAGACTCAGTATCTCAACACGGTAAAGTCGAATTGAGCCGCTGATGAAACGAACCGTCCAGCTAGGCAACGCCATACATGGATTTGCGATTACTCCTTCGGTCACGCGATCGATACGATGCATCGCCGCGTTGTCCCAAGCGTTTGCTCGCCGACTCATCGACATTGACATACGATATTGTTGCGCTACCTCCCGAGAACACCAGCTTGCTTATTAGCTTCCCCTATCGGAATGCAGAATCAGTCCCGCGCGGGGACGGCGCTGCCAGTACGCCGCCCTCAGCGCATTGCAAACAAGTTCGGCGTCGATATGCTCGGACATCGACCACCCGACCATTCTCCAACTTCCCAAGTCCAATACCGCGGCCAGATAGAACGAGCCCTCGTTTGTGGGCAGGTACGTTATGTCCGTTGCCCAAGACTGATTCCGTTATGCCCGAGAGAATTTGCCAGCCTTGCCGCTTCCGTTCGGAACTCCTCCGTGTAGTGACGATTCGGTACATTCTTTCCGCCCATCTCGACCTCCGTTCAACAGATTATCTAACATCTCTGCTGTACGTCGATCCGAGGCGGGGTAACCTTTAAACCTGCGCCATTCCACCATCCACGAACAGCTCCACTCCAGTAACAAAGCTGCTTTCGTCCGAGGCAAGAAACAACACAGCGCTCGCGATCTCGTCAGCTTCGCCGAGACGCCCTAGCGGAACAGTCTGCTCAAATCCATCGCGACGCTTCTCCCCGTCCGGCGAGCTAGCGAGCAGTTGACGCAGCCCGTCGGTGTCGATCGGGCCGGGGCTGACGGCGTTGACACGAATCTTTCGCCCTTTCAAATCCGTCGCCCAGGTCCGTGCGAATGAGCGAATCGCCGCTTTCGTCGACGCATAAACACTGTTGGCCGGAAACCCCTTGCTGCCGACAATCGAACTGGTCACAACAATGGCACCGCCGTCACGCATCAGCGGCAACGCCTTCTGCACGCTGAAAAACAACCCTTTGACGTTGCCGTCGAACAGCCGGTCGTAATGCGCTTCATCCACCTGACCGAAAGGCGCGAATTCGGCCGTGCCGGCGTTCGCAAATACGATGTCGAGCGCGCCTTTCTCGTGCTTGATCTGCGCGAATAGCCGGTCCAAATCGTCCTGCTTTGCCACGTCCCCCCGTACGCCCGTGACGCCAGCGCCAAGCGCCCGAAGTGCCTCGTCCAACTTTTCTTGTCGACGCCCCGTGATGTAGACGTGTGCGCCTTCGGCAATAAATCGCTTTGCCGTTGCAAAGCCAATACCACTCGTCCCGCCCGTTACCAAAGCGACCTTTCCATCGAGCTTGCCCATTTCCCTTCTCCCGAGATGACGATCCAACCGACAAGCGGCCAAATGCTTATTCATGTCCACCAACATGATTCTGGTCTCGACAATCATGTTGGTCAACCTGTATATTCATGTTTTGGGAGTGGGATATGAAAGTCAGTCGCGAGCAGGTTGCAAAAAATCGTCTGAACATCGTCGTCGCCGCCAGCCGCCTTTTCAGCGAAAAGGGCTTTGATGCAGTGACGATCGACGAAGTGATGAAGCATGCCGGACTGACCCGGGGCGGCTTCTATGGCTATTTCGCGTCGAAGGACGCATTGATTGCAGAAGCGAGCGCATTCTCCGCGACGCGTCAGGCGGCGCTCCCTGAAGAAACTTTCGTCGATTACTGCCAACGCTATCTGAGCACGCGACACCGCGACAATCGCGCCGATGGCTGCGCGTTCGCCGCGCTTGCCACCGAGGCGATACGTCAATCGCCTGCCGTCCGCCGTGAAATGACGCGTAACCTGCAACGGATGATCGATGACATCACCCGCTTGGCGCCAGGAAGCGATATCGAAGCACGCCGCAGCGCGGCCGTAAAAGGACTGTCGTCGATGCTGGGTGGTTTGATCCTCGCGCGTCTGGTCGACGACCCGGAATTATCGGATAGCTTGTTGGCGGCGAATCGCGATGCGCTGGCGAAAGTGGCGACGTCCACCGCCTGACTGTTTGATTGCAGCCGTTACCCGAAAGCGAGACGGTTCGTCTATCTTTCGTAGTCCATAATATCGATAGTAAAAAAACGGACGATGACATCCTGCTTCATCGTCCGTTTTCACACTGATCAAATCATCACAAGCGCAGGGTATTCTAGACGGCACGCGTTCGGCCGCATGCCTGAATCCTGCCTGCCCGACGGATTACGCCATAACAGGCTTAGCTGCGCTTCGTGTAGATCTGATCGAACGTGCCGCCATCGGCAAAGTGTTTCTTGTTCGCTGCGGGCCATCCACCGAACGCCCCATCGATCGTGACCAGATCGAGTTTCGGGAACTGGCTCGCGTATTTCGCCTTGGCCACGGTACCGATCGGACGATAGAAATTCTTCCCGATCAGATCCTGCGCGGGATCCGAGTACAGATATTCGAGATACGCTTCCGCGACCTGCCGCGTGCCCTTGCGATCGACATTCTTGTCAACGACAGCGACAGTCGGCTCGCACACGATGCTGACGCTCGGCGCGATGATTTCGAACTGGCCGGCACCGAATTCCTTTTCGGCCAGATGGGCATCGTTTTCCCACGAGACGAGCACATCGCCCACGCCGCGCTGAGCGAACGTGATCGTCGATCCCCGCGCGCCCGAGTCGAGAACCGGCGCGTTCTTGAAGACCTTCTGAATGAAATCCTTCGCACCCGCCTCGCCGCCGAAATGCCGCACACCGTATTCCCACGCGGCCAGATAGTTCCAGCGCGCGCCGGCCGATGTCTTCGGATTCGGGGTAATCACCGCGACGCCGGGCTTTGCCAGATCGCCCCAGTCCTTGATCCCTTTCGGATTGCCTTTGCGCACCACCAATACGATCGTCGACGTGTACGGCGCCGAGTTGTTCGGCAGCCGTTTCTGCCAATCCGCATTAACCAACCCGCCATGCGTCACCAGTGCATCGACGTCCGGCGCCAGACCCAGCGTGACCACATCCGCCGGCACCCCGTCGATCACGGAGCGTGCTTGCGCGCCCGAACCGCCGTGCGACTGGCGAATCGTCACATCCTGACCGGTCTTCTGTTTCCAGTAAGCCGAGAACAACGTGTCATAGGCCTGATAGAGTTCCCGCGTCGGATCGTACGAGACGTTCAACAATTCGATTGTCTTGCCCGCTGCCTGCGCACGCGTGCTCACGCCAGCCAAGGTTGCCAGGCCGCCAGCAACGCTGGCGAGCGCCAGGCCGCCCAATGCCGCGCTTTGCTTCAGGAAAGCTCGTTTTTGCTTTTGCACGTTCCCTCATCCTTTCCGATCCCGCAGGATCGACTATTCTCGCGTCCGCACGCCGTCGCCGAAGACCCGCTCCGTCGCGATGGCGCTCATGACCTATTGTTCGATTTCAACCAGCAAACAGTATAGAAAGCTCGCACAGCGCGCTAACCAACGATTTCGTATATCTATTGCACGTCAGGGAATAATTGCGCCGGCATCAGGCCCTTTATGGCAGGTGTTACCATGCCCGCATTTGCCACATTTTCTGAAACAGGATCGTTTTCGTGGAATCTGCTGACCTCGTTCAAGACTTCCGTGACGCCATGTCCCGCTTTCCGGGCGCCGTCACCGCCATTACGACCCTCGATAACGATGCGCCGGTGGGGCTCATCGCCACCGCCGTCTGCAGCCTGTCCGCGGAGCCGCCATCCCTCGTGGCGTGCGTGAACCGCAGTTCGTCCACGCACGACATCATCCTGCGCAGCGGCTTTTTCGCCGTCAACGTCCTGAGCGGCGAACTGGCCGACGTCTTGGAAAAATTCAGCTCGCGTCGCGGCGCCGAGCGTTTCGAAGGGGTCACGTGGACCAGCGGCGTAACCGGCGCCCCGCTGTTGACCGGCGCGCACCTCGTCTTCGATTGCGAGGTCGACAAGGTCCATGACGGCTATAGCCATTCGATCATTGTGGGCAAAGTCCGAGCGATCGAGCGCCATTCCTCGCTCGACGCCCATGCACTGTTGTGGCAAGGCCGCTCGCTGCATCGTGCGATCGAAATCGAAAAGGCCGAGTAAGTCAGATCGTCCGGTGCGCGTGCCTGCGCACCGGGCATAGGCGATCTCGGCATATCGATATCGCGAACGAATATTTCCCTTGCCGCTTCCCGCTCGGTATCGTGACAGACATTCCAGTTGTCAATGATCCGTTCCCATGGTCACGCGTCACTGCCTCGCTTCCGGTGCATTTCTTTCCAGCCTGACGGGTTTGCCCGCAGACCTGCGCTGGTCGACGGCCGCGATCGAAGCGTCGATGCACGCAACGCTTGCGCAGGCGGCATGCGCGACGCCATCGGGGGAATCCGACCACGCCGACGGCGGCGATGTCTGGCTGTTCGCCTATGGGTCGCTGATATGGAACCCGCAATTGCGTCACGGCGCGCAGCGGGTAGCGACGTTGTCGGGATGGCATCGCCGTTTTTGCCAGAAATTGCTGGCTGGACGCGGAACGCCGCAAACGCCGGGTCGCATGCTGGCACTCTGCCCGGGCGGCGAAACGCGCGGTTTGATCTATCGAATCGCAGCCGCCGATCTGCACAATGAGCTGCGGCTCGTTTGGATTCGCGAGATGGCGATGGGCGCTTATGTGCCCATCTGGGTCGATGTTACGTTGGACGACGGGACACAGGTAAAGGCGCTCGCCTTTGTCGCCAACAGCACCCATCCGCACTTCGACAACCTTGGCGATCTGCCGAGCGTCGCCTCCGCGATCGCCCATGCCAGCGGCGATTGGGGAAGCAATGCCGAGTATCTCTGGCGCCTGCAGTCGTCGCTCTCCGCCCACGCGATCGACGACGTCTATATTCAACGTCTCGCCGACGCCGTCAGCCACGTGCAACAAGCACGATCCGATGCGGCTACCGATGCGTACCGCCCGAATAACTGGGCGATGGCGGCCTGAACCCAAGGCGCGACGTGCCGATAGGACAAGTAGTCCCGCTCCTCCCGGCAAGGCGATCCGCATGCCGAATTGCTTGACGTGTTGGACGCACGCGCCGATCTAAGCACATTACGAGAAAAGATTTAAGGGCACGCGCCTGACATCTTAGAATCCGCGCAAGCGTCTGCGCGCGGCATTCTCATCGCGCGGACGCACCTCTATGTGCGCCAAGTCGCGATTTTTCACGTTTCAAGCAAGGTCCATGAGCTCCATCGCCTCTTCTACTGCGCCGCTCCGTCCGGTCATTCGACGCGCCAGCGACGTCTCAAATCTCGTCAATAATGGCGCCGTCCAGGGTGCCGATGCGCGTATCGTCGTCGCCATCGCGCTGGGCGGCGTCTTTCTCGATGCCTACGATCTGGGCGCACTCGCATTCGGCGTCAAGGATATCTCGCGGGAATTCTCGCTGACGCCGGCGGGCCTGGGTGCGGTGACGTCCGCGATCACGTTCGGTGCCGTGATCGGCGCTTTTATCGGCGGCTATCTGACTGACCGAATCGGCCGCTACCGCGTCTTCATGGCCGATATGCTGTTTTTCGTCGTTGCGGCCATCGTCTGCGCGTTGGCGCCGAACGCTTGGGTGCTGGGCGGCGCACGCTTCGTCATGGGTCTCGGCGTCGGGATCGACCTACCGGTCGCCATGGCCTTCCTGGCCGAGTTCTCCCGTCTGCGGGGGCCTGGAAACAAAGCCTCACGTGTCGCCATGTGGTGCCCGGTCTGGTACGCAGCGATCAGCGTCAGTTATCTACTCGTTCTTGCCGGATTTACTTTCCTGCCGGCCGACCACTCGAACCTCCTGTGGCGCCTGACCCTGGGCTTCGGCGCCGTACCCGCACTGATCATCATCGCAGTACGTAGCCGTTACATGAGTGAGTCGCCGGTCTGGGCGGCTAATCAAGGAGACTTGGAAAGCGCCGCGCGTATCTTGAAAAAGTCTTATGGCATCGATGCGGTGGTCGCACCACAAGCGGCGTCGGAGCAGTCGGCACCTACCGCACGACCGCTGCGTGCGCGGTGGAGCAGCTATGGCGCGTTGTTCCAAGGCGTCTATCGTCGGCGGACGATCTTGCACACGGTAATGGGCTTTGCGTCGTCTTTTGCCTATAACGCCGTGGCATTCGGATTGCCGGTCATCATCGCGAGCTTTTTGGCACAAAACGTTTTGAGCACCATCCTTGCGTCGTTGGTGCTCAATCTCTGCTTCGCATTTGTCGGCGGCATGCTGGCGGTAAAGTACGTGCCGAAATGGGGCGCATGGCCGATGACGGTGATCGGCTATACGTTCCAGTTCGTCGCTTTGCTGATGCTGGCCGTGATCGGCCGTCCCGGCAGCGGCGCGGAAGTCGCGATTTCTCTCGCGATGCTGGCTTTATTCCTGTTCGGACAAGGCATGGGTCCGGGATCGCATACGATGACCTATGCATCGCTGAGCTATCCGACGTCGATCCGCGGGATGGGCGTCGGTTTGCATCAGACCGCCGTGCGGACCGCGTCGACGATTTCCCTATTCCTGTTCCCGGTGTTGGCGCATGCGCTGGGAACGCAGGTGTTTTGGGTCATCGCCGTCGCCCCTTTCATCGGACTGGTGACACTGTTGACCCTGCGCTGGGAACCGTCGAACTACGACGTGGATGCGGAAGATTTTGGCGCGGAAGCGCCGACATCCGAACCCGCCTCAGGCAGCGTCAAGGCCGCTTGACGGCATATCAGGCCAATGCCGACATGGCTGCGCGCAGACCCAGCAAATAGCTTTCGACACCGAAGCCGCTGATCTGGCCTTTCACCACTTCCGAGAAGACCGAGACGTGGCGGAAGGCTTCGCGGGCATGCACGTGCGACATATGCACTTCGATGACCGGTACGGTCAAAATCGCCAAAGCGTCACGGATGCCATAGCTGTAATGGGTCCAAGCGCCGGCATTGATCACCACTGCATCGACGTTGTCCGCGAAGGCCTTGTGAATGCGTTCGGCCATTTCACCTTCGTGATTGCTCTGAAACGCCTCGACGTCGGCACCCAGCTCCTTGCCGAGTGCCTGTACCTGGCGATTGATCTCGTCCAGCGTCGCTGTACCGTACTGCTTGGGATCGCGTTTGCCGAACATATTGAGATTGATGCCGTGAAGCACCAAAACGCGTTTGTTCCCTGAGGCCATACCAGTCTCCAAAGTGTTATCGAGTGAGCATCGATCTACGGTCTGAGGCTTTCCACCAGATCCGACTTTGCAGCACTATACCGGATTACCGACGCAAAAAAGCCGCTCCATGAGCGGCGTTCAAGGGGGTCACCCGAAGCAAACAGCGCGTCGGCTACATTGACCGTGCCACATGCCGATTGGCTGCGGCGCATAGATCACGAGTGGTTGTAGTCCACCGGGTTCGGGTTCCAGCTCCCGGTATCGGCCGACCCACGGACACCTGCGGAGGAGCTGCCGGCAGCCGACGAGCCCGCCGATTTTTCTTGCGAAACACGGCGTTCCGCTTTTTGCAGGTTCAGCGGGTAATCGAGGCGATCTGCTTCCGGGCGATAGCCCGCGTTTTCCAACTGGATCAATTCAGCGCGAACGCTGGCGCGCGTGGCCGGTACGTTCGATTGCGCATGTGCGAAGATCGGCGCGCTTAACGAGGCGGCGATAGCAATAATCGGGAGAATCTTGGTGTTCATGGCGGTGACTCCAGTAGTGTTGGTTAACTGGAAACCAGGGCATCTTTTTGTCGTGGATGTCGCGTGCAATTGATTTGGCGCAATTGTTTTTGGTTTCTTGACTACAGTTTATGGCCATGCAGGGGAAGTGAAAACCCTATGTAAGGCAAAAGATCTTTACCGCAGACAACAAGAATCCGGCAGTTGCACGCGAACTCTTTTTCAGAAAATGAAAAAGCGCCACCCGCGGTGGCGCTTCGTCGAACTCATTGATTATCCGTTACCGCCTACAACACAGCAGTCGGTTTAGGCACCCGGATGATTGTCGACCGGGTTCGGGTTCCAGTCGCCTTGGCTGGCGGAATGGCGCACGCCCGATGCGCTGCTACCTGAGGTCGAAGAACCCGACGATTGCGCTTGTTGCACCCGACGCTCTGCATTTTGCAGATCGGCCGGATAATTGGGGCTGGCATTGGCAGGGCGATAGCCTGCCTGTTCGAGCTGAATCAATTCAGCCCGAACGCTGGCACGGGTCACCGGCGCATCGGACGACTGCGCATGGGCGAACAGCGGTGCACTGAGGGAAGCGGCAATAGCGATAATGGGGAGAATCTTGGTCTTCATGGTGGTGACTCCAGTAAAAGGTTGTTTAACTGGAAACCAGGGCATCTATTTGACTGCGATGTCGTGCAATTGGTTTGGCGCAATTGTTTTTGGTTTCTTGACTACAGTGTATGTCCTCGAGGTATCCGTGAAAACCCTATAAAGAACAAAAAACTATTACAATAAAAAGAGGGAATACAAAAATCCAAGCGACATTTTCCAAAAACAAAAAGCGCTCCACATAGGAGCGCTTCCTGTTTTTAGCATTAATCGCCGAGCACCACACCTAAATCGCGTTTATGGTGGATATGATAATAAACTAAGCTTTTTATCGCAAAACTATCCCGCGACAGAATTACGAAATTCAAGCACCAGGATGATTATCAACCGGATTCGGATTCCAATTACCTTGGTCTGCCGAATGGCTTACACCCGACGCGCCGCTACCCGACGTCGACGATCCCGACGATTGCGATTGCTGCACGCGCCGCTCTGCATTTTGCAAGTTGACCGGGTAGTTCACACGGTCCGTGTCCGGCCGATAACCGGCATTTTCCAGCTGAATCAGTTCATTACGGACGCTAGCGCGCGTTGCTGGTGCATTCGACGACTGTGCGTGAGCAAACAGCGGGGCACTCAAGGAAGCGGCAATAGCGATAATCGGGAGAATCTTGGTCTTCATGTTGGTGACTCCAGTAAAAGGTTGTTTAACTGGAAACCAGGCATCTATCTGACTGTGATGTCGTGCAATTGGTTTGGCGCAATTGTTTTTGGTTTCTTGACTACATTTTATGTCCGTGTTTGATCCGTGAAAACCCTGTAGCGGACAAAAGATTTTTACCAAAAACGTGAGGAATCGGGGAAATGACGCAATTACCCTTTCGTAAACAGAAAAAGCGCCACGAAGCGTAGCGCCTTTTCCCTGAAAAATCGCGGTTAGCGGGTTAAAATGTCGCGTGCCCGGGGGCAGAACACCCGACGATTTTTACGTTACGCCAATTCGGATTTCAGACAAACCTTATTCGCTAAAAAAGCGAATGCTCGGGCTTTATGCACCCGGGTGGTTATCGACCGGATTCGGATTCCAACCACCATTATCTGCGCGGCCCGGCGCGCCTGCCGACGAGCCCGAAACCGAGCTACCCGACGAATCTGCGACATTGGCACCGCCGAAATTGATTCGCTTCTCAGCACGTTGCAAACCGGCCGGGTAGGTGGCACGATCTGCGTCCGGGTTATAGCCGGCGCTTTCAAGTTGCGACAGCTGACTCTTCACGTCAGCACGCGTCACGGCACCGTTCGCCGACTGCGCTTGCGCGAAAGCGGGAACTGCCAAAGCGGCGGCAACGGCAAGAATAGGCAAGAATTTGGTGTTCATGGTTGACGCTCCAATTAGTATTTGATTGGAAACCGTCGGCATCAGGTCGCTGATGTCGCTAAGGACAAGCGCAATTACAAATGAGGCGTTTGTTTTTGGTTTCTTGAAGCCATTCTAGGTCGCCACCCGGCGATCGTCCTCATCGCCTGGGGTAAAACTATATTGTCTTTTTTGAACTTATGGTAGGACGATGCTGACACGACGGAATATTTCTCAAAATTTTCAACCACTTATATAATTACAGCAGTAATTTTTCGTCATCGAAAGAGATAATTCCTTCCATTTCCTTCCCGAATGCGCCCCTTCCAGCGCATCAGGCATCGACGATACCGCGCAGCGTCACGCACTGGCGATCGCCACGTCGCTTTCATACGGAACCACAACGGTCACGCAAGCGCCTCCGCGATTATCGAAACGCACCGTGCCATTGCAGCGGCGTACCCGCTTGGCGATGCTGAACAAACCAGCGCCGAACTCGGGGCTGCCATCGCGGTTTTCCGAGAAACCGACCCCATCGTCCTGGACGATCAAAATCAACTGACGCACCGTCGCGCACCACGTAATGTCGACACGCGACGCATGGCTATGCTTCAGAACGTTGGTCAGCGATTCCTGGAGAATACGCATCAAATCGAGGGTGCTTGGAGCAGGCAGTGTGCATGTCTCGATGCCGGTCATATGCCAATGACAATCAATATTCTGTGCCTCGAACAAGCGCGTCCAACGGTGCCGCAACGGCACCAGAGACTCGTAGAGCGCGCGCTCCGGATTTCCGGCTTGCGCCGCAGAGTCGATGATGATGCGGAGATCGTCTCGCAGCTCCTTCAAGATCGGCAGAAATCGTTCAGCGGGGAGCACGCCGTGTTGCTCGAGCAATGCAATACTGCTGACCAAAGTCCCCCCCAACCCATCGTGCAAATCGTGCGCAAGATTCAACCGTTCGTTCAATCGTGCATTTGCCAGTTGTAGCTCGTACTGACGCTTCAATGTGCTTTCAAGTCCTTCGCGCGTTTCATCGATTTTGAGCCGCAAATCATCGTTGAAACGCTCGACCCGCCGGATACTTGCAATGAAGTCATCGACGAGCACGAAGCCGATGCTCACGATCTCCAAAAGCGAAGTAAGCGCGCTGTAATATAGATTGCCCGACAGCAATTCGAGCCACGTCAATAGATCGTGCACGCCGGCCAGCATAAACACCATGGTTGCAAACGCGACCACGCGATGTTTACGTTCCCCTCCCCTGACGGCAAACCAGACGAAGCAGGAGAATCCGGCCAGGAATACCGCGGCGGCGGACAACACGACCACTATGCGCCCCATCGCCAGCCATTCTCCCGGCAATACCAATAGCGACACGGCAGCGACCGCGTCGAATCCAAGCACGCGCCGCAACAGACATTCGATTCGAGGCAGTCGACGTTTGGCGTAGCGGATCATCGCCATCGTAAAGGCCCATACATACAGTACGATGCCCAATAAGACCATGGCTTGCCACTGCGTATTGTTCTGAAAGGGCCAGGGTGATGTCGCGAGCGCGTTATAGCCGACGATGATCCATGCGATGGCGGTCAGACAGAACCAACCATACATTCGTTGCTCAAGGCGCATGACCCACAAGGCAAAAAAGAAAATGCCGAATGCGAAGTTCACTGCGATGCTGATCAACGTCAAATCATGACGCAGGAACATCTCCCGTTCGTATCGCTTGCTTAACGTTACGTAGGAGCCCACCGTGATCTCGCCCAGGCCCGGGCCGAAGGCCGACAATCCTGAAATACGCAGTAAGAGCGTGTTTTCCCCCGGCCGCATCAAGGATGCGGGCAATACATCGAGTTGCGGTGTATTCCAGGACCGACTCAACGGTTTGGTGAGGCTGACATCGCGATCGATCAAGGCGCCATTCAAGTAGAGCGCGCCGGCCATGTTCCAGTAGGAAATTAGGACCGTCGTTTCCTGTGCGCGACGCGCGGCTAAGAGAGGCTCACCCTGAACGTCGGCGGTCCCGATGCTGTCGGAACCGGGCGACGATGCGTGCCACCATCGATATCGATACCAGACCACCCCGTCGTGATGGGGCCAGCGCTTGGTCCAGACATCCGGTAGCGTGACGGCCTCCCAGCCCTCCACGGGAGGCTGATCGCCTTCCCACGTTCCGCGTGCCGCATCGACTCGAACGACGTCCCGCGTTCCGGCTGTCGTATTTGCGCGCTCCGAGAATATCGAGGATACGGCGTCAGTCGATAGCGCGCGGACCTCGCGTACCAGGGCCGCGGGCAGGTCGGGAAACAACGATGGAGAAATATGCTGAGCTGACGACGGTGGCCCGAGACTCTGATTTTGCGCCGAGACATCGGCGCTAAGCGCCGTGCACCCAAGGCATAGCCAGACGACGTACAACGATACGGTCCAGGCCGAAGGTGCCATACCTGATATCGATCTTATTGGGCAATGCGACGGCGATAACCCGACGATCTTTGCCGCACTACGCGCCGATCGACGGCCTGATGCTCGTATACGCCCCTACTCGCCTCTCTCTCAAACAGTAGTCGCAAGCGCGATGGCTCGTTCCCACGTAAGGATTTGTTAGGGCAATCATTGTCCCGAGAGTAACAGATAGTCGATTCACATACTTGAATAATCCGCAGCACCCTCCATGCGGGGGCATGGATAGGACATGCAAAAAAACCGGCCAACGCGATTTCGCCCCGGCCGGTCGGCATAACGATCTATCAGATAGCGTTAGAACTTGTGGCGGATGCCCACGCGCGCTGCGATCTGGTTGCTCGTACCGTTGCCCGAGTTACCGAAGTAGCTGCTGCTCGAACCGATTTCCGCTTGGTTCGATACGCCATTGTTGCTACCGACGGCCTTTTGATACACGCCCAGGACGTAGACATCGGTCCGCTTGCTCAGCGCGTAATCCATCGTCAGGTTGACTTGATGCCACTTGCCTTCGAAGTTACCCGTCAAGTCGGTGAAGGTGTAAGCACCGCTGAGGGTCAATGCCGACGTCAAACCGTAGTTCGCGCCGATTTCACCGATGTTGGCCGTGGAGCTCGCGGTTGCAACAGGCGTGAAGTGCGTGTTCGTCCACAGCGCCCACATCGTCGCCGGGCCGAAACGGAACTTGCCGCCCAGACCGAACGTGCGAAGGTCATGCAGACCGTTGGTTGCCACGTTGGCAATCGTCGTCGTGAAGCCGGTGACCGCCGGGAAGTGGATGTCGGTGTATGCAGCACCGACCGAGAACGGGCCGTTGCCATACGTTGCACCGAAGCTGTACACACGCGACGACGAACCCGTCAGCGAGCCGCCGAAGGCGCCTGCCGTGTTGGAGAAACCGTACAAGCCGCCGAACTTCAAGCCACCGAACGAATCCGACGTGTACTTGATCGAATTGTCGGCGCGGCTCGACGTCAATTGGTCGATGTCGTTGATGTGGAAGCCGTAGTTACCGGCCGCGGTCATGTTACCGCCGGAGAACGGCGCCAGGAAATCCGTCGAGAACGTGTATTGGCGACCCAGCGACACGGTACCGACACCCTTCTGGGTCAGACCGACAAAGGCTTGGCGACCGAACTCGCGGCTGTTCTGACCGAGCGCGCCCGTGCCGGAATTAAAGCCGTTTTCCAAGACGAAGTTGGCGCTCATTCCGCCGCCCAGATCTTCGTTGCCCTTCAAGCCCCAGCGGCTGCCTTGTGCAACGCCGTCGTCGTACTTGAACAGGCTCTTCGAGCCGCCCGTCACGGCCGAGTGATTCACGTAGCTCACGCCGGCGTCGATCACGCCGTACAGCGTGACGCTGCTTTGTGCGTGTGCAGCCGATGCCCCGATCAAACCTGCGCTTGTCAGCGCCAACGCGATAATTTTGTTCTTCATCTCGATTTTCTGTGGTTTAAAAATCCATGCCGGTACAAGCCGACAGCGTGCCGAGTATGAAGATCTATTTTTTCAGAATTGTGTCGCTCATTATGGTGGGGTATATGCGACACTTAATTACAAGACATATACAGCTTTAAACCGAGGCTGGACTTTTCCCGAAATATACGCATCTCCCTACCCGGGCAACGACGCGCTATTCCTCATGCCGAGGCACCCGGCTGCCATAGCCGCGCCGGCGATAATAAGTACGCCGTTGTCGCTGGAGGAGAAACAGCACTTGTGGGAAATGGCGCCAAGCGATTTCGCGCAGCCGCATGAGGAACGGGCGCAATCCCGCTCGCTGAAGCGACGCGCTGCTCGTATCGCTCGAGACAATCGATGAAATACGCCAATGGACGCGCTTTGACCTCGTTGCGCTTTGCCTGGTCGTCATATCGGCGCAGTCGCACGGCAGCCGCATGACAGGGATATTGACGGAAACGTGCTACCAGCGCGGCATCGTAAGGCCCACCCGCCTCTAGCAATTCCGCCTGGGACGCTGGGGTCAATTCATCCCAGTAATCGGCCTCGACCCCGCATAAATAATGTTTTGCGGCACCGAGGAGCCGCACCGTGGCCACCGATTCATTCGGCAACCAACCCTGCAGTGCCGATAACGTCAGCTGGCGAACGGCGCGTTTGGCCTCCGCGCTTTCCCCTCTCAGCAGACCAGTGGTCGCATCGAATGGCGAGGAAGCGCCACCGAGCAAGGCGGCTCGATCGCTCGTGTCGGCCGCCAGCATGTAGCCAATGTCATGCAGCAGTGCCGCGATGACAAGATCCGGCCCCTCGCCTGCGTCCTCGGCGCGTGTTGCGCATTGCAGGGCGTGATCGGTCTGGGACATGTCGAGCGTCGCTTTCAGCACGCGCCCCCGATCGTCCAGCAATTCTGCGACAAGGGCACTGTTCAGGGGCATCGGCATGACATTTCTCCGCAGGGTCGGATGATCCGCACAGCGTGCGCACCGCCCGTGTCACCGGTATGAAGAAAGCATGACCGAAATATGCCGTTACACGCGCTCGCGCGTGGCACGGTTCCTGCGGCAGAGCATCAACCACCATAGCGGAGTGATGTCATGAGCGAAAACACGATGCAGGATCGCATTCCCGATCAACGCGCTGGAGAAAAAGCAACACCGACGCAACCGGCCAAGCCGGCGCCCGGTACTGCCGACAAGCGCAAGCACATCGACGAAACGCTGCGCGACGCGGAAAAGCACCGCGATAACGGTTATTGATGGCAAGTCCGCTGCGTTCGGATAATGGGTAGTGCGAGAGCGGAGGCCACGGTCGGATAGGCCGCTTTCGGCATTCACAATGCGTGAGTAAGATCCTATCTAAGCAGAAACGCCAGCGCTGCCAGCGAAAACGCCCGCTTGCGCGGGCGTTTTACTGTGGCAAAGGAAGTCGGCGTCTCGCAGCCGAGCGGCGTTCAGATGCGACCAAAGGCAGCGCGGGCCTTTCCCTATATCTGCCCCACGCTGCCTCATCTTCATATGCCAGGACTGCGGCGCCCACGCGGATCATCACAGATACATCATTGTCGTTGAGTTTTTCAAGATTCAACGCTAGCCATGTCGCCAACCGCAGTGCATCCGATTCCGATTCCGAACCAAACGACGGTGCGCCCTCCGCCTCGCTAAACCATTTCATTGCATCAATTGGCGTCATCAGCATCCCCATGTGAGCCATCACAATAACAGCTTAAGTCATCCTAATTTTATATTGCGCTTTTTATTTGACATCCTTGCAATCTGCTTGCAAATACTCATAAAAGAAATGACGATTTAGGCGCGATTTTTAATCGCACTGGAGCAGGTAGGGTCGGGATTGTCATCACCCGCGAAGGCGGGTGGCTCAAACGATTGACGAAACGATTTAGACCGTGTCGCCGATAGGATCGAGCGGGGTGTTTGTGGGATTACTGGGGTCCCCTGGCTCCGACCAGGCTATTTCATCCTCGTCAGATACCTCATGCGGCGCATTGGACGTATCGTCTATCTCTGGCGCATCTAGATCCACTTCAGGCTTTTGTTCGGGTGACATGGTGTTCCTCCTGGAACGGTTGTACCGCGCTGGTAAGTGCGCAAGGAACGTTCCGTCCCGAAGTGAGAAGTCCACATTTTCCCAATACGTTTGCGAAGTCAGGTCATGGAGCACCAATGCATGCGGCGGTAGGAAGGCAAATCTCCTTCAGATACCCGCCCATCGCAATTCGTCGGGGGTAATGGTCACTTCGTGCGTCTTAGCACTAAGCGCCTTGGCAATCGCGATGCCGACAATTTTCCACGCCTGCGATTTGATCACGGCCTCATGGCCTTCAGGTGTTCCGTCCGAGCGCAGAACATCCTTGAGCGCCTGGCGCGTTACCTGGATTTTGATAGAGTATTCAATCGGTTTCTTCGCCGTGCCCGCCATGTGGATATGGTCAAAAAACACGTCGCCGTCCAAATGCAGAAAGGGCCCGACCATGCATGAACTCCCGATATTATTTTCAGGCGTCATGGTGCGCGTCATTGTTGAAGTATGCAAGACGCACAGGCGGCGGGTAATTTGCGGCTTTTGCTGCGAGGTGGAAAAGGAACTCAAAATTCGAAATTCTCCTTTTGAATCAAGCCTGCTTTGAGCAGCGCGGCGACGCGCGAAGTGACGGCGAGTTTCTTGTAAATTAAGTTGATGGCAATCCCATTTTTCTTCATTTAATCAATACTTTAACCTCGAAATCGCAACATGGATGGCCACCCCAAGGTAACAAACTCACCCTTGGGTAAACAACGACTTACAAAGGCGTTTTGAACGCGGATAGCCCGCACCGCGGGCGTCCGCCCCGCCGCGCTAAACCATGCCGCCTATCGGATCGAGCGGGCTGGTCGTTGGATTGCTCGGGTCATTTGACGCAATCTCTGCCTGCTCCCCGTCGTCGAACGCTTCGTGCGGCGGCGCGTCGGATGGATCCTCAAGTTCTGGCGCGTCGAGGTCGGGTTTCTGTTCGGGTGCCATGATAATTCTCTGGATATGTTTGGCCTGCAAGAGACCTTACGGTGCGGTCGATGGCTTCTTCGGATCGGAAACCGGATCATTGGGGCTGCCGACCACGTCCTCACCTCCGTTTCCGTCCCCTTCTGTATCGCCGTTTTCTTTGCGGGCAGGCGGGATCGACGACGGATCGATATTGCTGGGATGTTTTTGATCGAGCGGAGCGGTATTTGTCGGCATGTCTGTTCCTCCTGGAACGTTGTCCTGCACCTTTCAGGTTCGCAAGGATCGTTCCGCGCCCGACCGCCCGCCGATTAGCGCTGTACGATGGGGAATTCCGTTTCGGAGTTGCAATATGTGCGGTCGTATCGGTCAGTTCTCGGCGTGGCAATCGTATGTCGCAGCTCTTGAGGCATTCCGCCACGCGCACGCTGTCATAGACGATCACCGCCCGCGCTTCAACGCTGGGCCTGGCACTCGAATCGGCGTTGCCTACCCTGACGGTCAAATGCGGCCGGTCTGGTGGGGATTCCGGCCGCACTGGGCCGTCGCCCGCAAAATCCCCCAGATGATCAACGCCCGCGGCGACAAAATTGAGTCGGCCACATGGAAGCCGATGCTCAAGGCCGGCCGAGTGATCGTCCCGGTGGACTGCTGGTACGAATGGATCAAGGCGGATGACGGCAAGAAACAGCCGTTTCTGCTGCGGCCGAAAGATCTGGCGCCGCTCTATCTCGCCGGACTGACTAATGTGAAGGTGGAAGGTGATTCAGGGCCGCGCGCGCCGGATGACGGCGGCGGGATGGTGGACGGCGTCGTAATCGTCACTGACGCGTCGGATGAAGGGATGGTGGACATTCATGACCGGCGCCCCGTCGCACTGACGGCGAAAGACGCCAACCTCTGGCTGGATCCGGATACGCCATTCGAGTTGGCGGCCGAGATCGCACGGACCGGCACGCGGTCAGTCGAAGAATTCGAATGGTATGAGGTCAGTCGAGAGCTGAACGATGCCCGGCATGACGGGCCCGCGCTGATCGAGCCGAAGGAGTAGGCATCGGCCAACAGCCGACCAGCTCGCCTTTTTCTTCCAGGCCGGCCAGCCAATTCAGCGCCGACGCGCCGTGGGCGCTCAGCTGGACGCGGTCGCGGGCGCCCTGCTCGGCCAGGCCGGCGGCGAGAATCGCGTCGTTCAGCTTGTCGCCGCCGCGGTACACCGGACAGTCAAGTCGGATTTGCCGCAGGCGGACGAGCAATCGCAAATTTGAGATCTGCATGATCGGGGTCAGATATACTGTATGGATAAACAGTATATCCCATCGCAAATGGCACACCACGGTCGTCCCGTCAGATTCAAACCACCCGATGCGCTCACAATGGAACGCCTGCGGGAGATCCAAGCCCGGCACCGCGGCGACGCCGACGTGCGGGCGTTGCTCGCGGAGATCAAGCGCCTCCATCAGAAACTGGTCAGCATTGAGGACCTGCGAGAGACGATCGACAAGTCGTGGAAAATGGACGTCGGCGGTCAGCTCGCAGCGCTGCACATCCTGAAGCGGGAAATGCTCAACGAGCCGGCCGTCATGGTGTTCCGTGAGCAGCGCCCCGAGCCCGATGAGTACTCCGGCCCGGCGTTTTGATCAGCCGATCGTGACCGAGCTGCCTTTCAGGTTTTGGAAGAACGTCGCCATCTGCAAAATCTCAGCATCGGTCAGCGCGGTCGTCCAAAGGCCCGCGCCCGTTATTTCGACGCTGCCTAGCGACGTGGTGTCGAACGGCGCACCGACGTGGACCGTGCGGCTCGGCGTGTAGCGCGTCGCCAAGGTCGACGCGGCGCCGTTGACGATCGCCCCATTGAGCACATACGACATCTGCGCCGTCGTCGCCGTGAAGCGAGCCGCGAAGAGGTAGTACGCGGCCGAATTCGAAAATGTCGTCGAGCCGGTACCGCCCGACACGATTGACTGTGTGCCGCCGGACGCCGTCGCCGCAATCCCCTCGAACAGGTCGGCAGACGACGTGTGATTCAGGAAGATGGTATCGCCCGTGTTGACACCGTTATAGGCGCCCATCGGTAACGCAGTCGAGGTTTGGACCGCCGGATACTTCGCCCACACCAGCATCGTCTTCGTGACCGTGTCCGGCACGGAAGTATCGTACCCCTTCCCCGCGGTGCCGATGAACGAGTAGGCATTCAGGGTCGGCGTGCCGATCACGGACGGCTGCGCACCAAAAAGCACGGTGGGCCCGCCGGCGCCAAAGCTGAGAAGAGACGCCAGCGACGCCCCCTCCGGATAGAGGGAGCCAACCGAATACGAGAAGACTCCGGACCCTTGGACGTTCAAACCGTTTGCCATTTATCTTTCTCTCTTAGACGAGCGTCAATTCGAACATCAGCGACCAGTTATGCATCGGCCAGGAAATGCTTTCGGCTTTGTCGAAGACGATGTAATCGCCCTGCTGGTCCCGCAGACAACCGCGATTCCCGGTGATGTATCCGGGCCGGTTGATCGTGGTTGACTGGCCGATGAAACCGTAGCGCAGCTTGTCGCCAGCAGCCCAACCCGCGGCGCATGTGAGCCGCACGGTATTGCCGTTGACGATGACCGGCGTCGCGGTGATGGTTTTGGCGTTGCCGGACGAATCCACAGCGCTGAAGCCATAATTGCCCGGGTCCGTGACGAGCTTCGAGTCGAAGACCAGCTTGCCCATCGGCACGTTGAATTCGACCGACAGCACGGTGCCCTGCCGGATCATGTTGCCGGTCGGCTGCGTCGCCTTGTAGGCGACCTTATCCATCAGCACGCGCTTCATGGCGATGCCGTAGTAGGCACCCATCACCTTGTAGTACATGGCCTTCATGTGGTACTGGTCGACGTAGTCGAACATGTACATCGGCATGACCATGTAGGCGTTGGCCACCGTGTCGCAGAAGGCTTTCATCTGCATCGGGATGTAGGGATACGTGTTGTTCAACGACCCGTTCGCCCACGACGCCATTTGATAGCAGAAGAACGGCAGCACGAAACTCGAATCGCCGATGATCGCGCGAATGTCGGTCTGCAGGTCCGTCTGCAATTTCGTCAGCGCGGCCAGGTAGACGGACGGCTGAGTACTCGACTGCTGGTCCGCTTCGCCTTGCGTGTAGGACAAGGCGATCGGGCGATACGTTTTGCCGGCGGCGTTCGCGAGCGACAGACCATAGGTGACGTCGTCCAGAATTCGCTGATACGGCGCCGTGCCTTTAGATAACGCTGAAATCAGGAGGCCGCCATACCCCGGCGCGGATCCCAGAAGCGTAAGCTGCGTCGTGTCGAAACTCGGGTTCTCGACTTGCAGGCGCTCGTAAATGGAATCGGTCGTGCCGCCACAAGGCGTCTCGCCACCCACGCCGCCATTGCCGGTGTTGTAGATCGTCTCGACGAGCGGCTGAAACGATGCGTGCGCGCCAGCTACGTCGGTCGTGCTGTAGTCCTGCGCCCGCACGCCGCCGCTAAATTTCAAGGCCGAGAAACGCTGACTGGCCGTGACGACAGCGCCGGCTCCAACGCCGCCGGAGTTGATCCCCTGCGACAGCGATTGCCCATAGGCGATGACGTGCGGAATGTCCGGCATCATCGTTCCGGAAAAGTCACCGCGCACGATGCCGCGCGCCGTCTTGCCCACGTAGACGTTGGCCGACAGAATGCCGGCAACGGCGTTCATGATCTGCGCGCGCGCGAAGTCCCAACTACCATCCAAACGCAGGCCCGACGAGATATTCGTCAGCGCGTCCATGAACTTGACGAGGTACGTCGGATCCTGCGCGGCACTGATCGTCGTCGGGCCCACCGCGAGCGACGCCGCGGACAGCGCCGAGATGATCATCGATAGCGCGTTCAGCTTTGCAACCGAGAACGTTCCGTCGGCGAGGAAGCCGCCGGCGATGTTACTCAGCGAGTCGGTGAACGCCACCATCCAGCCCGGAACCGACTGAAGCCGCAACTGCGCCGCCAGGTTGTTCAGCGCAACGTTGCTCGGCAGGTTGCCGTAATAGACGGCCGTGCCACTGTTGTTCAGATAGAGGTCCAGCAGACCCAGGCCATTGGCCGATGGCGAAACCCAGAAATACTTGCCCGAGGCGACGGCGGCCAAGCCTGCAGCCGTGGTTCCGTAGATGCCCGCAGCCTGAGAGGCAGCCGTCGCCGCGGCAGCTGCGTTCGCGGCTTGCGTCGTCGCGGCCGCTGCGCCGGCCGCTGATGCCGTAGCACCAGCAGCGGCGCCGGCTGAGGCACCGGAGGCCTGGCCCGCTGCAGCACCCGCCGCAGACGCGGCGGCAGCGCCCGCCGTCGATCCCGCGCTCGCGCCAGCTGCTGCGCCGGCTGTCGCGCCTGCCGACGCGGCATCGTTCACGCTCTGCGCAGCTTTGTCCGCGCTGTCCGCGGCGTCGTCGGCCGATGCCTGTGAATCGGAGACGGCTTTCTCGATTGCTGCTTGTGCGACGGGCGACACGTCGCCGGATGCGACGTACAGCTGCCACGTCGTCGCATCCGTTCCAGGCTGAACACCCGTATGCGCTTTCAATGCGAGGTAGGCGCTCCCCGATTCCGTCACGAAGTCGTCGACGTCATACGACACATCGATCGCCCACTCGCCGCGCGGCACGAGCCCGGGAGGACCCTGAAACCCGGGGATACCTACTTTGTTCACCATCAAGCCCTCGCAAACAGAAAAGCCGCCTCATCGGGCGGCTGAAATTGGTTCAGAACGACGGCCTAGCGGGTCACACTAAGTGACAGATCAATGCGGCCCTCGTACACGCGGTATGGCTTGGCGTCGAGAGTCACGATCAGATCGTAGACGCCAAGCTGGCTGATCCTCGTTCCTTGCGCCCGTAGCCCCGGCGGCCACTTAAGGCCGGCGGTGGTTGCTCCGAGCACGGAACACGTTACCGATCCAGCAACGCTCCCGATTACCAGCGAGCCATTCGCACTATCCAGGTCGAGCAAGACGTTTGGGCTGCCGAGGTATGGCCGGATCTGGAGTCGCGCCGACGCGCCACGCAAATTGACAGGCGAGTCGTCCGGGTTTGTGATGAAAAACACCCGCTCCCAAACGGCCCCTTGAACAATGACATCGTCAAACTTCGTCGCGTAATCGCAGTTCATGGCGCTTCCAGATCGATTCGGGGATTACGCGGCGACTGCGGCGGCGCCGGTGCTGACATCGGCGGTCGTTGCGGCCGGCGTAGCGGCTGCAGCGACGGTGGTCGCGGCGTCGGCGGTGGCCGTGGCTGCGGCCGTGGTGCCGATGTTCTGAACCAGCGCAACGGCCGACTTCCACGCGGCGATCACCATATCGATCCACGAAGAGAGTTCGGAAGCCATCTTCGACCAGTCTTCGCCCAGCGCGGTGACGAACGCTTGCAGCGCGGCCATGACGGCAGCCTTCTTCGATGCGCCGGCACCCGTCTGGGCGTCATACGCGCTCTCGGCCGCCGTGATCATCTCGGCGCCGTACTTGTAGATCGTTTCGGCGACCGTGACGGTCGTGCTGGCCAGCGTCACAGCACTGGTTGCGATCGTGCTGATGCTTGCGATAGCCGCTGCCATCGTGGACAGAGAAAAGCTCATGGTGTTTCCTTTGAGTTCAGTTGATAAGCCCACGGGCACGGAGGCCTGCGGTGCATTTGAGGGTTTGATGGCGAAGGATTTGCTCGTCTGCGTTGACGCCACCAGCGCGGACGGCCCAGACGGACTGGGCGGTTGAGAAGCCCCGGAGGGCGATGAAATCAGCGCGGAGCGCGTCGTACCCAGCGCGGAGGTCTGCGTCGTTGGCGTAGGTGCTGGCGACGGGAGGATCACCGGCGTCGAAACGAAGATGCGGCGAAGCCGGGTAATCAGGGAGGTCAAAATCTGCATGGTCTTCCCCGCAATCAACTGTCGTCGTGAGCACGTGCACGGGCGCGAGCGAGCTCGTCACGGACGGCGGCGTTCTCATCGGACACGCTGCCAGCGTCACGCACGCGAGCAACACCAGCGTCAGTTTGCAAATCATTTGCGGATAGCTCCTTTTGGGTGTCGGCACGCGTCTCGCGCGCCTGATCGGCCGACAACCGGCCGGACTTATTGGCGACCTCGACGGCTTGCGTGTTCTCGTCCGGCTTCGGCTTGTCGCTACCGATCGCGATGCCGAACCAACCGAGCACCACCTTGATTGCGGTCCATGCAGCGTTGAAGATTTGAAGGTCGGTCAGCATTAGCTGGCACTCACAGTCCCGCCGGCGGCGAGGTAGTAGGAACGAACGGTGTCGATCGGATGTTCGAGTTGGCCATAGCCGGCGCTCGGCAGGCTCGCCCACAGATTTGCAACGCGCGCGACGGCGTCATCGAAGCGCCCCGCATCTATCAATCCGAGCGCGCCGCGCTCGTTGATCATGTAGAGCGCGATTGCATCCTGATTGTCCGGTCCAAAATCCTTGGCGCCTACGAGCGGGCCGTAATAGCGCCAATTCGATAGCTTGATCTGCAGGCCGCCCGACGCGGTTGACAACAGGCCATGCGCATTGATGATCTTCGACGGTCGCCCGTTCGCAAAGGGATGCGTCGAGAAGTCGGTCATGAGTTCGATCGGCGCCAAGCGCGCGTTGCCCTTCGAATCGAGCACCGGCCGACGCTGATCATCAACGACGATGCCGCGTACCACCACGTCGTAGCCTTGATACTTCGTGCCTGGCGTCGTCGCGGTGCCTTCCGAGTAACGAAGCATCTGCAGGAATGCCCTGCGGTTCGCCGTCATGCCTGAGGCTCCGCGGGGTTGGACTGCGCCTGTGGAGATGGCACTCGCTCGATCGACGTCACCCGCAGCAGAATCGCCAGCACCTGCGCGATCGCCACCCAATTCGACGCGCTGACCGATGGGAACACGCGAGCCAGAAACGGCTGCAATGCTGGCCAATTCTGGTTCAGCCAATCCAGTACGGTCGGCAGGTGCTCCAACAGCTCCGGGAGGTGCCCCGCTGCCGCCACGATCGCGACCAAAAAGACTTGCCAGCGCACCGAGGACCACTTGTAAAAGTGACGGGCGTCCGCCACCAGCTTCACTTCGATCTTGTTCACTCACTTTGCCCCTTCCGTATCCGGGCCAGCCGGTGTGCTCGGATCTTTCCTGCCGAACGTGAAATAACGATCGCCCGCCCAAGCCGCCGATGCGGCAGCGAGGTAACAGGCCATGATGTTTTGGTTGGCCCCGGAGGCTCCCCAGAAAGCCATGACGCCGAAGAACAGCGCCTGAATGACGCCTTGCACGATCACGAGCTTTCGCCTAGGCGTGCCCTCACCCCAATCCGCGAGCACCGGCAGAGAGTTCACCGCCCAGCCAGACAGGCTGATAAAGATCACCCAGGCGTATTTGATGAAGACGTCGCCGGCAGACTCGACCGGCACGACGACAACCGATGCCGCATACGCCGCAGAAGCGAAAGCAACGCAGCAGCAGACCAGGCTAACGAGCCCGCGCAAGTGACTCTTTACCGATAAAAAACCGTACACGGCTGTTCTCCCACACGAAATAAGCAGCCAACGCGAGATGCACCGGCACAGTCAGGGTCAAGCCTTTGAAGGCGCTCAATGAAGTGGTGGAGAGGAGGTAGCCCACGATGAGCCACAGAATCCCGGCGGACGCTGCACAGCCCTTTCGCCACGTGGCGAACCATGAAATCGTCTTGTCGTCCCAGTGGCGTCCGATGAAAAATTCGCTCAGAGAGAACCAGACCATGGCGAGCCCGATAACGATGAAGCAATAGCCCCAGATGTCGTCGATGCCCATGCGCTCCAGGACTTGATGCAGGACGCCCGACCCATCGCCGCCCGTCTGACCGCTGTAGCCGAGGGCAATCATCGTGATGCCCATGTAAGTCTCGGCCAGCAGGGTGTGCCGCGCTGCCAACCTGCCACGTATCGGCGGGCTGTATCGACCGCCCTCTCTGTTTGGCATTTCCGTCTCCTTTAGGCGTAAAAAAACCGCCCTCAGGCGGTTGGTGTTGGGTCGGCGGCGGATCACTTCGTCGTGTCTGCGGGCGTAGTGGTTGGATCCGTTCCGCTTTCGGCGGCAGTCGTCCCGGTTGCGGCCGAATCTGTTTCAGTCGCGGTCGATGTCGTACCGCTATCGGTTGCGCCGGCGGTCGTTTCGTTCTCTTCCGTCTTCGCCGGAGTGAAAACGCCGTCAGCGTAGCTGTCGCCTATGTTCACTTTCGTGGGATCGGGAACCACTACCACGCTGTCGGCCTCGATGAGGATAAGGTTCGTGACGATGCCGTCTTTTACTGTCGCGTATGTGCTCATCAAATTACCATTGAATGTATGCAAAACCCTGGGAGCCGCCAAACCCTATGGCTCCTGTACCTGCGCCTGAGATGTAATAACCGCCGCCCGCACCGCCGCCAGTCCCATATCCGCCCGCCACTGAGCCAACTAGGCCAGATGATTGGCCGCCGCGCCCACCACCACCGCCGCCGCCGAAAGGCCCTGACGCGCCCGTGCCGCCGTCGCCGCCTGCGTAGCTGCTACCACTATCTGAGCCATCTGTCCCTTTCGGGTATCCTGCGCCGCCTGCTGCGCCGCCTGCATAGCCCACTAAATTAACGCCGCCGCCACCGCCCGTTCCACCCGTAAGGGTAAGCAATGTGCCTGATACGCTGCCGACAATCGTAAGATTCCCGCCGTTCCCACCCGCAGTATTAGCCGTACCGCCGTTAGTCGCAGCAGGCACCGTAACGGTGATCGTTTCACCGGGGGTTACGTTGAGTAAGCGATGCACCGCCGATTGGCCTGCACCACCGCCGCCGCCCCCAGACCCAACGCCGCTAGTACCGGAAGCACCGCCGCCGCCACCGCCGCCTGCCGCGCAAGCATCCACAACAATCTGCGTAATGCCTGGAGGCACAACAACCGAGCCGCTGGCCGTGAACGTCATGCGGCCAACTTGCTGGCGTTGCAGGGCGTGGGCGGGTTGCGTGGCAGTGGCAATTATGATCGGACTAAACTGCAGCAGTGTGGAACCCGAGCTTAACGTCCAATACGCCCCAACAACAAAGCGCGCAGTATCGCCGGGTCGAATCGTCACAGCCGTTAGTGCTTGGGTAGCAACAGACATCACGGAACCATCGCTTACACTGATGACCCAATTAGCCGTACCCGTATTCTCGAAATCAATAATGCTATTCGTGGTTAGCCCGGCAGTGCCTATTGGGGGGAGCGTCAGTGTCTGCGCGGTCGAACCGTAGAGAGAAACCCAATTGCCGAGCGCGGATACACCGAGCGAAACAGCAGATGCGCCCGTATAACCAAGATAGCCTTGATACTGCCCGCGCATCGCTTGCACTTGCTGCAGTTGCGCTGCTGCATACGAACTTACCGCGGCCCCAACGGGAAATTCGTTGTATTGCGCAAGCGATGTTCCGCCCGTCAGCGTGAATGCCGTTGACGTGGTCACCGTGATGTCAACAAACGTACCAGGAGGGACGAGAATCGACGTCGCCCCAGGCACTGCTGCGGGACCGTCAAAAGCATTTCCGTTCGCGCAGGCAACCGTCAACGCGGCGCTCCCGAAGTTTGCTACGCGACAGCTTGAACGAAGCGCCAACGAAGACGCCGCCGGCAACGTCCATGTCGTTGCAGCGGTGATCTTCGTGTAATAGAAGACGCCCTCAAATTCCGACAGCGTAATGGGAGCCGTCGAATATGCGAGATCTCTATACGACCCGAAGGACGCGAGAAGCGTCTCGAGATTCACCACATCAGTCGCAGCTACAGCATCAGCTGCGCTGAAGCGGTTTGAGGGGGATCCGTTGAGGGAGGCGTAGGGCTGCGCCCACCCTTCGCCACCCTCGTCCGGATTGGACGAATTCGCGGCGACCGTGTTCAGCCAGAACCCCGAGTAATCGGCTTTCGGGATAAGGGCGCCCAGCGGGTAGCCATCAATGGCTGCGGCAAAATCCGCGTCAAACGGATAACCCATCCCTGCGCTGGCCCAGCGGATCGCAGCAGTGATCGGGTTGAGAATGCCGTTGAAATCTGCTCCGGAGGGCGGCACGCCGCCTGCCGCGACCGGCAGGAAATTCAACGGAACGAAACCATCGGTGAGTGACGCGGCGCCCGCTGTCACACTGATCTGCGATGCCTCGGGGATCGTGCGGATATAGCCCGCGCCGGCTGCGTTTGCAAACGGTATAGGGAACTTCGAAGGAATGTTGGTACCGTTCATCAAGCATATCCGTCAAAAAAACTGCCCTGGCCGAACCCGGCCGACTTAGCGCCTGCCTCGGAAAATCCGAAGGTGGCGCCGATATCCAAATTCAAGATGTCGAAGCGCACACCAGTCGGCGGCGCAAACGCGCCCGACTGTTTCAAGATCGCTATCTCGACATCGGACAAAAGGAATTCAAACGTGAGCCGCGCGCTCATTTCGCCGGTGTCGGTGACATAGGCGTTGCCGCGGCCCGCGAAGAGCTGCATGAGAATCAGGTTGTAGGTCGCGATCGAGCAGTTGCTGACGTTGGCAAGCGCCTTGATCAGGATCAGTTGCCGAAAAGCGTCCGGCGCCAGTACGTAATTCGATGTAGTTGGCTCGCCCGAATAAAACGGAGACTGACCAAATGGATCCGCCGAGTCGGTACCGGCTTCATCAAAGCCGAGCGTCTTACCACCGGCCACCGTCAACACATCGGACACGCCGACGATGCGCCCCCACACTTGAAGGCCATATCCCTGCGCAGTGTCGATGTTCCACACCATCTCGTAGAACGCATCGATGTCAGCCGCTGGATCGATCGCATCATTGAGCGACGCGATCAGCGACATCATTTTTGGGCTGTTCGCGTACTGCGACAGCTTCGTGTCGATGAGATTTTCCATGTCAGGTGAACACCACCGAGATGTTGGTCGCGGCTGTTGTCGGCTCCTGGTCGATCTGCATCAGCACCGCGTTCTGATCGGCAACACCGACGCCGAGCTCAATCGAATAGATCAGAGCCCACGTGCCGAGCGCGGCGATGCTTCCGTAGAAGCGACTCGCGAAGATCCACGAGCCGACTCGTGCGCGCGTCCCGCCGTCCGCCCCAGTGAATGCGGCGATGATTGCCGCCTGCACCTGCGCGATCGCATCCGACGGAACGTTGGCGTTGTTCTGCATCGCGATCGAGAACCAGATCGGCGTGTTCTTCAGGGTCTGGAACTTGCCGGTGTATGTCGGCAATGGCGGGCTGTACGGGTAGCCAGTCGGACCCGGATCCGTGTAGGTGAACGTGGTGTCGCCGTTGTAATTGCAGCCAGGACTTTTCTTCCCCCAAATGGCCGCGCCCACTGCTTGCGCCTCACCCCCGGTAACGCCGATGTAGAGCGAGTTTTTGCCAAGCGGCACACCGCCGACCGCCGCCGTCATGTCTGTCGATGCCACGGTCTGGCTGATGCTGACCGCGTAGGTGCCGACGCCGCCGGTCGCGGAGCCGAGCGCCGTGATCAAGGTGCTTTGCTTGACGCCGGTGCCAACCACCGTCTGGCCGACGGCAAGCGTTCCGGACTCCACCGCAGAGACCGTGAGGGTGCCCCCAGTGATCGAACCGGTAAAGACCGCGCCACTCTGCACCGACTCGTTGTTCTCGGTCGCATAGGCGTCCAGCACGCCGGACACGTTGAACACCGCGCCAAGGACAGCTGGCAGCGATCCTTGCGCATTGAGCGCGACCGACTGCCGACGCCGAAACTCGAATGCCGTCCGCGTCTCCACGGCGTTCCCGACGACGCCTGAGGCGCACGTCACCGAATCCCATCCCGGGATCGCTTTGTAGATCGAGACGCCATTCAGCGCCGGCACCGCGGTAGGGCCTGTGGTCGTGCACGCAAACGACGTCGTCACGGTCCCGCTCGCCGGAATCGTCACCGTCGCCGTGCACGACCAGATGTTTCCCGCAGCGTCTACGATTAGGGCGTTGTTCGCTGGGATCACCGTGCCAGCAAGGCCCATGCAGGGCGCTTCTATCACAGTCGCCTGCGCGGCGATGCGGGTGATGAAATAGATCCGCCCGATCGCATCCTGCATCCGGCCCGCGGCGTACGCCGGGTCCACGCCGTTGGCCAGCGCCAGGAACTTATCGTTCTTGTCGCCGATGATTGCCGACGTGCTTTGCGCGAGCTGCCCTTGCGATGTGGTCAGGCTCGGATTGAGGTTTCCGCCGAACGCCGCCTGCTGATCGGCTTGAACGCCCGCGAGAACGTCCGACTCGGCGGGCGCGACGAAGCCGGTCGCGCCGAAAGTCGGTGCGGGTACATTGGTGGACGTCGTCATTGAGTGGGCGTAAAAAAACCGCCCGGAGGCGGTTGGATTGCTGAGTGATACGGCTTAGAACGAGGCTACTGACGTAACGCCATCGGCATCAGTGACTTGGACCTGCCCCTTCAATGTTCGCTGCGTGATCTCCGAGACGAAGACGCGCGCGGACTTCACGCCCGGCACCGTCATCGCGGCCGACACCAATTGCGCCTTGAGCGTGACCAGCGACACCCGCTGCCCAAGAATATCGGTCCAGTAGGCCACGCCAATCGTCGTGTCGTAGTAGCACTCGCCCAGGAACGTGCGGCAGGCGCTCGCGGCGTCCTGCGCTAGGCTGTACGGCGCCGATGCGACCGCGATGTTGCCGTTCGCATCGAGCGCCCAGTCCCAGGTATCCGGTTCCAGGTAAAGCGTGTCTGTCTGCGTCATGTTTCCGCTCAGTTCGGCGGGTCGGTGATGTCGCCGCCCTCCTGCACGCCACCATGAGTGTGCGTGCTGTCAATACTCTTGCCATTCGACGTGATAGTCCCGACAAACTGCACGGCGCCAGTGATAACCGAGGCCACGCCGCTGACGACGCTACCTGTCATGCCGGCGAGCCACGACAGCAAGCCCTGGACGATCACCGCGCCGCTGAACTGGGATTGCGGCGAGTTGACCGTAAAGGTGCTGGACGCATTGCTCACGATCACTGGCGCCGTCAGGCTGATCCTGGTCGGCGACAGGATGTCGATGCCGTTACTCGAGAAGGCCATGTACTGCTTGGGCGTGCCGTTGATAATTCCCCCGAAGTAGACGGCATCCGCCATATCGAACTTTCGGCCGCTGCCCGGGTTCGCCTGCGCCTTTGTCGCGACCACCTTCGAGATGTCGCGGTCCGCGAACCCAGCCCAACCGATATCCCCGACCACCGGATCGATGATCACCGCGTTGTCGCCGCCTTGCAGCCGGAAATACGGGCATCGGTAGATGGTGCCGTGCGGCACCGCATTTCCGTTGCCGTCGACTTGATTCACCAGCGGCAGCAAATCGACGAACCCAACCGCCTCGATGCCGCCCGCGTTCGTCACGCCCATCACTTTGCAGATCTGCATGGTGCGAACGCGCGCCAAGATCGACCAGACGAGGAAGGTGTGGGCATTGAAGTCTGCGCCGGCTGTCTGGGGAGTCTGAGTACCGGTGTATCCCTTGCCGCTATTGGGTGACGTCATTACCCACCGATCCATAAAATTGCGTAAACCACGCCCCGTTCGGCGTCTCGCTTTGCAGCTCATGAGCGAGATGGAACATGATGAACGTCCCATTCGCAAAAGCGAGTGAACTCTCCACCTTTACCTTTGCCCCATAGAGCAATTGGTTATTGAAGACCGTGCGGACGGTAATGCCGGGGCTGTCGTAAATCGGGTATCCGACCATTCCCGTTTCGGGAGACACAACGGGAATAGCGCCGCCGCGCGCGCCACCCTTTGGCCAGATAGCCAGCACGCCATCATCAATAATCCATTCAATGCCAGCAGCATTCGCACAAGCGACCATTTGGTCGCGCGCCGATCCATGAAAATACGGTGACGAAAGAATTACGCTGACGCCGTTGTTCTCGAACGAATATCCGCTTTGCGTCGCGAGGTTCTGCATGATTACAGCGGCATCAGCGGACCCTGGGTAACTGACTGCCGGGACGGGCTTCGACGCATCGAATAAGCCGGCGGTGCCGACGATCATAAGAGCCGACTCGGGCGCCCCACTCATGTCAATTTGCGACTTTGCAATCTGCCCTTGAAAAATTACCGACATGCCCGCAACGTCATCGCCTGCCTCGACAACCACCTCATTCGCGCGATAAGCGATCTGTCCATCAATCAGAGCAACGATGCCAGTAAGCTGATTCATCATCGACATCGTTAGACCGAACACACGCAAGTGCGCCGTCCCCATTGATGCTCCGCCCGCCTTCTCAATGGACGCGTGCACCCGAAGGCCAGACACCTTGACGGTGTTCGATCCGCTTTCGCCGAAATTGCCGGTGCCTAGCCGAAATGTCAGGTCGATCTTCCGCCGAGCGAATGACAT